>JAEZUC010000104.1 GCA_023443515.1 Bacillota bacterium
GCCCTGATTTGATGGGTTCTGCCTGTAACCAGCTCAACTTCAAGCAAACTAAGGTAATTCAAAGATTCCAGTACACGGTATCTGGTTATTATCTGAACGGAATTTCTGGTTTTCTCAGAGGTTATAAACACTCTGCTAAGCTTTTCGTTTTTTTCAAGATAATCCACCAGTTCTGCCTTCTGTTTTTCCATTTTACCTGATACAATGCAGCTGTAGTACTTTTGTATTTCTCTGTTCTTTATTTTATCCAGCATAACTTCAAGAGTAACATTATTTTTAGCAATAATTACAAGACCGCTGGTATTTCTGTCAAGTCTGTGGCACAAGGCCAGATTGGCGCCGTATATGCTTTGGAGCTTATCAATCAAAGTTGCTTCTTTTTGGTTTTTGTCAGGATGAACAGGAACCCCTGCTTCCTTGTTAACAATCAAAAGGTTGTCATCGTCATAAACTACTGAAAAACCTTCGTCGGCACGCCCAATGAGGTAATCGTCAATAATATAGACATCTATTTTGTCTCCGCAGTTGACAATATAGTCCTCTTTTATACGTACTCCGTTTACTTTTATATCCTTTTTGCGAAGCGCCTTGTATAACATACCTGAGGCAAGATTGGGAAAAAAGTCACGTACTACCCTGTCTATTTTCTTGCCTTCATGGTTTTCTTCTGCTGTAATTGATCTCATATTAACAGTTTGTAATAATCCTTTCTACAATATTGTGAAATCTGATACAATGTTCTTTGGCTGTAATGGCCGAGCTTCCTTCAGAGATTATCTTAAAGGCCGGAGTGTCTGCATCAGGTATAATAAGCACCCAACCGTCTTCAAGGTAAAGTTTTATACCATCAAGAAGCTCCGCTTTTTTATCTTTATTATCATTTATTATTCTTCGCATTACGGTACCTTTTAACTCCCAGGGGCAGTAAATGCTTTTTTTATCTATGTATATTTTGGGAATTTCAAGAAGTAGCTGATTTAAGGTTATTCCCGACACACACATGTATTCTATTATTTTAACAAGGCCCGCAATAGCATCAAAATTAAGTACAAGTTGGTCAGAGCCGGTTGAGTTGCTTCTCTCACTCAAAATCTCATCCATAACCGCCTGCAGGCAGTTTTTAGTTCTTTTGACAACACAACGGTACCTTGCAGCAAGCCTTTCTATTACATCAGAACTTGTGATAGGTACATAGAAGGTGGTTCCCGGGGATCTTTTAAAAATAATAAGGGAAATAAAAGCCTCAAATAAATCGTCTTTTACAACGATCCCTTCTCTGCTAATCAGAGTCAGATTTTCCCCGTTACTGTCAATTATAGCACCAAATTCACAATTCGTTTCAACTAATATTGAAGTTACAGAGGACATATCAGAGTAGTTGTCACGGCTGATAGCCTGACAGCCCATGGTTGTGAGCATAGGGCCCACAATGGATGAAACAAATTCAGACTTAGAAAATATACATACCCTGGGGCTTTGCTGAGTTATAGCATTTACATTGGTATTTTTAATGAGGTTTCTTACGTAATAACTGCTGAAATCAGTAATGTTATTTAACCTGCTGATTTGTTGTGAGGAACATCTCTTAAAGTCTTCACGGAAGAAGGAATTTTCTATTTTGCGTTCCGAAAATTTGCTAATTGAAGTGCCCCTGGAATCCATAAAATCCACTTTTATAACGTTGGGATTATCTATATCCGTCTTTATATGGATACCGCCTTCTGCTCTTAGAAAGCCTATGGCATATCTGGATATTGGAGTCAGAAGACTGCTCATATTAAATACCTCAACTCCCACAGACAGTATACCTGAAATGAAGGCATGTTTGAACATCCGGGCAGAGTTTGAATTTGTTGAACTTACTACAACCTTTGATCCTGTTTTAATATGCGAGCCATAAGCAGCACCAAGTCTGGTGGCATATTCAGGAGATATATCTACATTTATAATACCCGATATACCGTTTTCACCGAAAATCTTGCTATTATGTTTAGTACCCCAAATCATGTTTCTGTCAACTATGGCAAGGGGTTCTACAATCTTCTCAGGCCAAAGCCGTATATTTGGCTTTATTATAGACCTCTCATTTATTTTACAGCCTTCACCTATTACCGAATTTTCAAATACTGAGACATAATTTTTGAGATTAACATGATTACACAGTATTGCCCCTCGAAGTTCGCTTCCGTACTCTACGTAGCAGTTGTCCCACAAAATACTCCTTACTACCGATACATCGTTTTTTACAATTGTATTGTTACCGATAACGGTATAGCTTCCAATAACTGCACCACTACCAATTTTACAGTTGGAGCCTATAACGCACGGGGGTATAATCCGGGCATTTTTGTCAATAACCGTACCGGGGCCAACCCAGACATTCTCATTTAACTGGTCACCTATATTTATTTTTAACTTTTTATCAAGTATATCACAATGCGAATTTATATAAGAACGTGTATCGCCTATATCGCACCAGTAGTTATTTGTTACATAGCCAAAAATCTTTTTTGAAGAGGAGAGTAAAGCAGGGAATACATCCCGGCTGAAATCCGTATTTTTACCCGTTTTAATATAGTTGAGAATTTCAGGTTCCAATATGTATATACCCGTGTTAACCATATCACTGAAGATTTCACCCCAGCTGGGCTTTTCCACAAATCCCTTCACAGATCCGTCTTCATCCGTTAAAACAACTCCATATTCCAGTGGTACATCAACCTTTGCAAGTACAAGTGTGGCAATAGACTCTTTAGATTGGTGAAATTTCATAGCTTTATCAATATCCAAATCAGTAAGAGAATCACCGCTTATCACAATAAAGGTCTCATCTAGAAAGTCCCGGGCATTTTTTATCCCTCCGGCAGTACCTAAAGGAGATTCTTCCAGGAAATAATATATATTTACTCCGAAAGAATGTCCGTTGCCAAAATAGTCTTTGATTATCTGAGGATGGTACAATAAAGTTATACCAATATCTGTAATACCATAATTTTTTAGTAAACCAATAGTATGCTCCAATACCGGTTTGTTCATTATAGGAACCATTGGTTTTGGTAAATCACAAGTAAGGGGTCGGAGCCTAGAACCTTCGCCGCCTGCCATAATAATAGCTTTCACACTATCACCCCGCATTCCTGATATTTGATTTACTGGGTAAGTTTACCTATTATATAATATTCATCTTTTATAGTAATAATCCTTTAATATTTTAATGTCTTCAACTCCAAAGCTTTCTTGAAGTACAGAAACTGCATTTTGTCTATTATCAGGCTCAACCTCAACTACCACTTTTACAACAGTTGACGGAAATGCTCCCGGAAATTTTTTAATTATCTGTTTCTGACTTATACCCATATGAAGCCCAAACTCTGTAGTTGTGAGGTATGCCTTATTTATTCCGTTATCCTTTAAACTGCATAAGACGTTTTTTGCATCTGATAAACTGGTATATAAAAAAACAAGTTCTTCCTGCATGATTTGCCAGCCTCCTTGTATTTTGTTACAAATAGTATTTGTAACATTCCAAGGAATTAAGCCGGGTTTTTCTGTTAATCCTTAAACGTAAACATTTTATTCAGTAAAAAGCTTACAAGAGTATAAAAAACCATTCCTATAAGCTGAGAAATATTTTTTTCAATATGAATTGTTTCTACAAGGAGAATAACAAATCCAAGCTGTACTGCATAGCATCCTGCAAAAACTAGTGCGAACCTTATAAACTGACTTAATGCAGACTTCTGATTACCTTTGAATGTCCACGTTTTATTTAAAATAAAACTGTTAATAAATCCGCATATATAACCTGCACCATTTGCGAGCTTGTAGGAAACAGCAAAGGCGTTCTGAAGCACAAAAAGCACTACCATTGTAATACCTGTATTAATTACACCTACAAGACCATATTTAATCATCTGACCTATAACATTGCCGAATTTATCCTTTAGAATACTAAAAGAGTTCATTATATTCATCACCTTTTTTTAAACATATTTGCGTATTATATAAGTATATATAATACAGTGTAAAAACCCTTAAGTTATCAAGTAAATTTTACCATAAAAATTGCCTGAAAAGCCAGGATGGTGAAAACTGCACTAATTTAAATTTGATTGGAGATAGAATATGTCTAAATTCATGAAAAAATTTTCACTTCTTGACACAAGGAAAACCCAGGTTCCTTTTAGAAAAAATCATGTATTGCATGGCATGATAGCAACCTATTTCATAGTTTTTATCATTTTATCAATAAAACCTGTTGATACCTTTGATTGGTGGTATGAAAGTGCTATTCCCCTTATGGCAATAGTAATGCTTGGTTTTTTATATACGAAAAACAGACTTACAAATACAGCATATTTCTGCATAATGATTGTGTTGGTTTTTCATGCAGTAGGGTCTCATTATACCTATGCTTCATGTCCTATAGGAGCTTGGATTGGAAGATTCCTTGGTACGCAAAGAAATCACTTTGACAGGGTGGTTAATTTTTTATTTGGGCTTCTGATATCAATACCGGTTTTGGAAAGCATATATTACAGGCTGCGAATCAGATATATTGGAGCATGTATGCTTTCTGTGGTAATTATTCTGGCGGTAGTGGCACTCTATGAGATTTTTCAGATGTTTTCGGCTACGATTTTGAGTGACGCATGTATAGAGGTTTTTCTGGGCCTTCAAGGAGATTTATGGGATTCACAAAAGGATATGGCTCTGGCGTCACTGGGCGCACTTATTTCAATGAGTACCTGTATAATATTGAGGATTAATAAGAATCATAAAATATATATGGTAAAATGCCGAAAAAAATAGTCTAACTGGAGATACAAATGATATTCAGACTGGGATTTGTAGCAATGACACTAGACCTTGAGGACTGTTCACCGTCGGGAACGGTAACATATGCCTCTTACAGTAAGCTCAAGGATGAAGCCGGAAAACGCGCTAGATTGGATAGGGTAGCAAAATGTAATATTAACAACACTTTGAGAATTCTCAAAAACAGTCTTGCACTAAATATAAAAGTGTACCGTTTGACTTCAAAACTTATTCCGTTAGCTACTCACAGTGAGCTGAAGGACTGGGATTACGCATCCGACTTTCGTGATGAATTTGAACGGCTGGGAGAATATATACAAACCAATAATTTCAGGATAAGCGCACATCCTGACCATTTTACAATCCTCAACCCAATTAAGCCTGAGATTCTGGAATCCTCAATTCGTGACCTTGACTACCATGTGAAGCTTTTTGAGGCTATGGGCTTAAATGATTTCAGGTACAAGCTGGTTATGCATGTAGGCGGATTGTATGGAGACAAGGAAAAATCAATTGCCAGATTTAAGGAGAATTTTTTAAGTTTGCCTGACACAATCTCAAAAAGAATCATTCTTGAAAATGACGATAAATGCTTTACTGCAACCGATGTTTTAGAGATTTGTGAGGATTTGAGAATTCCTATGGTATTGGATGCTCATCATCACAGATGTGTTAACTATGGAGAGGAGTTGGGGGACTTGCTATATCGTATATTCAATACCTGGAACACTGAACCTGACCCTCCCAAAGTCCATTATTCCAGCCCTAAAAGCGAAAAAGAATTCAGAAGCCATGCTGATTATGTTGACTTGTCTGATTTTATGGATTTCATTCGTACTGCCAAAAAAACAGATAGGGACATTGATATAATGCTGGAAGCGAAAATGAAGGACAGAGCGTTGCAAAGACTTTCTGCCCAGCTTTCTGAAATTCCGGAAATCAGCAAATTGGACAAGGCAACGTTTCGGATATAACAAACAATTCTTGCAAAAAGTTGGTTTATAATTTTTATAGCATTTGTATAAAATAATGCTGATGGCATACAACCAGTCATCAATAATGGTGTAATAACTAAAAAAGGGGTGTTGTATATGGATAAAGGTAAACCAAAAAGCAGTGACAATGAAAAACTTACATTTGAAAACGACCAGCTTGGTGAGAACAAGGACAATAGAGAAGTAAGACAGCAGTCATGTGACTGCAATAAAGAAGACAAGTAATTAGTTTTTTGACAAAATAAGAATCGGCGTAAATGCCGGTTCTTATTTTGGTTAAGTTATGCTTCCTTTTCTTGTGGGAAAATTTAATATATAATATTACTCAATAATTATGAAATATTTGATAAAGCATAAAGCGGAGGCATATATATGACAGATATAGTTGGACAGTTAACCGAGGAATTCAACTTGAAGCCTTTTCAGGTGCAAAACACTGTTAAGTTAATAGATGAGGGAAATACAATACCGTTTATTGCACGGTATAGAAAAGAAGTGACAGGCGAACTTAACGACCAGGTTTTAAGAGAACTATACGAACGCTTAGTATATTTAAGAAATCTAGATGAGCGCAGGGAGGATGTCAGAAGGCTTATAGATGAGCAAGGTAAACTTACCGAAGAAATAATAAAGTCTTTGGATAAAGCGGTTACACTGCAGGAAATAGAAGATATTTACAGGCCTTACAAGGTAAAAAGGAAAACAAGGGCATCGGTTGCAAGAGAAAAAGGTCTTGAACCACTTGCTACTATTATATATTCACAGCTTCCCTCCAAAACACCTTTAAATGAAATAGCTGCAAAGTATATTGATGCGGAAAAGGGTGTAAACAGTGCAGAGGAAGCAATTGCCGGAGCATTGGATATAATAGCCGAAGAAGTTTCTGATAATGCCGAATTCAGAAAAGCTTTAAGAGAAATAATATTTAAAAACGGTCTTGTAGTGTCTTCGGGTAAAAAAGATGAGGACTCGGTATACAGAATGTACTATGATTTCAAAGAGCCTGTATCAAAGATAGCCAGGCATCGTGTACTTGCCTTAAACAGAGGAGAAAAGGAAGATTTCCTCAATGTACGAATCGACGTAAACGAGGATTTGTGTCTAAATTTCTTAAAGACTAACACTATTAAAAACACAAACCCTGAAATGGCTAAATATGTGATAACAGCTATAGAGGATTCTTTTAAGAGGTTGATTTTTCCGTCGCTGGAAAGGGATATACGCAATCAGCTCACAGAGTTGTCTGAGGATCAGGCCATAAAAGTGTTTTCAGAAAATCTTAGAAACCTTTTGCTGCAACCCCCTGTCAAGGACAGAGTGGTACTTGGACTTGACCCGGCATACCGGACAGGCTGTAAGCTGGCAGTAGTGGACGAAACAGGTAAAGTACTGGAGACTACTGTTATTTATCCGACTCCGCCACAGAACAAAGTAGAAGAAGCAAAAAAGAAAGTGAAACAACTTATTGAAAAATACAAGGTTGATATTATTTCAATCGGAAATGGTACTGCTTCCAAGGAGTCTGAGATATTTGTTGCTGAACTGCTCAAGGAAATAGACAGAAAGGTTTACTACATGGTAGTAAGCGAGGCAGGTGCATCGGTATATTCTGCTTCAAAGCTTGGTGCGGAGGAATTCCCCGATTTCGATGTTGCCTTAAGAAGTGCCGTTTCAATTGCAAGAAGGCTTCAGGACCCTTTGGCAGAGTTGGTAAAGATTGATCCAAAAGCCATAGGAGTAGGGCAGTACCAGCATGATATGAACCAGAAAAGGCTTGATGAATCTCTTGGAGGAGTGGTAGAAGATTGCGTAAACAATGTAGGTGTTGACCTGAATACAGCTTCTGCACCCTTGCTCTCATATGTCTCAGGAATAAGTACTGCAATCGCCAAGAATGTTGTTGAGTACAGAGAGGAAAACGGTAAATTTAAGGCAAGAAATGAACTAAAAAAAGTAAAGAAGCTGGGAAACAAAACCTTTGAACAATGTGCAGGCTTTCTGAGAATAACTGACGGGGGAAATATTCTTGACAATACCTCCGTTCACCCGGAATCTTACAAGGCAGCAAAACTTCTTCTGGAAAACATGGGCTACTCTCTGGAGGATGTAAAAGACAAGAAACTGGCCGGACTTGACACTAAGGTTGCGCAGGCAGGAATGTCACTGGTTGCAGAAAAACTGGGCGTAGGAGTACCGACCTTAAAGGATATAATAAATGAATTACTAAAGCCGGGAAGAGACCCCAGAGATGAACTTCCAAAGCCAATGCTTCACTCTGATGTACTTAATATGGAGGATTTGAAAGCGGGAATGATTCTCACCGGGACTGTAAGAAACGTAGCTGATTTTGGTGCTTTTGTTGATATTGGAGTCCATCAGGACGGGCTTGTCCATATATCCCAGTTAGCTGACAAATATGTAAAAAACCCCATGGACGTAGTTGCTGTAGGAGATATAGTAAAAGTCAAGGTTCTTGAGGTAGATGTTGAAAGAAAGAGGATATCGCTCACCATGAGAGAAATAAACTAATACTATTTATTTATGGGTTATTGTGATATTATTTAAATAAGTTTTTTATAAATAAAAGATGGGAAGAAGAATGATATGAGCATAGTTAATAAAGCGGTACACCTGATCGCCAAGAGACCATCAGTGTTGTTGCTGACGGCGCTTCTCAGTACTGTGATTTGTTTTTTTGAATATTTTTTTATGACTCTTTTTTATGGGCTGACAATGTTTAAGACAGGTAGTGCTTTTGATGACTACGTAAATATAATTCAATTTGTAATAAATACAGTTACCGTGCCGGAAACAGCAGTGAAAGTAATATTGGCGCTTGTAATTACAGGCGTTGCAGCGTCTTTGATTCTTGGATTAATATTCTCGGGATGTTTCAATATACTTTATAACGCGGTTGAAGGCAAAGAGAAAAAGGCAGGAAGCGAATTTGTTCAGGGAGTAAAAAAATATTTTCTAAGGATGATTTCACTTAACCTTTGGACTATATGTGCATTTGTTCTTTTTATAGTGTATGTTTTAATAGCAATTATTCCTGCGGCCATTGTCGTGGATAATTCCTTTAGCGGAACCATGAATCCGTTGGCTGGAATAGTACTTTCAATAATAACTGTTGCAGTACTGTTTTTCAGCTATACTTTTTTCAGACAGTATATAGTGTTTTGGTATCCGTCAGCTATAGTCTATGACAAAAACCATTTTAAACTGGCAAAAAAAGTATCAGACAGAAACTTCTGGTCTTTACTCACCAAATTCGTAGCGTTTGACATTACTTTGGTTTTGTTTGATATTTTATACATAATAGCTAATTTTACCTTGGCCAATACACAGATTGTATCAGGGACAATAAATACTATACTGATTATTGTAAATATTGTATTTAAAACAATCGTTTTTGCAATTTTAATTTGTTTTGTGTTTTCATCTTTTAAAAAATGCAGTGATGAGTACAAACACAAAAAAGAAATCCGTTAAAAGATATCCAATAACAGATACAGGAGAATAATAAGCAGAAGTTCATCTTCTGCTTTATCTGTATATAAAAGTACAATAAGACCCGCAAGCAGCAAATCATCAAAATATATATCATAATCAAAAACCGTAAACAGAGGACTTCCGGAACGTTCTGCCTTATCTCCGGTTCCCAGAAGCGATGAAAGAAAACCCAAAGGCTTTGGGGGTTTAGCTTCACGTGTTTTGGGAACTGCGGGAGGTAAAGCCTCGTCTGCCATAGGTCTGACTGCCTGCTCTTCTGTTGTGGATATATTATCAATTTGCTCATGCTCACTGTTTTGCTGTGCAGATTGATTTTTATTATATCTGCGGGACTTTGGGGGACGCTTTCTGTAAACCATACTATCCACTCCTAAAAAACCATTGGGTATGACCAGAGAGTAAATTGTTTTGCTTAAACAGAACGTCCCTCCGATTCATCCAACATCTTGGTCAAACTGCCAATTTTAATAATTTTCATACACTTCTGAAGTTTTTTTTGCCTATTGTCATTAAGGTAGGGTTTTATTGCGTTGAGCAGGTTAACTCTTGGATCATTGTTTGTATTAAGCATATTCATAGCTTTTTTCATTTTTCTGGCCATATCAGCCAGGTCATCTGTATCGGCTCTGGAAGAATCTTCAGACGGTTTTTCTTTTTCTGAAGAGTTGTCATCTGATGAGGTTTCATCCTTTGAATTATTTGATGACATGAACATATTCAGAAGTCCCTTTACGTTGTCAGGGATACCGCTGTTTGAGTCCTGCCCCAGCATTTCCGCTATCTGTTTTATCTTATCTCCCATTTCGTCACTCATCAAAATACCTCCAAGCAATTGATTATATGTACAAAACTAGGAATTTAGAAAATCATTTACCTTCTTCATTATTGCATCGCTGTCTTTACCCAGTATTTTTTGTAGCTTATCAAGATCCTTTTGGGTAACTTTCTTTTTAATCTCCTCTTTGTCTATTTTTATATTTTTGAGCTTTTCTTCATCAAATTCATTTATTTTTTCCATTAGTTCATCCTTATCAAAAGATGAAAGCTTTTTTTCAAGATCTTTGGGACTGTCTTTCTTCAGCATATCTATAGCTTTATTTACTTTTGATTGGATCATTTTATCCTGCATCATTTCCTGTATTTTCTTACTTAAAGAATCTGCCATAAAAAATACCTCCTATAACCTGTTTTAACAGTATCAATACAGTGTATGCTATATGGTTGGACTAATATGTTGGATAATAACCCTTAATCTGAAATAGAAGCTTGGATATGTAACCCAAGCTTCTATTCAAAATTACTCTTAACAGCTTTGACAAAATTAATCGCAACAGTGATCGTTGTTATTGCAAAGGAAGAATATAAGCAGGATAACAGCCAAACATACCAACCAATCGCAATCATCATTAAAGAAATTACCGCCGAAGAATCCATCGTTACCACCACAGCAGCAGCAGATAATTATTAATAATATTATTATCCACCACCAGTCAAAACCATTAGAAGAACCACCAAAACATCCCATGATTTTACCTCCAAATAAAAGATTTAAGATACTGCATATTATGAATTTGTTTTAAAAGGTGTTACACATGTAAAAAATAATTTTTAATAAATTGTTTGATTAATATATAAAAAGGGTATAGTATTCTGATATATTGCATGTGACAAAAGCTGTCTTTTGGAGGAAAGGTATATGGTTGATGTAATTATTATAGGTAAGGGGCCTGCAGGTATTTCGGCGGCATTGTATACAGTACGGGCAGGACTGAGGACACTGGTCATAGGATTGGACAACAGTGCCCTTTATAAAACTGACAGAGTGGAAAATTATTATGGCTTTGCAGAGCCCATATCGGGGAAGCATCTATTGGAACAAGGAGAAAAACAGGCAAGACGCCTTGGGGTAAAGTTTGTCCAGAGCGAAGTAATATCCCTGGAGAAAGCCGAGTATTTTGAAGTATATACAACAGAAGAGAATTATTCCGCAAAAGCAGTACTTATGGCTACCGGACAACAGACAAAAAAGGTCAACATTGCCGGTTTGGAGGAATTTGAAGGAAGAGGTGTAAGTTATTGCACCACATGTGACGGATTTTTCTACAGAGGGCTGAAGGTAGGCCTTGTGGGCTTTAAGGATTATGCAATACATGAGGCTATGGAACTGGAGCCATTAACAAAAAATATAACTATTTATACAAATGGCAATGAGCTAGAGTTAACTGAAAAATATAAATGTTATGCTTCAAGATTTACTATTAATAAAAACAAAATTAAATCGGTAGTGGGTAAGGAGGTTATCGAGGGTGTAGCCTTTGATGACGGTTCAGTTGAAAATCTTGACGGCTTGTTTGTAGCTTTTGAATCCGCATCCAGTGTGGATTTTGCCAGAAAGCTGGGGGTAATAACAAAAAATAATTCCATTGTGGTTAATGAAAACCAAAGTACAAATCTTAAGGGGCTTTTTGCTGCAGGAGACTGTACCGGAGGATTTAAGCAAATTGCAACTGCGGTGGGACAGGGTGCTATAGCTGGGAGGAGAATAATAGATTTTATAAGAAATAATTCCTGAAAAATAAGCAAATTTCCCTGAAAAACGTGCAGAAAGTGCCTGTTTTCGGGGAAAACAGCTTGAATACAGTGTTTACCTTGTTTTTGTACATATTGAAAATATTTACAATTAGTGATAAAATATGACCACGCCTGAAAAGTAAAAATAGTATTACTTGAATAGGAGATATAACATGTTTGTCATATTTATTTTATTGTGGATAATTTCTATTCTGTTAATTTATGCAAACCCTAAAGAATACTGGGCGTGGTGTGCAAGCCTCTGCCTGCTGTTTAATGGCTTTGGCGGGTTGTCTGCGTTTCTAAGTGAAAATTTTATCCCCTTTTTACAAGGTTATGGCAATGAAAGACTGATTCTTGCCAGTCGTATACTTAAGGGCACAGCGGACATTTTTCAGCATTACTTTGCTACATATCTATTTTTGGTTTTTGTTCTTTTATTTACCAACTTCCTTAATATTCAAATAGAATCATTAGTAAAAAAAGCAGTTGTGGCGGTTCTGTCCATTCCAAGCTTTCTGATGCTTTTCATTTACCCTATTACTCCCGATTTCAATCCGAATTATAGAGTTTTATCATGTTGGGTATGTGTCTATACACTTTTGGCCAATGCAATTCTTATAATAAGTATCATTAAGGAGAAGGATGAATATACCAAAACACAGAAAATTGTCACGGCTTTATTTGCAATCCCCGCTACAATGTGCATTCTCTGGACGAGTTTTATATCGGTGGCATTAGGTTATAGTAATATTTGGCATATTAATGTCTGGGTAATAGCCTGCGAATCCATTTTGTTTTTTGTATTATGTATGAAATACGGTATATTAGGCGTGCGTTTTAAAATAGAAAAAATAAATATTGACAATAATATAGACTCTGTTATTGGCGGTATGAGTATTGTCTCTCATGCAATAAAAAATGAAGTTTCAACTATTAACTTATGTGTTGACACTATAATGTGCGTTGAAAAAACAAGCCCCGGAATGGCCAATAAATTACACATTATAAAGGATTCATGCAAAAATCTTTTAGAATTCACCAGAAAACTTAACGAAATAAAGCTGTATAAGATGAATTATAAACCATGTCTATTAAGTGAAATCATAACTAAGGTAATAAATCAGGTTGCACCTTCTATCTACGAAAAAAATATCCAGATTGTTAATGAAAGCAAAATAGATATAACTATGCTTATTGATCCCATCCACGTTTCAGAAGTTTTAAAAAATCTTATTATAAATGCTGTTGAAGCTATTAATACTCAGGGTATTATTAGAATAAATACTGGGTTTATAAATAATAAAAAAATTTGTATAACAGTTTCAGATAATGGAGTAGGTATTCCCAAGGATTATATAAATAAGGTTATGAACCCGTTCTTTTCAACAAAAAAAGGAAAAAATAATTATGGTTTGGGATTAAGCTATTGTTTTAAAGTTATGAAATCACATAACGGAAGTCTTCAAATAAAGAGCAAGGAAAATCAGGGGACTGAAATGTGCTTGATATTTCCTTATAATAAGGTTGTGCATGTCTATAGTAAATCTTTACCTCAGACCCAAAATTACAATACTTAATTAATGTGTTATCTCATATTAAAAAATATTGACAAGTTTAGAATACTTCCTCATGCTTGGGCATAAAAATAAGTGTGTAAGGGATGAATATTCGTAAATACAATTTTTAACATTTTAATGTGAGGTGCATAAAAAATGCGAAAACTATTATGTCTATTTATGGTATTTGGAATTATTTTTACTATGCTTGCAGGCTGTGGATCTAAAAGTGAAGAGGCTGACAGTGATGAACTAACTCCTGTAAGCAGTCTTACTATGGGGCAGAATGAAGCCGATGGCTTAAAGGATAAAACTCCGGTTCAGTTATACTTTATCAACGAACAGGGTACAAAACTCGCTGCAGAAACAAGGTATATACAAAATACAGATGCGGGCAAGGGCAATGAACATATGGCAACAGTTGTTCTCAAGGAACTTATAAGCGGTCCTGCAAAAGGAAGTCTCTTAAATGCTTCCATTCCAAAGGAAACAAAAGTTACCACAGATATAAAGATAAAGGACGGTGTAGCAACTGTTGATCTTTCAAAGGATTTTATTGATAAGCATCCGGGTGGCAAAAAGAATGAACAGCTTACTCTCTATTCCATTGTAAACACATTAACAGAAATAAAGGATATCACATCAGTTCAATTCAGAATAAACGGAAAAGTAACCAAAGAATTTAAGGGCAGTTACCAAATAGACATTGCTTATTCAAGAGACACTCATCTTATAAGCAATGAACCGGGTAAAGACAGTTCATTAAAAACAATAACAGAAGAAAAGGATAATACACGGGATAAAACAGCACAGCCAACGAAGGAAGATGAAACCAAAAAGACAAACTCCGATACGGAAACAAATGCTGATTTGGATGATGAAATTCTAGAATAATTCCGGTTGGCCATCTGTTATATACAACAAGGTATCTTTAAGGATAATAACAGCTCCTTTAAGATACCTTGTTTATTTGCAATGAATTCCATACCGGAAGGGAAAAATCAGTGGTTACAGCACCCGCCACATACATGTCTGTTGGGACAGTCTCCGCCGGAGTCTTTTCTGGACTGAATAATATTAACATTCTTAAATATAGTTTCAAGATCATTGTTTCCGCAGTCCGGGCATTTAATCTCTTTGTTTTCACGCTGGGACATTTTAGCCATTACGTTGAATTCATTACCGCACTTACTGCATTTCAGATCATAAAATGGCATAAATCTACCTCCTTTATTATTTTGTATTATACCATCTAAAATAACCCGCATAAATAGTTGAATAAATAAAAACTTAAATACGGACAATAAATATTGTTTGCAATAAAAAGTTCCGTCAATGGAGGACGTTATGCATACAGTTTGGAAGGGCTCTATCAGTTTCGGTTTGGTAAATATCCCTGTAAAAATGTTTACGGCAACGGAAGACAAGGATATCCGCTTTAAGTATATTCATAAGGAATGTCACAGCCCGGTAAAATATAGAAAGGTGTGTCCTGTCTGTAACAAGGAGGTTCAACCTGAGGATATTGTCCGGGGCTTTGAGTACGAACCCGGTAAGTACGTTATAATGAGCGGCGAGGATTTTGATTCTCTTCAGGTAAAAAGTGAAAAAACAGTTGAAATAGTGGACTTTGTAAAACTTGAAGAAGTTGATCCAGTATATTTTGACAAGACATATTTTCTTGCTCCGCAGGAAACAGGAGGAAAAGCCTATACACTTCTAAGAGAGGCTTTGGGACAGAAGGAAAAAATTGCTGTTGCTAAAATAACCATAAGAGACAGGGAATCACTGGCTGTTATAAGGGTATACAAAAATTTACTGGTTCTTGAAACAATATTTTATCCTGATGAAGTAAAGGATTCTGCACAAGTACCAGGCATACCTGAAAACGCAAAGACAACCCAGGCAGAGTTGGACATGGCTACACAGCTTATAGAAAATCTGACTACTGCTTTCGACCCGTCAAAATATGTAGATACCTACAGAGAAAAGCTTGTGGAACTCATAAATGCCAAGGTTGAAGGAAAACAGGTAGTAGCAAGAAAAGAAGTCGAAAAAGAAAATGTTGTAAGCCTTATGGAGGCATTGCAAAAAAGTATACAAATGTCAAAGGGGAATAATAAAGATGAAAAAGCTAAGGACACTGATAAAGCTGATAAAAGTGTTAAGAATGTTAAAAACAACAAGAAGGACCAGATATCAGAGGTAGAAAACAGTGAAAGCATAACAACGGAAGATAAACCAAAGAAGCGTACAAGGAAAGCCAGAGAGAAGGTTGAATCATGAACTGGATTATACCAATGGAGCCGGTTATTTGTCCCGATATCAAGGCAGGTGCCGACTACATCCATGAGATAAAATGGGATGGTATAAGAGGAATGGTTTATATACAGGATGGAAACGTTAAAATTTACACAAAGAAAGGCAAAGAGAGGACAGGCCTTTATCCTGAAATTGATATTTTGGGAAAAGGCCTAGGAAGCAAAAATGCAGTACTGGATGGAGAATTTGTAGTTGTGGATGAAGAAGGGGTTCCATCCTTTTATAAAAGTCTTATAAGAGAACGTGTTCGCAATAGCAGTAAATTACAGTATTACACAAGGACATACCCTGTTTGCTATATGGTATTTGATGTTTTGCAGTATGGGGACAAAATCCTTGTAAATATGCCCTTAATTGAAAGAAAAGAGGTTCTTGAAAAAATCTTAAGTCCCCTGACAGGGAAGGATACTAAAATATTTTTGGCCAAGATGTACCCGGACGGTAAAGAATTGTTTGAAAAAATGAAAGCACAGAACATGGAAGGAATCGTTTCAAAAAAAACAGACAGCCTGTATATAAGCGGAAAAAAACATAATACATGGTTTAAAACAAAATTTATAAAAAAAATGCTATGTGTAGTAGGAGGAATACAGTGGAAGTCTTTGCAACCCAACTCCTTGGTTTTGGGTATAAAGCCCACTGACAGTGAAAAACTTGAGTATGTAGGTAAAGCATCAATAGGACTGAAACAATCAGATTTAGTTCTTATAAAGGAGTATAGCGGGCAACTTGAACAGAAGGAATGCCCCTTTACCACCGATGAAATTATTCAGCTGGACAGGACAGGTGACAGGTTTACATGGTTGCATCCTGCCCTTACGTGCTGGATTAGTTTTTTGGAACTGACAAATGACGGACATTTGAGACATCCCAAAATTGAAGGGTTTGCAGTACTTCCTTTGGAAGAGGCAAATGGAAAGGTGTTGACTGAATAATGGCTGCTGTAACAGAAATAATCAAAGTGGAAATTGAAAACAAAGTGATTGACGTCAAAAATCCGGATAAGCTTTTCTGGCCGGATGCCGGAGTTACCAAGCTTGAGTTTGTGAAAACCATGACAAAGCTGGCACCATTTTTAATAAAGTATTCAAAAAACAGAATGTTGACCTCAATACGTTATCCTCACGGTATAGACGACAAAAGCTTTTTTCAGAAGGAAAAGCCTCAGGGTACACCCCAGTGGGTGGAAACGGTAGAGTTCAACCAAAAAAACTATATTAATTTAAATTCAGCTGCCACACTTGTGTGGCTCTGTACTCAGGCAGCACTCGAGCTTCACACCAGCTTCAACATTCACCAGAAGCCAGACCATCCGTCCAGTCTGGTATTTGACCTGGACCCGGACGATGACCTTCACTTTGAGGATGTTGCGGAGCTGGCACACAGAATTCATGAAACATTGGAAGCCTTGGGGATAACAGGATTTATTAAAACCTCCGGTGCAACAGGGCTACAAATATTTGTTCCGGTAGCTGCCAAGTTTGATTATGACACTGCACGCAGCCTCAATGAGTTTTTTGCACAGTATTTTGCAGAAAGGCTCAAAAGTACTGTGACAATAGAAAGGATGAAAAAGAAAAGGGATGGCAAGATTTATTTTGACTGGCAGCAAATGTGGACCGGGAAAAGCATGATAACAGCTTATTCCGCAAGGGCAGTAAAAAGTGCGGCTGTTTCTGCTCCTATAGAATGGAGCGAGCTGAACAGTATACGCCCGGAAATGTTTACACTGAAAAATATTGTAAACAGACTGGAGCAAAAAGGAGATATCTTTGAACCAAGTCTGAAATGCGATAATTCGCCACAGCTAAATGAAATATTAAAACAGATTCAAGCTGCCAGGTGAAGTATAATGTTGTTATATTAATAAATATTGTATAAAATATGGTTATAGTTAATAAAAAGAGTATCATGGTTGTATGAGGAAAAGACAACTTAAATAAAATATATCGGGGGGGAATCATTATGAAAGTATTAGTAACCGGAGGTGCCGGGTATATTGGTACTCACACTTGCGTTGAACTGCTTGAGTCCGGTTTTGAAGTTATCGTAGTTGATAACCTTTGCAACAGCAAGGAGACAGCAATAGATAGAGTAGAAAAAATCACAGGCAGAAAAATAAAGTTTTATAAAGTTAACATATTGGACAAAGAAGCCTTAGAGCAGGTATTTATAGAAATTAAACCGGATTCTGTTATTCACTTTGCTGGATTAAAGGCCGTGGGCGAATCTGTATCAATCCCGTTGAAGTATTATCACAACAATATAACGGGTACCATAATTTTGTGCGAATTAATGGAAAAATATAAAGTTAAGAATCTTGTATTCAGCTCATCAGCGACTGTATACGGAGATCCTGCCAGTGTTCCTATCTCTGAGGAATTTCCTCTGTCTGTTACAAATCCGTACGGCAGAACAAAACTTATGATAGAGGAGATATTAAAGGATCTGCATGTGGCAGATGCATCATGGAATATTGCGTTGCTCAGATACTTCAATCCTATCGGAGCACATAAAAGCGGTACAATAGGGGAAGACCCCAATGGAATTCCAAACAACCTTGTACCTTACATAGCACAGGTTGCAGTAGGAAAGTTAAAGGAAGTGAATGTTTTCGGCAATGATTATAATACGGTTGACGGTACGGGAGTAAGGGATTACATACATGTTGTAGACCTTGCCAAGGGCCATATAAAGGCATTGGAAAAGCTTTCCCGTGAACATGTGGGTATAAGAGAATATAACCTTGGAACAGGAAACGGATACAGCGTTCTTCAAGTAATCAAGGCATTTTCGGAAGCATGCGCAAAGGAAATACCTTATAGGATAGTAGGCAGAAGGCAAGGGGACATAGCAGAGTGCTATGCAAAGCCGGACAGGGCAAAGAATGAGCTTGACTGGACAGCTGAAAAGGGACTCCATGAGATGTGTGTGGATTCATGGAGATGGCAGTCACAGAATCCGGAGGGATATGAATAACTAAAATCGGGCAAGGAGAATTGGGCATGAAAAATAACACAGCTTTAGTAATAATGGCAGCAGGTATGGGAAGCAGATACGGCGGTTTGAAGCAAATTGACCCTGTAGGGCCAAAAGGCGAAATAATTATGGAATACTCCATATATGATGCCATTAGAGCGGGATTCAGCAAGGTTGTATTTATAATAAAAAAGGAAATAGAGGACACCTTCAGAGAGGTAATCGGCAAGAAAATAGAGGGAATTATTGATGTAGAATATGTTTACCAAAAAGTAGACAATCTGCCTCAAGGCTTTAGTGTTCCCGACGGGAGAGTGAAACCCTGGGGAACAGGACATGCTGTGCTAAGTGCCAAAGATGCCGTCAACACGCCATTTGCAGTAATAAATGCCGATGATTTTTACGGGGCTGAGACCTACAGGCTTTTGAATGGATTTCTGACTAATAATCAGGATGCAGATAACAAATACAAATATTGTATGGTGGGATTCGTAATAGAGAACACGCTCACCGAAAACGGTCACGTCGCTAGAGGCGTATGTAATGTTGACAGTCAGGGGAATCTCATAGATATTCATGAGAGAACAAAGATAATGAAATTTGGAGATGAGACCAAATACACCGAAGACGATACAAATTGGATCAAAATACCCGAAAAGAGTATTGTATCTATGAATACATGGGGCTTTAATCCAAGTATTCTTCATGAACTTGAGGAACGCTTTCCTGAATTCCTTAGTAAAAACAAAGAAAACCTCTTGAAAGCCGAGTATTTTCTGCCTACAGTTGTGGATAATCTTATCAAGGAAGGCAAAGCCGATGTCAAGGTACTCTCAACTGCGGATAAGTGGTACGGTGTTACATATCAGGAGGATAAGCCGGTTGTAAAGAAATCCATAAGCGATATGGTAGCGGAACAAAAATATCCTAACCGTCTTTGGGAAAATATAAAATAAGCTGTACCTGAATTACTACTTCAGTCATTTTATAGGTAACTATTGTATCAATTGTATATGTATGGAAAATTAATTATTGAAAAATAGGGCCGTATGTAATATAATGTAAAACAAATACCTGTGAAGTGAGGGAGATAAAATGTACACTGACAAAACCTTGGTTTGCAAAGAATGTGAAAATGAATTTATTTTTTCTGCGGGTGAACAGGAGTTCTATGCTGAAAAAGGCTTTCAAAACGAACCTACCAGATGTAAGGAATGTAGAAGTAAGCGTGACCATTCATCAAAAAGAGAATTATTTGAGGCTGTTTGTGCAGAATGTGGGCAAACCACAAAGGTTCCATTCAAACCTCATTTAGATAAGCCTGTATTATGTAGCAAATGTTTTGCTAACAAAAAATAGTACATACTTAAAAGACATATTAATAAAAATATAATTGGGTTGACTGTAAGGATTTTTCTATCTGATAGTCAACCTGTTTTTATATTAACAAATTTACAACGGGTCGGACAGTTATCCACAGTGGAAAATTCCTATATTTTAAGTTATAAACAAGGTTATACACATTATCCACAGAAACATATACACAAAACAGGTGTTTTGTTGAATACCTGTGCAAAACTTTTGTAATTATAAACTATATTTCAACATAAAATAAGAAGAATTGTTATAAAATTATTTTTATTATCAAAGTTTGGGGAAGGATTTTGGTGGTATAACATAGAATAATAGATTCATAACATGTACCGCTATTGGATATTATAAAGTAATACTTAGACAAAAATGGAGAGGGGCTGTTATTATGAATATAATTATTAGCGGAAAAAATATTGAGATTACAGAGGCACTCAGAGAAAGAGTAACAAAGAGAGTAAAAAAGCTGGAAAAGTTTTTTAACAGTGACACTGAAGTACATGTAACATTGAGCGTCCAGAGAGTAAGCCAGATTGTCGAAATAACAATACCATTCAATGGAGTAACATTAAGAGCAGAAGATCAAAATGAAGATATGTATACATCTATCGATAGAGTAGTAGACTTAATAGAAAGACAGATAAGAAAAAATAAGACCAGACTGGAAAGAAGATTCCATGAGAACGATTTCAGAGTAGATAATTCAAAATTTACTGATGATGTTCAGGAGGAAACTGAATTTAAGGTTGTAAGGTCAAAAAGGTTTGCAGTTAAGCCTATGGATGTTGAAGAGGCAATATTGCAGATGAATCTGCTGGGACATGAGTTCTTTATGTTCTACAATGCAGATTCAAGCCAGGTTAACGTAGTTTACAAGAGAAAAGACGGAAACTACGGACTAATAGAACCTGAATTCTAATAACACGACAATATAAAACAGTATGTATCAGTAAAGTTGCTGATACATACTGTTTTTTACTTTGTAATAAGAAGAAAAACTTGAACAAATTTACATGCATAATTTTAGAAAACTTGTTTTACATTTAACCTTTAAAGTAATATAATACATACAGTCTATATATATTATAAAAATTTCGGGAGAATTGTATTTATGCTGGGAAAACCTTCATACGGAATAGTCATGGCAAATCGCAGGGGTTTTGGCCGCAAAACCAAGATAGTTGATTATCTTACTCAGGAATGGATGTCAATATTGACTCTTTTAATACTGCTGTTTAAATCAATAGTTTTAATGGGGTTTGTATATAGCGAGGATAAATCCGTTATTAACATAGCCCAAGGCATTGGCAACATCAGGTATATGGCAGTATGCGTGGCTTTTTTACTTATAATTGTATCCTTCGGTTATTTAGCCAAAGGAAAAGGGCGGTTATGGCTCCTTCTCATACTTAATTTTTTGTGTTCGTTTCTTTTTGTATTTGATGCCGTGTACCTTAGGGCAAACGGTAATTTTCTGTCAACCCAGCTGCTGAGGCAAACCGGAAATGTAAATAATCTTTGGGGCAGTATTTTTGCAATGTTCAGGCCCTGTGACATAATATTTTTTATTGATATACCTATTCTTGCAGCAATACTTATAATTACCAGAAAGATGTATTATTCATCGCCTTTGTTTACAAACCTGAAAACCAGACTTATTGCTTTTGGTTCATTATTTACAATGTCAGTAGCTTTTATTATCGGTAGCTATTTTGTAATAGATGTATACGGAAACAATAAATACGGTTATATATTCCACACTTACTGGAAGCCTGAAGCCACCATATGCAATGCCTCCCCATTGGGATATCATGTATATGACTGTTATGTTTTCTTTGCTGACTTCAGACCCTACAAAATATCGGAAAAAGATCGTGCAGATATTCAGAAGTGGATTGACGACAAGAAGGAAAATTTACCTGATAACAGCTACAAAGGTATGTACAAGGGTAAAAATTTGCTGGTGCTGCAGGTAGAATCTCTTGAGAACTTCGTTATCGGACAGTCTGTAAACGGACAGGAAATTACGCCTACCCTTAACAAACTTTTGAAGAACAGCATATATTTTGACAACTATTATACTCAGGTTAATGAGGGAACCAGTTCTGACGCAGACCTTATGACAAACACATCGGTTTTCCCTGTGCGAAAGGGAAGTACATTTTTCAGATTCCCGTATACCGAGTATAATTCGTTACCAAATATAATGGAAAAGAATGGTTACTCAACAAAGGCCATTCACCCGGATGACGGTGGATATTGGAACTGGAAAGAAGCACTTACAAACATGGGCTTCCAAGACTGCATCGATGCAAAAAGCTTTAAAATGGATGAGATAATATTCCTAGGGTTAAGTGACGGTTCCTATTTCAGACAGATAAAGGATACTATTATCAAACAGAAGCAACCATTTTATAACTTTATGATAACTCTTACCAGCCATTCACCTTTTGAAATGCCAGAAGAGCACCAAAATTTAAAACTGGACAGCTATCTTGAAAACACAAGGCTGGGAGGATACTTCCAGAGCATAAACTACACTGACAGATGTATAGGAACTTTCCTTGATGAACTTGATAAGGCAGGAGTACTCGATAATACAGTAGTAGCTATTTACGGTGACCACGATTCGGTTCATAAATATTTTAATGACCAAATAAGAACGATAAAACCGTCTCAAAGCTGGGGGCTTGAAAATGATAAGAAAATACCTCTGATTTTATATGAAAAGGGACAGACACCGCAGGTTATACACACAACCGGAGGACAGATTGATTTAATGCCGACGCTTTTGTACTCTTTCGGAATAGACAAAAGTGAATATGAATCAACTTCATTCGGAAGAAACCTTCTTAATACCCAGCAGGATTATGTTCTACTGGCTGACGGAGAATTCCGAGGTAATATTGATAAGGCTAAGCAAAAGGAACTGTTGAATGGTCTTGAATATGCGGATATGGCAATAAGGACAAACTTTTTCAAGAAATAGAGGCTTTCGGAGGGAATATGAAAAATATTATTCTTATTGGAATGCCAAGTGCGGGTAAAAGTACTGTGGGAGTAATTTTAGCAAAGCATCGGGGAATGTCGTTCGTTGATACGGATGTACTAATTCAGTCAAGACAGGGAAGGCTCCTGCAGGAAATCTTAAATAGCGAGGGAACAGACGCTTTTCTCAAAATTGAAGAGACTGAAATACAATGTCTTAATTGTTCTGATACAGTTATTGCCACCGGGGGAAGCGTGGTATACAGTGAGAAGGCAATGGAGCATTTAAAAAAAACAGGAATAGTTATTTACCTGTATGTAGATATGGAGACTGTTAACAAAAGGCTGAAAAACCTTAAAAC
Source organism: Bacillota bacterium (assembly GCA_023443515.1). Taxonomy (GTDB): domain Bacteria; phylum Bacillota; class Clostridia; order Acetivibrionales; family DSM-1351; genus Ruminiclostridium. The sequence continues at coordinate 23,479 of JAEZUC010000104.1, forward strand.
AAGGGGCGTTGTTTTAAGCCCCGGGGAAAGCCTGGAAGATATTTATAGAAAAAGGCAGCCCTTGTATGAAAAGTATGCAGATATAATAATAAATTGTTCAGAGGCATCAATCGATTCAACAGTGGAAATGATACATGAAAAACTTGATTCCTTGTCATAAAACTTGAAATGAAATATAATTATTATGCCGGGTAAACCTATCCGGCATTTATAATGTTAATTACTTATGGGATAAATTATATTTAGCAGGTATATTGGGTTACGGAGGGTAAAATGGATTTATTAAACGGCTTGAACAAGGAGCAAAAAGAAGCAGTTCTTCACAATGAAGGGCCTCTTCTTATACTGGCGGGAGCGGGGTCGGGAAAAACAAGAGTTCTTACGCACAGGATTGCGTATCTTATTGAACAGCACCGAGTATACCCTTCAAGCATACTGGCTATAACCTTTACAAATAAAGCGGCAAGAGAGATGAAAGAAAGGATAGCCGGACTTATTGGTGATCTGAGCAATGATATGTGGGTGGGAACCTTCCACTCCATTTGTATAAGAATACTCAGAAGGGATATTGAGAAGCTTGGCTATGACAGAAGCTTTGTAATATATGATACTCAGGATCAACAGGTGGTCATAAAAGAGTGTCTTAAAGAGTTAAGTATAAACGAAAAGAACTTTCCTCCAAAATCAGTCCTTGAAACCATAGGAAAGCAGAAGGATGAACTTATAGATGCCGAGCATTATGAAAAGCAGTATGCATCGGATTTCAGAATGGGCAAAATTGCAAAAATATACAAGCTTTACGAAAAAAAGCTCAAAGCGAATAATGCCCTTGATTTTGACGACATTATAATGAATACAATAAAGCTTTTTGACAAGTACCCGGAAGTTCTGGAATACTATCAAAGAAGGTTCAGGTATATTCTGGTTGATGAGTATCAGGACACAAATACTGCTCAGTACATGCTTGTCCGCAAATTATCCCAGGCACATGAAAACCTTTGCGTTGTAGGGGATGATGACCAGTCAATATACGGTTGGAGAGGCGCAAACATCAGGAATATCCTTGATTTTGAGAAGGATTTCAAGAAATGCTGTACTATAAAACTTGAGCGTAACTACAGGTCAACACAGAACATACTGGATGCTGCAAACCATGTAATCGGTAACAATACAGGCAGAAAGAGCAAAAGCCTCTGGACCGACAACAAGGGTGGCAGCAAGATAGTAATATGTGAAAATGACAATGAACATGAAGAGGCTCTTTATACAGCAAGGGAAATTCAGAGGTTAATATCTGAGGAAGAAAGACAATACAAGGATTTTGCAGTACTCTACAGAATTAACGCCCAATCCCGTGTACTGGAAGAAATGTTTATGAGGGAAGGAATACCCTACAAGATTGTTGGCGGACAAAAATTCTATGACAGAAAAGAAATAAAAGATATAATTGCATATATGCGGTTGGTACAAAACCCCGGGGACAATGTGAGCCTTAAAAGGATAGTCAATGTACCAAAAAGAGGAATAGGGGATGCAACAGTTGAAAATGCAGAGGTATTAGCATATCAAGGAGGCGTATCCCTGTTCACGGTTATTTCAAATTCCGAAGAGTTTCCTTCACTAAAAAGGGCTGCTCAGAAATTAGGGAACTTTTCACTTATGATTAATAAGTTCAGGACTATGAAAGAAAACATGACTATATCCCAACTGTTGGATGTAGTAGTCGGGGATTCAGGAATTCTGAGAGAATACGAACTGGAGAATACTGTTGAAGCTCAGTCAAGAATTGAGAATATAAAAGAATTAAAATCCGTGGCCATGGAATTTGAAAAACAAAGTGAAGACAATTCACTGGAGGAATTCCTTGCACATATATCCTTGGTTTCGGATATTGACAGTCTTCAGGAGGACCAGGACTACGTTGTGCTTATGACAATGCACAGTGCAAAGGGACTGGAATTCCCAGTGGTATTTATTCCGGGTCTGGAAGAAGGCGTATTTCCCGGCTATAGAGCAATTACCGAGGGGCCTGAACAGTTGGAAGAAGAGAGAAGGCTTTGTTATGTGGGCATTACCAGAGCGAGAGAGAAACTCTATATGTCAAATGCCCGTTTCAGAACTCTTTTCGGAAATTCAAGCTACAATAGGCCATCCAGATTTTTAGCGGAGATACCTGAAGAACTTGTTGAGTACCCATTTAAAGCACCGGGAAGTTCATCAAGACCCAAGGACACACTCTCGTGGGGTAAGGGTTCAGCTCAGAGTTTCGGAACACAATCTGCTTTTGGTACCTCGAAATCAATCTCAGCAACAACTTCAAGTACACCAGCTGGTTCAGGTTCTTTGAAGGATTTATTTAATTCAAACCTTGTTACACGGGGTTTTGCAGGTAGCTCAGCAGGTACGACCGGAAAAAGTTCTGCAGGTCAGCAGATTAACGGCTTTGGACGCAGCAATCCGGTGAACCCGTCAGCTGGGGGTACCAATACATCGGGTGAATTCAGCGTAGGTGATAAAGTCGAGCATAAAAAATTCGGAAAAGGAACTATTTCAAAGGCAACTGCCGACAGCAGCGATCAGGTACTGGAAATACAGTTTGAAGGTGCCGGAATGAAAAGACTTATGGCATCTATGGCAAATTTAAAAAGATTATAAAAACAAAGGGTGGGTGTTAATTCAATGGCATTCAAAGAAGGTTTTGTTTGGGGTACGGCAACAGCATCATATCAAATTGAGGGAGCTGTACACGAAGGCGGTAGAGGTGAGTCTGTTTGGGACGAATTTTGCAGAATGAAAGGCAAAGTAGCTGACGGTGATAACGGAGACCTTGCATGTGACAGCTATCACAGGTATTCCGAGGACGTACAGCTTATGAAACAGATTGGTATTAAAGCATACAGGTTTTCCATAAGTTGGAGCAGAATTTTACCTGACGGTACAGGTGAAATAAATATGGAAGGTGTAAACTACTACAATAATCTTATTAATGAGTTGGTCGAGAACGGCATAGAGCCATATGTAACTCTGTTTCACTGGGACTACCCCATGGAGCTTCAATATAAGGGCGGATGGCTGAACCCTGAGAGTCCTAGCTGGTTCGAAAATTATGCGGCAATATGTTCAAGGCTATTCTCAGACAGAGTAAAGTATTGGGTAACCAGTAATGAATCCCAATGCTACATAGGTTTCGGTTACAGTACAGGCTGGCATGCACCGGGCCTAAAACTCCCCGTAAATCAAGTGGTAAGAGCTTGGCATCATAATTTAAAGGGATTAGGACTGGCGACAAAAGCAATACGCGAAAATGCCAAAGGGGAAGTCAAGGTAGGTCTGGTATCCTGTGGAGAAGTTGGAATCCCTGCATCAGATAGTGAGGCAGATATGCAGGCTGCACGCAATGTGCTTTTTGACAGAGAACGTTCAGAGGATTCAATCGATTTTGGATATGGTGACCTTTTTGAGCCTGCAATAAAAGGAGAGTATCCTAAAAGCCTGATACCGTATCTTCCTAAAGGCTGGCAAGAGGATATGAAGGATATTTGTGTCCCACTTGATTATATAGGAATAAATGTTTATATAGGTTCCATTGTGGAAGCATGTGAAGATAGAAAATACAGACACCTTAAACTGCCTGTTGGTATAGGCAAAACCTCTATGGAATGGTCGTTTAAGCCTGAAACTTTGTACTGGGTAACCAGATTCATATCTGAAAGATATAATTTGCCGGTATACATTACTGAAAACGGTATGGCAAATAATGACTGGATAAGCACTGACGGAAAAATCAATGATACTCAAAGGGAAGATTATATGAATCAATATCTTTCCGCACTGTCAAAGTCTATAGATGACGGGGCCGACGTAAGAGGATATTTTTACTGGTCTTTGCTGGACAATTTTGAGTGGGCATATGGGTATTCAAAGAGGTTTGGACTGGTATACGTAGATTATAGTAATTACAGCCGTACACTAAAACAGTCGGCATTGTGGTATAAGAAAATTATAGAAACAAACGGAAAAATCATAAAATAAACAAATTTGATAAGGATAACTGCTTTGAACTAAAAATTCAGGCAGTTATTTTTTTATGCATTTATAAAATTATATCAAATTCCTTTCTAATACTTTTTAACAATTTAATGGTAGAATTAGATATATTATAGACCACTTCTACTAATATACAAGACAATCCTTCACTTTCCCTAACCCAATATCACATGAAAGGAGGCAAGTTTTACGTTTTTAAACAGGTGACTGAAAGTGAGGAATATAAATAAATATATCTACTTTAAAAAAGAAAGGAAGGAAAAAAACATGAATAAACTGTATTTAATAGTATCCTTGCTGGCTGTTTTTTTTGTATTCCCTATTACAGCTAATGCAGCAATGGAAATTGATATTAACCACCCCGGTTTCAGAGTGGATGGAAGATCGCTTTACGATAATACAGGAGAAAAGGTAATTCTCTATGGTGTAAACAAAATGTGCATATGGACTGATAAGGATGGCGTTCCGTCTTTCTCAGAAATAGCAAAAACGGGGGCAAATTGTGTCAGAATCACATGGGGAATAGACGGTTCCGCAGAAGATCTGGATACCGTTATCCGCAATTGTCGTGCTGAACACATGATTCCTATTATTGAACTTCATGATGCCACGGGAGACTGGTCAAAGCTGCCTTCGCTTGTAAATTACTGGATAAGACCTGATGTAGTTAATGTAATAAAAAAACATCAGGAATATTTAATAGTCAATATAGGAAATGAAGTAGGTCAAAGCGTTACAGAAGCCGTATTTAAAGCAGACTATGAATCCGCGGTGAATAAAATGAGGGAGGCGGGAATTCATGTACCTCTGGTTATAGATGCCTCCAGCTATGGTCAGGATATAAATATTCTTCAGGCATGCGGACCTTATCTCATATCCGCCGACCCCGATAGAAATTTAATGTTCTCCGTACATATGTGGTGGCCTTATATGTGGGGAAATTCAGATCAAAAAGTAATTGATGAAATTGCTGAATCAGTGGATATGAATCTTCCCCTTATAGTAGGTGAATTCGGGCATAAGTGGGATGAAACAGAAAACGGAAAAATACCATACAAAACAATAATGGAACAGTGCTATAAGAACCAGATTGGGTATTTACCGTGGGAATGGGGTCCCGGAAACAACCCTCAGACTTTTTTGGATATGACATCAGACAGTACTTTTGATACATTGAACGAATATGGTAAGGAAGTTATGCTTACTAATGAGTACAGTGTAAAAAACATTGCCAAGAGACCTGCATCCATGCTATCAAACCTACCTCCGGCTCTCCCGAAGGAACCCTTACCATATGGAAATCTGGCCTATAAAAAGCCGGTAACAGCTTCGTCTATAGAAAGTACCCAAAACAATGAAAGTAATATAACAGACGGAGATTTTGAAACAAGGTGGGCTTCACAGGTCTCAGACCCCAGCTGGATATATGTTGACCTTGGTGCAAAAAAGGAAATTAACAGACTGATTATATGCTGGGAGGCTGCTTATGCAACTCAATATAAAATCCAGGTATCAGATGATGAAAAAACATGGACTGATGTGATTACGCAATATAACGGAACAGGAAAAACAGAAGATATAAGCCTTTCGTGCTCCGGGCGTTACCTGAGGATATACGGAATGCAGAGGGTAAATTACCAATGGCCTTATTCAATCTGGGAGATAGGAGTATATGGCCCCGAATCAGAATTAAGCACATCTATATCCCCCGCAGTTGCAGTATTTGATAAAAATCCTGCAAAGGCAGCAGATATAGCTGTTACACTAGACCCAAAGAGCAATACTCTGAATGAAATAAAAAATGGTACTTCTTTACTGGTGTCCGGAAGGGACTATACCATAAGCAGTAATACTCTGTTGATTAAAAAGGAATATTTTCAGTCACTGCCCATAGGCACAACAAAGATAACTTTTGATTACAGTGATGGAGTAGACCCGGTTTTAGCTGTTGCTGTAGGAGATACAACACCAGCGGGCAGTATTGGATATCCTGCTATTACACCGGATACGGCCACATTTACTAACAGTTCTCCTGAGGATATTTCGGTAATTTTAACTCCTAATGGAAATACGCTTTCATCAATAAGAAATGATTCTGAAAACTTGGTTAACGGTGTAGATTACACGGTTGAAGGAAATATTATAACAATAAAAAAGGAGTACCTTGCAACAAAGTCTAAAACTGTATACCTTACATTAGATTTCTATAAGAGTTACGAAATTGTATTAAAAGTAACAATACGTGTATACAATATCTACGGTGATGCAAACGGAGATGGGGCAGTAGATGCAATTGACTATGCCTTATTGAAATTACACCTTTTGGGTATTGAGTTACCTGACTATGTTTTAAAATACGTCGATCTGAATCAGGATAATTCTGTAGATGCCATTGACCGTGCGATATTTGCACAATATTTATTAGGTAAAATAACAAGCTTACCTGTAGTACAGTAAAGTGTGATAAACCGGCTCCCTGGAGCCGGTTTCTTTAAAATCCATAAAATATTTGCTATTGACTGATATAATAAAAAGGAATATAATTAGTATGATTTAGCAGTTTAGCACTTTAACTTAGTAAAGGGTAAATAAAATTCAAATTATATATATGTGAGGTATTTGCTTATGTCTAGATGGAAAATATATACACCTGATGGTGTGCAGGATATCTTGTTTGACGAATGTTACATAAAAAGAGAAATAGAAAAGAGAATCAGAAATACATTCAGGTCATATGGCTATTATGAGATAGAAACACCAACAATAGAGTTTTTTGATGTGTTTTCCTCAGAAATAGAGCATTTTCCTCAAGAATCAATGGTAAAGTTCTTTGATCAGAAAGGACGTATTCTTGTATTAAGACCTGACATAACTGTTCCTGTTGCAAGAATAACCGCTACAAAGAACAGGGATGTACAGCTGCCAATTAAATACTCTTACATAGGCAATGTATTCAGATTTAATGAGGTTGGCGGAGGCAGGCAAAACGAGTTTACACAGGCCGGGATTGAGATGCTGGGAGATTCATCCTCGGAGAGCGATGCAGAAATAATAGCAATGGCAATAAACACACTGAAATCTGCCGGTCTTAAGAAATTCAAGATAGAAATCGGGCAGGTAGAATTTTTTAAGGGTCTGGCTGAAGATGCAGGATTTTCAAATGAGGATATAGACGCTATATCAAAACAAATAGACAAAAAGGATCTTGTAGGTGTAGAAGAAATCCTTAACCGTTATGATATAAGTACAGATTTAAAGGATATAATTTTGAAGCTTACCGGATTATTCGGGCCCGTTGATGTAATAAAGGAATTTAAGAAATCTTCAATTAACGAAAGAAGTCTTAAAGCAATCGAAAATGTAGAAGAAGTAGTATCAATATTAAGTGATTACGGCTTTTCGGAATATGTATCAATAGACTTAGGGATGTTAAAAAGCTTAAATTATGACACCGGAATAACCTTCAGAGGCTTTACAAACGGAGTGGGATTCCCGATACTTTCAGGAGGAAGATACGATAACCTTACTTCCAGTTTTGGGAAGGAGTGTCCTGCTACAGGCTTCTCATTAAGGATAAATATGCTTATGACAGCAATGGAAAACTCGGGTATTACTTTTGAAAGACCTTCGGTGGATTCATTGATATGCTATGAAAAAGCAAACAGAAAAAGGGCAATAGAAATAGCGGAAGCCCTCAGAAAGCAGGACATGAAAATAGAAACCTTTGCTCTGACAGAAGATATCAACCAAGCTAAAAAATATGCTTCTTCAAAAAAAATCGGCGGGATTATACGTATCGGTGACAATGATAAAATCACAGTATACGATATAATAAACGATACAACAGAGGAAACCAGCTTCAAAGCCCTGTTAAACATTAGATAAAAAATAAATATTCAAAAATAAATTTTTTTTGGGGAGTTTAAACATGAGATATTTGACAATTGCACTTTCAAAGGGAAGACTTACAGACATGTCGGTAGAAATCTTTGAGAAGATTGGGATAGACTGTACGGAACTTAAATCATCCACCAGAAAGTTAATACTATCTGATGAAAAAAATAAAATCAAGTTTTTCCTTGCAAAGCCTGCAGATGTACCAACCTATGTAGAATACGGGGCAGCAGACATAGGAATAGTGGGAAAAGACACCCTGCTTGAGGAAGGGCGAAATCTTTATGAAGTACTTGATTTGGGATTTGCAGCCTGCAGAATGGCATTGGCGGGGCCGGCAGAGCTACAGGGAAAGATAGACGAACTTAATATAAAAAGAGTAGGTACAAAGTATCCTAATATAGCCAGAAATTATTTTGAAAAAACAAGAAGAGAGAGTGTTGAAATAATAAAGCTGAACGGATCTGTAGAACTTGCACCGTTGGTTGGTCTGTCAGAAGTTATAGTAGACCTGGTCGAAAGTGGAAGAACACTTAAAGAAAATGGCCTGGTAGTACTTGATACAATCGCAGATATCAGCGCGAGGATGGTAGTAAACAGAGTAAGTATGAAAATGGAAAACCAACGTATTCAGAAAATAATAGACGGGGTTAGGGAAGAATTATCCGCAAGGGGGTAACAGTATGCTGAACGTAGTAGACTTACGCAGTGATTTTGACGGGTCTGTGGCAAACAACTTGTACAGAAAACTAACACAAAGAACCGAAACGCAAAACGGTGGGAATATAATCAGTATTGTAGCTGACATTATTCAAAACGTTAAAGAAAACGGTGACAGTGCATTAAAAGAATACACCAAGAAATTTGATAAAGCAGAAATAGAAACTATAAAAGTCTCAGAAGAGGAAATAACCGCTGCATACAAAAAGGTTGACCCAAAGCTATTGGAGACTATAAAAAAATCAAAACAGAATATATGGAGCTTCCATGAAAAGCAGCTTCAAAACAGCTGGATAAATCCTAAAGAAGACGGGACAATGCTTGGACAGCTTGTAAGACCTCTTGAAAAGGTAGGCTTATATGTTCCGGGAGGAACAGCACCCCTTATTTCATCAGTATTAATGACAGCGGTTCCCGCAAAAGTGGCGGGAGTGGAAAAGCTCATAATGTGCACACCGCCTTCCAAGGACGGGAGCATAAATCCTGCTATATTGGTTGCAGCCAGAGAAGCAGGAGTGGATGAGGTATACCGGGCAGGAGGGGCGCAGGCCGTAGCAGCCATGGCATATGGAACGGAAACAATATCTTCAGTGGATAAAATATGTGGCCCGGGTAATGTATATGTTGCAACAGCCAAGAGACTAGTTTTTGGAGACTGTGATATTGATATGTTTGCAGGGCCAAGCGAAATACTTGTGATAGCTGATTCCAGCGCAGTACCAGAGTACGTAGCTGCCGATCTCCTTTCACAGGCAGAACATGACATGTTGGCATCCTCGGTGCTGGTTACCGATGATGTAAGTCTTTTGGACACCGTAAAAACTGAAATAGAAAAGCAACTTTTGAAGCTTAAAAGAAACGAAATAACTGAGAAATCACTAAAAAACTTTGGATTTGGAATACTGGTTGACAACATAGAAGAAGCAATAGAGGTATCAAACAACATAGCACCCGAGCACTTGGAATTGTGTGTAAAAGAGCCTATGAGTATACTTGGTATGATAAAAAATGCGGGAGCGATATTTGTTGGAAACTATTCACCTGAACCATTGGGAGACTATATGGCAGGGCCGAGTCACGTACTTCCTACAAGTGGAACCGCAAGGTTTTCATCACCTGTAAACGTTGACCAGTTTATTAAAAAAACAAGCCTGATTTATTACAACAAACAATCACTTGAAACAACGAGCGACGATATTGTAAAGTTTGCAGAAGCAGAGTTATTGGATGCACATGCAAATGCCATAAAGGTAAGATTCAATAAATAAACTGAAATTCTTTGTATTACCGAAAGGAAGGTTACTATGATAGAAGAATTGCTAAGAACGGAAATACGTTCATTTGTACCCTATAATGCAAATCAGCAACCCTATAAAATAAAACTGGATGCCAACGAGAGTCCTTTCAATCTGCCCACAGCAGTGAGAAAAAAACTCGCTGATTATATATTGGAAAATCCTCAGCTCAATTTGTATCCCGACACGGATTCTGTTCAGCTAAGAGAAGCCTTAGGCGGATACTGGAAAGTAGATAAAGAAAATATTATAGTTGGAACAGGTTCTGATCAGCTGATACAGGTTATAGCAAATGTATTTTTGGAGAAGGGTGACAAAGTTCTATATCCTGCTCCTTCTTTCGGTATGTATAAGGATTCATGTATAATAGCGGGAGGAAAGGCTGTAGAATATATTCTGGACCAGGATAATAATTTCTCCTATTCGGCTGATAAAATAATACAGGCCTATGAAGAAGAACAGCCGAAAATCATTTATATATGTAGTCCCAATAATCCAACGGGTAATCTGATGCCCCAGGATGAAATAATGAAAGTACTTAAGGCGTGTAAAAAATCAATAGTTGTAGTAGATGAGGCATATGCAGACTTTTCAGGTACAACAGTAATTCCATATATAAAAGAGTATGACAATTTACTTATACTACGGACGTTCTCAAAGGCTTTCGGATTAGCCGGTATAAGGTGCGGATATTCCATAGCCTCAGAAAAGCTCACGAGAGCGGTTAACTTGGCAAGACCTCCTTATAATATCAGCTCATTGTCACAGTACGCAGCCACACTGGTTTTATCAAATATAGACGAAATACAGAATAATATAAAATATCTGGTAGACGAAAGGGAACACGTTTTCTCTAAACTGGCTGGGATAGAAGGATTGAAGGTTTATGGTTCTGCTGCCAACTTTATATTGATAAAAGTCCAAAATTCAAAGGATGTTTATACAAAACTATGCGAAAAAGGAATTTTTATCAGAGCCTTTGGTTCATCACCGCTTTTAACTGATTGTATGAGAATAACCATAGGAACACATGAACAAAATTCCGCACTGCTTGATGAACTATATACTATCTGTTATAATAAATAACGAACATTACAACGAAAAACATAAAAAAAGTTCGGTTTTTAATTGAACGGAGGAACACTTATGAGAGAGGGCTTTGTAACACGAAACACAAAAGAAACCCAAATCAATGTAAGAATAAATCTGGACGGAAAAGGTGACTGTCAGGCAAATACCGGAATAGGCTTCTTTGATCATATGCTTGTATTATTTACAAAGCATGGGCTTATGGATTCCTTTTTTGAAGTAAAAGGTGATTTACATGTAGATTGCCACCATACCATCGAGGATACGGGCATAGCCATGGGTCTTGCAATAAGGCAGGCACTTGGAGATAAAAAATCCATAAGAAGATATGGCACAGCCTATGTTCCAATGGACGAAGCCCTTGTCCTTGTATCCCTTGATTTGAGCGACAGACCGTATCTGGTATTTGATGCACAGTTCTCACAGCCCATGGTAGGACAAATGGATACCCAAATGGTAGAGGAATTCTTCAGGGCACTTGCATTTAACGCCGGAATTACACTCCATATCAAAGTTCTTCACGGTTCAAACTGCCACCACATAATAGAGGCAATGTTCAAGGCATTCGGCAGGGCTATCGACGATGCAACAAGATTAGACACCAGAATTGAAGGTGTCATGTCAACAAAAGGTACGTTGTAATTTAAAAAGTTAATATATACAGGAGGTAGTAAAAATGTTAATAAACAATACAGATTTCATCAAGTTGCCGTTATTTGTAAAAGGAAAGGTCAGAAACGTATATGATTTGGGAGATCAGCTCCTGATAGTAGTAACAGACAGAATTTCAGCCTTTGATGTGGTATTTGACGAACTAATACCCAACAAAGGAACAGTACTTAACAGTATATCTGCATTTTGGTTTGACTTTACAAAGGATGTTATCGGAAACCATGTAATAACCACCGATGTAAGCAAATATCCAAAAGAGCTTTCAGCATTCAAAGAGGAATTACAGGGACGTTCGATGCTCGTAAAGAAAGTACAGATGCTACCTGCTGAATGTATAGTAAGAGGTTATCTGGAAGGGTCCGGCCTGAAAGAATATCAACAATCAGGAACAGTGTGCGGTATAAAACTTCCTGCAGGATTAAAGCAGGCTGACAAGCTGCCTGAACCAATATTCACACCATCCACTAAGGAATCAGAAGGTCATGATATAAATGTGTCTTTTGAAGTGCTTTGTGAAAAGATTGGAACAGAAATGGCCCAAAAGCTAAAGGATGCAAGCTTGAAGCTCTATGAAAAAGCCAGCAAACATGCTGAAAGCAAGGGACTCATACTAGCTGACACAAAATTCGAATTTGGTATGTTGGATGGAGAATTGGTTGTGGGTGACGAAATGTTCACACCGGACTCCTCAAGATTCTGGGCAATGGATGAATATCAGCCGGGAAGAGCACAGAAGAGTTTTGATAAGCAGTATTTAAGGGAATATCTTGAAAGTATAACATGGGATAAACAGCCTCCTGCACCTGAACTTCCACAAGAAGTAATCAGAAAGACAGAGGAGAAATACATAGAAGCGTACGAAAGAATCACAGGCGCAAAATTCCAGGGAGATAAGCTATGATAGCAATTATAGACTATGGGGTAGGTAATCTTGCCAGCGTTAACAAGGCATTCAGCTTTATAGGGTATGAGTCAAAAATAACCTCAGACCATGAAGAAATACTTGGTGCTGACAAGGTTGTTCTGCCTGGAGTCGGTGCATTTGCTGATGCTATGGACAATCTTGATAAAAGCGGTATGATATCAATCATAAAGGAGGTTGCACAAAAAGGGACACCCTTGCTAGGCATATGCCTTGGAATGCAGCTACTTTTTGATTACAGCACTGAGGGAGGGGAAAAAGTGAGTGGCTTGGGTCTGCTAAAAGGATCTGTCAATCAGTTTCCCCTTAACATGGGACTAAAGGTTCCCCACATGGGCTGGAACAGCCTGGATATAAGACAGGAAAACGGAATATTCAGCGGAGTCAGGCAAAAAAGCTATGTCTATTTTGTGCACTCATATTATTTAACTGCTGAAAATACCTCTGATGTTGCCGCAGTGTGTGAATATGGAATCAGGTTTGATGCCGCGGTTTGCAAGGGAAATATTATGGGTACGCAGTTCCACCCTGAAAAAAGCGGAGATGTTGGCCTTGATATACTAAAGAATTTTGCTGATATTAACACATAGGAGGCAATATAATGATTATTTATCCCGCAATTGACATAATAAATGGTAAGTGTGTAAGGCTGCAGCAGGGTAGCTACAGTGATGTAACTGTTTTTGGGGACAGTCCTGTGGATATGGCAAGAAAATGGGAGAGTCTCGGAGCTGAGTACTTACATGTAGTTGATCTGGATGGCGCAAGGTCAGGAAAATCGGAAAATGCCGAAATAATAAAGCAAATAGCAAAAACTTTGAAAATTCCTGTTCAGATAGGTGGAGGAATAAGAAATCTTGAAACCATTGAAACCTACCTTTCAGGAGGTTTGAGCAGAGTAATACTGGGTACATCGGCAGTCAACAACCGGGAAATGCTGGTATCCGCTCTCAGGGAATACAAAAGTAAAATTGCTGTAGGAATAGATGCAAAGGATGGAAAGGTTGCCATCCACGGCTGGGAGAAAACAAGTGATTTTACAGCCGTTGAGTTTGCAAAGGAAATAGAATCCCTTGGGACAAAAACAATTATATATACTGACATTTCAAGGGACGGTATGCTCAAAGGTCCGAATCTTCAGGCTATGAAGGAAATGGCGGACAGTGTTGCATTGGATGTGATAGCATCCGGAGGAGTGAGCAGACTTACAGACATAGTTGATTTAAAGCAGACCGGAGTTAGCGGCGTGATTGTAGGAAAGGCACTTTATACAGGAAATGTTAACTTAAAAGAAGCGATAGAAGCCATATAACCAAAAGAAAGGGAGCAAATTATGCTGACCAAAAGAATAATTCCCTGTCTTGATGTACATGCGGGGAGAGTTGTTAAAGGCGTACAGTTTGTAAATATAATAGATGCCGGAGACCCGGTGGAAGCAGCGGCATTTTATGACAAAGCCGGAGCTGATGAGCTTACTTTTCTGGATATCACAGCTTCTTCAGATGCAAGGTCAATAATGCTTGATGTTGTCAGCAGGGTAGCAGAGCAGGTATTTATTCCCTTCACTGTAGGCGGAGGAATAAGGACAGCTGAGGATTTCCGTCAGATATTAAAGGCCGGAGCGGATAAGGTTGGTGTCAACTCTGCTGCTCTGAAAAGGCCTGAACTTATATCAGAAGCTGCATGGAAGTTCGGAAGCCAGTGTGTAGTACTTGCAATAGATGCAAAAAGGCGTGCTGACGGCTCAGGATGGGATACATATCTCAATGGCGGGAGAGTAAACACGGAAAAGGATGCCGTAGAATGGGCTATAGAGGCCGAAAAACTGGGAGCTGGTGAAATCCTTTTAACAAGCATGGACAAGGATGGAACGAAGGACGGATATGATATAGAGTTAACAAGAACAATATCCGAAAATGTTAAAATTCCTGTCATAGCATCCGGCGGAGCAGGAAAAATGGAGCATTTCAAGGATGCTCTTTTGGATGGAAAAGCAGATGCAGTATTGGCAGCTTCACTATTCCATTTTAGAGAGATGGAAATCCGTGATCTAAAGGGTTACTTAAAAGAAAGTGGTATTGAAATCAGATTATAAAAAATAAAAGCAGTTAAAAGCTGTTATAATTCAAAAATTTTTGTTATGATAAATAATGATTGTGGAGGCGTTTGCATAATGAATAACTTAAAAAGTTCGGTTAAATTTGATGAGAAAGGTCTTGTTCCGGTAGTTACTCAGGACATTAAAACAAAAGAGGTTCTGATGGTAGCCTACATGAACGAGGAAGCCTTTGACAAGACGATAGAAACGGGAAAGGTTCATTATTACAGCCGTAGCCGTAGCAAGCTTTGGTTGAAAGGTGAGACATCAGGCCACTTTCAGCTTGTTAAGTCAATAAAGCTGGACTGTGACGGGGACACAATTTTGATAGAGGCTGAACAGATTGATGCTGCTTGCCATACAGGAAACAAGACCTGCTTTTTCAGAACAATGGTTGACGGAGAATGGAAGGAAAATGAAGAAGAAAAGCCAACAGTAGCAATTCTTCATGAAGTTTACAACGTAATATTAGACAGGACTGTTAATCCTAAAGAAGGTTCATATACTAATTACCTGTTCACAAAAGGTTTAGACAAGATATTGAAAAAAGTCGGAGAAGAGGCTGCCGAAGTAATTATTGCAGCGAAGAACCAATCAAAAGAAGAAATAAGATATGAGGTATCCGATTTAATGTATCATCTTATGGTACTGCTTGTAGAAAGAGGCCTCACACTTGAAGACATATACGGAGAATTAAAAGGAAGAAGATAAGTGAAAAATAATTTATTAAGCATCGATGAATATCGGAACAATCCGGAATTTTATTTCTATAAGGGACTGCGGTATGCAAACAAAAGGAATTTAAACGCTGCCTACAAACACCTGGTTAAGGCTTCTGAGCTAAGTCCTGAGAATATGGAGTACAAATTTAACATAGCATGCTTTCTTTCTGAAATGCAGAGGCCTAGAGAAGCTAACAGGATATTCATGGATATACTTTTACACTATAACCCTGCAATGTATGATTGCTATTTTGGTATGGGTTGTAACAGCTTTGAGCTTGGTGATATGAAAAAAGCAGCTGAATACTTTGAAAAGTATATATATTTTGACAATGACGGGGAATTCAGCGAAGAAGTTTCAGAAATGATATTTTATTTGAAACTGTATAATGACATTTCCGCAGACAACAGATTTTTAAGGTTATCTGAAACCAACTTAAAAAAGGCTCGGAAAAGTCTTTCAAATAACAAAACTGACGAGGCGGTAAGTGAATTATATAAAGCAATAGCACTTAATCCTATGAACACTGATGCACGTAATCTGCTGATACTGATAATGCTGGAGCAGCAGAATTATAAACGTGCATCAAATTTTATTGCCACAGTTACAAATATATACAGTGAGGACATTTGGGCTAATACTCTGAAAATATACAACTTATATCACACCCGGAAATATTCCCGAGTGGAAAAATTATTAAAGATCCTTCCATTTAGAAGTATATTCAACAGGAGGGACCTTTTGTGTATTGCAACAACTCTTGTGATATTTAATAAAATAGACGAATTGATTCACTTGCTGGAAACATATATTGTTGAGTACAGTGATCTATTTATATATTCCGTTCTACTTATAGGATATATAGTAACAAAAAATAACCATAAGGCAACTCAAATTATTCAAAATTTACAATCAATTGAGGCTTTAAATGTAGACTTTGCAGACTGGCTCAAAAAGGTCAGTCAATTTTTAAAAGGAAAAAACAAAGAAGTATCTGTTATAGAAGAATATGAGGAAATATTTAATATAATAGGAGAACCTGAAGATTATATGTACAGTCCGTCAAGGTACATAAAAATATTTGAAAATGCCTCCAAACCAAGACAGAGAGCTGTCAGAAAAATTCCCGTAAAATATAATTCTGTAGTTAAGTATGCTTTACTTCATAAGGAAATAATGTATGCTCCTGAATACGAAAAGGAAATAATACAAGTGTTGTACAACATAATAAAACATACAGGAGAGCTTTTAATAGAGAATGAAGAAGATATAATTTCTCTTTCTGCTGCAATTGAGTATATCTATTGCAAGAAAAACTTTATTGAGATGGATAAAGAGGAATTAATTCAAAAATATGGAATTTCATCCATTTCCTTTACTAGAGCCCTTAAAAATATAAAAAATAAGGAATAAATATGATATTCGTAAATAAATAAAGCAAATGGAAGAAATAATTAGCAATAAAACCACCATTGGACTAAATGGCAAAATATTGCTTGATTTATCATTATAAAGCGTTTGATAATATTTTATTCAATATATAATATTATAAATGTGATTAGCACTCGGTGTTGGTGAGTGCTAACAGTTTACAAGCATTAAATATTCAAGGAGGTAAAACAATGAAGATAAAACCATTAGGCGATAGAGTAGTTATTAAAATGCTTGAGAGCGAAGAGACTACTAAAAGTGGAATCGTGTTACCAGGAAGTGCAAAGGAAAAGCCACAGGTAGCAGAAGTAGTTGCAGTAGGACCTGGAACAGTTGTAGACGGAAAAGAAGTAAAAATGGAAGTTAAAGTTGGAGACAGAGTACTTACCAGCAAATATTCCGGAACAGAAGTAAAATTTGACAGTCAGGAATATACAATCTTGAAGCAGAGCGATATCCTCGCTATTGTTGAATAATTATAACGGGAGGTAAGAGAAATGGCAAAGGAAATAAAATTTGGCGAAGAAGCTAGACGCGCACTTGAAAAAGGTGTTAATCAATTAGCTGATACAGTAAAAGTAACCCTTGGACCTAAGGGAAGAAATGTTGTTTTGGATAAGAAATTTGGCTCACCATTAATAACAAACGATGGTGTTACTATAGCAAAAGAAGTTGAACTGGAAGACAAATTTGAGAATATGGGTGCACAGCTTGTTAAAGAAGTTGCTACAAAGACAAATGATGTAGCCGGTGACGGTACTACTACAGCAACATTACTTGCACAGGCAATAATCAGAGAAGGTATGAAGAACGTTGCCGCTGGAGCAAACCCAATGATCTTAAAGAAAGGTTTGCAGAAAGCCGTTGATACAGCTGTTGCAGGAATCAAAGCAAACAGCCGTAAAATAAAAGGTAAGGAAGACATCGCAAGAGTTGCAACTATATCCGCAAATGAGGAATTAATAGGAACACTTATTGCCGATGCAATGGAAAAAGTAACAAATGACGGTGTTATCACTGTAGAAGAATCAAAGACAATGGGAACAAACCTTGAAGTAGTTGAAGGTATGCAGTTTGACAGAGGATACCTATCAGCTTACATGGTTACAGATACAGATAAGATGGAAGCAGTATTGGATGATCCATACATCCTTATAACTGACAAGAAAATAACAAACATTCAGGATATACTTCCAATTCTTGAACAAATTGTTCAACAGGGAAAGAAGCTTCTCATAATCGCAGAAGATATGGAAGGAGAAGCGCTTACAACTCTTATACTGAACAAATTAAGAGGAACCTTTACTTGCGTAGCTGTTAAGGCACCTGGATTCGGTGACAGAAGAAAAGCTATGCTTCAAGATATAGCAATATTGACAGGCGGAGAAGTTATCACTGAAGAATTGGGTCTTGAACTCAAGGAAACTCAGATAACTCAACTGGGTAAAGCAAGACAGGTAATTATACAAAAAGAAAATACAATAATAGTTGACGGTGCAGGAAGCGCTGAAGACATTAAGACCAGAATCAACTCCATCAAAACTCAGATTGAAGATACTACATCAGACTTTGACAGAGAAAAGCTTCAGGAAAGACTTGCAAAGCTGTCAGGTGGCGTAGCTGTAATCCAGGTTGGTGCTGCAACTGAAACTGAAATGAAGGAAAAGAAACTGAGAATTGAAGATGCGCTGGCTGCAACAAGAGCTGCAGTTGAAGAAGGTATAGTAGCCGGTGGTGGAACAGCATTAATAAATGTTATTCCGGAAGTTGCTAAACTACTTGAAACAACTTCAGGTGACGAAAAAACAGGTGTTCAGATCATATTAAGAGCTCTTGAAGAACCTGTAAGACAAATAGCAGCAAATGCAGGCCTTGAAGGATCAGTAATAGTTGACAAGATAAAAGCAAGCGAAAAGGATATCGGATTTGATGCACTTAACGAAAAGTATATAGATATGATTGAATGCGGAATTGTTGATCCTGCAAAGGTTACAAGATCAGCTCTCCAAAATGCAGCTTCTGTAGCAGCAATGGTACTGACAACAGAAAGTGTTGTAGCTGACAAGCCAGAACCTGAGGCACCAGCAATGCCGGGCGGAATGCCAGGCGGAATGGGCGGAATGTACTAAGATAAAAAGTCAAATAGAGGGTGGCTACAAAATAGTCATCCTCTATTTGTATTTAATTGGTAAATAAAAAATAATTTCACTAACTACTTGATATTATCTTGCTAATTTATTATTATTTTAACAAGCTTTAAAAATGCTTTGTTAGTTCCAATGAGGAGGGGCTTATAAAAATGGACATATTTATGGAGAAAATCGTAAAACGCAGAAAAACTGCTGTTGACTCAGTAATAATTGCAGCTACAATTTTGATTGGATTAATGTTGATCATGATAGTTGGCTCATTGAGCTTCCTACAAAGCTTTATGCCAGTGGTGCTTGTAGCCATTGCATATTTTGGCTATATGCTTATAAGAAACAGAAATGTGGAATACGAATATATCGTTACCAACGGTGAATTAGATATAGATATGATAATAGCACAGAGAAAAAGAAAAAGAGTATTTAGTGGTTCTTGCAAAGAGTTTGAAATAATTGCAAAAATGACAAGCGGGCAATATAATCAAAGCTACGAAAATATCAAAAAGCGCATAAATGCTGTAACATCAATGGATTCAAATGAAGTATACTTCATATCTACAGTAAAAGACGGTGAGAAAATACTTATATTTTTTGAACCACATCCCAAAATGATTGAATCATTCAAGAAATATATTCCAAGAAAGGTTTTTGAATAAATTTGA
Source organism: Bacillota bacterium (assembly GCA_023443515.1). Taxonomy (GTDB): domain Bacteria; phylum Bacillota; class Clostridia; order Acetivibrionales; family DSM-1351; genus Ruminiclostridium. The sequence continues at coordinate 43,179 of JAEZUC010000104.1, forward strand.
AACCTAAGGCAAAGGACTTTTTTTGTCCTTTGCTTTTTGAATAACAAATGCAAACAGTATTATAATATTTAAATAAATTTACAAATGTTTATATAAGGAGGAAATATAAAAAATGGCTTTTTATTACAACGAACCTTCGAGGACTTTCAGTGAATACCTCTTAGTTCCAAATCTCAGTACCAAGGAATGTATACCGGATAATGTTGTCCTAAAGACACCAGTAGTTAAGCATAAAGTGGGTGAAAAACCATCTCTTGAGTTGAATATACCGGTTGCTTCTGCAATAATGCAGTCTGTTTCAGACAACAACATGGCAACAGCACTGGCAAAATGCGGGGGTATATCATTTATATACGGATCACAAAGTATTGAAAATCAGGCTGAAATGGTGAGGAAGGTTAAAAAATATAAAGCTGGTTTTGTAGTAAGCGACAGCAATCTCCGTCCTGACAATAAACTCAGAGATGTAGTTGCAATGAAAGAAAAAACAGGACATTCTACCATAGCTATAACTGAAGACGGAACACCTACAGGCAAACTTCTGGGAATAGTTACAAGCAGGGATTACAGACTTAGCAGAGCATCTCTTGACGAAGAAATAAGTAGCTTTATGACTCCTTTTTCCCAACTGATATACGGAAATGAAAAAACATCATTAAAAGAAGCAAATGATTTAATATGGGAGCATAAGCTGAACTGTCTTCCAATAATAGATAACAACCAAAAATTAATGTATTTTGTATTCAGAAAAGACTACGACAGTCACAAGGAAAATCCAAACGAATTGTTGGACAAAAGCAAAAGTCTTATTGTAGGAGCAGGTATAAATACCCGTGATTACAAGGAAAGAGTCGCTGCACTGGTTGAAGCCGGAGTAGATATCGTTTGTATAGATTCATCCGACGGATACAGCGAATGGCAGTCAGATACAATTAAATGGATCAAGGAAACATATAATGGGGAAGTAAAAGTTGGTGCAGGAAATGTAGTAGACAAAGAAGGCTTCAGATATTTGGTAAATGCAGGTGCTGATTTTATAAAGGTTGGTATCGGCGGTGGGTCTATATGCATAACAAGAGAACAAAAAGGTATCGGACGCGGACAGGCATCCTCTCTTATTGAGGTATCAGCTGCAAGAGACGAATACATGAAAGAGACAGGAATATACGTACCTTTATGTTCTGACGGCGGAATAGTACATGATTATCATATGGTACTTGCCCTGGCAATGGGTGCTGACTTTATAATGCTGGGAAGATATTTTGCAAGATTTGACGAAAGTCCAACCAGAAAATTAAAGGTTGGAGGAAACTTTGTAAAAGAATATTGGGGAGAAGGCTCAAACCGTGCAAGAAACTGGCAGAGATATGACATGGGAGGAGAAGCGAAGCTTGGCTTTGAAGAAGGTGTTGACTCCTACGTTCCGTACGCAGGTAAACTAAAAGACAATCTTGATACTACCATATATAAGATAAAATCTACAATGTGCAACTGCGGAGCCTTATCAGTATCCGAACTCCAACAGAAAGCCAGAATAACACTGGTATCCGCAACAAGCATCAAAGAAGGCGGAGCACATGATGTAATATTAAAGGATAAGGAAATATCTTCTTGATACTTAAATTATATTATTTAAGTTTATAGAGATAATTATAGGTGTATTAATCCATAAAACTGTATGTAAAAAAATGGATAAAACCTTCTTGACATTATTATATATGTAATCTATAATTAGTTAGCAATATAGCTAACCTGACATCAAAGGTACTACAGCCGTCAGGAACATAATTTTAATTTTTATTCCATGTATATTAATATAAGTCAATAAATTGAATATTATATTAGAAAAAGACAGTTTTTATATTATTTAATAATCATAGGTCTAGCAGAAAAAATTAATGGTAAAGGAGAGGGCTTCAAATGTCAGCAAAAGAAGTCGTTTTAACCTACGAAGGTTTAAAGAAGCTGGAAGAAGAATTAGAATTTTTGAGAGGAACCAAAAGAAAGGAAGTAGCCGAGAGAATAAAGCAGGCTCTTTCATTTGGTGATATATCTGAAAATTCTGAGTATGATGAAGCTAAAAACGAACAGGCACAAGTAGAAGGCAGGATTTTACAACTTGAATCTATGCTAAAGCATGCCAGAATAATAGATGAAGATGAAGTAAAAACTGATGTTGTCAGCCTTGGTTCCAAGGTAAAGATTTACGATGTTGAGTTTGATGAAGAAGTGGAATACTTGATTGTAGGTTCTACAGAGGCCAATCCTCTTAAATCAAAGATTTCAAATGAATCTCCTGTAGGTGCCGCACTGATTGGACACAAAAAGGGCGAAACAGTTGAAGTACAGGTACCGGACGGAGTATTGAAATTTAAGATAATTGAGATATCAAAATAGAAACAATACAATATGTGTTGCCACAAAAAGCAAAATTAATATATAATTATACTTACAGTTTACATTAACAATGTAAACTGTTTTTTATAAAGAAAATGATTAAAACACTTTAGTATATAAATAGGAGGACATAATGTCAGAAGAGAATATCCAGGAGAATCAACAGAGCGAAGAGGAATTAAGTGAGATACTAAGAGTAAGACGTGCAAAGCTAAAGGATTTACAGGATAAAAACTGTGACCCGTTTAAGATAGTAAAGTATGATGTAACAAATTCAACCAAAAATATTATCGAAAATTTTGAAGCACAAGAAGGACAGATTGCTTCCATTGCCGGAAGACTGATGTCAAAGCGTGGCATGGGTAAGGCAGGATTTTGTGATCTTCAGGACAGAGATGGGAAAATTCAGCTTTACGTCAGGAAAGACGAAGTAGGAGATGAAGCCTATGAAATGTTTAAAAAATATGACATCGGCGATATAGTTGGCGTAAAGGGCGAGATATTCAGGACCCACAAAGGAGAAATATCAATTAAGGTAAAAGAAATTACCCTTTTATCAAAGTCATTGCTCCCATTGCCTGAAAAGTGGCATGGTTTAAAAGATACAGATTTAAGATACAGACAAAGGTATGTTGATTTAATAGTAAATCCGGAAGTTAAGAATACATTTATATTAAGAAGTAAAATAATAAAATCAATCAGAAAATTTCTTGATAACAGAGGATTTCTTGAAGTTGATACACCGTTATTGAACACAATTCCCGGAGGAGCGGCTGCAAGACCGTTTATCACACATCACAATACATTAGACCTGGATATGTACTTGAGAATTGCACCTGAACTCTACTTAAAGAGACTTATAGTAGGTGGAATGGAAAAAGTATATGAAATGGGAAGAATGTTCAGAAATGAAGGTATGTCCGTAAAGCACAATCCTGAGTTTACAATGATGGAAGTGTATGAAGCATACAATGATTATAAGGGAATGATGGAACTTACAGAAAACCTTATATCTACAGTAGCAATGGAAACATTAGGTACCACTAAGATTCAGTACCAAGGACAGGAAATTGATCTTACTCCGCCTTGGAATAGAATGACTATGATAGAAGCAGTAAAAAAATATTCAGGTATTGACTTTGACGCAATAAAAACCGATGAAGAAGCGAAAGCAGCCGCAGAATCAAAAAAAGTACATGTAAAAGACGGTATGGTTCGCGGAGAAATATTGAATCTTATGTTTGAAGAATTTGTAGAGAGCAACCTGGTGCAACCTACATTTATATATGACTACCCGGTAGAAATATCTCCTCTTACAAAAAGAAAGCCGGATTGTCCTGAATTAACAGAACGTTTTGAATTCTTCATTACAGGAAGAGAAATGGGTAATGCATACTCTGAGTTAAACGATCCTATTGATCAAAAAGAAAGATTTATCAGCCAGGTGAAAAAGAGGGATTCCGGAGACGAAGAAGCAAATATGATGGATGACGATTATGTTACTGCCTTGGAGTATGGAATGCCTCCAACAGGTGGATTGGGAATAGGAGTTGACAGACTGATAATACTATTGACTGATTCTGCATCAATAAGAGACATCCTGTTGTTCCCAACAATGAAACCGAGAGATTAAAGACCTGGAAAGTATTAACTTTGGTATGATAGCATATAAAGATAAACGGATAACCTATATGTAATTGGGACCTTTGATTGGTCATGGAGGTTAATTTGAAGTACACGAAAAAAGAATCAAGAACAATAATGGACGTACCTGCTAATTCAACAAAAGAAGAAATTGAAAAAAAATATGACGTTATACTGAAAAAGTACCGCAAAATGAAAATTGACGGTACTTTAACCGAGGAAGCGCAAGAAGATTTTCAAAAGAAAACAGATGCGTATAGAATCCTTATGGGGTATGAGGTTGAAGAGCCAAAAGAACCAAAAAAGGAAACATATGTTGACAAGACATTTGAAAAGGCAGGAATTGATAAGAAAAAGGTAGATAACTTTTTTCATTATCACAAGTACCATATACTAGTAGCATTAGCGGTTGTTATAATTATTGCATCAACAGTATATTCCATTGTGACCAAAGTTGAACCTGACATAACCATAGGGATTTTAGGTGAAGTACACGAGCAGTCAACTGATACATTGAAGCAGAAAATAACAAAGAGTATACCTGAAATAAAGGAAGTCGCCTTGGAAACTGTACTGCTTAGTGACAGAATAAATGATCCGAATACACATATGTATATACAAAAAGCAATGATAGTTTTCTCAGCTTCTGATACAGATGTATTTTTATTAAGTAAGTATGTATTTGACCAGTATGCCTCAGATGGTGCCTTTATGGCGCTTGATGATGTAGCAAGAGATTTTAAAATAGATGTTAAATCCAGTGATTACCTCAAACTTAAAGTTGTAGAAGACTGGAATCAGCCGCAGGACCCGAACGAAAAGCGAACAGTTAAATCATATAGAGATTCTGAGCCTAAATTATATGGTATAGACGTAACAAACAGTGAATTTTTCAAGGATGTTGATGTTTTGGGGCCTGAAAAAATATTGGCTGTTCGCGTAGAGCCGGAAAATTTTGAACTTATAAAAAAGCTCATAAAGATATTTACAAAGTAACGGCGATAAGAAAAAATGTCGGTAAAGGGGGTAGTAATAGTAATATGGAACATAGTGAACTGAGCGTTCAAAAAATATTAGATAACAATAAATGTAAAATAGTCTTGTCAGGCGAAATTGACATTTATACATCACAGAATTTTAAAAACGAACTAAATGATGCTGTTAAATCTTGTAATGGTGATCTCTATATAGATTGCAAGGAACTTACCTATATAGACAGCACAGGCTTAGGTATACTTGTAGGAGCACTTAAAGAGGTAAGAAAAGAAGACAATCATATATACATTTGCAATCTGAAGGATAATATTAAAAAGTTATTTCTTATTACCGGCTTGGACAAGTTATTTAAAATAGAATAAACTAATCAGAGACAAGAGGTACACTTACCGTGTACCTTTTTTCTAGGTGTTAGATTAAATCACTGAAATAAGGAGAATGCCAATGGAAAGAATATCGAACGATAATGTAACACTTATCTTACCTGCAAAGGGCGAATATGTAAGTACAGCAAGACTGACTGCATCAAGTGTCTCAACCAGAGCAGGTTTTAATATTGACGAAGTTGAAGATATAAAGGTAGCTGTATCTGAAGTATGTAATATAATACTATCAAGAACAGAAAATAACATAAGTCAATATAGGATATCCTTTGATATCAATACTGATAATATCAAAATAACATTTACGGCAGAAAACAGTACACTAAACTGCTTTGAACAATCCATAGAAAACGAATATGGACTATACATTATGAAAGCTCTAATGGATTCAGTAGAACTTTGTAATGAAGATCATTCCATAGTAATGACAAAAAAGATTGGAGTATAGCTATGGAAAACAAAACTCAAAATACATTAAACTACGATGAAGCACAGTTGTTTTCTTTATACATAAATACAGGTAACCTTGAATATAGAAATGAGATTGTAGCAAATTACCTTGGCCTTGCAGAGTATTTATCCAAAAAGTTTTTAAACAGAGGAGTTGACTTTGATGATATATATCAAGTCGCTTGCCTAGCCTTAATAAAGGCTGTAGATAGATTTAGTCCGGACAAGGGAGTAAAGTTTGTAAGTTTTGCTACTCCTACAATTCTTGGTGAAATAAAGAGATTTTTCAGGGACAAGAGTACAACTATAAAAATACCAAGAAGAATATATGAATCCCGGCAGGGAGTAAACAAAGTCAGAGATGAACTTACACAAAAACTAAGTAGAGTACCAAGGGCAGATGAAATAGCTGAATACATGGGAATATCTGTTGAAACAGTACTTGAGATACTAGAAGCCGGAAGCTCCACCATAGTTAAATCCCTTGATCAGACAATCAATCAGGATAGTGATTCTGAGTTAGGTGACACTTTGGGGTATGACGAGAAAACATATGAAATGATAGACAACAAAGACTTTATACAAAAAGTGCTCACATCATTTAATGACGTTGAAAGAGAATTTATAACATACAGGTATATTCAGGACAAGACTCAGAAGCAGATAGCTGAAATACTTGGAGTTTCACAGATGTATATTTCAAGAATGGAAAAGAAGATACTCGACAAATTCAGAACCTACCTCAAGTAGGTGCATCATTGTTTACACCTAAAAAATACGGGTATTATATAATATAACAAAATTTAGGCAGGTGTAATTGTGAGAGCTATTACTTATATCATTAACGATCCTGTAAATGTATCTGAAATTGTTACGCTAATTCTTGATTACATTACATTAGGGAATTGTGTATGTGAAGACGTAAAATTTGAAATAAGAGTTATACTCAATGAATTGATTGTAAATGCATTACAGCACGGCAATAAATGCAAAGAGGATAAGCGTACGTATGTAACCTTCAAAATAATTGACAATTACTTATATGTGAGTGTAATGGATGAGGGTAGCGGTTTCAACCATACAAAAACTGCATTGCTTAATAAAGATTTGGATTGTATAAATGATCTGTATTGCGATCATGGCAGAGGATTGGTTATAGTTCGACAACTATGTGACAAAATGAAGTTTAATAAATGCGGTAATAAAGTCTCAATTATTAAAAATCTATACTTACAACATAAAAAAGTTTAAGGAAATAAAAGAATAAACTAGAACACAGGTATAAAAAACATATAAATTAAAATAATAGTCGAAAATGGTGTTACGTGGCATAAGACTTCATTGACAATAAAAGTGCAATTATGATATTCTAAGTAAGCCGTTGCTACGGTGAAGGCATTTTTAATACATTATTAATAAGAATATAATTAATTTGTAAAAAAAGTGTTGACAGTAAAGTATCAGCGTGTTATTATAATTAAGCTGATTGCGACAAGCAAACGGCAAGAACCTTACAAAGCAGTCGTAAGAAGGCTTTATGGACTTTGAAAAGTAAACAGTGATAAACATGTAAAGGAACTCGAAAAAATTCCGAAATCGTAAAACGATTTCAAAATTGAGTAACTTGCGAACTT
>JAEZUC010000021.1 GCA_023443515.1 Bacillota bacterium
TTGAATTCCTTACAAAAACCCATAATGTTAACGCCGTGCTGTCCTAAAGCTGGTCCAACCGGTGGAGCCGGAGTTGCTTTCCCCGCAGGAATCTGAAGTTTTACGTAACCTGCAATTTTCTTTGCCATTAATTCCACCTCCCAAATTTCTTACCTATTGCTTATTTTGATTTATTAAAATGATAAAACGGTTTCCCGTCTCATCTGCCTTATGGCCTAAATTTTCTGAATCTGTGTCAATTCAAGTTCAACAGGAGTTTCTCTGCCAAACATTGATACAGAAACTCTAACCTTCTTTTTCTCAAGATTAATCTCTTCGACAATCCCGATAAAGTTCTCAAGAGGTCCGGATGTAACTCTGACATTGTCATTAACTTCATAATCTACTTCCGGAGCAAATTCTTCCACTCCCATTGCCTTAACTTCATCATCAGATAAAGGCACTGGTTTTGATCCAGGTCCTACAAAGCCGGTAACGCCTCTGGTATTTCTAACTATATACCATGACTCGTCCGACATAATCATTTTGACAAGTACATACCCAGGAAAAACTTTTTTCAGGGTAGCTTTCTTCTTGCCATCCTTGATCTCAATCTGCTCTTCCATCGGAACAACAATGTCAACGATGTAATCCTGCATACTTCTGTTTTCAACTATCTTTTCAAGATTTGCTTTAACTTTGTTTTCATACCCCGAATAGGTATGAACAACGTACCACTTAGTTTCTTCAGACATATCAAAAACAGGCCCATCCAACAAGAGCCCCATGTCCTCCCTCTAATTCTTGTAAACCAATTACCTCGTAAATACAACCTCGGCTAGTTTTGTAAAACCGAAATCAGCAACCCATATTATCGCGCCAACAATCAGGCAGAAAATAAGTACTGTCGCGGTATTGTTTATAAGCTGAGTTCTGTTTGGCCAAATAACTTTCTTCAGCTCAGCCTTGATTTCTTTATACAACTTTACAATTCCTTGGCCACTCTTCTTTAACCGAGATACTTTTTTAACCTCGTTTTCAGCCATTTTAATCACTTCCCAATAATAATATTTAAATATAATTGGCAGTGTTATACCGTAATTGTTGACACAAAATACGTATAATTAAACATTGCCGTCCTTTTGCACAAAACTATTTTGTTTCCTTATGAACAGTGTGCTTGTGACAGAATTTGCAATATTTTTTAAGTTCCAGTCTATCTGGATCATTCTTCTTATTCTTCAGGTTAGAATAATTTCTCTGTTTACAATCAGTACATGCGAGCGTAATCTTAACTCTCATCAATAACACCTCCAGCCGCTCAAATTGTATTTTCTCCCTGCATGTTTTAATTTAATTTTGACATAAAAAAAAAGACTTACACAGGAGCAATATTAAATTTAACATATATATATTAAAAAGTCAAGCGGTGTTTTTAATACAACCTGTTTTCTCCTTAGTATAGAACAACCATTAACTAAATGGTATAATTAACAATATAATTTTAACGAAAGAAGATTACAATGAACAACACATTTAATGAATTGGGCATCTCAGCCCCTATTTTAAAAGCTATTGACGAAATGGGCTTTGTAACTCCCACTGAAGTCCAGAGTAAAGCAATTCCGCACATTCTTAATAATGAAGATTTAATTGTTATGTCCAAGACGGGTAGCGGTAAAACTGCAGTTTTCGGTGTCTCCATGCTACAGATGACCGATCCCGAGGCAGCGGGGCCTCAAGGTTTGGTTTTGACTCCCGCAAGAGAACTGGCAGTTCAGGTAGACAGCGATATCAGTAAAATGGCCAAATATCTCAAGCACAAAACTACGGCAGTGTATGGTCAACATAATATTAATGTAGAAACTCAGATTCTTAGCAAGGGTGTGTCCATTGTTACAGGAACACCGGGTCGTGTGTTTGATCACATCAGTCATGGTTCACTGGTTACAAAAAATATTCGTTTCCTGGTTCTTGATGAAGCTGACAGAATGCTTGACATGGGCTTTTTAGATCAGGTTGTAAGGATTATAAAGACTCTGCCTAAAGAAAGGATAACTCTCCTGTTTTCTGCTACCATGCCTCCTGAAATACATAATATTTGCAACAGGTATATGCAGAATCCGGTTACAATAGAGATTGAATCACAGACTAAAACTGTAGATACTATACATCAGGTATATTACAGAGTTAATTATAATGAAAAGAATACTCAGCTTAACCGTTTGCTCATAGTTGAAAAGCCGGAAAGTTGCATGATTTTCTGTAATACCAAAGCGGCTGTTGACAGAGTTCAAAGCTTCCTTACAAAAAAAGGCTATTCTTCCCAGGCACTTCATGGCGATATCCCGCAGGGTAAACGCCTTAGCACTATACAGCAATTCAAGCAAGGAAAATTTCATATTCTGGTGGCCACAGATGTTGCTGCAAGGGGTATTCACATTGAGGGTCTTTCTCTGGTAATTAACTACGATGTCCCCAATGACAAGGACAATTATGTTCACAGAATCGGCCGTACAGGCAGAGCCGGTCATGAGGGACGTGCTTTTTCAATGGTTACCGGAGATGACATTATTAGTCTCTATGAGATTGAAGAACACATAGGTGCTTTGATTCCTGAGGAACAATTGCCTAACGATGAGGCATTTAGTAAAGCCCTTGAGGAAGCAGCCCAATGGATAAAGGATAATTCTTCTTCAGATTCGTCTGTTAATCATAAGAAAAACGGACAAGGCAGGGAACCTCAAAGAATATCGAATTCAAGGCCGAAGCATTCCAAAAAGCCGGATGCTTCCGGCAGGCATATAGGTAAATCACCTGCCCCTGAGAAAAAGCCTGTACATCCAAGCAGGCAACCCGGCAGAGCTCCCGTTACTCCGGTCAGGAGTCAAAAGCCACCTATTCGTTCAGTATCAAGGCATGTAACACCAAATGCGCCCGGCCTTAAATCTCAAGATAATAACCGTAACTCTGCAGCTATTGCAACAAATAGCAAGCTTCCGTCTGTGGATATTGCCAATACTGGCAGTAATGCTAATAATAAACAGGTTAATAAACAACCTCTGTTGAAAAGGCTTTTTTATCGTATTTTCGGCAAATAACATGTATATTATAGTTAAGGGTGGCTTTTATAAGCCACCCTTTTTTAAATTCTTAGTATGGTAATATATCGATCTAACAATCAACTACTTCGTTAAGACCTGCTCCCGGAGGAACTATGGGAAATACCTTGTCGTCCTTGTCAATTTCGAAATTCAGAAGTATCGGACAGCAGGTTTCAGCTAAAGCTGCTGTAATAGCGTCGTCTACCTGCGCCGGGTGGTTTACATTTATACCCTTTGCTCCAAATGCTTCCGAAAGTGCTACGAAATCAGTTCCCCTGTCTATTGATGTTTGGCTGAACCTGCCCCCGAAAAATAATTCCTGCCATTGGCGAACCATTCCAAGTGCTTTGTTGTTAAAAAGTGCAATTATTATAGGAAGCTTATATTCAACTGCTGTGGCAAGTTCGCTGCAATTCATTCTGAAGCTTCCGTCACCGGCAATATTTATAATTTTTTTGTCAGGTCTGGCAAGCTGTGCTCCAATGCAGGCTCCAAGTCCATAGCCCATTGTTCCTAAACCACCTGAGGATATAAACTGCCTGAACCTATTATATTTAAAATACTGGGCCGCCCACATCTGGTGTTGTCCTACCTCCGTTGTTATTATTGCATCACCTTTAGTAAGCTCACATATTCTTTCTATTATATACTGTGGCCTGAGTACCGTGTCTGACCTATCATATTTTAGTGGATAAACTTCCTTCCATTCATATATCTTTTTTATCCAATCCGTATCCTTTTTATAAACTATACCTTTTAGCAATGCTTTTAGTATTTTCTTTATGTCACCAACGAGAGGATAATGTGCTCTTACATTCTTACTGACTTCTGCAGGATCAACATCTATATGCATTATCTTTGCTTCAGGTGCAAATGTGCTTATATTGCTTACAATTCTGTCACTAAATCGTGATCCGGCGACTATAAGTAAATCACAGCTATGTACGGCATAGTTTGAAGCTTTTGTACCGTGCATACCTACCATTCCCGTATACAGGGGATGTGTCCCCGGGAATGTCCCCATTCCCATAAGTGATGTGCAAACGGGTATTGATGCTGTTTCAGCCAGTTCTAATATTTCATTTTCCGCACCTGCTATTCCGACTCCTGCTCCGGAAAGTAACAAAGGCCTTTTTGCTTCGTTTATAGTTTGTATTGCCTGTTCCAAATCGCCTGAGGTTATTTCAGTCAGTTTTGTTGATTGATAATCATCCTTATCAGGTTTTTGGGGTATATACTCTACTTCCGCTCCTGAAACGTCCTTGCACACATCAACAAGCACAGGCCCGGGCCTGCCTTCTTTTGCAATGGCAAAGGCCTTTCTTATGGTTTGGGCAAGTTTTGTTACATCCTTTACTATAAAGTTGTGCTTGGTTACAGGCATTGTTATTCCCGTAATGTCAACCTCCTGAAAGGAGTCCTTCCCTAAAAGTGCAGTGGGCACCTGTCCTGTTATTGCAACCATTGGTACAGAATCCATATATGCTGTTGCAATACCTGTTACAAGATTTGTTGCTCCAGGCCCTGATGTCGCTATACAGACACCAACCTTTCCTGTTGCTCTGGCATACCCGTCTGCAGCATGTGCTGCCCCTTGCTCATGGGAGGTGAGTATGTGCCGTATTTCATTTCTTGCTCTGTACAAGGCATCGTATATTATTATTGCCTGACCTCCCGGATATCCAAAAACCGTATCAACGCCCTGCTCTTTTAAACATTCTATAATAACGTCAGCACCTAACAGCTTCATACGCACATCACGCTCCTTTTGAATTCATTTTATACAGTGGTTCTTGCAATTACTTGAGAACTGCTCCAGTACTTGCAGATGTAACCAGTCGTGCATATCTTCCAAGATACCCCGTGGTTATCTTAGGCTTCGGAGCCTTCCATGACTCTTTACGTTTTGTCATCTCTTCGTCGGATACCTGAATGTTTATACTGCCCGAAGGTATATCAATGTCTACCATGTCTCCTTCACGAACCAGTGCTATCGGGCCACCCTCCATTGCCTCCGGTGACACGTGACCGATTGAAGCACCTCTGGAAGCACCTGAGAATCTACCGTCAGTTATAAGTGCAACGTCACTGTCCAAACCCATCCCCGCGATAGCGGAGGTAGGGCTCAGCATCTCTCTCATACCCGGGCCACCCTTTGGGCCTTCATAGCGAATTATTACAACATCGCCTTTGTTTATTTGTCCGTTATATATAGCCGTTATTGCCTCGTCCTCGCTGTCAAATACTCTTGCAGGCCCCGAGTGTACCAGCATTGAATCAGCCACAGCTGACTTTTTCACAACTGCTCCGTCAGGTGCAATATTACCTTTTAATACGGCTATTCCCCCGGTAGTACTGTAAGGTGCATCTATACTTTTTACTATTTCATAATCCTTTACTTTTGCATTCTGAATATTCTCTTTTACTGTTTTACCTGTTGCAGTTATTAAATCAAGGTGAAGGAGTTCTTTTTTTGCCAACTCGTTCATTACAGCCTGTACCCCGCCAGCGTTGTATAAGTCCTGTATGTGATATTTGCCTGCGGGAGCCAACTTGCAGAGATTTGGGGTCCTTGAGCTGATTTCATTAATAATGTCTAGGTTTATTTCTATTCCTATTTCATTTGCAATAGCAGGAAGATGAAGTACCGAGTTTGTTGAGCAACCAAGGGCCATATCAACTGTTAATGCATTCTCAAATGCTTCATCTGTGAGGATGTCAGAAGGCTTAATGTCTTTTTCCACCAGTTCCATGATCTTCATCCCCGCATACTTTGCAAGCCTTATACGCTCTGCATATACAGCAGGTATCGTTCCGTTACCCGTAAGACCCATACCAAGTACTTCTGTAAGACAGTTCATGGAGTTTGCCGTAAACATTCCCGAGCATGAACCACAGCCCGGACACGCATGGTTTTCTATATCGTCCACTTCTTCCTTTGTCATTGTCCCGGCTTTATATGAACCAACAGCTTCAAACATACTGTTGAGGTCAAGTTGCTTTCCGTCCCTGTTAAGGGATATCATAGGCCCGCCACTGATTACTATAGACGGAATATTTACCCTTGCTGCAGCCATCAGCATTCCCGGTACGATCTTATCACAGTTTGGTATGAAAACCATTCCGTCAAAGCTGTGCGCCTTTCCCATCGCTTCACATGAATCAGCGATTAGTTCCCTGGTTGCAAGCGAGTATTTCATTCCCGTATGACCCATTGCTATACCATCGCATACGCCTATTGCACCAAATTCTATGGGTGTTCCTCCGGCCATTCTGATTCCGGCTTTCACCGCTTCCGTTATTTTATCCAGATGTATATGTCCCGGTATTATATCACTTTTTGAGTTTGCCACTCCGATTAAAGGCCTTTCCAGTTCTTCATCGGTGTAACCCATAGCTTTGAACAGTGACCTATGGGGTGCTTTCTCTATACCTTTTTTAACTACGTCACTTCTCATTACAAAGCCTCCTATTCTCTATGGCAATTCTATATTTCTTATAAATACCCCTATATTATTACATAAGTTGCACAAATACACAAAAACAGCCCCAAAAATTTCAAGACTGCAAATTATCAATATTATAAAAATATACTGTATATTTGTAAGAAACTGTTTTTTAAGGTAACATCATTCTACTATTTTGATGTGAGTGTGTCTATAAGCTGACGTGAAATAGATAAAAAACATTAACAAGAATAGTGTATTAAATAAAAAACATTAATTCTTATCTATAGCATCCGGAGATATCCAGCTTATTATGAAATTGTTTTCATAGAAATGATTCGCTAAAAGTGAGTTTTCTATATTCTCTATAGATGAGCTGAATTTGGGAAAAGCACTGAATAGTACCAGAACTGCACAAATTATATAAACCGCAAGTATTCCCTCAACTGCACCAAGCACTATTCCACCCGTTTTATCCAGTTGACGAAATACAGGTACTCTGGCGATAGTTTTTATTACAACCTTTGCAAATAAGAGTCCGAACCTTATAAGAGCGTATATTATTACTAAACTTAATATATTCATTACAAGTGAAGCTATTTCAGAGCCAACTGCATCTATTATTCCCGTAAAGTCAAGTATATTGTTATTTTGTATATGTTCCAGTATGGAATCTTTTAAAAAACCCGGAAGTTTCAAGCCGTCAACTACTGATTGTGCCGCAGTCTCCTTGGCGTTGGCAACGGCTTGTCCCTGTTGCTTCATCAACCCTCTTATTACTGACATTTTTACACTGTCAAATAAGACTGTCTTCTGGAGTATCCCTGAAAGAACAGGATAAAACTTAACTGCAAAAATTACAGAAAGAATGTATGAGAAAAGTCTGAATACTGAATAAAGAAAACCATTTTTCAATCCGATAAAAGTAAATACGGCGATGATAATCAAAACCGCAAAATCTGCCCAGTTCATACTGTTTCCATCCTTAGTATTATTAAGTCGTACTGTCATCAATCTTTATTGTTTCTATTGAACCTCCTGAAACCACAATCACCTCATTGTCTCCAACAAGATAAGCGTCCTTTAGTTCATTGCGTGACGCGTAATGTCCCAGTTTCTTACCTTTTATGCTGTAAAGGTAGACACTTCTTTGGGTCCGTAGCAGTAATCTGCCTCCATAAGTATCCATCCCTACGATATTCTCAGGTTGCTCAAAACTGTATAGAGTATTACCTTTTTTATCCAATACCAGAACCTGTTGTCCGGAAACCTCTCCTTCTCCTGAGAATTTTCCCGCAATAACTATATATTTTTCTATCTCCGGCGCAACGCAAAAAATCGAATCGGCACTTTTCCTCCAAACTTCCTTTCCCTGCTTGTCCAAATATAAAATTAAATTTTGTCCCACAGCTACTAAATTGTCACCTTGTGTTAATACTAAAGGAATTATTGTATCTGCTATATTGACGGATGCAAAGGGCTTTTCATCATATATGTTATTGAATTCCAGCCTACTTCCCGTTTTTACACTGTCGGTTGATAATTTATTTATGAATACATCTTCACCGTCGTGAATTGATTTTGCTGAAACTACAATATCTTCTGCACACAATTTGGTATACTTTTCCAACCCATTTATGTCTATAACCTGAACCGCTGATTTAAAATCCTTTGATTGTGTAACAACAGTACAATATCCATCATTGCTAACATCCACGTTAATTATCTGATTATCAAGCTTTTTTGACCAAAGCTGCTTTTTGCCTTTGTAAAAAAATATATCTCTGCCGGATATGTCAGCTACAACCATATATTTCTCGGAAATACGCAGTGCGGGTCTTGCCAGAGTCAATGCATTTTCCTGAAGAAGTTTGCCTTCCCGGTCATACCATTTGATGCCGTCTTGTGATAGTATTACCGTGTAGTTGGAATACAATTTACAATCAACGCTTCCATCCTGAGAAAATGTAATCTCAGTTGATGATATATTTTTGTTATATGTTTTATCCTTCAGAAAGGCTACCGCATCTTTCACACTCATTGTTGAAAAGTCATACCCTTCACTTTTTAAATAAACA
Organism: Bacillota bacterium; assembly: GCA_023443515.1. Classification (GTDB taxonomy): domain Bacteria; phylum Bacillota; class Clostridia; order Acetivibrionales; family DSM-1351; genus Ruminiclostridium. The sequence goes on from JAEZUC010000021.1 coordinate 8,608, forward strand.
ATAAAAGCAGTTGCAGAAATGGCAACTAAAAGTAACAGAAATAATACCACGCTGACTATACCTGATTTTTTAAATTTCACAACTTTGTACTCAGGGTTTGGATTAGTGTTAGTGTTCAACTATTTTTCACCTCGTACTTCTTCTTTAGTTACAAGCTATATACCAAAATTTTAGCACACCAATACGAATTTATCCAGTTTCCCTGATTTAAAATAAAGTCATCCCCTAAAACATCTGTGCGCAATTACCTCCCTTACGTGTTGAAATATAATTACAAAAATGAGAAATAGGCCCAAATAACCAAAAACAGGGTACAGTGTTGATATAAGGTTAGAAAACCCCAGAGAAGTCAAGGGTATTGCTATGGCACATAGTATAACCGCTACCAGTTTATAATTTAGCTTCATTTTTTTGCTTATTCTGTCTGCGAGACAATAGCCGGATGTGACTGCTGATATGAACATTGCCAATATCAAGACTCCGCTGTAGATTTGTGATAATAGCTTGCTGTTATTTTGTATTATGCCTAGTACCGGTATTTCCGACGTAATTGAGTGGGGATAGAAAAAATACAGTGCAGAGTTTAATATCAATGCAGTAGCCCCCAGCATTCCTCCTCCAAGTACACCTCCCCATGCACTGACTCTTTTTGACTTCAAGTAGGGCAGCATACCGGTAAGAAGTACCGTTGACAGTATTGTGTTGTAGCTGACATACAGTATAGCTGAAAATACCCAGTTATTTGTTATAACACTGAATTTATTAGAAATATTAAATACCGAAGTATCCTTTGATACCAGAATATAACACCCCACAAACACTATCCCCGCAATAAGTACCGGAGATATAAATGAGCTAAGTGTCACAATTCCTTTTATATTTGTCAAAATTGCTATCAAACACACTGCAATACCTATAATTACACAGACTCTGTAATCAAGACCTGTAAGATTCATTAATATGTTGCCTAATCCAGCGGTCATTACACTCATTATACAAGCCATAAACAGCATTACGATGAATTCCATTATCCTTCCCAAAAAATAGCCCATCATTGGAAACAAAAATTCATCGTAGCTTCTTATTCTTTCGTTATAAACTTTGCTCAGTACTATGTAGCCTATTATTGAAAAAAGTCCTCCGGCAAGAATTATGCCAAGAAAACCTCCTTTATAATATATTGAAAAAAACTGTATAATCTCCTGACCTGATGCAAAGCCTGCACCTATTATTGTTGCCATATAAAGAAAAGCAACTTTGAGTATATTAGAAAATTCTCCTTTTATCAAAAAAAGCAACCCCCAACATAGATTTTTATATAATTCTATGTGGGAGTTGCCCGGCTGATTACATTTTATTTTGCTTTATCGATAGCTTCTTTAAGCTTTTTGTAAGTGTCCCTTACTCCTTCTGCTTCATTAAACTTGTTTTTAAGAACCAATCTGTTTGTGTAAACTCCATCCTTTACTGCATAATAATAGTTATTATCTTTAGAGATAAAATCTACAGTGACCACCTTATTATCCGGTTTCATGTAGTATTTGATAGTAATCTCAGGTGTTCCTTGAGGTTTAAGATCGGCTTGGTACTTGTTAAAGGTTATTCCTATCAGTGCCTGATAAAAGGATCTGAAGAGCGATTTGTCACCGCTGTCCTTCATATTTGCATCTTTACCGTCAACCTTAAACTTGTCTTCTTCCTTCTTGCCTTCAACAGTTTTTAATTCAGATACTATAGTTTTACCGTCAATAGTCAATTCTATCTTGTTAACATCGTTTATGCTTGGTATGTGAACAAACGGACTTATTACATCCTTTAAAGTAACATCAAGGAATGTTAACTTTGAGACATCTACAGTGAATACAACGTTTGTATTAGCGAACTTCGCATATAGAATGTTCCCGGCAGAAGATGACCCGCTTGTTTCTTCTCCTGCTGCAGCCTTATCACCTAACAGTACTGTCTTTGTAGTATTCCCATTACCATATGTCACTTCATGTGCAGGTTTGTCCAGACCGTATTTAGCAAGATCTGCCGGATTTTCCTCAACAAAATCTTTAATTTCCATCTGCACGACGGTCTGTACCAGCTGGCTAATCTTTGTTGTATCTGCTTCTTCCTTTATTGGAGCTAATATCTTCATATCAGCCTCAGACTCAATATCTATAGAGTACTGCATCTTTCCGTCTTTTTTATATTCAAATTTCTTTATTGTAGTCGGTTCTACAGGAAGAATTTGTTTTGATAAAAAATGTCCTCTGTTTACTTTAAGCATGTCTTCATAGTATCCACCAACAGTGTAAACCTTTGGCTGGCCTTTCAGTTTAACGTAAACGTCTTCACCTGTAGGAGATTTATTTCCGACTTCAAGTTCCTTCAAACTTCCGTCAGACATAACCACTTTGACCATGGATGGCTTATCAAGACCGAAATCAGCTAAATTGTCCGCTTTTTCAGAAACAACCTTGTTTGCCTCCATATTAGCCAGACTGCTTACAGTATTATCTACTGTATTTTTATCCAGTTCCAGTTCAAATGCAGGATCCATCACCCAGGTTTCACCTTTCTTTTTAAGGGAAAACTCACCCAGTGAACTTGAGTACTCAATTGAACTTATTTTTTGTGAATCCACGTCAATTACGTTTATGGATTTGGCAGTATCAGTGGTTTCACTGGCAGGATCGGTAGTTCCGGATTTTTTGTTATTGATGAAAAAATATGCTCCTACCAGAAGTCCCAGAACTACAACCAGTATAATTGCATTTCTATATAACTTCATATTTTACAAGTGCCTCCTTCTGGACCAAACGAACAAGCCACAGCCAAGAATCAACAGAGGAACCACGCCTATAAGAACAATAGAAAGAACTTTAGTCTGGCTTTCTGTAACAGTTAAAGCCTTGCTGGAAACCAATTTACCCGAAATTGTCTGTTCGTCGGTTTTATCCTGCATCCAGTTAACTACTGTAGTAAGGAAATAGTTTGTACCATATTGGAAGTAAGTACCATACTGACTTGATAAAGCTTGGTCACTAAGGAATTTACTATTACCAAATACCAATACCTTACTACCCCCGCTTATCTCTGCCGCAACAGCTAAGTTAAACGGTCCCTTATTTACCTTTCCGCCCACTATGTCAGTAGACTCAGCCTTATTTGATGTAGTAATAAGTTGAGTATTTGTTAACCAGTCTTTTTGATTCTTCAAAATACTGATACTTCTTGAGTCTGGCATAAACACAGGGTAATTTGCACCTGAGAATGCTTTGTTTATGTCATTCTCCTGTAAACCTGCGATAAGTGCATAATCATCGTTTGGTAAATGTTTGTCTGAATCATTTTCCTTAACTTTATCATAGTTGATTCCTATGTTGAAGTAATTTAGTGAATCTTCAAAGTTAGCTAACTTCTCGCTTGATTCCAAAGAGTCAAACATGAATATAGCGTTACCATTCTTTTTAATGTAAGCATCAAGCTTTATTTTTTCTTCATCTGTTATATCTTTTTGAGGTGACACAAATATCAACAGTTTGCAATCGTCTGGAACCTTCTTCTCTGTAAGCAATGAAAGACTCTTTACTTCCATGTTATTGCTTTGCAATATCTTTGATACCTGATTAAGATTTTCGTTCAATGATACTTCATTATGTCCTTCAACAAAATATGCAACAGGAGTTACATCAGAAGAAACAAACTTAATAGCTCCTGTTATAAGTGGCTCTGCGCTGTACATTCTTCCGTACTGTTGGTTTGCCTGTCCATAAAGCTCCTGAGCTTCGAGTTTTCTTACTTTATTACCTGATTTAACAACGAAATCACCCTTTGTAAGTCCCAGTGTCTTTTGTGGGTCAAGGGATGTTATTGTCCCCGGATCTTTATCAGGGTCAACGTATTTAATATCTACCCCTAAGTCCTTATATTCATTGATAAGATCTGTAATTTCTCTGTACTCCGAACCACCCGGAATAGTAGCATTATCAAACAAGCCGTATATTGTTACTTCTTTTTTAATTTTCTTTATGATGTCCTTACTTTGATCGCTTAAGCTGTATAGTTTATCAGCAGTCAAATCCATTCTGAAATTACCCATTCCAACAAGCAGGTTTACAACAATTGCTATCGCAACAACAATAACAATTAGAACTATAGAATTTGTCCCGTATTTAAGAGACCTTTTATTCATAAATTTCATTTTGCCCACTTTTATCACCCCTTACTCCAACGTCTTTTTTCTATTATCCTGATTGTAACAAACACAAATATCGCCGAAAAACTCAGGTAGTACACAATCGGTGCAAGAGATAGGATTCCGGCATAGAAATCTTCTGTTCTTGAAAATAGAGAGAACCAGTTTAATACTTTAGCTGTTACTCCACCAAGTGCAGGAGCGATTCCTTGAAGCAACCACATAAGTACCAAGCCGACTACACTTACTATAGCTGCTATTATCTGGCTTTCGGTTAATGATGAAGCAAATAATCCAAAAGCAAGGAATGATGTACCTAAAAGTATAAAACCGATATATCCTCCGATAATCTCAGACATGGCAGGTTCTCCAAGTACTGCAAGAATTATGGGGTATATAAATGTAATGGCTGTCATTATCAAAAACACACTAAGAGCTGCAAGATATTTACCTACTACAATACTTGTCAAGCTGGTAGGCGAGGTTATCAGCATTACTTCTGTACCGCTCTTTCTTTCGTCCGCCAATATCTTCATTGTGAGTATGGGTATTATAATTATTAATATTATAGACATATAGTTTAAGTTAAAATTATAGTCCGCAGTCTGAGAAACAAGGTTTATATAAAATAGTATTGATGAAACCAAAACAAACATGCCCATCATTACATAAGCCGTAGCCGAAGTAAAATATGATTTGAATTCTTTTTTAAATATAGAAAACATAATTATATAACCTCCTTTTCCTGTGTGGTAATCTGCAGGAATATGTCTTCAAGAGTAAGATCAAGAGATTTCAACTCTATAATTGGATATCCTGCTTTAGCCATAGCAAAGAAAAGAGGACGTCTTACGTCAACTTCCTTGTCAGACTCTATGATGTATTCAACAACATCCTTGTCCTTTTCTATATGGGGTTCTACATATTTAATTCCGTATATTCCTTGGATAGATCCAATGATTGAACTCTTTGGTCCGACGATTGTAGCAGAAAGCTTGCTGACAGTTCCCATTCCCTTTGAAAGATTTTCCGGGGTATCTATAGCTGCTATTTTACCCTTGTTGATAATAACAACCCTTTCACAAACTGCACTAACTTCCGGCAGGATATGTGAGCTTAATATTATGGTATGCTGCTTTCCAAGAGCCTTTATCAACTTTCTTATTTCTATTATCTGCTTTGGGTCAAGACCAACTGTAGGTTCGTCAAGAATCAACACTTCCGGACTGCCCATCAGTGCCTGAGCCAAGCCAACCCTTTGCTTGTATCCTTTTGATAGGTTTTTTATCAATCTGCCTCTGACATCTGTTAATTTAACTAATTCCATGATATCTGACATCTGGCTCTTTTTCTGCTTTTTACTTACATTCTTTAAATCAGCAGCAAAATTCAGATATTCTGATACTGTCATATCCATATACAATGGTGGCAGTTCAGGCAAATAACCTATTCTTCTTTTTACTTCCGCAGGGCTTTCCATAATGTCAAAACCGTTAACTTTTACTGTTCCTTCTGTAGAAGGTATAAACCCGGTAATGATATTCATGGTCGTTGATTTTCCGGCCCCGTTAGGCCCCAGGAAACCAAGTACTTCACCTTTCTCAACTGTAAAACTTATATCGTCTACAGCCTTTATCTGACCATAACTTTTGGTCAAATTCTGAATTTCAATCATTTTTTTCCCCCCTAAATTGTTTCCGTGCAGTATAACACTTTTTTAGGCATGTTTTTTGTATGATACACATGTTATATTATCCACAATTATTTTTAATAAACTATGAACTAAATGTAACATTTAGTATCTGCTAAATTATATAGTTTTTTTCAATTCTTTTCAAGCTATTATATAATAGAAAGGGTTGGAACTACTTTTATTCACGGTTTTTTTACAAAATATGTTATAGTAGAATCCATCCCTCCTATATGCAAAAAGGATATCTTAAATGGCTCTGCACCATTTAAGATATCCTTCAATAATTATTTAATTATAATCAGCAATATTTATTTTTTCTGTTTATCCCGATTAGACTTGACAGAACGGGTCCCAAAAGTGAAAACCCTGCGATTAGCATCCATTCGTTTAACCCGAGAGGAACTGTTTCAAATATACCTTGAAGCGAGGGTATGTACACAACGGCTAGTATCATGGCCAGGGAGCAAATTATTGCCAGAACTAAAGGCATATTGTTAAATATATCTATTTCAAATATATTCTTTGTTTCTGATTTACATTCAAAAACATGAACCAGCTGGGTAAGTACAAGTGTCATAAATGCAGCTGTTCGGGCAAGCTCTACGTTAGGTACAAAGTACATTACTGTCACAAATACTCCCAGAGTACTTAGTCCTATAAATATCCCTCTGGCTATTATCAATTTCAGCAAACCATGGGAGAATATATTATCGTGAGCACCTCTTGGTCGGCGGAACATTATATCGTTCTCAGGCGGATCAAGACCTAATGCAATTGCGGGCAATCCGTCAGTAACCAGATTTACCCACAAAATCTGTATAGGCATAAGTGGTATCGGCAACCACAGTAGCATTCCCAAGAACATAGTCAGTACTTCTCCAAGGTTACATGCAAGCATATATCTAATAAATTTTCTGATATTATTATAGATTACGCGGCCTTCTTCAACCGCTGCCACAATTGTTGCGAAATTATCATCAAGCAGTATCATAGATGAAGCTTCTTTAGTTACATCGGTTCCCGTTATCCCCATAGATACACCGATATCAGCCTCTTTTACCGCAGGTGCATCGTTGACGCCGTCCCCTGTCATAGCGACTATGTGTCCTGTCTTTTTCAAGGCTCTTACAATCATTAGCTTATGCTTTGGAGATACTCTTGCATAAACTGAGACTGAATCCGCCAATTTTTCAAGCTGGGCTTCGGACATCCCGTCAAGTTCCTGACCTGTCAGCACCTGATCCCCCAGAGAATATATGTTCAATTCCTTTGCTATGGCCGTTGCAGTCAGCTTGTGGTCTCCTGTTATCATAACAGGTTTTATTCCTGCCAGCCTGCATTTGCGGACTGCTTCTACGGCTTCCTTCCTAGGTGGATCAATCATTCCCATTAAGCCTACAAATATAAGTTCATTTTCAATATTTGTTTTACCCGGATTATATTTGCCGGTCTCAAGTTTTCTGTATGCTACGCCTATAACTCTCAGTGCATCATTTGCCATTGTATCATTAAGCTTTATTATTGACCTTCTGGTCAGTTCATCCATTTTGATAACACCACGTGAAGATAGTATTCTGCTACATTTATCAATAATCACGTCAGGTGCTCCCTTTGTAAATACAAGTAGCTCTCCGCTGTTATTTTTACATACTGTAGACATACATTTTCTTTCTGAGTCAAAGGGTATCTCATCAATACGTTTATATGACCTGTTCAGGTAGCTTTCATTTATTCCGGCCTTTGCAGCAGCTATGGTCAATGCTATTTCAGTAGGGTCACCTGAAATCTTGAAGCTTTCCTGCTTTGAAAAAATTGATTTGATTTTACCTACTGTAGTATGTTCCTTCACGGGATGTGAAATTACCGAGTTATTACATAATGCGCCTATTTCCAAAGCCAGTCTTATTCCATCAACCCTCGACGGGTCAGTAGGCTTGTTATCAATAAGAAAATTGCCATCAAGATTATAGCCATTGCCTGTTATGTCAAGCTGGTAGCCTGATGCATACATTTTCCTAACTGTCATTTTATTTTCAGTAAGAGTTCCTGTTTTATCGGAACAAATAACACTGGCACACCCAAGTGTCTCCACTGCAGGTAGTTTGCGTATTAGAGCATTTCTTTTCAGCATTCTCTGAACACCCAGGGCAAGAGATATAGTAACAATTGCGGGTAATCCTTCGGGAACTGCTGCAACTGCAAGACTTATTCCTGACAATAACATGTTGAACAGCTTCTCGCCCCTCATTATTCCCGTAACGGACACTATTGCACATATAATAAGACATCCTACTGCTATAAATCTGCCCAAGTGCCCCAAACGCTTTTGCAGAGGAGTTTCATCATCCTCTATATTCTGAATCATATCAGCTATGCTGCCCATTTCGGTTTTCATACCTGTGGCATAGACTACCGCTTTAGCTCTTCCGCCGGTTACCACTGTCCCCATATATACAGAAGATTTCTTATCAAAGGGGTCCATTAAGGCATCTTTGTTCTTTAACTGGTGTTTTTCTACCGGAAGCGATTCACCAGTCAAAAGAGATTCATCAATTTGAAGGCTGTTGCATTCAAGTATGGCTGCATCAGCTGCTACCCTGTCCCCAGCTTCAAGCACAAGAACGTCCCCGGGAACTATATCTTCTGCAGGTATACTTGCCTGCTGCTCATTTCTGATGACCTTTGCATAGGGTGCTGCAAGAGATTTTAACGCCTCCATGGTTCTCTCGGTCCTGTACTCCTGCACAAATCCCATTATGGCATTTACTACGATTATTGCTATTATTGTGATTGCTTCTGTCATCTCACCCATAATGCCCGAAATAACAGTTGAAATCATAAGGATTATAACCATTAAGTCAGTAAACTGCTCAAACAGAATTTTAATCGGGGAAATTCTTTTTCTTTCCGACAACAGATTAGGCCCGTGTTTTTCAAGCTTGTGTCTGGCCTCCTTATCAGTAAGGCCCTTTGATAAAAGGTTGTCGGGGTTCGTAAAATTAAGCATGGATTCAGTTACACTCATCTTGTCACCTTTTGGAAATCACCTTTCTTGTATTCTACGAATATGTCTATTCGATGGATTTCAAAAATAGTACAAGATTTTACTTGTTGTCCACGCTAAGTTTATGTTTAATTATACGAGATATTCTAGTCCTCCTCGTAAACCCGCCTTACTGCCCCGTTACAAAGGATAGCTTCTATTATTTCTGCAACCGAGACCTGGATACCTGGGTCAATAGTGAACCTGAGTACCATTTCCCCATCCCTTTCACTGCTTATAAAATCTGTCTTTCTTATTTTTGCACCCATCTCCTGAATAATAAGAGACAGCTGATTTACTTCCCCCTTTTTAATTTGGGTGTGTACATACAAGCGTATGTTTTTTTTAACAGCCATTTTAGTCTGTGTCTTTTTAGCAACAACAAGTGTTATAAAAATAAATGCAGTGGCAATGAAGGCCCCGCCGTAGAAGCCTATTCCTACAGCAATTCCTACACAGGATACAGCCCAAAGACTTGCTGCTGTAGTCAGACCCTTTACACTTATTCCTTCTTTTATTATCGTTCCTGCCCCAAGAAAGCCGATTCCACTTATTACCTGTGCCCCAAGCCTTGCCGGGTCGGTATTTACATGAGTAGAGAAGTGATAATATATATATTCGGAAGTTATCATAACCAGAGCTGAACCGACACAAACCAATATGTGGGTTCTGAAACCTGCAGGCCTATGTACATGTTCCCTTTCAAAGCCTATTATACCCCCAAGCAGACAGGCTAGTGCCAGCCTGATAATCATTGATAAATAGAATTCCCAGTTACTGATAAACCAACTTATAATCCACATAAATTACCGCCATTTCCAAGGTTATAATTTTATTATTTTAATTACATTATATCAGTACATATTAAAAATAGAATAATTAAATGCTTAAAAATAAAAAGCTATGCAGCAAACAACACTACACAGCTTTTTAGCACAGGAGGATTTAATTAAACATTTTGTTTATTACTCCGGACAATTTTACTTTTGAACCTTCTAAGAACTCAACCAGTTTGAACTTAATTTTTACAGGTATCTCCTCATCAGATGTGGTAATAAGCTTATACTCCTCGTCTGATAATGAAGTTTTAAGATCCTGCTTGACGGAATCGGGAATTGTCCCATGTGTTGCATCAATAAAGCACAATGGCGGGAAAAGTACACACCACCAGTTAGCACCGCTTCCCTGACCGATAACTACTCTTAGTGCTTGATATTCTCCTGCAGGCAAGGCTATATCCCCATAAGTCTTTGTTGGGAAAGAGTAATTACCAAGGGAGGCCTTAACCGAATAATTACTACTATTTTTCTTAATTACCTGCTTTGATATATTTTCAATATTAGACAAATTTTCATTTATTATTTCTTTGGTTTGATCTATATTTTGTGAAGTTGCAAGCTTATCCTTCATATATTCAATAATAGCATCTCTTACCTTGAGCTTCAGTGCCTGGTCTGATGCGGAATCACTGTTCGCTATTACATGCAACCTGACTAGATTCTCTGAAAGTCCTGCATTTACATCTTCAGCATATGTGTAAGACAGCATCCACAATGAAAATACTATCAAAATAGCTACTATTATACTTACCTTTAAAATGCTTCTTACTTTAATTGACAAACCCTTATTCATACGATTCCCCTCCATATCCCCAATGTGCCTTTTTTTTAGTGGCACTAACATAAATTTTAAAATTACTAAAATTATGTCCGATGTTCATAATAATAGTAATTACGTCTCTATGAATAATTGTTGTCAAATATAAGGTGAATTATACAAGAAATGAAAATAATGATTAATTTTTAAAATAAAAGACTGCTGCCCGTGAATCATTTCATTCCCGAACAACAGTCTTCTTTATCTGTATTTATTTATTTCTATATTCATACGCTGCTCTTATAAAGTCTTTAAACAATGGATGGGGCTTGTTTGGTCTTGACTTGAACTCAGGGTGGAACTGAACTCCTATAAACCATGGATGATCTTTCAGCTCAATAGTTTCAACAAGCTTTCCGCTCGGTGACAAGCCTGAAAGTGTCATACCATTTTTAATATAGGTATCACGGTATTCATTGTTGAACTCGTATCTGTGTCTATGTCTTTCATAGATAAGCTCGTCCGCATAAATATTTTTGATCATTGTGTTTTCAATAATTTTACATGGATAAACACCCAATCTCATTGTTCCGCCCATTTCGTCTATATCACGCTGGTCAGGCATAAGGTCAATTACAGGGTATGGAGTTTCTCCGAACTCTGAACTGTTCGCATCATGCAGGCCTGCTACATTTCTTCCAAATTCTACGACAGCCATTTGCATTCCAAGGCAGATACCAAAGAAAGGTATCTTGTTTTCTCTTGCATAAGTTATAGCAGTTATCTTTCCTTCTATTCCTCTGTCACCGAAGCCTCCCGGAACAAGGATTCCATCTACTCCTTGAAGAAAAGTATTTATATCTCCGTTCTCTATCTCTTCTGAATTAACCCATCTTATGTCTACCTCGACATCATTTCCTATACCGCCGTGACGGAGTGATTCAGCTACACTTAAATATGCATCATGAAGCTCAACATATTTTCCAACCAAACCTATAGTAACGGAACTCTTAGGGTTCTTCTGCCTTCTAACCATTTCTTCCCATTCTGTCAAGTTTGGTTCTTTACACTCAAGTCCAAGCCTCTTGCAAACTATCTTTGCAAGGCCCTCTTTTTCAAGCATTAATGGTACTTCGTAAAGTACCTCTGCATCGAGATTCTGTACAACCGCGCCTTCAGGAACATTACAGAACAGACTTAGCTTGTCCTTCATATCCTGGGACAGATACTTTTCAGTTCTGCATACTATTACATCAGGTTGTATTCCAATACTTCTTAATTCTTTTACACTGTGCTGTGTTGGTTTTGTTTTAAGTTCTCCTGATATACCCAAATATGGAACTAATGTTACATGTATATACATTACATTTTCTCTGCCTACTTCATTTGAAACCTGTCTGATTGATTCTAAGAAAGGCAGACTTTCAATATCTCCGACTGTTCCGCCGATTTCAGTTATAACAACATCAGTTCTCTCTGATTTTCCAACTCTGTAAATTCTATCTTTTATTTCATTGGTTATGTGTGGGATTACTTGAACCGTACCTCCGAGAAAATCACCTTTTCTCTCTTTGCTGATAACTGACCAATAAATTTTCCCAGTGGTTATATTACTGTTTTTGCTGAGATTTTCGTCGATAAACCTTTCGTAATGACCTAAGTCCAGGTCTGTTTCAGCCCCATCTTCCGTTACAAAAACCTCTCCATGTTGATATGGGCTCATTGTTCCGGGATCAACATTTATATACGGGTCGAACTTTTGGATTGTGACATGTACTCCTCTTGCTTTTAGAAGCCTTCCTAATGATGCTGCCGTTATTCCTTTGCCTAAGCCGGAAACTACACCACCAGTTACGAAGATATACTTTACTGACATTGTTTTGCTCCTCTCGATATGTTCACGTAATTACAATATATAGAAATGCATTGTTTAATTAAATTGTTAATGAATAAGACAATACTCTTCCATCTTACTCATACTTTTAATATTTTATATTTTGGCAAAACAAAGGTCAATATATTTATTTGAATTACTTAATTTTTTCATTTTTATTTCTTCAGCTCAATAATAGCCTTGGAATATACTGCATCCTGATTTTGCTTAATCTCATTGATTTTTCTATTCAGAAGTTTTTGTGTAGTAAAGTCAAGAATACCGGAATTGCTGAGCTTATTACTCTTCTGAAACTTCTTTATGGCTTCCACAGATTTAGCATCAAATATGTAGTCCGGTGTGCCTATATCATATTTTAAAAGCTTTAAGGCACATTCTGCATTTAATACATCGTAATAATGTGTCCCTAGAGACGGTTTTACTGTAATTGACATAGGTTCCAGCAAATTAACACGTATGCCGAAGGGTGCTGACTCCTTTACTTGTATGTCAGGTTCGATTCCCTTCTTGTCAATGCAATTGCCCTTTGGTGTGTAATAAAGACCTATTGTCATTTTTGCCCATCCTGACAAATCGGTCATATATGAATTAAAGTCATAGCCATTTGCAGACTTTTTCTCACTACCCTCATTAAACTTCTCGTATGCATTATTTGACAGAATTGGCAAGGACTCCTGAACTTTTGCTTTACCAAAGGTTTTACATCCGATTACCACACCGGCTTTTGTATCCTTTATTGCTCCTGTAAGTATTTCCGCAGCGCTGGCTGTGTTTTCATTTACCAGAACTGCAAGCTTATATTTTATCTTCTCCAACTGGGAGTAATATATTTTATCCTCTAAGGTTGTGTCTTTATAATCAAGAGTAGTAATTATCCCTTTTGGTACAAAATTTTGAGCTACAGATATAGCCTGTTCAAGATATCCTCCCGGATTATTGCGTAAATCCAGAACAACCGATGTAATTTTTTTACTGTCAAAATACTTTAACGCCTCTGATACGCCTTTTGAAGTATTCTGGCTAAAAGAATCTATTAGAATATATCCTATGTTTCCTCTTATTTCATAATGTACACTTGGCAAGTCAACCTGCGCCCTGGACATTTCTAGAGTTAGCATATTCTTTGTTCCCTGTCTCATTAAGCCAAGCTTTACTATTGTACCGGCTGTGCCTTTTATTTTGGATACAACCTCATTAAGTTCTTTTCCCTGAACCGACTTTCCATCAACCTGTACTATCCTGTCTCCGGAAAGAACACCTGCCTTCTTTGCAGGAGAATTTGCAAATACCTTGTTAACTATCAGATTCTTGTCAATTTGCTCTATTGAAATACCTACTCCTTCAACTGCTCCTTCAAGTGAACCGTAAAATTCCTCGAATTCCTCGGGAGTATAATATGCGGAATACTGATCCAGAGTATCAAACATACCCTTTAAAGCTCCCTGCAAAAGCTCATCATCTGTGACATTTCCGTTGTATTTCTGCTTTATCAGGTCTATAACGCTCTGCAGGTATTCTCCATCTGTAGATTTGCTTTCCTCTGCAAAAGCTGTGGAAGTAAATACTGTGATTGATATGGTTATTGCAAGGAATATTCCAGTAATCCGCCTTAATTTGTTCATTTTTCAATGTCCTCCAAACAGGTATCTTATTTGTAACTTATAACACGCTCCATATATTCTTTACGTATTCCGCTGTTCATATAGTCAATGTATACTTTCATAATTCTGGCTGCATTTGCTTTTGTTATTTTAGCAGTCGGATAAATATATCCTTTGCTGTCCTCTTGTATCAAGCCTATTTTTTCGGCAACATACATTGGTGCCCTTGCATACCCGGGTATTTTGTCGTTATCCTTGAAGCTTGTGACAGGTGAGGGGTTGGGAGCAAGCCCTTTTAATCCCAGTGAATTAATAATCATGGTAACTGCTTCTGCCAAGGTTACTTTTGCATCCGGCCTGAAATTGCCCCCCATTGATATAATTCCTCTGTTTGCAGCATCATTTATACTTGTGAAATATTTGTTCTTTTCAGGAACATCTTTGAAAAGCAATACCACAGGTGTTTTTTTTCTGCTGGAGCTTGTGGTTTTTGTTGCCTTTGGCTTGAAAACCGGGTCAAGAGGTACTGCAGGTGCAATCTTTGTGAAAGCATCTACGAACTCACCTCTGCTCATATACTCCTGAGGATTAAAGCTGTCTATATCCTTGTACGCCTCAAGCCCAAACATTATAGCCATACTCTCCTCGGCAGGATGTCCTTTTATCTTTTTGAGATTTGGTGCAACCAAGGGATCGTTGAATGGGAAGCTCTCCAGTTTAAGGCTTCTTGTATGTGTTACGGTTTTACTTGTAGGTACTCCGCTCTTATCCAGTTCTTTAAGGTTTGCAGTATATTTTAAGACATTTTCGTTATACTGGGTCTTATAATAGCCACCTTCAAAGCTGATTTGCTCAGGCTGATTTTCATAGTATTTCAGTTGCTTTGTTGTTGTAGTTGATATGTCTATACTTGCATTTCCCAAAACTACCGGAGCTTGCCCTACTTTACGGCTGGTTATGGTCTGCTTTATAGTCTGGGTTTCAGCAGTACTCCAGTATTCATCGTATCCCACTGTATTACACGTGGAATCTACTACAACTATATCTGCACTGGTGCTGCTTCCTACATGGTAGGTTTTCTTGCCTATAAGTGTCCCGGCAAAATAGTTTACAGCCGGCTGATAGTCATTTGTAATGGCCTTTGATATCATATAATCGTTTGGATTGCTTTTCGATATAAAGTAACTTGTGCCATTGAGCTTTAGCGTCTCGGACGCACTTGTGAGCTTTGTTGTCTCTGTTTTCTGCCCGTTAGCTCTGGGAGTAATGGTGGTTGTCATTACTATGTTCCTGACCAGGGAATTGTTGTTTGCGTTAGGTACACTATAATCATATGTTGTTGTAAGTGTCTGAACACCTGTCTTGGAATCAGTTTTAAGTGCCTTTTTTATAGTCATGGTCCCAGTAAGAACTATTGGAGTCCCTGTAAGGAAAAAAGGTTCCTGATACTGATAACTGATCTTACTTGTTGTCGATGTTACTGTAACATTAGGATTTTCCCCGGAGGATATACCTCCTTCGTAGCCACTGTCTCCCCGGAGTGCATAAGCAGTTCCGGGAGCCGACATGCCTAAAACCAAGGCAGCTGATAAAGCAAATCCAACAGTTTTTATTAAAATGCTATGTTTCTTATTTCTTTGGTAAAATAAGTTCTGCAATTTTGTTACCCTCCACTCTTTTATCCTGTTATTCAACTATAATTATATATGCATCCCCTGTAACTGCATTATCCTTTTTCAGTACACGTACCGAATCACCTTTTTTAAGGTCAGAAGGATTAATCTTCTTGTTGTTTTTGAGGATCAGTGAATTCTTGAGAATATTAAAATTACTGTCCCCCATGCTTACCCATAGGTGTGCTGAGGTATTGTAATATCTGCAATTTTTCAAAAGGATTGACTGAGGTTCCTGAACTACTGAGCCGTCTTCTCCAAGAGTTCCTCCTGTAGTACCGTTCACAGTACCTTGTATATTAAAGTTGCCGAATGGTGCTGTGCTTATTTCTACAGCATCTGTTCCGTCACTCAGTATATAAACCGTCCTGCCCTTAAAGGTATTTTGAGTGTTTTCGGCGGTGAAGCTTCCCTGTCCTACTATCCCATCCGTATCCGTAATACGTGTATTGGAGGATAAACTGAAGGTCATTGGTGTATTTGCATAGTCCCAATTTGTTCCGTTGAGTCTTGAATAGGATTCCAGCGTTACCGTCTTGTATTCGTCTATACCGCTGATTCTGCCCCTATACAGCTGAACTGCTTCCGTTCCCGGTCTCTGTTCTATTGAAACAACTCCTGCAATTATAGTACTGCCACTGCCGGAATTATCCCTGTTTGCCATAACATAAGCATAGTCATTGGTGGAAACACTGCTTCCCTGTACAAGTCGACCGTCTTTTACAACAATCGTACCAGAGTTATATGTAACATTCACCAGATTCTTTTCAAGTACAAATCTATTCGTTCCAGTTATGTAAACCTTATCATCATAAGGTACTTCCTTGTCTGTACTGTCTGTAAAGGAAGCTACAACTGCAAGTTCGTCATTGCCGTAGTCCTTTTCGCTGGCAATATAAACTGTGTTGTCTTTTAACAGCGAAAGATCTTTTAATGCTCTGTTTTGTCCATCAAAATAAGCCGTAAAACCGTTTCCAAGTTCTATTACCTTTGAGCCGTCAGTTTCCTTTATCCACTTCCCGTTTCTGAAAGTCCATGGATCGTTCAGGTATATTGTGTTTGATATGCCATTGTAGTTGTCAAAGGTTCCCTTATATATATTTGATACAAGTTTGTCGCCACCTTCTACCATGATTTCCTTTAACACTGTCAGGTTAGGGGCTTCGTTTATCAAAAGCTTAACAGTATCACCGTCTTTAAGCTGACTGTATTTTACAAGCTTTCCGTCCTTGATAACATTCGCACGGTCAATATTATAGGTTTTTTGTTGCTTTTTTTCAAATTCTACAATTATTGAGCTGAGTTTTTTGGAAATAATCTTTCCATATCTTACGGTATAGTTTGCAACACTGCTTACGGAGGTAACCAGATTGTTTGAATCAACCCTTATAAAGACGGTATCTCCCTCCTCAATATCGTCAAGCTGAGCTTCTACATGATTTTTATATACCTGAATATCATTAGGGTCTGCATAGTTATATGTTCTGAGTTTTGAAAGCGCGAGTGGAGTTTTTCCCGTACCATCTTCATTGTACAAAGTGATATATCCCAGCTGAGGGTTATTTTCTTCCACTATTCCGGCATATAAGCCTTTTTCTATCTCTTCCGGGACCACTTCATTCTTTGCCAGAACACGAACATACCTGACTATCTGATCCTCTGTCCCCGCTATGTACTGTATTCTGTCTCCTGTTTTCAAGTCAGCAGAACCTGTTATTTTTCCGTTTTTGAAAACGGGTAGCTCAGAGCTGTATGAAGCAGAAGCAGAACCTGTTAATTCATTTGTATTGGATATGGGCTTTTTGCTGCTTTTCACCACGGTGATTTCATCCGAAAATCCGTCTGAATTTCTTATAGTTATTGTAGTGTAGGCAGTTGAATTTCCATTGGAATTGTCTTTTCCCGTTTGAATACCTGTTACAGTTGCATTTCTTTGCTCAAGGCTTCTAAGTGGCAATATTACATCCTCAGCATTTTTAAGAATTGCTGCGGCCTGTTGCCGTGTAACCAATCCTGTCGGAAGGAATTTGCCGGAACCGTTTCCATTCATGATTTTTGCCCGTAGCACTGCTTCCAGATAAGGTACATTTTCAGGCATACAACTTTTCCAGTCGGAAAAGTTATTGAGAAGCTCCTGTTGCTGTGGTTCGGGCGGTATCATCATTGCCTTTGCAATCCAGGTTGCAAATTCCTGTCTTTGTACCGGTGCACTTCTCTTAAAGTCTGACGCACCCAAAGTCTTCTGGTTTGCCTGCATTGCATCAGCCAACTCTGTTTCTGATATAAGTCCGTCATTTGCCGCCACCTGTAAGCTTCCGTCAAAAAGTACGTCCTGAGGGTTGGTTTTCTTTACCGTTCTTTCGCTATTAAGTGCCTGTCCCTGTTCGTCTATCTCACGCACTCTGTTTGCAGCGGTGTATATTAAATAAAGAGCCATTTCTTTTGAAATATAACCTTTAGGGTTAAAATTTTTACTGCCGGGTGTTATGTAGATTCCCAATGCCCCGTTTTGAAATATCGAATTTTTGGAATTATTATCAAGACCGGCTATATCGGTATATTTGAGATTATTTATAACAGCCTGTCCCGTTGCAACCGCATTATAAGAATTTATAACCTTCTCATTCGCAGCACCCACAGTAAAGGTCTGAGCAATAAGAGTAATACTTAGTATTGTTGCCGCTACCTTTGAAATGAGTTTTTCTCCCTTTTTATTTTTCAGCTTGAATAGATTCATTTTGTGACTCCTGTTTTCCAACTAAGTTATATTATTCATATTAATTATATCGGGTTTTTACCATATTTTTTTATTAAAGTTTTATTACAACTATAATCTGGCAGGATATATTAAAAAATAGCACTATAGTACTATTTTTATGGTACCGATATAAATATGTAAAACTATGTTTAGCCTGGTGATTTTGTGGTAAAATTTAGCATGTATATTATCTGAATTGGTAGGTGAATTATCTTCCATTTCAAATAAAAAAAAGGAGACGCTATAATGAAAATTAAAACAAAACTCGTTTTATCTTTTTCTTCAGTACTTCTGTTATTTGCTCTGGCTATTTTCCTTCTTATGAATTCTTTGGTATCTAGAATGGTCAAAGACCAATACCAGTACAATATAAAATCCAGTGCAAGTTTAGCTCTTTCATTCCTCGATGAGAAATACCCCGGGGACTGGAAAGTTGTCGGAGAAGCACTTTTTAAAGGTGATCACGTCATTAATGATGATACGCAGTTTGTGGATCACATTAAAAAAAGTACCGGAAACCTGGCTACAATATTCAGAAATGACACAAGAGTATCTACAAACGTATTACAGGAGGATGGAAAAAGAGCTACCGGTACTAAAGCATCCAAAGAGGTTATAGAACAAGTTTTGTCAAAAGGCAAGGAATATAATGGCGTTGCTATAGTTGCAGGTAACAATGCATTTACATACTATACTCCCTTAAAGGACAGCAGTGGCAAGGTCATCGGTATGTGGTTTACAGGAATAGATAAGTCTGTGGTAGACAATCAGATTAAAGATATTCTTATTAATATTGGAACTATAGTCTTGATAGTTCTAATTTTTGGAGCTGCACTTTCTTACCTCATAGGGAATAGTATGTCCAGGTCTATCAAGAAAATCAATGATTGCCTTAATAAGTTTTCAGAGGGTGATTTCAGTGTGTCATTACCCGAAAATGTGCTCAAAATACGAAGTGAGATAGGGCATATGGCAAGATCAGCAAATACCTTGCATCATTCGGTTACGGGCATTATTAAATCTGTTATCCGTGAATCCGGCAACATAGACGAATCTCTTAGAATGTCTGTTGTCAGTATAACTGATTTGAATTCATCTATAGAAGAAATATCCGCAACAACCGAGGAACTGTCGGCAGGTATGGAACAGACTGCCGCCGCTATGGAAGAAATGAACGCAACCTCATCAGATATTGAGTTA
Organism: Bacillota bacterium; assembly: GCA_023443515.1. Classification (GTDB taxonomy): domain Bacteria; phylum Bacillota; class Clostridia; order Acetivibrionales; family DSM-1351; genus Ruminiclostridium. The sequence goes on from JAEZUC010000021.1 coordinate 28,252, forward strand.
GCAGTAGAAAATATTGCAAAAAAAGCCCAGGAAACTTCTTTTGCAGCCCAGGATATCAGTAAGCGTGCAGAAATGCTCAAGGATTCCGCCAAAAAGTCAAAAGATCATGCATATAGTGTATATGAATCAGCAAACAACGAGCTGACCTCAGCAATTGAACAGTCTAAGTCCATAGAAAAAATCAGGGTACTGTCCGAGTCCATCATGCAAATAACCAGTCAGACCAATCTTCTCTCACTTAACGCTGCTATCGAAGCCTCCAGAGCAGGTGAAGCCGGAAGGGGTTTTGCCGTCGTTGCAGATGAAATAAGAAAGCTTGCTGAAGACTCTAAAAATGCAGTCAGCGAAATTCAAGGTGTAACCAAGGAAGTGTTTGAATCGGTTGAAAATCTGGTAGCCAGCGCAACAAACATATTAGCTTTCATTGAGAATACCGTTATTCCTGATTATATAAGCCAAACTTCGGCAAGTGAGCAGTACAGCGATGATGCCGGACGTATTGACAATCTGGTTCTGGAATTCAGTTCCACTTCACAGGAGCTTATGGTATCAATAGGAAATATGTTAAAGGCCATTAACGAAGTTACAATTTCCGCTAACGAAAGTGCCGCAGGAACTACAAATATCGCTGCAAGAACTTCTGATATACTAATCAAGGGTTCTGATGTAGTAAATCTTTCCGAAGTCTCAAAAAAGTCATCCGAAAGTCTCAGGAATTATGTTGCAGGTTTTAAAATTTAATTATTACGCATTTGTTTATATTTATACTCCTCTATTGCTTTTAAAGCAGGAGGAGTATTTTTTATACTTTCTTTTATAAATATGTTTTACAAATTGTAGTGTATTATCTAGAAATTTCTACATTACTAGTATATAATATGTACAGCAGTATAATCGCTATATTATCATAATTATATTTATTATAATCCCGGACTAATACAAATTTATTAATCCATCAAAAACTACTGTTTAGTATCCCGCTACAAAGGAGGATTGATAAAAAAGGTTCTTTTTTATTTCGGAGGATTTTTAATTTAAAAGGAGGCAATATTATGTTTAATTTAAGAAAGACCTTAAGGGGACTTCTTGCTGTGTCCCTGGTTGCAGCTTCTGTACTTGTAATGAACCCTGTAAGTAAAGCTGCAGATGTAAAATACGGTGATGTTAATAACGACGGCGTTGTTGATTCTATTGATTATGCAACGGTAAAATCATACCTTTTGGGTAAAGGGACAATCGCTAACCTCACAGCTGCTGACACTAACTTTGATAAGACTGTGGATGCCATCGATTTTGCTAATCTTAAAAAGTTCCTGTTAGGGTCTATTACTTTGCCCGTAGGAACTCCACCCATAACAGGTAAGGTTATTGCTCTGACATTTGATGATGGGCCTGACGTAACACTTACTCCAAAAGTATTGGATAAGCTCGATAAATATCAAGTACCTGCCACATTTATGATGATAGGACAGAAAATTAACGATTCTACAGCTCCTGTAATTAAGAGAATCATAAGCTCCGGCAGTGAAATAGGAAACCACTCATGGGCATATGACAGCATGAGCGGAATGTCTTACTCTGCCATCAAGAAGTCTGTGGATGATACAACTGCTGCAATAGTAAAATATTCAGGAACTACGCCAAAATTCTTCCGCGCACCAAACCTGGCAACAGGCGGTTCCATGTTTGATGCCATCGATTTGACATTTGTAGGTGGCGTAACCTGTAATGACTGGTCCCAGTCAACTTCAGCCCAGCAAAGAGCTGATGCTATACTTGCCGGCGCAAGAGATGGCGCAATACTTCTTATGCATGATGTTCAACCTTTACCCCACCCAACTCCTGAAGCCCTTGATATTATTATTCCTAAGCTTCAGAGTCAGGGTTATACCTTTGTCACTTTGAGTGATTTATTCAAAATAAAAGGTGTTACATTAAGTCCTACAGACAGCAAAATTTATACTTATGTACCGTAAAGTATAATAATACTTATCAAAAAGCCGACCGCTTCACTTTTTGTATGAAGGGCCGGCTTTTTTTATGTGAGTATTATGTTCTATTGTATTTTACATTCTCTCAGGAGCATTTATACTGAGTAAATCAAGAACATTTTTTATTACCGTACTTGTACAGTTTACAAGTACAAGCCTTGCTTTCATAAGCTCCTCTTCCTCTCCCCTAACTCTGCATGCATTATAGAAGCTGTGGAAGGTTGAAGCAACCTCATGAACGTATCTGGTAAGTCTGCTTGGTTCAAGAGTTTCAGCCGATATCCTTACTTCATCAGGATATTCTGAAAGCTTCCTGATAAGTTCAAGTTCCTCAGGTTTGTCAAGCAGTTCAGCTTTTATATCACTTGCAACAGGAATCCTGATGCCTTCGCTTTCAAGAAGCTTGAACATGCTACAAATTCTGGCATGTGCATACTGTACATAAAAAACCGGGTTTTCGTTGGACTCTTTAACAGCCAGATCAAGATCAAAATCCAAATGACTGCCTGAGGCTTTTGTGTTAAAGAAGAATCTTACTCCGTCTCTTCCTACCTCTTCAACCAAGTCCATAAGGGATATTGACTTGCCGGTTCTCTTGGACATCCTGGCAATCTCACCATTTCTGTACAGTCTTACCAACTGGAACAGTACTACATCCAGTCTATCCGGGTCTATTCCAAGTGCAGCCATAGCCGCCTTCATTCTTGCCACATGACCATGGTGGTCAGCACCCCAGAGATTTATAACCCACTCAAAACCTCTCTTTTCAAACTTGTTTCTATGATATGCAATATCTGCTGCAAAGTAAGTAGGAATACCGTTATTCCTTACAAGAACTTCATCCTTTTCACTGCCTATGACTGAACCTTTGAGCCAAAGAGCACCCTCTTTTTCAACGGTACAATCCCTTTCCTTGAGAAGCTGTATTGTTTCTGCCACTTCACCGCTTTTGTGCAGTGTCTGTTCTGAAAACCATACATCAAAATGGATTCCGTAGCTTTCCAGACCTTCCTTTATTCTTGCTATATTTCTTGGGAGTGCAAAGTCAACAAATACTTTCTTCCTCTCCTCGGAATCGCTATTGATATATTTATCACCATTTATTGCAATAAAATCCTTCATATGTTCGGTGATGTCTTCACCATGATATCCGTCTTCGGGGAACTCTATGGCATCCTCACCCTTTATTAGCTGGATGTATCTGGCTTCAAGTGAAGTACCGAATTTCTCTATCTGATTTCCGGCATCATTTATTAAAAATTCTCTTGTAACGTTATAGCCTGCAGCGTCCAGAACGCTGGCTATACAGTCTCCGAGCGCTCCTCCTCTGGCATTACCCATGTGAAGGGGCCCTGTCGGGTTTGCACTTACAAACTCAACCATAACCTTTTTACCGTTTCCGATGTTTATACGGCCATAGTTTTCCTTTTCCTGCTCGATTATATTGATTGCTTCATAAAGGTAGCTGTTGTCAAGTGTAAAGTTGATAAAGCCCGGGCCCGCACATTCCACCTTCTGTATATATGTTCCATCTGTGCTTATGTTTTTTATTATAATATCCGCTATTTGCCTTGGTGCCTTTTTTGCAGTTTTGGTAATCTGCATTGCTACATTTGTAGAAAAATCACCGTGTCCTTTTTCTCTTGGTATTTCAATAGTAATATCTGTTATTTCCAGTGAAGGAAGCTCACCTGTCTCAACAGACTTATTTATTGAATTGATAACAGCGTCCTTAATTTGCTGGCGTATTTCCGAGTTTATATTTTTCATTTGAAGTTCCTGCCTCCCTGATTAACATATAAAAATCATTTCTTCCTGAACCTTGGTTGTCTATTTCAATCTGATAACCTATTCTTATTTCCCCGCCTGTTTCATTTATGTTTATATCTACATTATTTGCGTAAACCCCTATTGTAAAGCTTCCGTACTCCGTGTTATAGCTTGAAACATGCTTCTGGCCCTTTTGAAATACAAACTGTGAGTTAACCTTTCCAAACCGCATCAGGGTAACTACACCCTCGCCTACCTTCAATGTGGTAGTAGTGCCTTCCATTCCGGTTACTTCACTTTCTTTGTAGGTAATGTAATAATTACCGCCCTTCTGATAGTACTTCCCCTCTGTGATAAGTTCAAGGGTATTGGGGTCATTGTCGTCTCCTGTCTGAACACCCTTTACGTTTATTATCACATCTTTACTCATTCAGTCTCCTCCTCGAAACCTTTTGTACTTTCAATATAATATACATTTGCGGTAATTTTTTCAACATTTATTTAATCCAATGTGTTTGTATACTCTCTTTTTGTGTCCTCAAATCTCTCAAATGCCAGCTCAATTAGCTTGTCAATCAACTCAGGATAAGGAATACCGCTTGCAGCCCAAAGCTTGGGGTACATACTTATCTGAGTAAATCCCGGGAGAGTGTTTATTTCATTTATATAAATTTCTCCTGTATCTTTATGTACGAAGAAGTCTACTCTGGATAACCCGGCACAATCAAGACACTTGAAGGCTCTTACAGCATACTCTCTGATTTTGGCTACAGTTTCCCGGGACAGATTTTCCGCAGGAATTACTACTTTTGAGCTGTCGCCCACCTGATATTTTGCCTCATAATCGTAGAATTCATTACAAGGAACTACTTCTCCCACAGTTGATGCTACCGGTTCGTCATTTCCAAGAACAGCGCACTCAATTTCCCTGCCGTCGATAAATTCTTCTACAAGAATTCTCCTGTCATTTTTGGCAGCAATAATTAACGCTTTTTTAAGGCTTTCCCTGTCAGAAGCTTTGTTCACACCAACAGAAGAGCCTGCATTGGATGGTTTTACAAAACACGGATATGTAAGTCTGCCTTCTACCTGAGCTGCTACATCATCTATCTGGTTGTATACCTGTTTTCTGTTAAATACAAGATAGTCTCCCTGTGGAAGACCTTCCTTTTCAAATATTATCTTTGTGTATGCCTTATCCATACCAACCGCAGCTCCAAGTACACCGCACCCTACGTAAGGAATTCCCGCAAGCTCAAAGAGTCCCTGAATTGTTCCGTCCTCACCGTTACACCCGTGTAGTACTGGAAACACAACATCTATAGGAGCTTTTTTTTCTCCGGCTATAATCTGCCTTGCCGAATTTACCTCAGTTATTTGTGCTTCAGTCTCACTTTCTGAAGGCATACTTTCCAGAAGTTTTTTCTGTGCAATAGCTTCCCAGTCACCACTTCCTATTTTTTCAATGGGCCCGTTGTAATTAAGCCACTGTCCGTTCTTTGTAATTCCTATGACTTCAACATCGTATTTTTGCTTGTCTATATTTTCTATTACTGACTGGGCCGATACTCTTGATACTTCATGCTCGGATGACTGCCCGCCAAAAATAATAGCTACACGTTTCTTTGACATCTGGTTACCCCCACAAATATTCTATATATATTTATTAAATTATATTTATTATTTTACTATTTAAGTACCAATAATACAATAATACCAGCGGTACAGTACCGTAAATCCGTATATAAAGAGAAGTACCACAATCTTATGTTTTAGATGTGCGGTACTTCCTCTTATAATGTATTATGAGTGTTTTATCTTATTATTTTCCCTGTCCTTTTGCAGTTGACGGTACGCTTAAATATGGTGAAGGGTCAACTGATTTGCCGTTTTTCAAAACCTGGAAATGAAGGTGCGGTCCATCTTCACATTCTATCTGAATAGGGTCACCTACAAGACCAATTATGTCATTGGCTTTGACCTTTAATCCACAGCTTATGTCCTCCAAATTCTGCTTGGACAAGCCTGCGTATCTGGTTTTTAAGTTATTTGAATGTGTTATCTCAACAGTTATACCATTGGGATTATCCTCAACCTTTGATATTGTGCCGGATGCAACAGCTCTGACTTTTGTAAGCTTTTCTACCTTGAAATCAATACCGTCGTGTGCTCTTATGTCTCCCAGAGTTTTTGATTCTGAGAATGTATTGATGTCACGGGTAAAGTCTTTCATAATAGGGCCCTCTACCGGCCTACAGCTGAATTTAACTATAGCCTTTACATTTGCAGAGGCACTTTTACTTTTACCGGTACCTGCTTTTGGTGGTGTTGGTGTCGATTTTGCAGTATCACTTGCTGCTGACTGTCCATTGTTGACACCTGCAGCCTGATTTGCTGTTCCGGTCTTGTCCGGTTTGCCTGATACTGCTTTTGATGCATCCTCTTCACCAGCATTAGCAACTTCACCGGGGATTATTTTTCCGGTATCCATGCCGACATCAGAGTTCATGTTTTGAGTTGTTAATAATATTGCCGTTGCCGCCACAACTATTATACAAACTGCCAAAACTACATAAAGTCCCTTGCTACTAAAAAATCTAGACAGTTTGTTTTTCCAATTATTTTCGTCTGGAATAAGTTTCTTCATATTTTATATTCCACCTCCATTAAGTATTGTTTCCTATATTGGCAACAATATACATAGAGGTAAATGGAATTAATTTTTCTTGGATAAATCCAGCTTTGTTATTTCAACTCCCTTATAATAATATTTTAAAATCTCCTTGTAATTGCTTCCCTTTTGGGCCATATAATTTGCACCGCACTGGCTCATGCCTACCCCGTGACCGTAACCATAGGTTGTAATGGATATTTTCCCTCCGGCAAGCCTTTTTAATTTAAAGTTTGTAGATTTAAGATTAAACATTTTACGAAAATCAGTTCCCTTTACTTTTACATTGCCAATATTCATACTTAATACTCTGTTTCCTGAGGAATATCCGTTTATTTTAATATTTGCAAGTAAATTCTTACCATTTATCTTTATTTTTGGATTATTTTTTTTCAAGGTATTAATCATTTCGGTTTCAGACAACAGAACAGTACTTTCATACTCCTTGAATTTATCCTCACCCATGCTCTTAACTGCTTTTAGGTAGGGCTCACTTGTTCCGTCCCAGACATCTTCTACATTTTCAGTGTGCCCGCCGCTGTTGGAGTGGAATAACGGATTTATAAGGACTTTATTATATTCTATAATCTGGCCTTGAGTTTCATTTACTGCTCTGGTTATTTTGTTCCAGTATTTAAAGGAAGACAAGAGTCCCCAGTTTTTCATGGCATGCTCCTTGCTTATCCATGCCTGACAATGGGTATGGTCTGTGCATACATCTGCGTCATCATGTACCCCGGCTGAGCCATACAGCTTGGACGCTCTTCCCAGTGCATATGTCCTGGCGGCGACAGCCTGTGCTTTTAAGGCCTCTATATTAAATTCAGCAGGCATTTCCGCTGCTAAAACGCCTTTAATATAGTCCTCCAAATACATTTTCACGGTTTTTTTTTCAGAATGCATGTAAACATTTATGGTTATGGCTGTATCTGATTTTTGAGTATCGGTATTTGACTTTACTTTTTCCGGAACCTGTACCGGGCCTTCATCTTTACCGTTTAGTTGGATAATGACAAAAGGTACAAGTACAACAATAATAGCCATCAATATTATATAGCTAAAAATTTTTTTCATTTTGACCACCCATGTCCCAATGTGCCTAATCAATATTCCGTCACTTTACAGTGCCATTGATTATATATATTCATCAAAGGATTTTTTATGAATTGGCACAATTATATATTAACATGCAAAAAACAGGCTTACCATATGGGCAAACCCGCTTTTTAATATATTTTTTATATTATTGTAACCTTTTAATCTTCAACCCGTTCTATTTTTGCCCCAAGAGATTTCAGCTTTTCCGCAAACCCTGAGTAGCCCCTGTCAATATGCTGTATTTCACCTATCTCGGTTGCTCCCTCAGCTGCAAGGCCTGCCAGCACCAGTGCCGCTCCCGCCCTCAGATCAGTTGCTTTTACACATGCGCCTGTCAGACACGCTTTTCCTTCAATAACGGCTGTTCTTCCGTCTATCTTTATATTTGCGCCCATTCTCTTTAATTCACTTACGTGCATAAACCTGTTCTCAAATATTGTTTCTATTACCATGCTTGTGCCCGGAATACAGGAAAGCATTGATGTCATTTGAGCCTGCATATCAGTTGGGAAACCCGGGTACGGTAATGTTTTAACGTCTATAGGCTTTAGTTCTCCCGTGCTTTTTACCGTTATTGCGGACAATTCCTCGGATATTTCCAATCCTGTTTCCTTTAGCTTTGCAACTACAGGTTTCAGGTGATCCGGCACAACATTTTCGATCCTTACCTCGCCGTTAGTCATTGCCGCCGCTATCATAAATGTACCTGCCTCAATGCGGTCGGGAATAACTGTATGTGTACAGCCCTTCATACTTCTGACACCCTCAATCCGGATGGTGTCAGTGCCTGCACCTACTACATTTGCGCCCATTTCATTGAGATAGCTGGCTAAATCCACTATTTCAGGCTCATTGGCAGCATTTTCTATTGTTGTCTGGCCTTCCGCCATTACCGCTGCCATCATAATGTTTTCAGTTGCACCTACACTGGGAAAATCCAGATAAATCTTGTTTCCCACAAGCTTCTTATTTTTTCTGGCTTCAATATAACCGTGACCCTGAGTTATTTCTGCACCTAAAGCGGCGAACCCCTTCAGGTGTAAATCAACCGGCCTTGATCCTATAGGACATCCTCCCGGCAAAGCAACCCTTACATAGCCTGTTCTGGCAAGCATGGGGCCCATTACAAGAAAAGATGCTCTGAGCTTGTTTACCAGTTCGTAGGGAGCAGTTGAGTTTGTTATTTCCCTGGCCTCGAAGGATATCGTTGTAGGTTTGGATTGCTTTTGAACATCGGCCCCCAAACACCGTAATAAATCACACATTATCCTGACATCATTCAGATCGGGAACTTCTTCTATTATACTTTTTGAATCACTTAGCAGGGATGCTGCTATTATTGGAAGAACTGCATTTTTTGCACCATCTACTTTTACACTGCCTCTTAAAGGCACACCTTCACTGATTACATATTTAGCCAAGTGAGCTCTTCCTTTCATTTTTTAATATTTTTTCTTTTGTTTAATACTCTGCATTGACTACAGGTGTTGCCACCCATAAATATGTCCTGTTTTCTAGTTTATTGTACCTAAAAGCTATCCCAAGATTTACATTTTTACCGCCAACCCTTAACTTATCTCCTATCAAGGGTGAAAAGGCTGATACACTGATTTCATTTTGCTGTCTGAAACTATCTATTTTTTTTGCTGAACTTTCATTAAGTATTTTCCTGCAAATATTTTCTAATTGGTCATCTTTGAGATTGCCTTCGTATGTTCCGGTAATACATGAGTTAATTTCAGCCTTAAGTTTATGTTTTTTAAATACACCTTCAATTTTCTTTCTCAGCAGTAATGCTTTTCCGTCTCCGGCCTCACTTGCATCTATAGTTATATATTTGTCTCTATTACCTGACTTATTCCCAACAATACTTGCCATTGCGGATATTTTTACGCCGTCCGTTGTTGTGCCTTGCATGTCTGTTTTTGCCAAAATGTCAGAACTGTTTGTATTCTTTGAATAACTGGATATTCCCAGAGTTTTGAATACGTCCTCACATACTATTGACAGCTCTTTTACAGTCTTATATTTGTCTGTTACCCTGGCAAAAAAATACACATCGTTTACAACCATTTTTGCTCCAGAGTAATTGAATGCATCTTTAATGGAAATTTGTCCCTCACTATTGTTATTTTTTCCTGTTATGTAATACGCTCCCCCAACAATTGCTCCAATGAGCAAAATGGATAATAAAACAAAAGAAAACTTTCTCATATATACTCCACCTTGTAATAATTAAATTTCCTTGCCGATTTTGACCAAATTCAATCCAAAATCAGTTCAAGATAATAAAATTATTACCTTTTTGAAAAAGTCGTATACATGATAAGTTTTCCGGCAGTTTTTATTTTCTAAAACGTCGAAAGCGCTCTGCTAAGCATCATTGCGAAGTTACCTCTGGAAATATTTCCATTTTCGGTGAAGTTTTTGTATATACTATCCTCAATAGTTAAAATTTTTAAATTAAATATGTTTTGTACATATGCTGAATACCATTGATTTTTCTTTAACTTTGCAAATGTCCCTTGAGCTTTTGTTTTAAAGCTGAAGGATTTGCTTATTATTGTACAAACCTCTGCAACTGTTATTTTATTGTTTGGTCTGAAGGTCTTGTCTGAGTACCCTGTCATTATACCTTTGTTTACAACTGCATTTATGTACTTTCTGCCCCAATGCCCGTTTACATCCTTCAGCTTGGTATTCTGTGAATCATCAGGCTTTAAGTTTAGTGCCACTGACAGCATTGCAGCTGCCTCAGCACGTGAAAGTGTATTACCCGGACGAAAGCTTCCGTCTGAGAACCCTGAAGTTATTCCCGCATCGTGCAAGTGCCTGATGTACTCATCAAATTCGGTACTCTCTATATCTGAAAATGGCCTTCCGTCAATATTATCTGAATTTGTTGTTATCACCCTGAAAGGTGCCAGAACTATTGACTCATCAATTTCTGTAGAAGCCGAAGTCGCTGCACCCTTCTTTAATGTGTAAGCAACATTTATTGTTTTACCGTTTGAAATGCTGAATAACAGTATGTTAACACCTAACCCGGACTCCTGACTTGTAAGTGTAATCTTGTATTTACCGTCAACTTTTTGTGTAGTCACTTTTACACCATGTGCCTGGACGTCTTGTACTCCTACTGTAAACAACACTACTGCTGCTAATAATATTGCAATGTATCCGGTTATACGTTTTTTCATTGAGTTCTCCGTCCTTTACTGTATATCACCTGCAAGTACAAGCACCTTTTCCAGCATATACATCAGTTCTCCTCTTGTAACACGCTGGGTAGGGTTAAACAGCGTAGAGGACTGATATGGCAAGAATCCGTTTTCAGCAGCAAAGGCCACTTTATTAAGGATTGTCTTGTCTATACTGCCATAATCTTTGTACATGGAGATTACATCCTTGTTTCCGCTGACTCTCGTATTTGTTTTCATTTCATATAACACTGTAACCAAACATGCAGCATCCTGTCTCGTAAGAATTGAGGAAGCCGTTCTTCCTGTTTTGATTAACCCTGTTTTTACTGCCAAATCCATATAATCACTGCCATAAGTATATTCAAGACTGTCAAAGGCCAGCTTTACCGCTTCTCCAACTGTTGAAGCCTTATCAGGATTGAACATGCGGCTTGTTATGCTTTTAAGCTTATGAGCCATTGCAACATTCAGTATAGAGGCTTCATACGTATGTCCATATATATCATCGAATAAATTATTGGTTCTGTCAGCAAGTGCATAAAGTCCCGGAGCCGGTGACTGAAAGCTTATAAAGCCCTTACTATTGTCAATATCAAATTTGTTTGACGTAGCTTTTTGCTCCCAACTGCTTGTTACTCCGATATACTGGTATCCCAAGGTCTGCCCCTCAACATAATCCTTTGAGCTTGTGTAGGGATAACTGATTATCAGTGGTAATGCAAATTTTGATATTGTCATTATATTTGCACCAGTATCTAGTGTAACCCCCATTTGTGCCAGCGGTTGCCTCAGTATTAGTTCATTGGCACGGGCCGAAGGCTTCTGAGGTGTTAGCACAATATCAAAGGTATATATCTGCTCCTTCTTTGTATCGGAAGTAGCAACGTTTGAAAGTATTCCTGCTTTCAGATTATATGAAACAACCGCCGTCTTAAAGGCGATATTCTCTTTAAGCTGCTCCAGCTTGTCAAACACCTTCTTGGATATCATAAGTGATATATTTGTGGCAGGTGCAGGTGGCTTGGAAATATCAACAGTGTAGTCTAGTATATTGTCCGTCATTATTATCTGTACAAGCCTGTCAGCATTCACTCCTGTTATCTTAACTACCCAGGTACCGTTTACTATGGTTGGTGCTTTTTCTATTACGTCCCCTGTTATCGGATGGTCTACATCCTGGTCGGAGTCATAGTCGTCACTGCTTCTCAACGTTCTTACACTGATACTTTGAGTAGGAAGTGAGCGGAGCTTTTTTACCGGGTCATATGCATATAGCCTTGCGTAATATCTGAAGTTGGAGGTAAGTCCTTCCACCTTGAATTCGGCGACACTTCCGCACTCGTATACTTTCGCATCGGAGTAGTCTATTTTCCCTGCAATTTCAAGTATGTACGTAAGTCCCGGTTCCTGAATCCATTCAAAGGTTATGCTGTTCTTGGTCACTGCATCCACAGTATTCTTAACTCCGAAGCCTCTTGGTGTCGAGGGAGGCATTAGCTTTAATGTCCTTAAAGGAAGTGAATCACTCCACTCTGACTTTTCACTGGCAGACAAGTCGGAATTAAAGGCTTCTGCCTGTATCCAGAAATAGTACTGTGTGTCTGCTGTCAACCCGTTTACCCTCACATAGTCAAGTCCTGAGTTTTTTATCTGGGCGCCAGTAATTGTTAAAGACCCTTGAGCTTTTGTAATATCATCCACGGTGCCGTATTTAAGGTAATAGGTATTCTGCTCCTTGTAATTCCATGCCAAATCGGCAAATGTATCCGAAACATTTGTACACCTGAGGTCAGGTACTACAGGCTTTTCTATAGTATCACCCGGTGTGGGTAATGTGGTGAAAATTATCGGGTTGGAAACATCCGAAAGCAATGGCGGATTGCCGTCTCTGGACGCTCTTACCCATAGTATGTAGGTTGTATTCGGTTCTAAATCCTTTACAGGCACAACTACATTATGCTTTGAATAAACAGGGGTACCCGAATCCGGAACAGGTACATTTTCAGGTACATTCAGGTACATGTCTTCCAGATCGTCATTTGGAGTTGTTGATACCTTTTCCAGTTTATATGTATTTATTGCTGATATATCAATACTAGGCGTATACTCGGTACAACCCACATATAGAGTTACTGCCGGGTCATATTCAACCTTTCTGTAGTTCTGATTATCCGGCGGTGTTGTTTGCGGGTTATATGGCGGCGTATCTGACATAGATGTTTTGTCTGCCTGTATATATTTCCATAATCCTGTAGCAGGGTCAAACTTTTCAAACCACCTGTTTTTCAACTGGATTGTTATACTGGTATCGGTAATCATGTCCTTGATTCCGTCTTCCTGCTTTCTTATCTGAAGCGGTGGATTTGACGGTAACAACGGGGTATCTATTAACCCTCCCGGCAGTGTAACAATTACCTTTAGTGCCGGGGTTGAAATGTGCTCAATATTCTGAATGATTCCATCCTTTTCCTCTGCAAAGGTTTTTTTCGCTACTATTCTGAAATAATAGGTATGGTTTGGCTGTAAGTTTTCAATTTTGTATTTATAGCCTATGACCTTTCCATCAATGGATTCATCCCTTACAAAGTTTGCACTGCCAGGCTGAAAATTTGTCTGTATCTTTGTTTCAACAGGAGGATCATCAATCACCTCTGAATCCTCCAACAACCATAAATCATACACAACATCCGAGTCTATTGTACCATCGGCCTTTTTAGGCAGACGCCATAATATGGTTGCCGTGTCCTTTCCGAGCTCTCCTTTTTTTATGACTACTCCATTAACATCCTTGACATCTTCATAGGCTATTATAACGGTATCTGTTGAATCCTTGAACTGAGGTACCAGTTCCGGCGTTGAAGGCGTTGCAGGAACATCACTCTCTTTCAGCGTCACCTTGTCTGAAACTATATCTATATTGCTCGGGTAATAGGGCAGTCCATCCTTCTTAACGATTGCCCTTATCATGTAGCTGCTTTCCTGCCCTTCGGGTACCGTAATAAAGGTGGTTGTACCTGTTTCCACCATAATAATCTTTGGCATATTATCAGCTTCAAACCTGTTTATCTGATACTGAACGGTTATGTTGGAAGATGATAGACCTGTAATAACAGGACTCCAATCAAGTCTCCATATTGTACCGTCATCTGTTGTGGAAACCCTTGATGTTTTTACCAATATATATGTACTTACCAGAATTGTCTTGGTTTCTGACGTTTTGATAACTGATTGGTCGGATACCACAGGAACAATTTTAACATAATACACTCTGCCCGGATCTTTTACAGTATGCTCATACTCCAGTGTTCCGTCAGTCTGATTTGCGTATACCGGCCCGGTTGCGCTTATCTGTTCCTGTGTGACAGTAATAGGAAGTGTATTGGCAAAATCCCTATTTTCTGAAACATAAAGCTGATAATTTATTCTTTTTCCGTCATTCCAGACATCATCCCATATTATTTTTATCTTATTAGTTCCGGATGTAATACACTGTATATTTATATCCGTCATAAATTTTACTAGGTTTGAGCTTTCAGACTCACCGGAACTATAAACCTGTCCCGTTAGTGGGTCAATTTCTGTAGCATATGCCTTTGAGCTGGCAGTATATACCGTTCCTGAGGTAAGGTCTCTCATTCGTACTGGGGTTATCCCTGCCGGAAGATCCTTTTCCTTTAAGTAGTTTGGCCTAGCACTTCTATAGCCTTTTGGAGACTCCTGCAGGTATATGTTCACATACTTACCCGCAGGATTTGCCACTTGCCACTGAATATCTGCATAATAGCCTGACTTTCCCCCGTCAGCTGAATCATAACCTATGCTGGGTTCTGTACTCTGACCGTTTTTAGGAATTGACAGCTGTGTAGGTGGGGCGGGTATGGGTACATCAATTGGCGCTGCATACACCGTACCATATGTTGTTATGAAAAATATCAATAATACTAAAGTTGCAAATATCCTTTTTGTCCTCATTTTTGACCTCCACATGCCGGATGTACCGACGGGTATACCTAAAGTTAATTTTATGCTTCCAGTATTTTCTCAAATGCAACGGCAATATCTTTTCTATTTATTGATAGGGAAGGATTAAATTTTAAGCCTGCATCAAGGGTCATAATATTCATATTGAGACACGCATATACAGGTATTGCATATTTTGCTCCAATAGCTAAGTCATCTTTAATAATTTTATTATATGATGCCCTCAATCTATCGTAATCCGCTCCCGTTCTCTGGCAGTAAAGCTTTATTATCAATGCCGCTGTTTCCTGTCTTGTTATGTTTCTGTTCAGGTTGTTTACATTAATTATCTTGTCAAGGCCATAGTTCTTTGCCTTTATTTTTACATCAGTAGTACTGTCTACCTGCGAATCGGATACCAGCTCATAGAGTGTTACAGCCTCTTTCACCGACACGCTCAAATCAGGGTTGTAGGATTCCCCTGCCCCGGAGAATACCAGAGTCAAATCATATTTTCCTGCAAGCTTTGAGATATAAGGCTTGGCAGGACTATCATCACCTATTGTTGAGGTTACATCCTTTCCTGCAAACACTGTATATTTACCGGGATTAGCAACAAAGAATGTAACATACCCTATATCATACTTTAAGTTCTGTGTCAGCTTCTGCCAGTTCCCTGCATTTCCGTAAAGAACATACGGATTTGCAACCGTGTTTCCCTTATATGCCATTTTAACGGACATTGGAGAATTATAGCCTGCTATGTCATATTTTTCGGCAAAGAATCCCATTGAATAGTTGGCACCGTTTAAGGTATCGTCTATAAAATATGACAATTCACTCTTTATTTCCTCAATCAGCTGGTTTAAATACTTGTCTATGTTGGCCTCATTCCCTTTTGTGTTAGGGTTATTAGGATTTTTTATTACATCAAGCTTTTTCTTTATTAAGCCAGTGTCTTCATTGTAAAGCTTGTCTTTTATCATGTTCTTTATGTTTTCACTGGTCTCTCTGCTTGCAACCGCCTGTGCAGTAAGTAAATTTACCTTGGTTGCGGCAGTAGTATTTGCAGGTGCCTTTGGCTGCACTTCCCCGGTCTGTATGTTATCAAGTTTTAGATATACATCTTTTGCCCCGGCTGCCGCCTTTGCCTTTTTGAACTCCTCCATGTTGTTTATATCAAAGGTATCAGGCCTTATAGTGTA
Organism: Bacillota bacterium; assembly: GCA_023443515.1. Classification (GTDB taxonomy): domain Bacteria; phylum Bacillota; class Clostridia; order Acetivibrionales; family DSM-1351; genus Ruminiclostridium. The sequence goes on from JAEZUC010000021.1 coordinate 44,150, forward strand.
TTCAATATCCTTTGTCTTAATTATAACGCTTTTGTTATAGGTCTTCATGGCTGCTAATATATTTTTTGCCATATATACTTCATCTGTGTTTATATATGCGGGTGACTGAGATATGTCTATAGTGCAGGAGTAATATCCGGGACCTTCAAGGAGGTTTACTACCTTGTCATCCTTTACGTACACTTTCTCCATGGTACTGCTACTACCCTTGTTTACATCCCAGTATAGTCCCTGCTCAAGCTTATCAAGCATATCAAGGAATTTTGCCGTAATATTTGTATTATCGTCAACATCATCATAATCACCCTGATTGAACTCGGTTCTTGTATTTACAGGCCCTATATATTTGGAACGTGTAATGGCCTCCATATTTGAAGGGTCTTTTTTGTAAGCCCTTACTTTTATATAATATTTTGTGTTTGGCTTCAAAGGCTTGTGTTCCTTTGCTCCACTTGGTAAAGTTATCTCCGCATATTTTATTCTGGCAGTGTAGGTATAGTATTCCGTACCAAGGTTGTTGAAGGTTTTTTCAATATAATACGGGTATGTGTGCCGTGTAATATCAATGTACTGTTCTAAATCAGAGTTACTGAGTACTTTATAGTCTGTGTCGTCCTCAGTTTTAATTGCAATTTCATACCCTGAATAATCATCCACTGCTATACCCTGCCACTTAACTTCTATCTGATAATAGTCATTTCTTGTTGACTGGGTTATATTGCTTAATACCGCATTGTCTATTGTTCTGACAACTTGTATGTTGTACTGTGTATTGGATTTTAGTTTATAAAGCTTTCCATAGTATATACTGCCGTCTTTTACTATGTTGTACTGTGCCTTTGTAAGCTGTGTGTAGTTTTTGTCTCCGGAAGCCCTTATCTTAATACTGTAGCTGTCTGATGTTGTTTGAGGGTTTGTATCAAACCAGTTAAAGCTCAGTTCACAGTCACTTATAGCCTGCAGCATAGTCGGACTTTCTATTAATGAGGTTGTCACAGGTATAGATACCCATACACTGGACTTTGGCTTATTTGCCTCTACTACCTCAGACCTTAAACTGAAATAGTACACCCTGTTTGGATACAACCACGTATTTATGGTATACCTGCATTTCTTAGTCTTACTATCGTATACCAAATTAGGCGGAAGGGGCGAAGCTTTTGGGTCAAGAGTCAGCTTTTTGGAATTTCCGTCTATATTTCTGTCCTTATCACCAAATGCAGCTATATAACTGATATATGTAGCATCTTCCAGTATTGATGGAGCTGTATCAGGCGTATCAAACGCAACCTTTTTGGAAGTTGAAATGAGGTTATAAGCTGCCTCATTTTCCTTGACAGTCCACTCAAATGTAACAGAATGTCCTGTAACCATGGGGTTCCCGTTTTTATCCAAGGCTATTGCAAAATCAGAGGGAGCCACCGGTTTCTTTGCATTGTCATCCGGTTTTGTGGGTTCCCCCCTTGGGGTTGTCACCGAGAGCAGACTGGTCTGTGTGGACTCCCTGACCTTTGGAGTCTCATTTTCAAGATTCAACCTTACCTTTATCATAAAGTAATATATTGTATTCGGTGACAAGGAATATCCGAATGAATTGATATTACCTGCATCACTGAATTTATTTATAACCGTATTTATCCATGTGGTATTACCGGATATAACCGGTTTGAACTCAACATCGCTGCCTGCCTGATTGCTTGACCCAATTAGTTTGAATGTACTTAAGTCAGGCTGTTTGCTCATATAAAGGTCATATATTACCGCATCGTCTGTTACGCTGTGATTGCTGGTGTATTTACTCCAATCAATCTTCAGGTCTTCAAATCTTAATGTTATAACTGCATTTGCCGGTGTTGTTGCAGTTGCAGGATTTATCTTTGTATTTACCAGTTGGAAATTGTTAGGAGTAGGTACATCCCTGCTGGTAAGAGAAAGTGTTGTAAAGCTTGTAGTCAAAGATTTTTCTGACATCTTTGAACTATCGGTTGTATTACCCTTGTCCACCGGCAGTGTAGTGTAAACCTGCAAATAATAGGTTTTGTTAGGTAACAGAAATTCAGGGTATGTATCCGGGTTATTAATAGTTGAAACTGTTCCGTCTCCCTCAAAACCCTTAAAGAGATCCAAGCCCTTTATAGTATATTCAAGTTTCGTATTGTCATTAGCATTTTCTTTTATCAGACCTGACTTGGTGCTAACATACTGTACCAGTCTGTATTTAACTGCAAAGTTGCCATAATCTTTACCGTTTGCTGTAAGAGGGTACTTTACGGCAGGATCAAGATCCTTCTGACCTGTACTCAGCATGAAATGGTAGTAAATATCCTCGTCTTTTGTGTCCTCCCAGTTGGCAGGCTTATCCCAGATTATTTTAATGTCTGAGGTTCTTTCAGTATCACTGGGTATTATGTCTGATAGATTTACTCCTATAACTGAAACACTTTTCGGCACAGGTGTCTTGGAGGTATCATCCAGCATCCTGTAAGGCATAGCCAAGGACATAATCCTGTCATCTACCGATGCAGACCTTACCACAATCCTGTAATATACTGTATTTCTCGGATTTATTCCCTGCAGATTGGTTATGGTGTACTCTCCCGAGATATTTGTGATTTCCTTTATATTCTTCCAATCACTGTCATCATCCGAATCTACATTGCTTGTCTGAACAAAGTAGCTTAGTTCAGGCATGGAAACATCTCCAAGGTTAACTGTGTTTATTCTGATTAATATATTGTCCATGGAATCCTTTGTTAATTGGAACCTGACAGGAGTATAAGTATAATTTACTATTCCCGTCAATGGACTTGTAGTAGCACCTGACAGTGCTTTTGAAACATATTGTCCGTTCTGGTCGCATACGAGTGTATCCATAGTGACAACATAGATACAACCCGGTCGTATTTCCTGATGAGGAAGTACGTAATTTACATCAGTAGCCGGGATTCCCGTGGGAATTATCGCAGTGCCGTCCTTTATCTGCTGTATGGTTGGAATCGGTGTTTCATCGTCTTTTACACCGAATAGATACAAAGAATATTCACCTTGTGCATTATCCCATTTTACATCAGAAACCCTTGTTGTATCACCGGAGACCATTGCAGTGTATCCGCTGCCGTCATCTTTCATATTTACTATTACATCTGCGAGGTTTGGTTTTGTCTTACTTGTTTCCATATGGAATTTATAGTTTATCCTGTCGATTGTGGGAGCTATCTTGCTGAGTATGGTACCTTTGGCAGGAACGAACGCACCTGTGCCATCATATATAAGCGGAAGTTTCCAAGATAGTTTTATTGCAGGATATACTCCTGTCTCCCTGCCTCCTCCGGGATGATCCACATATTGCTGTCTCATCTGCTCGGCATATACAGATACACCCGCAAGATAAAACTTTTCTGCTGAAAAAGACGACGTAGGATTTGTTAAGGAAACATTTATATCGTATATATAATCCTTTTTGATATCTGTAAGCAATACAGTACCCATTCCGGCAGTTACATTTATGCTTACCGTCTTGTGCCCCGAGGTTGCGGGTGCCTCATATGTTATTGTTCCCGTTACATTCAGCTGTCCGTTCCAGCTTGCTCTGACCGTTCCCGCATTTTCATTAAATGTACTATGATCTATAGAAAAGTTAAGAACATCCGGTGCTGCATAAACAGGTTGTATTAATCCCGCAAAGTTTGATAATATCAGGCTTAATACAAGTATAGCTGAAACAAACCTTAATTTAATCTTCATTGTAAAATTACCCCCGCAAGTTAAATACTAGTTATACAACCTATTTATCGGCATTTTGGCACTATTTACTTATGTGTAGGACAAAGTTGTAATGAAAACGTAAAAAAAGAAGCACAACCTGTTGGGTGGAAGGTTGTGCTTCTTTTGATAGATGATTATGAAAATTCATGTAAAAAATGTGATAATTCTGCTATACTCTATTGGTGTGCTATAAATGTTTCTTAAATTGTTAATTATCAATTTCGTCTCCTTTAGGAGCTCTATTCAAATTCTTGCCAATATACACTTCCTTAGATACACCATATAATTTGTAATTAGCTTTTGCTGTATTTAATGAAATTTTATTAGGACCTATTATCTTATTCGGATATTTGTGAGAAACCCAATCGTATTGCCACAAGCAAATCTCGCAGATGTCTGTAATAACTTCATCCTCGCTGTCAATACTATAATATCCGCAACAAGGGCATTTTATTTTGTTATTCATAAACCCTCACTAAGTTTAAATAAAAACGATACTACTCTTTTTGTAAATCTCTCGTTACATAGACTTCTTCTTTACCCATATAGCCATCAGCTACTCTCCATTTAATTTTAGAAGCTGATATCCATGTTCTTTTTATTTCATCTAAATCAGTCATTTTGAAATTATCCCAATCTGCCCAATAGTAAAATCCATTTATCTTTTTCAAAGAGGCTTCATAAATTATACAATCATGGCTCCCATCACTCGGCTCAAGATTCATTTTTTGAATGCCTTCAAAAATCATTTCTATGGCAGATGGATTTTTATACTGTCTATGAAAAATAATACTTAAATTTCGTAGCGAGTTGATTGGGCTCATACTTAAATTTTCATCAACATATCCACCACTGATATATTTCAATTCTTTAATACATCCATCATGAAAGTATCCGTAATCATTCATTAATTTGTCAATATCCTCTTGTGTGTGAATTACATTCCAATTCATATAATCATTCCAATCTAAATATATTTTTAATGTTGATTTCTAACAGCTTTACCTGAACTCCAATCCCAAATATGAGTGTGAGGGAATGTGTGGTTTCCTCCGTGTGAAAAATCAATATCTTTAAAAACCCTTCCGTCAGTTCCATAATATCTTCTTTGTAAAAGAATGCCATCCTTGCTATATAAATTAACCGTTGAGCTTGGAGTACCTTTCAAAGATAGGCTCCCATTTTTCCCCACAACACTGTAATGGTTTTTTAATTCACCTTTAACCTTTAGTATATTTCGATTTGCTTTTACAGTCTTGACAATTTTATCTACACTTATTGCCAGTGTTGCCAAATCGATAAGTATACCTGCAGCACGATACCCTGCATCATATACTTGCTTATTACTTGCCCCACATTTAAATGGTGTGTAGGCTGTGACAAATTTATTCTTACTATCTATTACATACTTATAGTCCGAAACTATACTTCCAAATCCAGATGCATACAATTCTGAAATAGTTATTTTTTGATTTATTAATGCATCCCATTGCTTAATTGAATTAATCAGCATGCTTACTGGGTTCATCTTTAGAATACTTAATCCGTCATCCTTGAGCCGGTCATACATACCATCTGCCAAATCATCATATTGATACCATGCCCAGTGCCCACTCGGATCTACATATATTATCGGATTATTCTCACAATATGTATATAGATTCAAACTCTTAGTATTACCCAACTGTCCACGGTATGTATCCTCGGTTATAAATCTGCCTGTTGCCGGGTCATAGTGTCTTGCCCTCAGATAATACTGTCCGGTTACCCTGTCAAGTTGTTCCCCGGCGTATTGGAATCTATTCTGTACTTTTTCCTTTGAACTTGTTGTGTTTCCAAATGCATCATACTGATAAGAGTTAAGAACTTCTCCATTTTCGTTTACTAACTTTGAAACATCTCCATGGGCATTATTCAAGTAATATGCCTTTGTTCCGATAGGATTTTCTCTTGCAACAAGACCCAGACCCCTTATATTTCTGGACACAAGGT
>JAEZUC010000031.1 GCA_023443515.1 Bacillota bacterium
CTCCTTTTCCGATGTCTACAGGTGTATTGATTGCTGTCGCTTCGGTTGTTATATCATCAGGTTTAATAAGTAATGGCTTGGTTGTATCCACAATGTTTACTTTTTGTATAGCTGTTGTTACATTTCCGTTTGCATCCGTAGCTGTCCATTCTACATCTGTTGTTCCGATTGGGAAGACTTCAGGTGCATTATTTTTGATTTCCACTGGGAATATGTCTGTTGCTGTTGCTTCACCTATTTCCACAGGTGTGAGCACAGCTGTTGCTTCGGTTGTTATATCATCCGGTTTTATAAGTAATGGCTTTGTTGTATCCTCTATTGTTACTTTTTGTACTGCTGTTGTTTCGTTTCCGTTTGCATCAGTTGCTGTCCATTTTACTTCTGTTGTTCCGATTGGGAAGGCTTCAGGTGCATTATTTTTGATTTCCACAGGGAAAATGTCTGTCGCTGTTGCTTCACCAATATCAACAGGTGTTTTTACTGCAGTTGCTTCTGTTGTTATATCGTCAGGTTTTAAAAGTAAGGGTTTTGTTGTATCCTGTATTGTTACTTTTTGTACCTTGGTTGTAACATTTCCGTTTGCATCGGTTGCTGTCCATATTACTTCTGTTGTTCCGATTGGGAAGGTTTCAGGTGCATTGTTTTTGATTTCCACAGGGAATATGTCTATTGCTTCCGCATCTCCAATATCCACAGGAGTCATTATGTCTGTTGCTTCCTTTGTTATATCACCTGGGATATTAAGTTCCGGCGGTGTAGAATCAACAATTCTTATTCTTTGTGTTTTAGTTGTAGTATTTCCGTTTGTATCAGTGGCTGTCCAGGTTACTACTGTAGTTCCCAGATGATAAGCTTGTGGAGCATCATTTCTTGTACTTGGATCAAATATGTCAGTTGCTACAGCTTCACCAATGTCTACAGGTGTTAATATTGCAGTAGCCTCTTTAGTTATGTCCTCAGGTACTTCAAGATCTGGACATGTTTTGTCCGTAATGGTTATATTTTGTGTTTTAGTTATAGCGTTTCCGTTTGCATCAGTTGCTGTCCATGTCACCACGGTTGTTCCCAGAGGATAAGCCTCCGGTGCATTGCTTTTGATTTCAACAGGGAATATGTCTTTTGCATCGGCTTTTCCGATATCTACAGGGGTTAGTTTAGCAGTAGCCTCCAATGTAATATCCTTTGGTACGGTCAACACAGGTTTTGTAGTATCCTTAACGGTTACATTCTGAAAAGCTTCGCTTTCATTCCCGTTAGAATCTTTTGCTTTCCAGATAACCTTGGTAATTCCCACCGGGAAATCTGCAGGAGCATTGTTCTCTATTTCTACAGGGAATATATCTGTGGCTTCTGCTTCACCGATATCAACAGGTGTCCTTACCGCCGTTGCTTCAACAGTTACGTCTACAGGAATAACTAATAACGGCTTTGTTGTATCAACAATTGTAATATTCTGAACTTTAGTATCTTGGTTATTGTTTTCGTCAGTTGCTGTCCATATTACCTCGGTTGGTCCTATAGGATAATCTTCCGGAGCATTATTATTTATTTTAACCGGGAATATATCGGTTGCTGTAGCTGTGCCTATTGCAACAGGTGTTCTTATGGCAGTTGCTTCCACCCTCTTGTCCCCGGGCACTGAAAGAACAGGCTTTGTTGTATCTTCTACGGTTACGTTCTGATAGCCGATTGTAGTATTACCATTTGCATCGGTAGCCGTCCATGTTACTTTGGTTGTACCAATCGGATAGTCTTTTGGTGCGTCATTTTTTATTTCAACACTGAATATATCACTTGCTATGGCTTGACCTATGTTTACAGGAGTTCTTATTGCAGTTGCCTGAACTTTTACGTCTTTTGGTACTGTCAACAGCGGTCTTGTTGTATCTACCACTGTGATACGCTGCTCAATGCTGCTTTCATTCCCATTTTCATCAATTACCTTCCATATTATAGTGGTAGTTCCTATAGGAAACATCTTAGTCTCGGGGCAATTGCTGGAAATTACAATAGGGAATATATCGTATGCTTTCGGTAATTGTATCTGTACGGGTGTCAAAATTCCGGTAGCCTCGACATTAATATCTGCTGGCCTTGTTATGACAGGTTTGGTTGTATCTGTTACTGTTATATTCTGAACTTTAGTTGTAACGTTTCCATTTTCGTCAACAGCCTGCCATACTACAGGTTTTGTTCCTACAGTATAGTACTCAGGAGCATTATTTGTAACTGTGACATTGAATATATCTGTTGCCGTTGCTTTACCAATGTCTATCACCATTTCTTTGTCCGTTGCTTCTATTGTTATGTCCTCCGGAATAACCAAGTCAGGTGGTATTGTATCCTGAACCGTTATTATCTGGTCTTTGGTGGTCACATTACCGTTTGCATCGGTTGCCGTCCATGTAACTGTAGCTTTTCCCACCGGATAGTCTATAGGAGCATTATTAGTTATATCCACCTTGAATATGTCTGTTGCCAAAGCTTGACCTATATTTACGGGTGTTCTTCTTCCAATTGCTTCAACCGTCATATTATCAGGAACAGTAAGTACAGGTTTTGTTGAATCAATTACTATTACTTTTTCAGTGGCTTTAGTTATATTTTTATTTGCATCTTCTGCAGTCCAGGTGACGATTGTCTCTCCTACAGGAAATTCCTCAGGGGCATCGTTTGAAATAACTACAGGGAATATATCTATTGCTTTTGCAGGAGGAAGTGAGACCTTAGTTCCTATCCCTGTGGCTTCGACAACTATATCACCTTGTACCGTAAGAACAGGTGCTATTGTATCTTTCACAGTAATCGTCTGTACCGCCGAAGTCATATTTCCGACTTTATCCTTTGCCTTCCATGTTACTGAATTTATCCCAACAGGGAATCCGTCTGCAGGTGCATCGTTTGTCAGGTCTGCACCAGAAATATCTTCAACAGTTGCAGTACCTATCTTCACAGGTGTTTTTACTGCAGTTGCTTCAACAGTTATATCTTTAGGCGGGTATACTGCCGGATTTGATTTATCAATCTTTACTTGGGTACATAACTGTTCACTGCTATTCCCCACGTTATCAATAGCCCAATATATTACATCTGTAACCCCCTCTGTATTTACCGTTATTTCTTTCTGATACCCACGAGCTATATTCTCTGTCCCATTTTCACCGATTTTGTAATGATATTCTTTTACATTAGAATATATATCAGAGAATTTAAGATTAACGGTAACGTTAGTGTCATTCCAGCCATTTTCGTTACTTTCAGGACTTACACTGCATTCTATAACAGGAGGAGACTTGTCAATCTGGAGGTATGCCCTTTGAGTACTTTCTTTATTTCCCGCTTTGTCAACCGCATACCAGAAGATAGGAAAACCTCCTTCTTTTTCAATAACTACTGATGCACTCGGGCCGGGGAGTTTAATTTCCTCACCTTCTCCAATCCTATAGCAAAAATAATCGATACCTGAATATAAATCATTTCCGGTAAAATTGACTGTAACACTTTTGTTGTGCCATCCAGACGCTCCTGGAGATGGTATTATGGCCTCGGTAGTAGGCGGTGTTCTGTCAATATTTATGGGACCAAATGTCAGAGTCGAGCTATTGTTCGCCATATCAACGGCAGTACCTGTAGATGTAATGTTTTTACCTTCATACGAGATAACAGACTCTGGCGTACAGCTTTTTATAGCGGACATAGTATCCCTGGCTTCATAGGTTACAGTAACCCATTGATTGGTCCATGTTCCGGCTATATATTCCGCGCCGGATTCATCCTTTGCACCCACAGACATTAGTGGAGGAGTATTATCTACAAGGTTTGCCTTGTATGTTCCAACCTGTACATTAAAGGTTACGCTATTCCATCCGGGTACACTTGCCTTGACCTGCAGGTTTTCAATTGACCCTGCGATTAGCGAATACAGTTGGTACCCTTCGCCTACATAGCCTGTATATGTATTTAAACATGACGCCATACCATTTGCATCAGTTGTAGCAGTTATGAATCTGCTTTCATAGCCTCTCATTTGAGCAACTACTATTCTGCTTTCGGAAACTTCAAAAGTAACCGGTATACCGGCAAGAGGCTTACCTTCAGTATCCTTCGCCACAACTGTAAGAGGCATCATAAATCCTCTTCCACCGGTTACTGCCGGCGTAGGCTGTGATAACATCATCTGTTGACGGAGCGGAGAAACTGCGTATAAAGCCCCTGGGCTTTCAGCAGAATATGCCTCCCCATCACTTAATACTACTGCCAACGAAAATGACAGTACCCCAAGCAGGATGTAGCATACCCACCTGTGTAGCATGTTAATGCTCTTACTCTTTGCCTCAAACGGCGGTTTTTCTTCTTTCATCTGAATTCCTCCATTGCTTTTTGTATTTTACAAAATACTCTTCAAGGCATCCTATAAGTATGTAAAAGCCAACACCCCCTTTTATTTAAAATCAGAATATAAATATAAAATTGAACCTCCTTCTTATATAAAGGCGATTTCTCCCCACCCTTAACAACTCTTTTTAATAATCTAATTACAATTTAATGTAATTAATAGTAATTTTTTTATTTTTTGGTTGTTATATGTACCGAAAATATTACTATATTAGTGAAACACCACGGGAAGACATCACTAGCGGAAAAAAGAATCACACATAATTTAATTACAAAACCATCAAACTTCGGAGGTATATTTATGTATACAAACGATGACATCTCGGTGGAAAATTGCAGAAAACTACTGAGAAGAGCAGCATGGAGAATACAGTATAAAGCGCGTGTTCAACAAGCTAAGGAATGTCAAATAATTTTTGAAAATCAGGCATATAACTGTGGGTTTGAAACAGAAATTCTTTCAAAACTATATGTTAAGGATTTGTTGGATGCAATACCATGGGAAAAGTGCAGATTTATTTTAGAAAAAACAATAATTGATGAAATGACTGAAAAAGAAGTAGCACTCGAATTACATATGACTCAACAGGGGGTGAACAAATGGAAAAAGAAGGGATTGGAATTATTACGGAAGAATCTAATGGATTTCTAGAAATGGTAAAAAAGGCTCAACAAGGTGATAAAGAATCTATGAATAAGATATTGGATTATTTTACTGCCGATATAGAGTATTTATCCAGATATATAATGCTTCCAAGAGAGGATGCTATTCAAACGCTTAAGACGGAACTAATGAGTATTATTTTTTACCAGTTATAACACCTATATAACCATTCACTTATTAATCATAAAAATATGTAGCTGCCATGGAAATAATTGCAGTCCTTTTGCAGAAAACATATTCTAAAATGTCCTGTGCAAAAATCTGTCTATCCACTCTGGCTGTATTCAAAGCCAAATAAATATTTCCATAAATTTTTCATAAACTATTTATAAATCCATCGAACCGGTTGTAGAAATTTTATAAAAATATGATTGTAATATGAGACGAAAGGATTACTTATAAATAGGTAGTCCTTTTTATATTAAAAGAGAAAGAGGGGGTGCAGATGCAATTAAACATTTTAATTACATGCGTTGCGGCAGTTTGCGGGATTATTTTCGGTTATATTACAATGCAGGCGAGGATTAAAGGTGAATCCAAGCAAAGCGGTATTGAGGCCGGGCAGCTAAAAGCTGATATTGACTATATTAAACGTAGTAGTGATACTACACTGCTGGAAATAAGGTGCCTTAATAATACGGTAAGCAACCACGCAGATAGATTGGCCCGTGTTGAGGAAAGTACTAAACAAGCTCATCTCAGAATAAATGAAATAAGAGAGGAGTTGGTTAAAGATGCATAGTGTAAAATTCAAGCATACGGAACAGTCCCATATATTCCCTAAACTGCTCCAAGCTGTAAATAGAGTGTGTGAAGATTTTCAAAAAGACGCGGAGTGTTTAGCGGGTTACCGCTCTCTGGAATGTCAAAAAGCCACTGCAAAGCTGGTTTTAGCTAAGAACAAAGGTAGCTATCAATTAAATGACGGTTCTGTATATATCGGTAAAGGGAGTAATAGAAAATGTCTTGCCGCAGCTTATGGAAAATCAAATCACTGCTTTTGTATTGCAATGGATATCACCGGCTGGTTTGAAGGGCTTACCAACAGTCAGCTGAAAAAATATGGGTTGGTAAAGCCCATGTCCTACGAGCCTTGGCATGTTCAATTGATTGAGCATACAGGTATAAATGAGCAACAAAAAAAAGCTATCAGGGACAGCTGTCTGAAGGGAGAAAATTGTACTCCAGATGTCAAGCAGGATTTTTTAAATGCAGTAGATATAATTAATAGAACCCAAAGCAATCCGGATTACTGGCTGCCAATGCTTAAAGAAATTAAATATTTTGACACCTTTATAATGAACATCGTAAGAGTGCTTGGATGTAAGGACAAATAAAAGAACTTCTTACCACCCGCAAGCCCTTACGCAAAATGGTTTCACAGTCTTATACTTGTGAAACCATTTTTTATTATATAATATATTATAGTCCTTTTTTCATAATCTCTTTTCCTATTTCTGCAAATATTGGAGCTGCCGATTCCCCGCCACTTCTACCGTCCTCGATAAAAACTGCTACTGAGTATTTGGGGGATTTAGCGGGAAAATAGCCGGCGAACCACGCCTGTACAATCTTTTGGCCGTCCACATATTGGCCTGTTTCAGCACTTCCCGTTTTGCCTCCTGCTCCTCCGTAATCATCAATACTTGCTTTCTTTCCCGTCCCGGTATTTACAACTCCCTCCATCAGGTTTTTAATCCTGTCACTGGTCGCTTTTGACAGTACTCTTTTTTGCTCTGTTTCTTTTAAATCCCTGACTTTGTTTCCTTCTTCATTTACTACACAATCAACAACATTTATATTATTTTTAATGCCTCCGTTTGCTATAGTCGCAATCATATCAGCAATCTGAACAGGTGTTGCCATAGTTTGTCCCTGTCCAATAGATACATTTGCAATATCGCCTGGATTTTTAAGATCCGTTATGGCAGGAATAACTCCCTTTGCCTCTTCTATTCCCTGCCGGGATAAGCCTGTAGGTTTGCCTAGACCAAGTTTTTCACACATCGTTATTATAGGCTCCGCACCAAGATCAAGTGACATATTTATAAAGTACGCATTACATGATTTTGCAAGAGCACTGTTTATATCTATAGTGCCATGACCTCCTGTATTATATGAGGAACATTTGAACTCGGTATCTCCTATCTGTATATATCCCGGACAGTTAAAGACCATGTTATAATCCTGGTCTTTTTCAAACACAGCAGCCAAATCAATCAGCTTGAAAACCGAACCGATATTATATTGGGCAACTGCTCTGTTAAATAAAGGCTTCTTATTGTTGAGCAGGTAGTTTTCAATATCATTTGGGTCAAAATCAGGTTTACTGCACATTCCCACAATGTCTCCTGTTGCCACATCCTCAACTACTATAGAACCTGTCATTCCCTTTTCATCCAGTACTTTTTCTATAATACTTTGTATGTGGTAATCTATGGTAAGTCTGATATCCAATTTTTTGTTATTACTGTTTTCCTCAATAATTCTATAGCCAAGACCACCTAACAGATTATTGCCTCCGTCGGTAATTACCCCTATAGAATCCCCCTTACCATAATTCAAGGTCTTTTCGTATATTTTTTCCAGCCCAAAGCTTCCCACCTGGTCAACCTTGTTCAGATAACCCAGCAAATGCTTTGCCCTGGTATCTGTATTATACCTGCTCAATGTGTTTACAAATGATATTCCCTGATTGTTAAGCTGAGACAGAACTGTTTTTGTTTCACTGTCAACTTCCATGATTATTGGTGTATTCTTTCTTTGTATAGCTTCTTTCGTTTTATCCGAATCAAGACCCAATATACGGCAAATATTATCTACAACCTCATTCTGCCCACGCAAAAGAGAGGGTTTCAAAACTACAGTGACTTTTGGAGTCCTTCCTGTAAACTTTATTCCATTTCTGTCTAAAAAATCTCCTCTTGAGTTTTCTATCTGAACATTATTCATTCTCTGGCTTGACGCTTCTTTTGAATAGCCGGGACCCACAACAACCTGTATATAAAATAGTCTGGTCACCAGTAAAGCAAATATTGTCATAAATATAAAAAGTATTGTTTTAATCCTTTTTGTCATAATAAGCCCCTTAATTTGAAAATGATTATTTATACTAATTATTTCCATATCAATGGGATGGTTATACAATTAATGAATATTCCTCGAATCAAATTATAGCTTTTTAAGAATTTTTATATATTTGCCCAGTTCATCTTCTCCTTCAAAAACTATATTTGTAAAACCCTTTTTTTCGTATAGATGTTTGGCAACTATATTATCAATATCAACCCCTACAGAAATTTCCTCAAATCCAAGTACTTTGGCATAATTAATAAGAAAATCAACAATAATTCCACCAATACCTCGATTACGATATTCGGCCTTGACTATCATACGAGAAAGGTATACCCGTTTTCCAGGGATAGTATAATCAGGATCACTGTTCTGTAAGACTAAGGCTCCCTCTCCAATAAATTCACCATTTTCTATATAAACAAAAATAATTCTTATACCTTTTACTAACTCTTCATACCACTTCTTGGCATTTTCGGAATTTCGATTCATGTCCCATATGTTACTGCA
>JAEZUC010000053.1 GCA_023443515.1 Bacillota bacterium
GGGGGGTTAATATGGAAAAGCTGTGGACAAAGAATTTCTTTATATTATGGCAAAGCCAGTTGGTTTCAACCTTGGGAGATGCTGCTTACAGTGTGGCACTGGGTTTCTGGGTTCTTTCAAAAACAGGTTCTACTGCACTTATGGGGACGCTTATGGCAGCATCTACCTTTCCGGGAGTACTGTTTTCACCGTTTGCAGGGGTTCTGATAGACAGAAACAATAGAAAGTATTTATTGATTTTAATGGATATTTTAAGAGGAGTATCAATTATTACACTCTCTGTTGCGGCGTTCAAAGGAATGATTGCTATCTGGATGGTGTTTGTAACCGGTATACTACTCAGTCTATGCGGAGCTGTTTTTAGGCCGGGTGTCAACTCATCGGTACCTGATTTGGTTCCTAAGAACAAGCTTGCAGCCGGAAATTCTATGCTTGCAATAGTATCCACAGGTTCTAATATGCTTGGAAATGTTACGGGCGGTTTTTTGTTTCAGCTTTTAGGAGCACCTTTTCTGTTTCTTTTTAATGGACTATCATACCTTTTTTCAGGTTCATCCTTGTTTTTTCTAAAAATACCTAAAAATAAAAAGAAGGAAAAAGCTCATTTTTTTAAGGATATGCGTGACGGCTTCAAATTTATGTGGGAGATGAAGGGACTTAGACTGCTGTTGATAATAGCCGCAATGGTGAACTTTTTATCCTATATTGCAATTGTCCTGTTTATGCCTTTTTTTGAACAAAATCCAAGTTTAGGCCCGGGCAAATACGGTATGGCGATGGCTTGCTTTATGGGAGGAGCCATGGGAGGCTTTTTCATTTCTTCAACCGTATCCGTTCCGATTAAAAGAAAACTTGATTATCTTATATTGGCAAATGGTTTTTCAAATCTTTGTCTTATTATTTCGGCATATCTGACAAGTTTTACTGCAATGATGTTTTTTTTACTAATTGGCGGTTTTCTAAATGCAATTGCAAATGTAATTATTATGACAACAGTACAGTCGGCAGCTCCCCAGGAGATGAGAGGCAAGGTTATGGCGTTCATGAGTATGATAACCCAGTCCATGACCCCTTTAGCAATGGCTTTGGGCGGGATATTGGCAGGCTACTTTCCTGTAAGAGTTATTATAACTTGCAGTCTTGTGCTGGTTATTGTAACCATAACTCCTTTTTACTTTATGAAATCTCTTAAAGAATTTTTTCTCAATAATATAAATGTATAATTTATTATTTATTAGTAATATATACTAGTAGACCATACTATATTGACAACAGTCCTTTAAGTATGGTATTGTCTGCTTCTAGAAAAAAATTTTTTGACTCTTACCTTTGTGAAGCACCTTGAAATTTTCAAGAATAATCCGTTGTTAGGTAGAGAATAAATTGTTATATGGAAAGGAAGAGGGCCATGAATAAAGCAGAACTTTTAGGTAGATGGACTAAAGAAAAGTCCGAAGAACTTTATGGAATCAAGAATTGGGGAGCCGGCTATTTTTCTGTATCTGACAATGGAGAGGTATTGGTAAATCCATATAAAGACAACGGCTCTGCGGCTGTAAGCCTCATGGATATTATATCAGGGGTTCGGGAACGCGGACTGGACATGCCTGTACTCCTTCGTTTTGAAAATTTGCTTGACTCACAGATTTCATTTTTAAATAACTCATTTAACGAAGCAATGCACAAGCTTAACTATAAGGGTGCATACCGTGGTGTTTACCCCATAAAGGTTAATCAGCAGCAACAGGTAGTTGAGGAAGTAACAAGATTCGGTCAGAGATACCACCATGGACTTGAAGTCGGCAGTAAGGCTGAATTGGTTGCTGCACTTTCGGTAATGAAAGATAAGGAAGCCTGTCTTATTTGTAACGGATACAAAGACGAAGAATTCGTAGATTTGGGCTTATATGCTGTAAAAATGGGTTTTAAGTGCTTTTTTGTAATAGAGATACCCGGTGAGCTGGATATTGTTCTTGAACGTTCAAGGGCATTAGGAGTAAAGCCGAATATCGGTATCAGAATAAAGCTTTCTGCAAAGGCAGGAGGACACTGGACAGAATCCGGCGGTGACCGTAGCATATTCGGACTGAATATGTCTCAGGTTATTTCTATGGTGGATAGGTTAAAGGCAGAGGGAATGATCGATTGCCTTAAACTATTACACTATCACCTGGGTTCACAGATACCGAATATAAGAGATATCCGTTCGGCAGTTCTGGAAGCAGCCAGAGTATATGCTGAGCTTGTAAAAGAAGGCGCACCAATGGGATACCTCGATTTGGGCGGCGGATTGGCAGTAGATTATGACGGTTCAAATACCAATTACACCAACAGCAGAAACTACACTGTGGAGGAGTACTGCACAGACATTGTAGAGGCCGTTATGACCACACTTGATTCCAGCGACGTACCACACCCTGTAATTGTTACAGAGTCAGGGCGTACAACAGTTGCATATTATTCTGTACTGATTTTCAATGTACTGGATATTGAAAAATTTGAAGAGCATGATATACCGGATAAGCTGGATGAAAATACATCAGAGCAGATAAGAAATCTGTTTGATGTAAATAAGAGTATAACCCTGAAAAATATACAGGAGTGCTATAACGATGCTCTTTACTACAGGGATGAAATCCGTGACATGTTCAAACATGGACGTATCAGCCTCCGTGAACGAGCATTTTCCGAAAAGATATTCTGGAATACCATAAACCAGATTGCAAAGGAAAAACAAAAGTTGAAAAATGCTCCACCTGACTTGGAGGATATTGAAAGCGCAATTGCAGATATTTATTACTGTAATTTCTCGGTATTTCAGTCAATACCTGACAGTTGGGCTATCGATCAGCTTTTCCCTATAATGCCTTTACACAGACTGCTTGAATTGCCCAAAAGAAATGCGGTAATAGCAGATATAACCTGTGACTGTGACGGAAAAATAGACCACTTTATCGATTTACACGATGTAAGGACTACACTACCGTTGCACGAATTCAAAAGCGACCATGACTACTATCTTGGAGTATTTTTGGTGGGTGCATACCAGGAGACACTAGGTGACCTTCACAATTTATTTGGAGACACAAATGTTGTCAGCGTAAGAATAAACGGTGACGGTACCTATGACCTTGTAAAGGAAATTCATGGTGACAGCGTTTCTGATGTGCTTTCTTATGTTGAATTTGATCCCAAGGATATGCTGGTCAGCTTCCGTGAAAAAGCCGAGCAGGCAATTCATGAAGGCTTAATAAGCGCCAGTGAAAGACCCGAAATAATGAGGGCATATGATAATGGGTTGAGAGGATACACCTATTACGAAAGGTAACAATTTAACTAAAAGGCAGAGACTGCAGAATGTACCGACCCCCAAAAGTTAGACCATAATCTAACGATTGGAGGTCGGTACACAGTTCTCTGCCTTTTTATATGGTTTTATTTGCCTAGGTCCTCCCAGTGCTCATATGCCTCATACAGTTCTGAAAAAGCTCCCGCTTTATCCTTTGCCAGTATTGAACCTCTAAGCCGTGCCAGGTTAATGCTGAATGCATTAATTTCGTCTCTTTCTGAGCTGAACTGAACCCTTCTGACGATTTTCTTCCAGACTTCAGACAAATTGTTTGTATCCTTTTCTGCTTTATCCCAATCGTTCCTTTGAATATCATTTATAACAGCATTTATTGACTGAGGTATACTGTCATTATTTCCAAGGGGCCTTTTCAAAATATTATCACTTTCCATAACAAAAATAAATAAAACCATTGTAACTATTGGAATAGTTATAATCAGAAATTTTCTCATTTTGATTCACTCCATTAATATGGCCCTTTATAATCGCCTATATCAGTGATTTTAGTCATATGGTCGTTGTATAAATCAACATACAGGGAGCCTGATGGGTCCAGTGTTGCAATGAAAACATCGGATATATTTTTAATTCCCTGTTTTTTAAGTTCATTTAAAAGCCAGTTTTTATCCTTATCCAGCTGCCTTAGATTTTCTTCAATTAGTATTCCGTCATAAATCAGTTCACTGCTTATTCCGGAGGCTTTTTTCTGAATGTGCATATCTTTTGGAGTAAGGTTCTGAAATTCAGGTTTTTTCAGAACAGATAACTGACCGTTCGGCTCGATGATGGCAAAATCAACCTCATTCATGTCAAAGATATCTTTGTTTCTCAGTAACTCAGTAATATCCGAAACTCTGAACTTCATCTTCTTTAATGTCTTCTCCATTATTTTACCGTTCATAATCACAATAGTAGGCTCATTTTCCAAGTACTTGGCTACATATCTCCATCGCATAGTGATGTATTCCAACAACAGACCCAAAGCCGCCCATACGAGTATCCCGATCCAGTGGGGCCAGGAGCGGCTGGAAAGGTCTGTTGACAATGTTGCCGCAATGGAGCCGATAGTTATACCCAGAATATAATCAAAAAAGGTCAGTTGGCTTATCTGCTCCTTGCCTAATATTCTGGTAAATATCAGCAGAGAAAAAAAGCTTATAATTGATCTTACACATACCACCAGTCCTTCATTCAATTCAATTCCTCCCAATAAACTGATAATAAGTTATTATTCTGTTGTAAATATTTTTTATGCAAATAAAGCAAAATAATGAAACGGAGGTGGATATTCGTGTTAATAGGGGCTGATATAAGAAGAAAACTTGCATTAGTGTGGCTTGTGTTATTTCTGTTAATGTGGCTAATTTTTACTGTCTGTTTTAAGACAGGAACAATGCTCAGCCAATTAGAAGCTGTAGAACAGGCTGTTACCAGCAAAGATTGGTCAGAGGCAGAAAAAGAAACAGAAAAGTTCACAGCTACTTACAAGGCCAGAAAATATTTTATTGATATTAATAATTCAAGTGAAATAAGTATTACATTTAATCATACAGTGGAACAATTGGCGGTTGCCGTAAAAAATAAACAAGATAGCGCTCTCGAGTACACCGGGTTACTGAAAGCAGCACTTGGGTATGCAGTAAGGCCATTTGCAGAGCCATAAATCAGTATTTAAATACGTGCGGGAGAAAAATATGCAAACAGTTTTAATTTATTCTGTAAGGGTAGTTATAGTCTACTTTTTTACTTATTTATCAACAAGGATACTTACAAAAAAGGCAATAGCCCAGATGACAGCATATGAGATTGCCGGGATTATGGTTATTGGAAATGTTGCAGCGGAACCGCTGGTTGACAAGGTAGTGGTTAAATCCGTTTACGGAACAGGCCTGTTAGTATTATTAATATTAATAACGTCAAGGATAGCTGTTGCAGACAGGTTCACAAAGGTAATGGAACATACTGCCTCAGTTGTTATAAATAACGGTCAGATAGACTTTAATGAAATAAAAAGACTAAACATCAGTTTGAATGTGCTTTTCGGAATGATAAGGCAGCAAGGGTTCGACCGGGTTTCAGACATTGAGGTTGCAGTTTTAGAGGCTAACGGTTCGCTTTCTGTTTTCCCGAAGTCGGCAAATAAGCCTGTTACCAAAAGTGACCTGAATATAAAAGCATCAGAAGGGCCAATCAGTATGCCTCTGATAATGAATGGAAGAATTCTAATAGAGAATCTTAAATACATTGGTAAAAATGAAGCTTGGCTTATAGAGGAATTGAAAAAACAGGGAATAAAGGACTATGTACATGAAGTTTTCCTTGCAGAACTGGATTCTTCACGGAATTTAACAGTTTACGAAAAATGATTTAGAAAAGTGCTTTAATAGCTATTGTTTTAAAATTGAATACGGTGGTATAATGATATATTATACCATTGTATTTTATATATGGAGGTTCCAAATGAACATCAAATATGGTATTATAGGGTTGGGTGGCATAGCTCAGGTATTTGCCGGAGCTTTAAATACCGTTCCGGGTACAGAACTAGAGGCTGTAGCTTCAGGTAGCAGAGAAAGGGCAGAAGCTTTCTCTAAAAAATTCAAAGCATCAAAAATATATGACAGCTACATTGAACTGATACATGATAAGGAAGTTGATGTCGTATATGTCGCACTCACACACAATTTTCATTACGATATAGTTAAAATGTGTCTTGAAAACGGTAAGGCAGTTTTATGTGAAAAACCTCTTGCCATAAATAAAAAAGATGCAGAAGAATTGATTGCTCTTTCAAGGAAAAACAAGGTGCTTTTAATGGAAGCAATGTGGACACGTTGTCTGCCTTCCTTTCAAAAGACAAAAAAGTGGGTTGAAGAGGGCAAAATAGGTGATATAAGACTGATTGACGCAAAATTTTGCATTAACATCCCATATGATCCTAAGCACAGACTGTTCAATCCGGAACTTGCCGGAGGAAGTTTGTATGATTTAGGTGTTTATGTTATAGAATTTACAACAGGAATTCTGGGAGAAAAGCCTGAAATGGTCAGCGGATTTGCTACCGTTGCAGAAACCGGTGTTGATGATTTTGCAGTAATAAATATGAGTTTTAAATCAGGCGCACTGGCTATGTTAAGCTGTGGTATCCGTGCAAAAACTAACAGGGATGCAGGAATCTACGGAACAAATGGAAGCATAGTGGTATATGAGTTCTTCAGCTCAAGGAAATGTGAGCTTTACGATAAGGACAATAATTTGGTTGAATCTTTTGAAGATACCTGCGAGGAAGGTTTTACGTATCAGATAAGACATTTTAACGAATTGTTTAAGAACAAAAAACAAGAAAGTGATATTATTCCTCTTGAAGATACGGCGGTTTGTGCCGATGTATTTGATAAGCTGTTAAATCAGTGGGGAATTACAGGAAGTACATAAAAAATATTCCCCCCCTCAAAAAATTATATTTTGACGAATGAATATAGTGCAGCATAAAAGTGGCTGCGTAATACATAATCAGGGGGGAATTCAAATGAAAATCCAAAAAATATTAATTGGGTCAATGGCTTTTACTATTCTTATGACATCTTCGGTAATGCCGGGAGTATTTGCAAATGCCAGTAATACTCCGGGAGCATATGTAACAGCCAAAAACGAAAATTCAAGTAGCAAAGCCAACGACTTGAAAAAAGCCAGCAAACAAGAGTTAAAAGAACAAAAAAAGAAGCAAAGAGATGCGGAAAAGGCAGCTATCAGAGCAGCTTATTCTACAGATGAACTTGCAAAACTGAAAATTGCAGGAGATAACATCAAAAAGAACCATAAAAATATCGCTGTATTGCCGGTAGAAAATATAATTGTTAAGGGTGCAAAAGTAAAATTTGATACACCTCCGGTTATCAAATCCGGCAGGACACTTATTCCCGTAAAGGCATTGTCAGAAGCATTTGGTGCTGAGGTTAAGTGGATTTCAGCGGAAAGAAAAGTTGTTATTAAAAAAGATAATACTGAAATAGTTCTTCAATTAGATAATAATAAGATATATGTTAACGGCGTGGAGTCAACGATTGATGTACCTGCGTGTTCAATAAACGGAAGAACTGTTGTACCAATAAAATTTATTGTGGAGAAAATGGGATTGTTGGTTAAATGGGATAGTGATTCACAGGTAGTTGAGATTGAAAACCCAAATCCGACTGTACCTACAACACCGACAGAGCCGACAACACCGGCAGAGACAACAACACCGGCGGAGACGACAACACCAGCACAACCTACAACACCAACAGAGCCTACAACAGCACCGGGACAGGCAACACAGTAAAGCGTCCGTATAAATACGGATTTTCTCTGTTATATTAAGGGGGAGATACATTAATTGGATATACAACAATTGTATAACGATATGGAGACGTTGAGGGAAAGACTGAACCTAGAGCTGGAAGAGTGTCTGGAAAATGGGGGCATGAGTCTTGAAGTTTTAGATTTGAGCCAAAAACTTGATAAATTAATAGTAGAATATATGAGACTAGCAAAACCCGAACCAAATACAGAGAGTAATGAAGTTGCTTGATACATGAACAAATATATTTAAAAACGGAACTTGTATGGATAGATCGTTTCTATTAACAAGTTCCGTTTTATTAATATTTACATGTAAAAAACTGTAAAGTTTAGGTGAAAACGGATAGAAAATTAATGTTAATCACATAATATATTCATATGCAAATAAATTATATTGATTTTTGATATTATTTTCTGTATAATCACCGTGAAGTAATTAAGATATGGTAAACAGGAGGTAGTGAAGATATGGGAAAGGCTTTGATAATTGGTGCGGGCGGTGTAGCAAGTGTTGTTATCCATAAATGCTGTCAGAACCCCGATGTATTTGAAGAAATATGTATAGCCAGCAGAACATTGGAAAAATGTGAGGCTATAAAAAATAAATTAGCAGGAAGCAAAACTAAAATTCAAACGGCACAGGTGGATGCTGACAATACTGATATGCTGATCGACCTTATAAATAAATTCAGGCCTGACATTGTTATAAATGTGGCACTTCCATATCAGGATCTGACTATCATGGATGCTTGCCTTGCAACAGGTGTGGATTACCTTGATACTGCAAATTATGAGCCACCTGAGATACCTAAGTTTGAATATAAATGGCAATGGGCATACAGAGACAAATTTGAAAAGGCAGGAATAACAGCACTTCTGGGAAGCGGTTTTGACCCGGGTGTGACAAGCGTCTTCTGCGCATATGCCCAGAAACATTATTTTGATGAGATACATTATATAGATATAGTTGATGCAAATGCAGGTGATCACGGATACCCATTTGCTACGAACTTTAATCCTGAGATAAATATACGTGAAATAACTGCAAAAGGAAGCTATTGGGAAAATGGAGACTGGGTTGAAACAGAACCACTTGAATTAAAAAGGGTTTACGATCTTCCTGAAATAGGGCCAAAGGATATTTATCTGCTTCACCATGAAGAGATTGAATCTTTGGCGCTGAATATAAAAGGTGTAAAAAGAATCAGATTCTGGATGACTTTCTCCGAAAAATACCTTACACACTTGAGGGTACTCGAAAACGTAGGTATGACATCCATTGAGCCCATTGACTTTGAAGGCCAGAAGATTATTCCTCTGCAGTTCCTGAAGGCTGTACTTCCTGATCCTGCTTCACTTGGCCCAAGGACTAAGGGTAAGACAAATATCGGCTGTATTATACAGGGTATAAAGGATGGGAAGCCAAGAACCTATTATGTGTATAACGTATGTGTACATGAAGAATGTTATGCGGAAGTAGGTTCCCAGGCAATTTCCTATACAACAGGAGTTCCTGCAATGATAGGAGCAATGATGATGCTCAAGGGAATTTGGAAAGGACCGGGTGTTTTCAACATAGAGGAATTTGATCCCGATCCGTTCATGGAAGAATTAAACAGATGCGGACTTCCTTGGAAAGAAAGCTTCTCACCGGAGCTTATCGACTAGGAAGGAACGTTTAAGAGGCCGCTGCCAAATGCCAAAACTAAGAATATAGTTGGCTGGTGGCGGCTGATTTAAATTTCATTTAAAAAAATTCGGCTCATGGAGGCTAATAAAAATTGATTAATAATTTAGATATTGATATAAAAAGCTTACCGACGCCATGCTACATAGTTGATGAGCGTCTACTTGTAAAGAATCTTGAAATTCTGGATTCAGTTCAAAAGCGTACAGGCTGCAAAATACTTTTGGCTCAAAAGGGGTTTTCCATGCACTCGGTGTATCCGCTGGTTGGAAAATATCTGGCAGGTGTTACTTCAAGCTCTTTATTTGAGGCAAGACTGGGTTATGAGAAAATGGGCAAAGAGGTTCATATTTACGCCCCTGCCTATATAGAAGAAGAGTTTGATGAGATAATGAAATACTGTGACCATATAGTATTCAATTCATTTCACCAATGGAACAAATATAAGAACAAGGTCAAAGCATCAACTAAAAAAATTGGCTGCGGAATTCGTATAAATCCTGAGTATTCTGAATTGGAGCATCCTATATATGACCCCTGCTATAAATTTTCCAGATTGGGAGTAACTCTTCCCAACTTCAAAGCTGAGGAACTGGACGGCATTGAAGGGCTCCATTTCCATACAATGTGCGAGCAGAATTCAGATACACTCGAGAGAACAATAAAAGTGGTTGATGAAAAGTTCGGACATTATATAAAGGATATGAAATGGTTGAATTTTGGCGGAGGCCATCATATAACCAGACCTGATTACGACATAGAAGCACTTGTACGCTCTATTAAGTACTTTCAGGATAAATACGGAATTGACGTATATCTGGAACCGGGAGAAGCAGTGGCATTAAATACAGGTTATCTTGTAGCAAAGGTACTTGACACGGTAGAAAACGGAATGAATATTGCAATATTGGATACCTCGGCGGCCTGTCATATGCCCGATGTACTGGAAATGCCCTACAGGCCAAACATAATCGGTGCGGGTAAGCCGGATGAAAACCAGGTAACCTATAGGCTTGGAGGACATACCTGTCTGGCGGGTGATATTATCGGAGACTACTCCTTTAAACAAAACCTGAAGCCCGGAGACAGACTTGTTTTCTGTGATATGGCACATTATTCTATGGTTAAAAACAATACCTTCAACGGTGTAAACCTTCCAGCAATCGCACTCTACAGTGAGAAGGAAGGAATAAAAATAATAAAACAGTTTGGTTATGAGGATTTTGAAGGAAGATTGTCATAAATTGATTGACGGAACTTCTGTTCACGCGGGAAATGTATCTTTGGTTAAATATATGCCGGGGATACATTTTCCGCTTTTTTGCAATTATAACATGTACCCTGCACTATATTGAAAAAGAAAGAGGAATGTAGTATGATATGCAAGGGTTTGAAAATAATTACAAAAAAGGTGTAATATGAAAATTATACGAAAATTAATCATATTTTTAATAATCTTTCTTATATCCACAGAGATTATTTTTGCATATGCTTTCCCGGCTAGGTATGTTTTTAATCAAAGAATTAACTATGATGTGTTTAAAGACAATGTTTATTCTATTGAGTTGGCAGTCAAATCCATTAAACAGACAATATCAAGAGAAAAAATTGGAAGTTATTATATATTTATTGGCGATTCAGTGGGGTATGGAACCCCATGTCCCCCGGACAAAACAATTAGTAGTTACTTAAATACTATTTCAAAAAAAGAAGGAAAAGATGTCAGGTTTTTTAATTTAGCGTTACCTTCAACTATGTTCGGAGATTATTATACAGTTTTGCTTTTACTTCAAAAATATGGGGTATCCACAGATAATGTTATTTTGAATTTTTCTTATTGGGAGATAAATGCAAAAACTCCGACTTACTGGTTTAAACATTATTTAAAGGAGCTGGATAATAATAGCTATAATAAGATGGTGGAATCAGGTGCCATAAAAGAAGATTCACTTTGGAAAAATATTAAAGCAGAGATATATCATTTTGCCAATACAAATATCAGAATCATTGGAAATAGTGGTTTTGTAACAAATAAAATAAAATCAACAACAAATAACTTGCTAAGAGAATCAGAACCGGCTTTGAGTGTATGGAGCAAAAAGGCAGATTTAAAAAATGCAATGACAAAACCTGAAAATAGATGGTATTTTTCTGATAAGAAGTTTAATCTGACCGAAAACGGTGTTCAAATTTATTTTATTAATAAGATTATGGAATTGCAAAAAGATAAAAATATATTATTTGTATTAAATGCTGCAAATAATGAACTGCTTAAAGATGAGACATCAAAACAGGGCTATAAGGATAATGTCGATGCTATAGAAAAGCTTTTTGCAAATAAAAATGCAAAATTTATTAATTATAATAATAAGGTTGATTATACACTCTTTTCTGATCATGTACACCTACTGCCGGATGGATATTCTTTTATTGCACAAGATTTATGGAATAAAATTGATAAGGAGATATAGAAATGCTGTTTAATTCAATAGAGTTTTTAATATTCTTTCCTGTAGTAACAGTATTGTACTTTTTATTACCACACAAAATTCGTTGGTTTTTGCTTTTAATCAGCAGCTGTATTTTTTATATGGCTTTTGTTCCTAAATACATATTAATTTTGGGAGTAACAATCATTGTTGATTACTTTGCGGGAATAATTATTTCCAGAATGCAAGGTAACAGTAAGAAGATATTTCTTATTACAAGCCTAATTACAAACATAGGAATGTTATTTGTCTTTAAATATTTTAACTTCTTTAATGAAAATATAAAGTATTTGGCTGACTTATTAAATTGGAATTATCCAATAGCTGGTCTTTCCATTATATTGCCTATAGGTCTTTCATTTCACACTTTCCAGAGCTTGAGCTATATAATAGAGGTATACAGGGGGAAACAACAGCCGGAGAAGCATTTTGGAATTTATGCTTTATATGTTATGTACTACCCCCAGTTAGTTGCCGGGCCAATTGAAAGACCTCAAAACATGCTGTGGCAATTTCATAAAGAGCATAGCTTTGATGCACAGAGGGTATCGGATGGATTAAAACTTATGGCATGGGGGTTATTCAAGAAAGTAGTAATTGCAGATAATTTGGCTTTGGTGGTAAATAGTGTTTATGGGAATCCAGCTGCAGTAAATGGATTGTCTTTAGTAATTGCAACCTATTTCTTTGCTTTTCAAATATTCTGTGACTTCTCAGGATATACAGATATTGCTCGCGGAGCTTCAAGAGTAATGGGAATTGAATTGATGCAGAATTTTAAAAGACCCTATTTCTCCAAAACAATATCTGAATTTTGGAGGAGATGGCATATATCACTTTCAAGCTGGTTTACTGATTATGTGTATATCCCTTTAGGCGGAAACAGATGTGCTAAATGGAAATGGTTTCGTAATACTATGATAGTATTTCTCCTTAGCGGACTCTGGCATGGAGCCAATTGGACATATGTTATCTGGGGCGGATTGAATGGTTTCTACTTAGTTTTTGCAATAATCAGTAAAGACATAAGAGGCAAAATTACAAATTGGACAGGCATAGATAAATTCCCTATTATAAACAAAATGGTTAAAGTATTTTGTACATTCAATTTAATATGCTTTTCATGGATATTCTTCAGAGCAAGTTCATTTTCACAGGCCATCACAATTATTAAGCGTATTTTTATGGATTTCAGCCTGAAAATTGACATAGGAAGAGCAGGCGTTTCCAGATACCAACTGATTTTTAGCTGTGGAGTTATTATTCTATTACTGGCAGTTCAGTTATTTCAACGGAATAGGAAGATAATCAATGATCTAAATACTCGACATGTTGCATATAGATGGGTTATTTACTATACGGCATTAATTTTTATTATTATATTTGGAGTTTTTAATACCAATTCTTTTATTTATTTTCAGTTTTGATAAACTATATTTATAACACAATATGGAGGTTTATATGCAAAAAACAAGATTGGGACGTACAAACCTGCTGGTAACAAGAACTAGCTTTGGAGCACTTCCCATACAGAGAATTTCATTTGACGAAGCAAGAAATATACTTTTAAAGGCTTATAACAGCGGTATTAATTTTTATGATACTGCCCGCATGTATACTGATAGTGAGGAGAAGCTGGGCTATGCTTTCTCTGACATAAGAAAGGATATAATAATTGCAACAAAAAGCGTTGCAACTGACAGAAAGACATTGCTTGAGCACCTGGAAATCAGCCTGAAAAATATGAAAACAGATTATGTCGATATACTTCAGCTTCATAATCCCGGTGTCCTTCCTGACCCGGAGGATCCTGAAAGTTCATATGCAGGCTTGATGGAAGCTAAGAAGAAGGGGATGGTGCGTTTTGTAGGAATTACAAACCACAAAATAAAAACTGCTTTAGCTGCAGTTGAATCGGGTCTGTATGATACAATGCAGTTCCCCTTGAGTTCTCTTTCTTCGGAGATTGACCTTGAACTTATTGAGGTGTGCAGAAAAAAGGATATTGGTTTGATAGCTATGAAAGCCATGTCAGGTGGTTTAATTACAAATGCAGCATCTACGTTTGCTTTTTTAAGGCAGTTTGACAATGTTGTTCCTATTTGGGGGATTCAAAGGGAAGCTGAGCTTGATGAATTTCTCGAATTAGAAAATAACCCCCCCACGCTGAATGATGAATTATGGGAGGTCATAAAAAAGGATCGCACTGAACTGGCAGGTAATTTCTGCAGGGGCTGTGGCTACTGTATGCCATGTCCGGCGGGAATTGAGATTCCAACCCAGGCACGAATGTCCCTTCTTTTGAGGAGAGCACCATATGAGCCGTATTTGAGTGATGAGTTTAAAGAAAAGATGAAACTTATAAATAAGTGTATTGAATGTGGACAATGCAAAAACCATTGTCCATACAGCATTGATACACCTAATCTTCTTAAAGTGCAGCTACAGGATTATAACGAGTTTTATACTCAACATAAATAAAGAATAAACTAAACCTTCACAGTAAACATTATAATAAAAAGGAGATTTAACTATGGCTGTTAACACTCGGATTTTTCACTGTGATGAGTTCTTCCGTCTTTCAAGGGAAGAGAAAAAAGAGTTTGAAGGTATTATAAAAAAGGAATTGGAACAAAACCCCATAAAGCATCTGAATACTGAATGGGGCCGTTTTGAAAATCTTCCTGAGATGACCGAGGAAGAAATCGACAAGCTGGCACAAGACGTTTTGTCTGAAATGACTTTAGAACAAAAAGTTTATCAGATGTCCTGTGATAATGATGCGCGATATGCACCCTTAAATCCGCCAAGATATAACTTTATCCCGTATTATGCAGGTGAAGACCTGGAGTTGAACATACCAGCCGTTAAATTTACGGACGGACCGACAGGTATTGTTATGAGTTACCATGCCACAGCTTTTCCGGTTTCCATTGCCCGTGGTTCTTCCTGGGATACGGAACTTGAGGAACGTGTGGGTAATGTAATAGGTATAGAAGGCCGTTCGGGAGGGGCAAACCTTTTTGCAGGAGTATGTATAAATCTTCTTCGCCATCCCGCATGGGGGCGTGCGCAGGAAACATATGGCGAGGATACCGTACTTTTAGGTAGAATGGGTGCGGCTTTGACCAAGGGTGTTCAAAAACATATGATGGCCTGTGTAAAGCACTATGTTGCAAATAGTATGGAAAATGCACGTTTTAAAGTCAGTGTTGAGATGGATGAAAGAACCCTGCGTGAAATATACCTCCCTCATTTTAAAGAATGTGTAGATGCGGGTGCTGCAGCAATTATGAGTTCATATAACCGTGTAAGAGGTGAATGGTGTGGTCACCACGACTATCTCCTGAATCATATTTTGAATGGGGAATGGGGTTTCAAAGGCTTTGTAATGTCTGACTTCATCTGGGGTGTCAGAGATACTGTAGATGCAGCAAATGGTGGACAATGCATGGAGATGTATGCAACACAGTTCTTTGGAAAAAGGCTAGTTGAAGCTGTCAGAGACGGAAAAGTTGATGAAAGTAAGATAGACGCAGCAGTAAAAAGAATATTGAGACAAAAAATCAGATTTTCATTTGTGGGAGATGAGGCGCAATATTCTCCTGAAAAAATGGGAAGTCAGGAACATGCCGAGCTTGCTCGTGAAGTTTCGGAAAAATCAACGGTACTACTTAAAAATGAAGGTATACTTCCGCTTGAAAAAGCTAAGGTTAAGAAAATTACAGTGGTTGGAAGGTTAGCAGTTGAACCTAACACAGGGGATTTAAAGGGAAGCAGTGCCGTATTCCCTCCATATGTCATAACACCGCTTCAGGGCATTATAAATGAGGCAGGAAGCGGAATAGAAGTAAAATATGTGGATGGAAGAACACCACATCAGGCTCAGGAATTGTCAAAGGATGCAGATGCTGTTGTTGTTGTGGCTGGATTAACCTCTCTTGATGAGGGAGAATTTATTACAAACGGAGGAGATGTTGGAGGGGACAGGAAATATCTCGGACTGCATCCGGAAGATGAAGATCTTATTGAGACTGTATCAAAGGTAAACAAAAACGTAATTGTTGTTTTGCAGGGTGGTAGTACTATAATAGTTGAACCATGGAAGAACTTAGCCAAAGCTATTCTTATGCAATGGTATCCGGGTATGGAAGGCGGAACTGCTCTGGCAAATATACTTTTTGGAAAAGTAAATCCTTCTGCAAAACTACCTGTTACAGTACCTGCAACTCCCCAGCAGCTACCTTACTTTGATATAAATGCAACTTCAATTGTATATGACTATTACCATGGATACTTCCTTGCCGACAAGAAAAAGCACCCTGTTTCATATCCTTTCGGGTTTGGACTCAGCTACACAGACTACGTTTACAGCAATCCAAAAGTCTCAAAGAACGGTGACTCGATTTCTGTTTCAGTTGATGTGTCCAATACAGGTAAAATGGCCGGAGATGAAGTTGTTCAATTATATATTGGCTACAGGGGTTCAAAGGTTGAACGCCATGTAAAGGATCTTAAAGGCTTCACTAAAATTCACCTTGAACCGGGAGAGAAAAAGACTGCGGTGATTGATATAAATAAGAAAGACCTTGCATACTATTGCCCTGAATCAATGCAGTGGGTGGTTGAGGATATCGAGTATGTTGCATTAATAGGTGCATCTTCTGCCTGCAAGGATTTACTTAAAGCTGATTTTGATTTAAAATAGATGTAAGCATTAATATAAAGGCATTACCGATAATAAACGGTAGTGCCTTTTATTTACCTGAAATTAAAAAGCGGAAAAGGGAAAAATAAAATGAAAAATATATACTTTTTTGAAACACAAATCGGGAGAATAGGCATTGCAGAGGAAGCGAACGGATTAACCAACGTATTTTTTGAAACAGATTTCAATATGAAGGCTGTTTTAGATAAAGAAAGGTTCCTGCAACAGTCAGGGTATTATTTTAAGGAAACAGAACTTTTGATAAATGCGGGCAAACAGCTAGACGAGTATCTGAACGGCAAAAGGACAGTGTTTCAATTACCGCTGGCTCCAAAGGGAACAGATTTCATGAAAACTGTTTGGAATTGTCTGAATACAATACCCTATGGGGAGACAAGAAGCTACAAACAGATTGCAGAAGTCGCAGGAAACCCAAAAGCATGCCGGGCAGTAGGAATGGCCAACAATAAAAACCCAATCCCCATATTTATACCCTGCCATCGTGTAGTAGGTGCAAACGGAGGTTTGACGGGATATAGAGGTGGCTTGGAAATAAAGCAAAAGCTTCTTAAAATAGAAAAATTAAAAATTTGAATTTAAACAGACGAACTAGGTAAACCTATTTAATAATTAATATTAAATTATTAAAAGAAGGGATATTTATTATGGGAAGATTCGAAGGTGCTGAAAAAGTCGGGATAAGGGATAAGGAGACCAGACAGCTTCTTGCTGTATATCCCTATAAAATTGACGGAACGGATGAAGAAATTGAGAAAACCGTAAAAGACTGGTACTATAAGCAAAGCTGTATAGCAGAAGAATTTCTCTTGAAGTCCTATGTTGACGAACTTACGGAACATGAGTTGAAGTCTCGTCAAAATGATGATACAAAAAAAGTATATTAACGAAACAAAGGGTAAATCCATAAAAGCGTGGATTTACCCTTTATTTTCATCTTTAAGAAGGATTTTTACAATATTGATTATATCCTCATCAGTTACACGATAACAAATTTCAAGTCCTTTTCGCTCTCCGTCAATTATACCTGCTGACTTTAATTTTGCAAGGTGCTGTGATACTGTAGACTGGGGAAGGCCGAGACATTCCTGAATTTTGGTTACGTTACAGCCACCTTCTATTAAACCTTTAACAATACACAGCCGTTGTGGATGAGCCAGTGCTTTGATTTTATCAGCTTTTTTTTCATAAATTTTTAAATCTATCAAAATTGTAATCCCCCTTATTAAAAACATAGCCCTGATATAATTATTGCCTAAATAAACAAACTCATATCCGATTCCTCGGCAGCACCCAGGAAAGAGGCTACACCTCCAATAGTAACTCCGTCAATAAGTTCTTCTTTTTTAATACCCATTATGTCCATAGACATGTTGCAGGCTACAAATTCAATTCCGTTATTCTGTGCCTGAGAAACAAGTTCTTCCAATGAATATATGTTCTTTTTATTCATAAGGTGACGTATCATTTTTGGTCCCACGCCTGCCATGTTCATTTTGGACAGTGACAATTTACCTGATCCCTTAGGCATCATAACACCAAACATTCTGGAAATAAAGTCTTTTTTTATACTGCCGGAGTTTTTTTGTTTTCTAAGAATATTCAGTCCCCAAAAGGTAAAGAACATTGTGACCTTTCTTCCCATTGAAGCTGCTCCGTTTGCTATAATAAAAGACGCTATAGC
>JAEZUC010000054.1 GCA_023443515.1 Bacillota bacterium
GATATTTGCTGCAACACCGCCTTGAAATACCACAGGAGATTCAAGCTTTTTACCTTTTCCCAGATTTGCAAGATAGTTTCTTGCAAGTGCATCACACAAGCCTCTTACAATGTCCTCTCGTGAGTAACCCATTTGCTGCTTATGTATCATATCACTTTCAGCAAATACGGCACATCTTCCGGCTATTCTTACAGGACTCTCAGATCTTATGGCATATGACCCGAAATCCTCAATGGATATTCCCAATCTGGCTGCCTGCCTGTCAAGAAAAGAACCTGTTCCGGCGGCACAAACTGTATTCATTGCAAAGTCGTGCACCACATTATTTTTAAGCAATATAATTTTTGAGTCCTGTCCACCAATCTCAATAATTGTCCTGACATCAGGAATTTCTTTCTGGGCTGCCACCGCATGGGCGGTTATTTCATTTTTAACCACATCAGCACCTACTATTGCCGCTGCAAGCTGTCTTCCACTGCCTGTTGTCCCGACTCCCGCTATCTCAATACTTTGACCTAGTCTACCGTACATATTCTTCAGGCCTGTCCTGATGGATTCTATCGGCTGTCCGTCTGTTCTCATGTACATCTTTTCCAGTAAATTATTATTTTCATCAATCAAAGTTATATTTGTGCTTACGGAACCTACATCAATTCCCATAAAGCATTTTACTCTGCTCATTTAAATGTTCGTCCCTTCTCTTTTTAAGTAAATCAATAAATGCCTCAATTCTTGTTGCAAATCCTGCTTCTCCGGTCATTTCATCCCTTATTACCGTCATAATTGGTATGCCGTAATCTTCCTCGATTCTGGGCAGTATTGCCTGCGACACTATCTCAGGCATACAACCAAGGGGATAAAGATGAATAACCCCGTCATAGCCGTGTAGTGCATTTAAAACACTGTTTCCAACTGTGTGCTGGGCATGTCCTCCCACCATATGAGGCATATATGTTTTTGCAGCCTCCTCATGTTTATTATCTTTTAGAAATGGCAGTCTTTTTTTAACCATTTCATTTATAATCCATCCGCTTACTGTCACAGGCCTTGTAACTATTACTCCCATTTCTCCCAGCATTTTTTCAACCCTGAAATTTGCATATGGCTCTATTGTTGTAAATATCTCACCTACAATTCCTACTCTTAAAGGTTTTAATTCCATATTAACATCTAAACGGTTTAAATTATCCTCAGTTTCCTTTATAAGCTTTTCTATTTGTTCAGAACCTTTTACATTTAGAACATCCCTTTGAAAACCTTGATAAATCTTATCAACGCTTCCTCTCACTCTCTGCACTGCACGCTTTTCCCTTGCAAGATGCTCCAGTTTGTCAAGTTTGACAGAAACATTTTTGGCGGAATTAATAACTCTGGCTATATTTAATACATTTGATGTCCCACTTACCCTTCGGATACGTGATGCCAGCTCTTTCAAGCCCTGGTCAGGTACCTCCAACGTAATTAAATCCATTTTTAGACCAATATCCTGTGCCTGTTTTTTCAGCATCTCCCCGAAATAGCCCAATCTGCAAGGTCCGCAACCTCCGGTTATAAGAATGGTATCGGCTCCCATTTCGTAAGCCTGAACCATATTACCCACAAAAAGCTTAAAAGGAAGGCAATGTGCTTCTGCACAATATTTCAGACCTATTTCCAGGGTTTTGTCGCTATTTAAAGGAGGAACTACATATTTTGCCTCGAAGTCATCCAAAAACGATTTAGCTATTATATACGTGTTTCCCAGATGTGGAAATGTTAAAATCATTATCACGCCTCCTCACAATCATATCAATAAATGCTTCAAGTCTGGTTAAAAATCCGGCTTCTGCTGAATGCTCATCCAGCACCAGCTTCATAAACGGTATATTACTTTCCTTCCTTATCTTATTTTCAACAAGCTCGTCTACAAAACTGTCTACTCCGCAACCGAAGGATGTAAGTGCCAGAATACCATCTATTCTGCCACTTTTAATCAACTGTATGGCCCCGCCGTATGCCCTTGTGCCGTAGTCCCAGAAGAATTGCTTATCCAAGCCTTTACAATTATCCTTTGATACCAAGTAATCCAGCATATCCAGTGTCACCACATCTGCACCGTATTTATTAAGTTTTTTCACAAGTTCCATATTGAGGAATGTATCATAAACAGTGTAGCTGTGACCTATTATGGCAATAGTCAATTTATTCTTTTCAGGGACTACACCAAACTCTGTATCAGCAAATTTCAGTGCTCTTCTTTTAATTTTATACTCATTTACAGCTTCCCTATAGGCATTACTTATTTTCCTTCTGTCCCCTGTCAGAAACTCCCCTGTATAAAGGGCAGCATTCCATGAATTTTTGGGAGATTCCCTTAGGTTTATTTCAGTATCAATAATTTTCGGAAGATTTTTAACTGAATTTCGTACCATATCGGTTACGCCACAAACTTCCGGACATATATATTGCTTCTTTGCAACACTTGTAAATCTCGGCATAAACATATAGTCAACCTTACCCAGTAGCTCCATTACGTGACCAAAATACGCCTTTACAGGTATACAGGCTTCTGAAACACATGCATTTGAGCCGTTTGTAAGTATTTTTTTGTTGGTAATGTCAGAGACTATTACATCTGCTCCAAGATTTCTAAAAAATGACTCCCATAATGTTGAGTACTTGTAATAATATAATCCTCTTGGTATACCCACTCTTCTCATAAAAAAACCACCTCAATACAATTATTGACGTGGTTTAATTCTGTTATACAGAAGATTATTTTGTTCCGGTTTTTTAAATTTTTAAATTACCGCGCATTGGCATATGCCCAGTTTTCAATGGCTTTACCAACGGAATTACCTATCTTGACTTGGTTGTTATAATCTGACAGCCACTCATACTCCGCAGGATTTGACATAAATCCTCCCTCAATAAGTATTGCAGGTGATTGAGTAACAGTACAAACCGAAAGGCTCTGCCATCTGTAGCCGCCATCTTTTCTCTTGAGGTCTGTCACCAACCGGTCTTTGATATATCCTGCTGCAGCCTTTGAGCTGTCTTTTGAGTAAAGTACCAGTAGCCCTGTATGCTTTGTATAGTCAGCTGTTACATCCATTGAATTGTTATGGATAGAAAC
Source organism: Bacillota bacterium (assembly GCA_023443515.1). Taxonomy (GTDB): domain Bacteria; phylum Bacillota; class Clostridia; order Acetivibrionales; family DSM-1351; genus Ruminiclostridium. The sequence goes on from JAEZUC010000054.1 coordinate 3,116, forward strand.
TGCAATATCTGGCTTTTCCTTCCTTATAAGATTTGCTCTGTCATTAAGGCTGACAGTCTTATCCGAAGTCCTTGTCATAACAACTGTTGCGCCAAGCGATTGCAAATATTTCCGGGCATTAAGCGTTATTCCCAGGTTTACCTGCTTTTCATAAAGTCCGTATATACCCATAGGCCCGGTAGCCCCTGATTCTGAACCCCCATGTCCTGCATCAAGTACTACCTTTAAGCCCGTCAAAGGCTTTGATCCGCTCCCGGAAATCTTGGGTGCATTTTTAAGGGAAAATACCAGTGAGCCGTTTTTGTACTCTGCATTATAGCCGAAATAGCTTCCCGCTGATTTTAATCCAAATACATATTGCGCTCCACCTGAAATAGCCTTGTATTTTATTGAAGAAAAGGGTGCATCCCATGGTATTGATTTATTAACGTTCACACCTGAAGTATTGTACAGTGTCAATGTGAGAGTGTTTGCGCCGGTTTCTACACCGAACACCGTATTAACAGGCATTTTAAAGCTGATATCCGTATAGCTTCCGTTTAATTTCAATGCAACTGATGAAACCTTGTTGGCTGCAAGTGCCTTATCGTTTACAACTTTTATATTGCTTGCAGCTGTCCATACTCCGCTTTTTAACTTGTAAAAGCCATTCTGCTGACCTATAATATAGTCTGTTGCACCGTTTATCAAAGGTGTTATTCTTGAATAGTCCGTTGATGGGCCGGAACGTGCCACCGCTTCTGCGTCGTCGGTGCTCACAACAGCATACTTATAATATTTTGATGATTGTACACTTATGGTGTTGCTTTGCTTTGAGGTTATTTTCTTACCTTTGTATTCCATTACAAAAACAGGCTTTCCAAGGCTTTTGATACGGTCTTTTCCTGCTACCTGTGGCATTGTAAAGGTTCCTGAATATTTAGCAGGTGTCAGAGTTCCTTTGTTCGCATCAACTGTGGCTGTCTGTTTCAGCTCTGTTCTGTTGCCTCCGATTTCAACCCAAACCTTGGCGCCTGCGGGAGCCTGACAAGAAAATGTAATCTTTTGGCCTGTCTGCATAGTCACACTCTGGGTAGGAGAAAAATATCCGCTTCTGAACTCAACCTTTGACATCTTGTAAGGACCTGAGGTTGTTTTTGCGTTACGTGTTATCTTTAATATTGTTTCCTTGCCTTTATGGGTAAATATAAGTTTGTTTTCTCCAACTTTCAAATCAGTAAATACGGTAAAGTAACCGTTATCTGAAACCTCAATTCTTTTACCGTTAAGATATATAGGTTGTTTAGGGTCACCTCCCCCCAAGATACTTATCTTTGCAGCCGAAGTTTTATAACCGTTAGAAGGAGAAGCTATGTAAAGCTGTCTGTCCTCGGGTACAGTACTTCCGGGATCTCTTCCCAACACAAATATTCCTCTGAGCTTGTCCTTGATTCCAAGTGTATTGTCCTTCAGTTTTGAATATCCGTAGAATATGCTTCCGTCTACAGCATTACTTTTCCTGTTGTATTCAATCTGTTTCGGTATTTGCAGCGGGTCAAGCCAATCATTTGCCTGTGTTGTATCATTTATTTTATATGCAGCGTGTCCCACATAAAGCTTCACCTTTGTACCGTTGCAAACATCTTTCCACCAGTCTACCAGTACAGAGTAATCTGCTACCTTGAACCCTATATTCCAGTAAATCTGTGGTGCTATGTAGTCTATGTATGCTTCCTTAACCCACTTTTTAGAATCTGCATAGTGGTCATAATATGTGGATATTCCTCCTTGTGTATCTGAACCTTCTTTATTTCTGTCCTTGTTTGACCATATTGCAAATGGGCTTATACCGAACTGAACTGAAGGTTTAATATTTTTTACAGTATCGTAGGTACTTTTAACAAGTGTGTTGATATTATTTCGTCGCCAATCGTCTTTGTTGTTAAAACTGCCCTTGTATTTTTCATAAGATGCCGTGTCGTTAAAATCAACACCCTTAGCTTCAGATTTTGAAGGATAGAAATAGTCATCAAAATGTATTCCGTCAACATCATAATTCTTAACAATTTCGGCTACTCCGTCAGTTATCAGTTTTATAGCAGCCGGATTCCCCGGGTCAAGATACAGTTGTCCCGTAGGAGCTGCAACAACTGCCTCCGGTATTTTTCTGGCAGGATGATCAGCTGAAAGTACATTTACATCCTTGTCAGGTTTAGCCGTTGTTCCCATCGAAAGTCTGAGGGGATTAATCCATGCATGAACTTGTATCCCTTCTTTATGCGCCTGTTGAATTATATATGCCAGAGGGTCAAAACCATTATCATTTTCTTTTCCCTGGTTTCCAGTCAAGTATTTAGACCATGGAAAAATAGAAGATTTATATAGAGCATCTCCTGTAGGCCTTACCTGAAAGAAAATAGCATTAAGCCCCGCATATCTGGCATTGCCTACTATTTCATCCAGTTCCTTTTTCTGCTTTTCTGCACTGATACCCGGCTTTGAAGGAAAATCTATATTGGATACTGATGCAATCCATACTCCCCGTAAATCCTCGCTTTTGGATATTGTCTGTGCATTTGAGACATTTCCCTTATAGTTTTTGTCTGAATAAAGCCTGTAGCCTGCTATGGGCAGAATCATCAGAAATACCAGCAAAATACATATTGCCCCTATTTTTTTATTCATTTTAACCCCCA
>JAEZUC010000097.1 GCA_023443515.1 Bacillota bacterium
AATTTCGTGTAATTGGGGGTAAGAAGCAATATACATATATCATAATCAAATCTATTATAGATAAATAAACAAAAGTAGCGTTTAAACATCATATGATATTTTCTACAACTTTTATAATCTAATATTGCACAGCTTTAAAGAAAGTCTAAACAAAAATAAAGTTCATTATTTCAAAATATGAACTTTATCCATAAATAAATAGCTTTGTTTATATATGCTTTAAGAGTATATCTGAAAAGTGCATTTTTTTCTAGTTTCAGAAGTAATTGTCTTTTATATAAATAGTAAGCGCTTAATCTTAAGACACCTTTATTTTTTGCGTTTTACTATTCTTTTATTCAAACGATTTTATTCTGGTTGCAATACTGAGATACCTACCATTTTCTACAACCATAAATCTAGCTTGAACAAATTCATCAAGTATTTTTTGTAATTCTTCTTCTGTCATTTCAGTATTATCTTCTTTATTTGTAAACTTGTATATTTCATAAAACGCGCGTATCTCATCACAAAAAATATATATGTCTTTCTTTACTCCCTCTATCCTGTACTTTCTAGATGCATCAACCTTTCCATATAATTCAGAAGGTCTCCTATCGGTAATTTCAAGTATATCACTGTCAATTTTATAATTAAGAAATGCCTCTCTCCTGAAAAATAACTCTTGCCAATAGCAAATAGCATTTTTTATAGGCTCAATATACTCTTTGGGATTACTTTCAAAATCGCCATCAGTGTAAGTAAAAAAATATGCCATATTGTCTATATTTACTTTTTCTTCAGGATATATATGGTAATATATAAAGTCGGGTTTAATATTTTTAACTCCGTACTGAAGGGCATTATCAAAAAATGGGCTATACCGTTGCAGCATTGCCTTAATAACATAATGGGGAGGTTGAAGATGTATGATAGATGGTATAAGAGCAATAATATCATCATAATCACTCTGTTTCTCTCCCGGAATTCCGTATAATAAACTCCAAGCGACATCTATTCCAATCTCGTAAGTGTATTTCAAAAATTGAATGTTTTGAAGGGCTGTAATCCCCTTACACATTAATTTTAAAATAGCACTATTTAGAGATTCTATCCCGGGTTGAATTAATTTTACGCCTGCATCAAATAATGTTTTTAATTGTTTTTTTGTTAGAATAGATCTTACTTCTATGAACATGTCTAATCCAAGATTCATATCAATTATATCGGGATATAGTGTTTCTAAAAATTTCAGGTCTAGTATACTATCAGTATTAAAAAACATCTTTGTTTTATCTGTTTCAATAAGCTCAAGTATTTCAGATATTATCTTCTCCGGAGATTTAGTACGGAACTTCATATATTGTCCATACCCCCCACAGAACATACAATGAGACTTCTCTCCCCACCAACAACCCCTTGAGAATTCAATAAGAGACCTTGCAGGAACAATATCTCTTAAGCCTGATTGTTCTAGTTCCATATAATATTCAGAAAAATCAGGAACAGGCAGATCATCTAGAGATTGCTTGTAATGGTTATTCTGATTAATCTCCAATTTATTGCCATCTCTAAAAGAAACGCCTGCAATTGATTCATAAAACAAACCGTTGAAAATATTTTTTACTAACAACGGAAGTACTTCTTCTCCTTCACCATCAATAACATAATCAACCCAGTCAAAAGCTCTAAGAGTTTCTATTCCCATTGTATCCCTGACATTAGCACCGCCAAAAATTATCTTGATGTTAGGGTACAAGTTCTTTATTTTTTTGGCAAGTAAAAGAGAACTTATATGCTGAGAGAATGATGTTGAAAAACCAACTACATCATATTTATCCCAAGGTATATCTTCAATACATTCATTTATAAAACTAGGGACAATTTCTTCACTTATTGATTTAAGGCTGATTCCAAATTTTTGAGTCAAATCATATAATTCATTTGATACTTGCTTGTCAGCCAGTTCATTCATCAAATCATCATATATCCTCTTTATTTCACCAGTTCCAAATCTACCAAATAAATGTTCTGAAAAGAACCACTCCCCTTGATTTATAGAAGTGCAAATGGTTTCGTATACAGCTAAATCTAAGTATTTTGCAAAACGAATATTCAAATAATATACATCAGTTGGGATGTCTTGTAGTTCAAGACTTTTCTTTAATAGTCCAAGAGATAAACTAGATCTCTGAACAGACGAAAAAGGCATATTAATTAATGCAACTCTTTTCAAAATAGTACTCCTTGTATAATAGATTTAGGTTAATTAAGGTAACCTATAATCCTAAATTACAAATAGGTTTTTGTAACCATTTTCTACAGAATAATATACTTTGAGGCAATATCAAGAAAGTTCTGGCGTTTAATTAATATTTCATCAAATTCTTCCGGTGATAAATTGGGATGTAGCTTGAAAAATAATTCTTTATCATACCACCAGCCTTTTTGCATGTATAATTCATCTTTGCACATTCCGAATTCATTTGAAAGTACTGATGGCAAAGCTGCCCATAAAGCAATATTTCCAGGTACTCTATATTCATTGAAAATATCATTTGCAAAGTCAATTGTATCCAAACATTCCTTTTTATGCTCCCAGGGCATACCTACTATAAAGGAGAAGAAGGTTTTTCTTCCAAGACCTTTTCGTCCCAGTTTTTCTGCACATCTTCTTATTTGTTCAACATTAATTCCTTTTCTAATTCTCTTTAAGCCTTCATCATATCCACACTCAACCCCAACTTGTATTAAACTTACATTGGACTCTGCCAAAGTATCTAATAGTTCGTCACTGCTAAGGAGATCTCTAATTCTGGCCTCAATTCTAAAGGTTATATCAGGGAAAAGCCTGGTTATTTCTTTACAGATAAGAATTGCTCTTTCAATGTCGGTTGTAAAACAATCATCAGTTGTCAGGATACTTTTGACTGCATTTACGTCTTTTATCATAGACAGGCTTTTTTCAAGTCTATCCAGTACAACCTTAACAGAGAATGGCCTCCACTTATATGAATGATCCACAGAACAAAATGTACACTTATTTTGACATCCTCTTGATGTTTCAAAAGATAAATATTTAGTGTTACGTGCAACTAAATCATAAGCAGGTAATAGAGTATTTTCATCGAGAGCAATAGCTTCGCCTTTTTTATTATGTATTATATTATTATCTATTTTATAAGATAATCCAGGTATGTTAGCAAGTAAACTCTCTCTAAAATTAGAATTCAGCAAAGATACTAGGGCAAGTTCACCTTCTCCTCTGATTACATAGTCAATATATGGTTTTTGCAAAGCCTCCTCTGAATAATAGGTAGGATGGATTCCGCCCATCAAAACTTTTAAATCACTATTAATAGCTTTTATTTTTTCTGCCACTTCACACGAATCTGCAAAATTAAATGAATTGCAAGAAAATCCAACTAAGTCAAAGCCAGATAGATAGTTCATATCTGAATATGTATTTTGTGTTGAGTCAACTACTGTTACTTGATGTCCAGCTTCCCTCGCGTAATTTGCCAGTAGGTAAATCGCGAGAGGAAAAAACAACCGTTGTTGTTCTGCTGCTTCTGTTTTATCAGGTATCATTACCAATGCAATATTCATATTTTAAACCTCAACTTTCTTATTTATTAAAATCTATTTGTTAATAATGTAACGCTTAATTTAAGGTCCTACATTATAATTCCGAGATAATTTAACGATTCTTGAATAAACATTTGATTTCTATGCATTATCTCACCAAAACCTGATTGTTTTATATTAGCATGGGACTCAAAGAAAATCTCATTATCATACCACCACCCCTTCCGATTATACCATTCCGAACGTGCCAATCCATATTCTTCTGAAATTACAGATGGTAGTGGGAGCCATAGTACAGAGTTGCCTGGAATTCTATATTTCTCAAATATTTCTTCTGCAAAGGATAATGTTTTATGACAGTCATCCTTATTTTCCCAAGGCATTGCAATTATGTATGAAAAAAAGCAGCTTCTTCCTATCCCTCTTTTACTGAGTTTTTCAGCGCATTTTCGCACATCTTCGGTAGATATTCCCTTCCTGATACGCTTTAGGCCTTCATCATACCCACATTCTACTCCTATTTGGAGCATCCCTAAATTACATTCGGCTAATGCGTCTACCAACTCGTCATCAAATAAAAGATCTCTTATTCGCGCCTCAATTCTTAATGATATTCCAGGATACTTTTTAGTAATTGCCTTCAATATATTCTTAGCTCTTTTAGTGTCAGTAGTAAAACAATCGTCTGTTGTTGCTATGCTTTTTATACTATTTCTGTTTGGAAACCAGCTTAGACACTGGTCCAGTCTATCCATAATTACATCTTCCGAAAAACCTCTCCACTTGTATTTGTGATCAATGGAACAAAAAGTACATTTATTCTGACACCCTCTAGAGGTTTCAAAAGGTATATTGCTTAGATTTCCTTTAATCAAATCATATGCCGGTAATAATGTACTTGAATCCAATACAATTGGTGATCCCAATTTATTGTGAAAAATTTTCTCGTCTATTTTGTAGGATAAACCCGGAACCTCTGAAAACAGTTCATTCTTTAAGTTAGTTTTGAGAAGCTTTACCAATGAATCTTCCCCTTCTCCTCTAATGACCAAATCAATGTATTCCTTTTTCAGTGCATCCTCCGGAAAATGTGTAACGTGAATTCCTCCCAAAAGTATTTTAGTATTAGAATTAACACTTTTTAGTTTTTCTGCAACCTCACATGAATCAGCATAATTAAATGTGTTACAAGAAAAGCCCACTAAATCGAATTTACCCCAATCGTCGTATTTAATAGTAGCAGGATCCGGGAAACAACTTATAGAAACTTCATGTCCTGCGTTTCTCACATAACTTGCCAAGAGATATATTGACAAAGGAAAGTATAATTTTTGCTGATCTCTAAATTCAATATTTTGGGGAATCATTGTTAATAAAACATTCATATCTCAGTATCTCCTTTTCGATACATATTGCGTCAGTAACTTCATGCATCTATTTAGAAATTGCTTAATACCCATTTATAGATATTTCGTGGGCAAATATCTTTCTCCAATATTTCTTGAACCCCATCAGAAATAACTCCAGTATTAATCAATTCATACCCGGCTTGTTGTACTGCATGAAAATACCAATTCAATTTTTCTTTAATATCTGATCGTAATAATACCTCTGACATAGTCCTTGTTAAGTATCCGCAGAAGTTTGAATTTGAGTTTTTATACATATTTACTAAAGGTAAAAACACATTCGAATCTTCAAGTCCACATACAGCAAGTAAAAATAATTTATATCTAATTTTACTTGTATTGTTTCGGTATACAAATCCAGAACCTTGTAAAGATATTAAGCGGTCAATAAAATTTTTCATTATCCCTGTAACATTAGAAAAGTATATGGGAGTAGCCAAAACTAAATAATCAGCCTTTTGAATATCATTGAATATTAATTTAAAATCATCATCAAGTTTGCAACTCTTATTATTTGTATCCAAGCAATAAAAGCATCCTTGACAAGGTATAATGTTTAATTTGTTTAGATAGACTGTTTTAACCCTTGCACCTGCTTTAGCCGCTCCACTAATAAAGCTTTCAAGCAACACATTTGTAGCGCCTTGGGAGCCTCGGGGGCTCCCATTTATAGCTAACAACTCCATTTGTGCCTATACTCCATTTCTTTTTTATTCACTCTCATTACCGGAAATCATTGATAAAATAAACTCATTTATACTATTTACATTTTTAAATGCTTCCGCCTTCAACTGGTCATCATTAATTTTGATATCAAATTCGGCCTCAAGCCCAACTACCAAATCAATAATTGTTAAAGAATCTAACCCAATCTGGAAAAGATCTTCTTCAAAATTTACTTCTGAAGGCTCCTTTAAAAGCGGAATACTTCTTGATAAAACATCAATAATTCTTTCATTATACATTGTAAATATCTCCTTTTATTTTTTAAAATCTAAACTTATGTATTTTTATTTAATATAGAATTAATAACTATCAATCACGATTCGCCACCATCAACTATAAAGTTACTCCGAACTGCATATGAAGTATTGGAAGACGCCAGATATGCAACCAGATTGGATATTTCATCTACATGTGCAAAACGTCCCATGGGATTTCTTTGCATTAACTTCTCTATTTTGTCTTCAGATAACGACCGTAAAGTCATATCAGTTTCAACCCAGCCCGGTGAAATTGTAAAAACTCTTATACCTTTTCTGGCAGTTTCAAGAGCCAATGTTCTGGATAAAGCCAGTAATCCAGCCTTTGATGCAGCATAGGCTGCTTGACCAATATCGGAATTTGTTGCAGCGGTTGAAGCAATAAAAATGATTACCCCTGATTGTTGACGATACATGTTAGAAAGAACTGCTTTAGTAACATTAAATGCTCCTGTTAAATTTACAGAAATAGTTTCATCCCATTGTTCATATGTAGTTCCATACATAGTAGCAGAATGGGCTATACCGGCATTATTTACGAGAACATCTATTTTCCCAAAGTCATTTTTAATCTGTTGTACCATCGAGGGTACAGATACCCTATCATCTACTGAGCACTGATATGCTTTTGCATTTTGACCTTTTTGGCGTATCTGATTTACTACTTCATCTGCCTCAGCTTTTGAATTATTATAGTTTACTGCAACGGTTACACCCTCATCAGCAAGTTTTAATGCTATACTTCGTCCTATTCCTCTAGATGCCCCCGTAACTAGTGCTACCTTTCCTTGTAAATCAAGCTCCATAGTATTCCTCCTTATTAGTTAACACAGCACAAACAGTCCCACAAAGGACATCAAAATTAAGATGAAGAATTCTTTTTCCCCAACTATCATCAATCATACATGCCATAATTCCAAGTATAGGAGGCACACTAAACGCTGTTCCACTCCACTCATTTAAGCTAATAAATTCAAGCATTTTATATCTTGAATATAAAGGTTTAATATTCATTTCCATCCAATTGTCATCACCTGAAGTTACTAAAATGGTAATTTTATTATGTTCACCTACATCTGCCCACTCAACCAACAAATCCAAAACTTCAGCAGCTGAATTAAATTTATCAAAGTTCAGAATTTTAACCTTTTCAATTACTCCCAGAATATTAGCTTGCCTCGACAGTGCCTGTTGCTTATCTTCAAGGCACAGTACTCCAACGCCTTCCATGGCCTTTTGATTATCAAGATATTTGCATATCCAGTCACTGTAGGCATCACCACCACCCGCAAAAATACAAGAAGATCTGAAAAACTTAATCTGATGAAATGCAAAGCAGATTGCCTGAATAGCTGAGCATATTCCTGTACAAAGCATAGTATTAGGTCCTTTCATACCAAATACTATAGATGGAAAAGATGCTCCCACATTATTATCGCTAAAAACCAGCATTGACGCAGGTACAGTATTGATACCCTTATTAAATATCAATTCTGAGGATTCAGATATCAGTTCGTGTCCTCCAAAAGCGGAACCAAAACTTATTCCGGCTTGGGATATCAAATCACTTTGATTATTAAGCCCGGAATCATTTATAGCTAGGCTTGTTGCATTCAAAAATAGTCTTGTAAGTCTATCTAAGTAAGTAAATCTCCCTGGTGTCTTGAAATTATTTATTTCCTCCTTGAAACTATGTAATAATTGTGATTCATCATGAATAGATTTAGTAAAATTAAAATTATTACGTCCTATTCCCCACGGAGTAACAGGTCCCAGCCCGGTGATTACAACCTCTTTCACTTCACCTCATTCCTTCCTGTATAACTTTTCTAATACTAGGTGCTTTCATTAGCGTAATAATTCCTTCTGCAATTTTGCTAACACCCACTTTACACTCAAAAGAGACTTTTAAATATGGAGAAATTGCACGCAGTTCCTTGACTTTGGTCTCTATATTTTGACCTTGATATGTGTCTCCATAAAAATCCACCTGGTTTATTACTGCCAGAAAATAATCTCTATCACTATTCAAATTATTATTTTGATGTGCGATATACTCATTAAGTAAAAAAGCGCCCTGTGCCGCAATTTCAATTAATAACATTTGGGGGAAAGTTTCTTTTTCATTTGAAACTTCATACATGCACTCATTGACATCAAAATATTTTGTGACTGTTATTTCATTATTTTCCACATCAACATTAGCTGAATCAATCATTAAGTATGGAGAAGCAATGCCTTTTCCGTCTGAATTCATTAAATAGCTCACCACATCATTCGCAAGATACACTATCTCTATCCTCCCTGAAAAAAGTAAATACTCCTGTCATAACTAATTTTTCTTCACATGAAGTTTCAAAATGAAATACTATTGTGTTCTGGCTATTGTTCTTTACATTTATTGTTGCAAATATAGTTTGATTTGGATATACCGGATTCCTAAACATGCACTTTTCTATTTTTAGAATTTTGCAAGGTTCCAGATTCTCTTCTTTGGACAACATATATGCCAAGTCCTGTAAAGCTTTTGCTAAAATAGCCCCGGGTACAATTGGATTATTTACAAAGTGTCCTCTAATATACGGTGCATCTTCACTAAATGCAAGGCTACCCGAGATTTCACCTTTTTTTACGCAAATATTTTTCCATCCAAACTGCAATTGATGATGCGTCATCTTTCAGACTCCTTTTAACTAAAAGATTATTTTTACAGTTTCTTCGTCATTATATCTTGGAGGTATCATATGCCTTTGTACCAATGGATGTCCAATAGTAGCAAATGCCATCAAGCGACCATCAATATCGAATTCTTTAGAAAACAAGTTCAAAAATCTATCTTCAACAGGTTGATTCAGCCAAGCCATACCTAGTCCAAGGCTATGGCCTGCCAAAAGCATATTCTGGACAACTGCTCCTATTACCTGCAATACATCTTCCCAAACTAATATCCCTGCTTCAGGGTAAATTTCCTTTCTCCAGTTAGGTAGAAATACACCTATAACAGCTCCTGACTGCCTTATACTGTTTATAACCCTTTTATGCATATGTATATCGGTATCTGTATCTGTATAAGAAATTTGTGATAGATACCTATCTGCCAACTGCTGAATTTTTATTAAATTTCCCATTCCGACAATATACCAGGGTCGCACATTGTGTGGTGATGGTGCTGTGTTTCCGGCCTCTATTATGTACCTCAATTGTTGCTCACTAATACCTTTGCCAGAATAGTTTCTTATAGTTCTTCTTCTCTTAACCATATTTAGAAAATCATAATCATCCATCAGATACCCCTTTACTAAAAACAAGAATGGAATTATTACCACCCAAGCCGGCTGAAAGAGAAATAGCATGTCTAATGTTACTTACTCTTGACTTATTTGGAACAAAATCCAGCTGAAACTGAGGATCTGCTTCCGTAAAGTTTAGAGTTGGCGGTAAAATCTGATGATTTAATGCCATAACTGTTGCCACGGCTTCTATAGCTCCTGCTGCGCCTATTGCATGTCCTACTGCTCCCTTTATTGAAGAGACAGGTATGTTTTTTGCATTTTCTCCAAACACGTCAATAATTGCTCCTGCTTCCGCTGCATCCCCTGATATTGTGGCTGTGCCGTGTGCATTTATATAATCTACTTTACTTTTGTCTAGTTTTGCATCATCTAAACCTTCTGCAATTACTTTTGCAATAGCATCCTTATGAGAATTAGACATATGGTGGGCATTTGTGTTTAATGCAAACCCATCTACATATGCCAGAATTTTTGCGCCTCTATTAATAGCATGAGACTCTTCTTCCAATACTAAAAATGCTCCACCTTCTCCCTGTACTGTTCCAGAGCGGTTTATACTAAACGGTCTAATGACTTCTGTGGTTACTGCTCTGGATACTGACAGAGAACTGTAACAAATTGGGCTTAGAGCTTCATACCCTCCGCATACAATACACTTTGCTTCACCAATACGGATTAGTTGAGCCGCATACCCAATAGATATACTGCTAGAAACACATACTTGTGAAAAGCAATGAGTAAAACCCTTAATTTCTAATGCCTTTGCCAGTTCTCCTATAGATTGATAATAAGGATTAGTCTTAATTATTTCTTTATGTTTAATGTTTTGCTCAAGTAATTCAATATTACCGGCACCAGTTCCTACAATTAGGCCTTCCGGTTCACAGCGGGATGCTGAATCAATAGCTTCCTTTGCAGCAGCAAAAGCAAATATTAATGAGCGGGAATGACCTGGCATAAACCTCTGCCACTTAGCGTCAAAAGACTTTGGTATTATTCCGCCCATTTGATTCCTATATCCCTCAGTGGAAAAGCCATCTATCTTTTTTATACCACTCTTACCTTCAATAAGGTTAATCCAAAAAGTCTTTACGTTTTCACCAATAGAACATACTATTCCTGTTCCAGTAACAACGACTTTTTTCATCTATAAAGCCCCCATTTATAAGTCTTTTCATCAGTACTCTCCGATAACCACTACCGCATTATTTCCTCCAAATCCAAATGACTGAGTTACAATATTTTTGATAGGCATTTTAATAGCGCTATTAGCAACAACCTGAACTTTCATATTGGGATCTGGTTTTTCATAATTTAGTGTGGGTGGTATTTGCTTATATTTTATACTTGAAATAGCACCAATGATTTCAACTATACCTGAGGCTCGAATCAGATGACCAATTGAAGATTTAAATGAAGTACACCACAAATTTTTTGTATGCCCCTCAAAGACTGCTTCAACTGCTTTTGCCTCTACTTGGTCATTTGCTATTGTTGCAGTTCCATGAGCCTTTATGTACGTGACATCTACCGGTTTTATATTTGCATCTTCCAGTGCTTTGGCCAAACAAATTGCCTGCCCCTTTTCATTTGGAGTAACTACATGATATCCATCATTATTTGAATAACCACCCAGAATTCTTCCTAAAACATGAACATTTCTTTTTAAGGCACTCTTTTCAGACTCAATTACTATTACTCCTGCACCTTCACCAAGCAAAGTTCCTGAGCGCTCAGCATCGAATGGTTTAATACTCTTTTCTGTAATTAATCTTAATGTATCCATACAACTGTAGTCAAAAGGATTTAAAGCCTCTGCGCCACCACATATGACTATATCTGCCCTATTATTACGTATTAAGTCCAGTCCCTCAATTACTGCTACTGCCGAAGATGCACAAGCATGGGCAACCAAATAACGCGGACCTGGTATTTTATTTTCTTCAATTGCATATCCTATCGGGTTACTAAGCCAATAATCAAGATCTGTAGGTTGGTTAATACTTTCAGTATTTTCCCTGAACATTTTATATGATGCATATCCTCCCGAAAAATTGGTCGATAGCACTGTAGCATATCTATAATCATCATTATCCGGCGAAAGGGATGCATCTTCTAGCGCTTCTGAAACTGCATATTTCAATAACATTGAAGCTCTATCTGTTTTTCTATCAAAAGGAAGTAAATCTTTACATTCACCGGCCAAAGAATTTCTGTATTTAGAAGTGTCGAAAGCCTCAACCTTTGTAAAACCTGGTTTACTTTTAGATAAACCATCCCAAAGTGCGGATGCACCGATGCCATAACACGATACTGCTCCTATCCCTGTTACTACAACATTCATTTTTGACTCCTTCTACCATTCAAATTCTTCGTCCTGACCTAAGTCTGGTATTTCGGAAATTTTTTTCCGTGATTCTGCAAATCTTATTGGCAAACTTGGAAATGTCATTTTTTCTCCATTTCTCCATTTTGCACTAACAAGAAAATCCGGGTCTGTCAATTTCATTTCCAGTGCTTGCTTTACTGAATTGACCCTTGATACTGGTATTTTAAAACTTTGAAGTATTTTAACAATATCTGTGACGTTTTTGCTCTTGGCCCATAGACTTATTGCTTCGTCAATACACTGTTTCTCGTCTATCCTTTGTAAATTACTATAGCTTTTCCATTTATCCAAAACTCCATTTGTTGCAGACACCAAGTTTGACCACTGGTTTTCATTTCCTACTGCCAGAACAAAATACCCATCTTTAGCTTTGAATGTTCCGTATGGAGTAATAGGTGAAATATCGGATTCATTCAAAATATCGGTATTTGCATTAACAGTAACCATATGTTCCATCATAGCTAGATAAGTGTCCAGCATATAAATCTTAATATGTTGACCTTTTCCGCTTTTTAAGCCATTATATAGTGCGCTCAATATACCCACTGTAGTCATAATACCGGACATTCCATCTGCAAAAGCTATAGGTAAAGGTTGTGGAACATTATGTATATGGTTCAAGTCCATTATTCCACTCATTGCCTGTACACATAAATCAAATCCCAAAATCTCTTTATCACTACTTGCCTTCAAAGACGCAAGAATTATTCGCGGATTTTCATTTGATATTGCTTCATATGATAAACCTAATTCATCGAGTTTATCACTTCCAAAATTCTCTACAACTACATCTGCCTGCTTTATAAGTGATAACAGTATTTTCAGATGATTATTATTTTTCAAGTCTAATACCCTGCTCCTTTTACCTCTATTAAAAGTAGCAAAATATGCACTGTTGCCATTTTCCGTAAAAGGAGGATATGCTCTGGTTTCGTCACCTGAAGGGTGTTCTATTTTCAAAACATCAGCCCCTAAATCAGCCAATGTAAGCGTACAAAATGGACCGCTATAATATCTGGTAAGGTCAATTATTTTTACTCCATCTAGTATATTGGTTAACAGCTCTATCACCTCCCAATAATAATTGCCCCAATATTTTCATAGTCCGTACAAAGTATAAGATAGTTTAAATTGTCACCCAGTTCCTTTGACAAGTGACTGATAAAATAAATATTAACCAGTGTTTCAGCTCCCAACATATCACCAACCATGTAACGAGGTTGTAATAAATAATGTTCGCCACCAAGTACATTATTTATTGCTTCTTTTTCTGTATCAATCAGAAAATTATCATGTGAAGTGGTTCCAAGCGTAGCAACTATTCCACTCTCTTTTATGCCTGCCTCTTCTAACGCCCTTTTGATAACATTTTGTATACCTGTTGCGTTGATTCTTGTTGTTCCCCGCTGACAACCGTCACATACAATGGATTTTATACATAATACATTTTCTGTATCTTGCGGTACCGCATTTAAAACAACTGAGGCTCCTACATCTCCTATGTTCTCACTTGGTGCAATACATTCTTTTATTTTTGCTGTAGATTCTGAAGACGCAATTAAACATTTATGACTTTTTTGGGACAATAATTGAATGTATGCACTTTGAACAGCATGAATTCCGGATGTTCTTCCACAAGAAAAAAAGCGGTAATTTACGCCCTCCATATTATGGGTAATAGTCACCTTTGAGCCAACTAGACTATTATCAGTCATTAGTGCCTCTTTTGTAGTCATTTTCCTATTCAAATAATTATCGAAATAGTTTTTTACAACTTCATATGTATTGGTTATGCTAGCAATAAAAACTCCATCAATTTCATTTTTCGGATTAACTACACCCGATTGTTCAAAAATTTTTTTTACTGCTCTATCAATCAGATAAGTAGTTCGTATTTCATTATTTGCAGCAATCCCGTTACTCACATATCCAAATCCAAGCTTATTTTTAATAAGGTTGACAATATGGCCTATCTCACTATTAGTACTTCCAAACTGTACGGCACTGCTATCTATGACTATTTTAATATTGTTACCTTCTGAATAATTTAACATAACTGTCCTCATTGATCTTTATATGCTTTTGTATACCAGCATGAAGGATCC
This sequence comes from Bacillota bacterium, assembly GCA_023443515.1. Taxonomy (GTDB): domain Bacteria; phylum Bacillota; class Clostridia; order Acetivibrionales; family DSM-1351; genus Ruminiclostridium. The sequence continues at coordinate 13,747 of JAEZUC010000097.1, forward strand.
TCTCCAAATATATCGTTATGTAAGTGGAAGGGTTTTGCTCTGCAACCATAGCAATCCATTGCACAAGTAGCACAAGCTCCTTTTATGTGTTTTTCTATGTTGCGAAGCTTGTGAATTATCTCACTATTTGAAATAATGTATTGCAAACTGTTCTCTAAAACACTCCCAACATTAAGAGTAATACTTGTACACGGATACACATTTCCAAATTTATCTATATAACAACTAAAGAAATGTCTCTTACATTCACTTCCCGCTATTGGCACATGTGGCTCCCACTCATACCTATATTTTTCTTTATCAATTTCAGCAAGTTCCTTAAAAACTTTCATTATTTCAGTTGAACTAATGTTATAGTCTTCTCTTTCACAGGCTCGCCCCTGTATAATTGGGGTCTCTACTAGTGGAAATATGTTTCGCTCTCTTGCCCAGCACCAAATACTTGGGATTTCTTGTATATTATACTTACCTAACACTGTATGTATTGCTATTTGCCTTCTGCCCGATACATAATTCAAATTCAGTAAGTTATTAATACCAGTTTGTATTTTCTCATATGCTCCATCAATCCCAGCCATTTTATCTTGAGTGTTTTTATCCAGACTATCAAGTTTAACCGTAATTGAAACCTCTAAATCATATAACTGCTGAGCTAGTTCTTCCGTTATTAAAGTAGCATTTGTTATTAACACTACACCCATATTTTTTTGACGAATATATTTAATTAATTTAATAATGTTTTTGTATAATAATGGCTCTCCCTCGCCAACAAGACAAATTAATTTTGCTCCCATTTCGAAGACTTGGTCGACTATATCAAATAATTGTTCTAGTGATAGCTCTCCCTCTACCGGTTTCTGTTCACCAGCATAGCAATATGTACAAAAAAGGTTACATCCACAGCTTACATCTAAATCTATACTAAGTAATTTCTTTGACCTTTTACAGTCTTCAATTTCGCTATCTGTAAAGTCTGAATCTTTAAATAATGGTACAGACATGACACACCACTTCTCCCTCCATTACCTTTCATATATTACTACTTTAAAGTTCATTCTTTGAAGTACAACTTTTTCGAGTTAGTTTCTCCAGTATAAGCAATATGTTTAAGGTGTTGGAATATCACCAATAAAATAACCCCATGTTATCATATGTAAACCTTCATTATAACCATGGTGAATCAATCCTTCCGGTATGAAACCAAATCGTACCAACATAGCCATAGCTTCTTTATTTTTATGATCTGTATAGGTTACTATCTTCTTACAATGCTTGAAATTATCAAATGCATATTTTAGCAGGGCTGCAGAAACACCGCTTAATTTACGTTCCTGTTTAACAACAAACATTGAAACAGAACATACAACTCCTGACTCGTTATAAAACATAGCTCCCAGTATTTCATTATCAATAATGTTGACTAAAATTTTCTCATAGTTATGCTGTAGCCTCATAGCTACAAGTTCTGGTTTGTATACATCTAAGAGGTATTTTCTGTTTACCTCGTCTTCGGCAACATAATTATCACATAATAATTTGCAGATTGCTTCTGCATCACTTGCCTGGGCAGGGCGAATAAAATACTCAGACATACTATTTTTCACCTTCCTTGATACTTTGTTTATACATCTTTTTATACTGAACTCTACATCTCGGATCAGAATTTGCACCAATAGAACCGTATTGTTTATATACCGTTACATGGCATCCTCCAGCACAATTCATATCCTTACACCCCTTGCACTGTACCTGATTTATAGAACGTATTTTGTTTAATACATCAGCTTCTTTCCATATCATTGAAAAATCATTATTTAAGCAATCCCTAGGTGTAATAACCAAATCTTCTCCCGCAGCAGGACAAAGAATGAGATTGCCTCTGGGTGAAATGCTCGCATGAACTTTTCCTGCACCACATGTAGGCCAGCAATTTTCTACCTCATAGGTATTAGGTATATACCGCCCCATTTCATTAAATATTAAATCTAAAGGTCCTATAAAGCAAAACTCGCCTTTATAAGTCTCATAAATCCAATTTGCAACTTCGTCATAGTAATCCTTTAATTTAATATGTTCTTCCATCGACAGTGCCAAGTCATCATAATTTGTCTGACCCCTTCCACCTGGTTCAAGTAGAAGGCAAGATAGTTCACTTATCCCATTATTAACAGCTGTCTTAACGATTTCTTTTAGATACATAACATTTTTCTTTGTTATTGTTACGTTTGCTCTAACTGGCAATCCTACTGCCTGACATGCTTTAATACCCTTTATAGTTTGTTCAAAGGATCCCGCTACTCCTCTAAAGCTGTCGTAGCTTTCGGCATCAAAGCCGTCTAAATTCCCCTCAACTTTATAGCAACCACTTTCCAATAATTCTTTTGCTACTTTTTCATCTATTAGTGTGAGATTTGATAGTAGACAGAAATCAATGCCAAGCTTTTTTAAATGAGCGGTTATTTTGTTGAAGTCCTTTCTGATTAATGGCTCGCCACCGGATAAATATATTCCAAAAACTCCGGCATTAACTAAATTATCAATTACTCGGCACCATTCATCAGTATTTAATTCACCTTCCAGATACCCATTTTCGCTTACTTCGCATTTAGCATCTGCAAAGCAATGAACACATTTCAAGTTGCAATTATGAGTCAATTCCAATAGCACCTTGATTGGTGCGGATAAAAAGTTAGGTTCCATACCAAGCACTGCAGGATACTCCAACAATTCTGTATTCAATCCGTTATTTTTAACTATCTTATCTTGATTTTCTTGATTTCCTGTAACTTGTTCCGGAAACTCAGCATCACCAAATTTTATATATTTTAAACTCCAAGCTTGTCCAATGAAGGAATATACATCATTTTTAGCTATTTCTATGTCAATATCAAATTCATTAACTAAATTGCATACAATTTGTTCTACAGTGTTAATTCCGTTACAGTTTTGTAAAATAAATGTAGCAACAGAATTCAACAAATTAATTCTAACTTGTTGAGATGAATAATAAAGGCCACCCCATAATTCTTCTCTAACTTGCCCACAACATATTGGTTTTCTTGTTTTAAAAAAATCTTCATTAATCATATTTTATACACCACCTATAGTTCAGTCTTGGAAAAAATTCTAATAGACAAGATATAAAATGCTACCATACATATTACTGCCCCTAATATGCTTGGCCAAATATCGTTCCATATAATATTGCCTTTTGAAATATTTAAAGCCAATGGAAACAAATTTGAAGGTGAGTAAACTGCTATTTTTTTTGGTAACACAGTTGGCAACAAGCCTATCACAAATGTAATACTCAATACTGCCAAGCCACCTACCCATGATTTTTTAAATAAAGCGCTAAATTCAACTGAAATTATTGCAACCATAATAATGTATAATAAGATTACAGATGCAGAAATCATAAAATTCTTGGCTGAAAAATCAGGTACGAAAACCCAAGTAGAATACAAGAGACATATTATACTTATCAGCGTTAATAAAAAAGCCGAAATGAAAGCTGATATGATTTTTGACACAAGATAAGTAGACCTGCTTACAGATTTTACAAGAATCAAAGAAGTAATACCTTTACTTCTCTCTTCCGATATCAAACCGGAATATGTAAAAATTACTGCTAGTAGTCCCAATTGGGAAACCCCACTTAAATATGATTCCATAATACTAGGAAAATTCATTAAATTCGGCATCATATCTTTCAAATAACCTTTGCCTGAAGATTCTAACATTATTGGCAGCATGTTAAGAAGTATCGGAGTTCCAATTCCAAATAGCACCAGTAACGCCAAAAGTCCTATATATTTAACCTGCTTAATTTCAATGATTTCTTTTTTAACAAGTGTAACTAAATTACTCATTATTATTCACCAACTTTACAAATATATCTTCCAAAGAAGGTTCTATGATTTCGAGTCGCCTAATTATAGCTGACTCATTTGCAAGCATTCTTTGGACTTTTATACACATAACATCTTGTTCATTACCCTTTAAAATAAGTCTGTTTTGGTCAACGCTTATTTGACAATCAGGTAATTCCTCCCTAATTAAACCTATTAATGTCTCAGGTACTGAATCAAATTCCAATAGGAGTTTTTTTATTGAAAATTTTTTCCTCAATTCTTCTTTTTCAGCTTCAACAATCATCTTCCCTTTATTAATAATTCCGATTGTGTCACATATTCTGTCTGCATCTTCCAATATATGTGTTGAAAATAATACAGTAGTATTTTTACTGACTGAAAGAATCAAGTCAAAAATATCCTTCCTTCCAATTGGATCCAACGCCGCAGAAGGTTCATCTAAAATTACAACTTTAGGTGAGCCAAGCAATGCCTGAGCAACACCTAGGCGCTGCTTCATGCCTCTTGAAAACCCTCCTGCTCTGCTTTTTTCGTTATATAATCCAACCAGTTGCAAAACTTCATCAACTTTAGATTTTAGTTTTTGTCCTCTAAATCCACACAATTCACCCATAAAAATCAAAAAACTTCTGGCATTCATATTTTGAGGGAATTCCGGACAGTCATGCACATACCCTATTAAATGACTATACTGCTTTCCAAAAATTATCTCTTCCCCAAATATATTAATAGTCCCAGAAGTTGGTTTTGCAAGGCCGGCCAGCATCTTTAAAGTTGTTGTCTTGCCTGCACCATTTGGGCCCAGAAACCCATAAATTTTGCCACTATTTACAGTCATGTTAAGACTATTTACCGCTATTTTTTCACCAAATTTTTTAAAAACATCAGTACATTCAATTGCATTCATGTTTACATGCATTCCTTTCTCATCATCAGTTTAACCTTGCAACTTACGTTTACCAAATGATAAGTAAATAATTGACCCAACACCACCGCTTAAAAAAATTATCAATATAATCCATATTACCTTACTACCGCGAATTTCACTGGCATCCCTTGGTATAATGTCTTTTAAACCAATTATTATTAATGTTATTTGTAGCAACAATAGTACACCTATTACCGGTAATAGCTTTATAATAATATCATTTGACACAAAATCACCCCTTACAATTATTTTAGCTTTTAACAACTTTTCTTTTAAAGTAAGTACTAATCTTCCCTCTAAATTAATTCTCTTAAAGCTTATGTACTTCCGTTTAGATTAATAACAGTTAGTTTGGTTCCACTAATACAATACATACATTAGTCTTATGGCCAAACTGCTACTGGTCCAACTACCCATCCCCAAACTGCGCCAATGCCTATACCAACAAGGCATCCAGCTTCGTCCTCCCTACCTGTTAGATTGATAACAGTAGGTGCTTGATAAGCTTTTTTCATAGATAATCACTCCTTTTTACTAATTAATCACTATGGATTCCATCCCCAAGCAGGCCCAATACCTATTACCCAAACTGCTACACCGCCTAGTAATCCACCAGCTTCATTTTCATAACCTACAATCCTAACAATTGTTGGTGACTTGTATGCCTTCTTCATATAATCACCTCCTTTTTGCACAGGAAGATTAGTCATACTTTTGGGTATAATTCACTACTGCAACATTCCCTTCAAGTCTTATGCTCTGTAATAAATTTGCAACAATACCGGGATTTACTACATCAATCAAGTGTAAATATGTACCATAATCAATTTTGTTATTTAAGAGCCATGCTACCAGCTGAGCCAAGTCAACATTATTTCTGCTTCTGCGCGAAATCCGTTTCTTCATCTTATCTTTACAATAGTCATAAAACTCTCTATCACGTGAATCTAAAATATCTTTAGCACAATCTAATATTTCAGTAACCTTTTCTAAATTAATTTTCTGATTTACAATACAATAAAAGAAATTAAAATCTCTTCCAAACGTATAATTAAATTCATTTATCTTATAACCACTTTTAATTTCTATTTCATCGGTTATTACCTCAAAAAGTAATTCAATGGTGTTTTTTATCAAAATATTTTTTATCGGACTGCTATATTTAAAATCCTGTTTAACCCCAATAATACTGGTTAAATAGTTTGACGGAATTTCTGAGATTTTATCATTGTTATTTTCATAGCTTGTACCAATTTTGTGTCTCTTTAAAGTAAACTTGTTCCTATTTATTAAAAATTCGTTTTCTAAAAAAAACTCCATTTTTTCGTAATCAATATTTCCTACCATACAAACAGAAATTAGATCAGGTACATAAAAATAATCTTTTATTGATAGAATTTCTTCGTTGGTAATTCCATGTACGCTTTGTATGGATCCTACAACTTCATTTGATACAGCATGGTTTTCATATAACATCTTCCTTAATTCATGTAGACCTTTTATCCTATAATTACTTTCCCTTTGAAGTAATTCATTTATGACAGAACTTTTTATGTTTTCAAGAACAGGTCTACAATCTTCTATTAAAATAGCTTCACAAAATGCTCTCATTACATCAATGTAATTGTTCTTATTGCATATAAACTTATAATAAGTACCTGATAGATTTGTATATGCAAAACATTCATACCCGGATTTTAGAAGGGGGTTATTTAGTATATTGTTATGTACTATATGTTCAATAAAATGAGCTGCGCCTGAAGGGATATTGACAAGGGTTTCTGAATTTTTCCATAGTCCTCCGTCACCTGAGCCAAAATTAACCCATATACATATTGATACAAGATAATCATTCAGATTAGGTATAATTTGATATACCAGCCCATCACTCCTAACCTTCTTGCCACTAATCTGCAATATAATTCCCCCATTTATACATTAAATATTACCTTTACTCCAATAAAGTACTTTTGGTTTAAGGTTAACAGCAATGTATGATACATCTTCAGGTCTAACACTGTTTAACCCGTTTAACCATTGATCTATTCCGCCAACAAACGAACAAATCTGACATTCCAAATCAAACCTCATATGCATATAAATATTACTATTTATTCCTCTAATAAATTTAATAGATAGCGCTTCAATAACTATTTTCAGCTCATCCATGTCAATTTCTTCGACCTTTAATCTATCTATTTCTTCGTTTATTATTTGGCCCGCAGCTATCACATTTTTGGGATTACACCCTAACAAAATCCAAAAATCTCCATGAATCCAATCAAGGGCTGAGAAAGCGTAATATGCTAATCCAGATTCATGAAAGCGTTTTGTTAATCTGGATTGCGGTAGAGAACCCATTATGCCGTCAAATACACAAAATGCAGGCCATCTTGTATACACTAAATTTTCAGGTATTTGATATGAATAAATTAAGTAATCCTGTTCACCTATATGGTTACCTTCAATTTCTTTATATGCTTCCATACTTTGAAATGTAAAAGTAGTATTATTCGTTAAATCATTTGCCGGTAATTTTAAATATTCTTTAGCATTATTGCATATAGCTTCATTATTTAATGCACCTGATATATATATATCTATAGTAATTCTTTTAAATAATCCTTCTAGATACTCTTTTATAACAACACAATCATTATATTTATTAATATCAGTATGACCGCTTAAGGGTAAAATCCCGCAAGGACAACCAATATGTACTTCGTCCTGAACTTTCTTCAACCCCATTGTAAGAGGCTCTTTTAAACTCTCACTTACTTGATAGTTTAAAGCGGCAATAGCTTCATTGATAAAATCAATCGATAAAGTCCAGTTCATACTAAAGAAGTCAGTCAAGGTTTCAAAGAAATCCTTAAACATATTAATTGACTCTTGTCCATTATCTGATATAAGCGCATTTGATTGTAGAACATGAACATCTCGAACTCTGAATACATTTGCTGTTAATTCTTCAACCTTAAATGTATTACAAAACGTATCCATAGGGACACAGTAATTGAGAAAGTAAGGTACTAACGCTGAGATTTCAGATTTATCTGCAAACTTATCACGAATAAATACTCCTATGGTAGTAAATTCCTTTTCATCATTATTCATAAAATGCAGTTTTATTCTATTTGTAATTTCAAAGCATGTAAAATCCATTACTTGCACCTCATATGTTAATGTTCTCGTAGTACCTATTTATTTTCTTATTGATAGGTATCCATGCCATAGCAATTGAAAAACAAATGCTGGCAAACAATATTACATACTTTACATACTCCGGAATACCTAGTAGGGAAAGTACATAATACAATGTACTAAAAATTAGAAGAATGCCCATAACTATCAGCATTTGATTACCCACAGTAGGGTTTCCGTTTAAAGCTTGCTGGGGACTTGTCCATTTTATTATAGGTCTTAAAAAGTCTAAAGCTGTTGACAATAAATTGATTAATACTGCCAGTAACACAACCATTACCAGTATCCCGGTTACATTTTTACAAGGTATGTCGGCTATTAAAACTATAGAAAAAGATAGAACAATAGATATCAAGGAGATAAAAATGTTTAGAAAATACTTTGCTAAAAATTGATCCTTATATTTTACCGGAATCATTTTTGATATATAGAAGTATTTCCCTTCCCGTGATATCGATGTAGGAATAATTACATTAATTGTGGCCATTGCAACTATTAGGCCAATAATTGCTAAATCTGTATAATGAAACGAGCTAACCGAATTGTAGATGCTTTCTTTACTTTTTATTCCCACAGCTACTATTCCCGTAAATGCAGTTATACCTGTAGCTATAGGGGGAATCAGTATTCCCTGTATTAATTGAGATATAAAAAATGGCGTATCTTTCAAAACCCACATTTCTTTCCTGAATAGCCACACTTTTATATTCGCGTTTGATAAGGGTTCCTTATTTATTTTTATGTTACTATCGTTATTTATTGTATCCAATGAAACATATGCTTTTGAATATAGAACAGTATTAAGTATATGGAGTAAAACCACTACCAGAATTAGCCCTAAAATTACAAATCCAATATATCCTGATTCCAACAAACTAGTGAAAACAGAGACAATAAAAATTCTAGAAGCCATCTTTTCTATAACTAAAACAGATTGCATCATAAATTCGGGATCATTCCGTGATAATAGAGGAATTACTGCAGTTTGTATAAATACTAATAATCCGACAATAAGTATATATACTAAAATAGAAAATATTGAAGTTATATACCCTTTCCACATTACAAACTTCTCTAATTGAAATATCAAGAAAATAATTAATCCCAATACACTTATAATAATAAATGACGCAATAAATAGAAGTAAAATCCCCAGTATTATCTGAATTATGCTTAATGTACCTGTAATTCCGCCTATTATGATAGCCGGTATACTGGGTAAAACAGATATTGGCAGAATTCTGATTATACATATATTTAATCTGGCCATTGAAATTTCATATTTTGTTACCGGCAAGCTACCAAACATTTGAATATCTTTGTTTTGATACATATTTGAGAAAAAAGTTGGTATGCATAAAAATGTAGTTAGTATAATTTGAACAAATAAAGCTGTTTGAAATAATAAATCAGCTCCAGAATAAGTACAAATTGAATAATATAAATATGAAATTTGAGATAACAATATCAATAAAGAAAACGTAACCCCAACCCAAGATACGACAAGTGTACTTTTTTTCGTATTGCTATCAAATATTCCAATTGTCCCTTTGAATAGCAATTTGGTAAGCCCCAGAATATTTAATGATTTCATTATTTAATCAACTCCATAAAATAAGATTCAAGACTTATATTCTTTTTCTGAACATCGCTCATATTATCAACAGTTAATATGCAACCTTGTTTTATTACTGCAAAACGATCACATAATTTTTCTGCAACATCAAGTAAATGTGTTGAAAAAAATATTGTACCACCTTGTTCTGCATGTTGACGCATAACTTCCTTCAACAAAAATGTTGCTTTTGGGTCAAGTCCCTGTAGAGGTTCATCAAATATTAATATGGAAGGATTATATATAAGTCCACCAAGTAGAGACAGCTTGTGTTTCATACCAAATGAATATGTACCAACCTTATTGTAAAGAGCATCGGTTAATTCAAATTTATCTGCCAACTCACTTATTTTATTCTTGAGCTGTGTGGTGGGAACTTTATATATTGCTCCCATAAAATGAAGCCAATCTATGCCTCTAATTTTATTATATATCTCAGGTGTATCAGGTATCAGAGCAAATTGTCGCTTTGCTTCGTCTGTATTTTTAGCAAGATCTATGTTGTTTAAATAAATGTCTCCTTTATCAGCCTTTAAAATTCCTGTGATTATCCTAATAAGAGTAGTTTTTCCAGCACCATTTTGACCTATAAATCCAAAAATCTCACCAGATTTTACTTCCAAGGACACATCATTTAAAGCCATATCTTTTTTATTATAAGATTTGCTCACAGAGTGTATACTAATCATAATTTGCCCCTCCTATACATACATTCTCTTTAGTTTAAGTTACCATTTGTATACTGTAATTCCCACATTTTAATGTACTTCTTTCGTTTAAGATTTTCAATTGTTTTAAAAAACAAATCCTTCTTCTCATTATCCTTAAAGTCCTTTGTTTCGTGAGAAACAAATTTGTATATAAGGTCTTCCGAATTCCAACGGGTATTGCAAGCGTTCAAAATAATATACTCATCTTCTGAAATCTCCGCTACTTCCTGTTTATCGTTAGTTATTTTAAAAACTAAATAGTTTTCTCTTTTCTTGATTTCAATAGCTGGTATCATTTTATAAGCGTCTAAAATGTCATAACTAAATTTTGAAACAAAGACCCCTTCTTCAATCATTATCCACATACTATTGCTACATAAATATAATTTATTTGCATTTTGAGTATTTAAATAATTGTATGCGTATGCTCTCAAGCCAAATTCTACAAATCTAATAACATTCGCAACTAAAGAGTTCTCTGTGAATTCTTTAACGGCATACAAATAGAAGTATTCAACAAGTTTTAAACCTAATAAATTTTCGTGGTCAAAATTTTCAAACTCATAACTTTTAAATTCAACAGATTCATAAAATTTATCTATAAACTCCATAAAACTATCAATTGATTCAAAACATTTATATATAATACTAAACAGTTCCTTAAAGCATATTCTCAATGTTGCGTCTTTTGTCAGTATTTTATCAATCTCTTCTTGGCGTCTGCTGTTTATAGAATGAACGTTATGTACCATGATATTTCTTCTGGAATTTTGACCAAATTCTAAATGTTCCTTTAAACTATTAACTTTTAAATCAACATTAAAATCTTCAGGCCTAATATAAATAGGCGACCCCGGATCAGTTGAATATCTTAAATATTGGGCCTCAACAAGGGTTGGATACTTGATGTTTAATTCCCAGCATAAACTTCTGGTTTTTTGTACTGTCTGTTCAGTATCACCGGGTAAGAAATATCCAAAGAATACCTGTACATGAATTTTTTCCTTTACCAACTTTTCTATTGTATTAGTGAGTTCATTATTACTGAAATAAAATCCCCTGTTGCTCCGTCTTAGGTTTTCATCTGAAGTTTCAGGTGATAATTCAATAATAATATTATCACTTGTCTTTTTTAGTTCCTGTATTGCTTCATCACTTATTAATGCCCATACCCCTATTGATAAAGCTATATCCAGTTCTTCCTTCTGAATTTGCTTCAAGAGTGATAAAAACGTATGCGATTTTGGGAACGGATCAAAACAAAAATAAAAATTCTTATATCCATTTGATATAGCTTCTTTGATTGTTTCTATTATCACCTCATCAGGAAATAATAAGCATTCCGAACGATTATTTATTATCTTCTGAGCCTCATAACCGCCACCGCAGTATGTACAGTTTACCTGGCAACCCCTTCCTACAGTCATGTAAAATGTTTTTATAGTATAGGGCTGCATTTTAATAAATGCATTTGGAAGCACAGTATTTAATTTATAATCGTATTCAACAAAACTGTAGTTGCATAAATATTTGTGGTAACTTGCGAATGATATATTAGAAATATTCTCAACTTTGGCAATATAACTAAAATCATTTTCTACAGTTTTGCCATTGTCTCTCCAAGAATAATTCGGAATAGAACTAAATGTAGGTTTATCCTGCTGCAATGCTTTTGCTAATTCTAATAAAGGTATTTCTCCATCACCTCTGGAAATACCATCAACAAATGGATAGCCATTAAGTATATCTTTGTAAAAATAGCTTGCAGTATACCCTCCAAAAACAATATGGATTTTAGGAAATTTCTGCTTAATTGTTTGAGCAATATTAAGTGCCTGACTTAGTTGCGGAAACCATTGTACCGAAAAGCCACAAAATAGTACTCTATCATCAATATACCTGTCAGGCAAAAAGGAGTCTTGGTAAAAATCCTCTTCAAGTCCAACATGTATAATTTCAGGTGAAAACCCGTTTTGATTTAAAAAATCAGCAATCCCCCATAGCCCTGCAGCTATTATGGATATCATTCTCTGTTCTCCGGGAGCATGAATAAATACTATCCTATTCTTCATTAATTATCCTTTCAGTTACCGTACTAAAAGTTTTTATAGTTCATATAATTGCAGATTGTAAGACCGTACTAGAATTATCAGAGTTGGCGGTTTAAATTTCAAATCACCAACCCTCAATTCTATACAAGATTTAGTCTTTTAAAATTAAAATAACACCATTTTTTTGCAAATATGCCAGCATAGAAAGCACATCCTTCTGAACCTGACTTTCTCCGGGAACATCATAATCTTCACAAATCTTCTTTACAATATCCTGAACCGTATGATATCCGTCGCTCAAAAGAAATACCTCGGCACCAACACTATTTAATACAGAAACCCCTCCATCACGTGGTGTTTGATATACAATATATTCATTGTCTTCACCATCCAGACGATATTGAATAAAAGGTCTCTTTGGATAATCAGTTAATTCTATTTGTGCCATAATAAACACCTCATTCAACTAATAATATTTGTAATTATTTAAACAAACAAATTACCTTGGGTATTATCAGATATAATACCATTGTTTACACCAATCTTACCTGAAGCAAATAATTCTCTTACTTGAGCATTGTTCCATCCTGAACTGAGCCTCTTACAGATATCTTTAAGTGATTGCTCTTTTACGTTTCCAAAAAATACATTTAAGTAAGGTGAAGGTCCAACGTTTCCTTCTGATGTAATCCTCATTAAAGATACATATCCTAGATTGAGTCCGCTTTTAATATGCATCGTAGGATCTGCAAAACTAACTCTAGTTGCGCCTGGGGTTTTTTGTATGTCCTCTATGTACTTCTTTAGCGCAACATAATCCTCATCCGAAGCTAAATTAATGTCCTCATCCTTTGCCCGGCCTGTTTTAGCCAGGTATTGTGTTCTTAACTCATACACACCATATTTATTACACAACTCATATATTCTTGGGAAATCATCAATATTTTCTTTTACTAAAGAGGTAGCGACTAATGTTGTTTTTCCTGCCTCACTTAATAAGCGTATAGAATTTACAGCATCGTCATAAGAACCTTTTCTGGCTCTTATTGAGTCGTGAATTTCAGCAGTTGATCCATCTAGGCTAACTTGCACAGTACTTGTATACCTTGCTATATGCTTTATTTTATCTTTATCCATTCCCCAGCCGCTTATTACTGTTCCAATCTGAACACCCCCTGACCATAAATATTGAAGTAAATTCAAATATTCCGGTCTCGTGTTTGGTTCTCCTCCGCTAATGCATAATCTAAACATACCTATGTCCAATAACTCATCAGCCACAGCAAAGAGTTTTTTTGATGAAAGCTCTTCAACCTTCATAGGGGACTTATTATAACAATATACACATCTTTGCGGGCACATTGAAGTTATTTCCCATAAAGCAAATATCGGTGCTTTTAAGTACCTTGGAACTAGTCCTCTTTCCACTGCTTTTTGATATTGTTCAGACCAGTTATCACTGAAATCCATAATATCACTTATAATTTGTTTATCTTCCGTATATAGCCCAAGCGATCCCTTTATTGGCATAAATAAAACCTCCAATTTTATTTATTATTTATTTGACTATTTGGTCAAATTACATGTTCCAAACCTTTTCATAACTGTACATCCCGGATCAGTACCCGCACCAACTGCACCATACTTCTGGAACGTTCTTACATGACATCCTCCTGCACAACGAAAATAACCTTCACAGTCAGATGGACAATTTGTGTTATTTTGCCTTACAATTTTAAACACTTCTGCTTCATTCCATATTTGACCCAAAGAGTATTTCTTCAGATCCCCTGGCAATATAGGAATATCCTCGTTAGCAGATGGGCATAGCATTACATTACCTCGTGGTGAAACACAACAATGAAGCCTACCTGCTCCACAAGACGGCATTGCAGCGTTAGGGTCAATTATTGAAAACAGTTGGTTATTTAATCCCTCATTAATAACCGGTGGAATGAAAATTAGTCTGTCACCATACTCTTCCAAGGCAAATTTCTCAACGTCAGCGTAATAAGAAGCTAACTCAATATGCTCCTTGTCAGTTATCTCCAGCTTACTTCTATTTTTAAAACCTCTTCCACCCATTTCAAGAGGAACGCAAGCCAGCTCTTCAACACCCAATTCAGCTGCCGTCTTTATTATATCTTTTAACTGATATACATTTTGTTTTGTTACGGTTATATTTAATCTATATGGTAAACCTACTTCCTGACATGCCCTGATTCCTCTGACAGTCGCATCAAAAGCACCCTTTGCTCCTCGGAATTTATCATATGAATCAGCATCAGGCCCATCAAGATTTCCTTCAACCTTCAAACATTTTAAATCTTTTAGTTTTTGAGCTGCTTTCTTATCCAGCAAAGTCATATTCGTTAAAAAGCAATGATCAACACCCTTTGAAGATATATGACTAACAAGCTCAAAAATATCAGGTCTCATTAGAGGCTCTCCACCTGAAACAAAAATACTGAATACATCTTGTTCTGCAATATTATCAATTATTTTGCACCATGTTTCAGTGTCTAGCTCATCACTGCATTTGTTGATATCAATGTTAGTTTTATAGTCGGCATCTGCAAAGCAATGCACGCATTTTAAATTACACTTGCCTGTAAATTCAACCAAAACCTTCATTGGTGCTGAAAGTTTATAATCTCCCATTCCTATTATTCCGGGACTGGGTATAATGTTTCTAAAATCAGCATCCATTAATATTGAAACATTATTTTTACTTTTATTAAATGATGATACAGCATTGTCCAATTTAGCTTCGGGCAATCCATCCCAAGTCAATGCACCCAACTTTACCAGTTTGGATACTACAGCGTTTACGTCCTGTTGAATAATTTCCTTAGGTGCATCATACTCCTGATAAAGCTTATGTACCAGATCTTCTATTGAATTCTTTCCGTTACATTCCTTCAGGACAAAATACCCGGTGTCATTAGTTAAATTGTAGGCTCGTCCGCTTAAGTAATACATCCCTCCCCAGGATTCCTTCCTGACCTTACCTTTGAAAATAGGCTTCACATTGTTAATATTCATTATTCCACTCCCATTCAGCCACTGCCGCTGGTGGCAATAATAGTAATAAAACTGGTGGCGACATTCACCATAGTGTTATCCTAGTTTTTGAGAAATCGAACTACAAAGAATAGTAATAAATATGATTGTTAATCCGATATATAAGACAATTATGTTAAATATATAGGCCACTCCTTGCTGGCATATTGAACCTCCACGGTCAGATTGATGAATCAACCTTTTTGACTGAAAAGTTCTACACTAAATTTAAAATATATAAGGTATTAGCAATTTTGTTGTTTTTTTATACTCTATGTACTCTGTCTTAAAATGCTTTATAAGGAAATCTTCTTCTATTTTTATCCTATACGCCAGAGATATAATAACCGGCACTGAGGATAGAACTACATATAAATTCAAATTTGTATGTATTAATAAACCCGCAATTAATAAAATTACCCCAAGATAGCAAGGATGTCTAATCCATTTATACAAGCCCTTTGTTATTAGAGTATTTGTTGAGGTTACAGAAACTGTGGGATGGTAGTTAAAACCAAGAAGATTTATAGAATATATTCGGGTGACAAAGCCTAAAGCTATCAGAGCAATTCCAGCCAACGTTGGTGCACTTAAAATATTCTGATGACTGATAAAACGGATTGAAACACCATAAAAAACAAGCTCAGATAGCAAAATAAATGTTTTTGAAAAACGATCATTATAGTATCTAATTAAGTTTCTATGCTCATTGATTCCTGCTGTTTCAATTGTTGTTCCAATAATACAAATAATAATATCTATTATTTTAATACTATGAACCTTTGAATAACTTAGTAAGTATAATCCTCCAAAAATAATGCAATTTGTTATAAAGGATTTACAAGCTCTATATTTTTTATTATTAATAAAATCAATTTTAATATGTTTTTTTCTAAGATTATCTAATTGAATTTTCATATAAGCCTCATAAATACAAAACTATTAATTTATCCTTTGAGGACAAGTAAGTAGCAAAGATAATGTTCATCTTTCATCTCTTTACATGTGCTATTATGCTTGTTAAGGATCATCAATCTTTGTTTATCAATAATAGTATTTTTCCAAACACCCTTTATTCATCAAAAAGTTACGATAATTGATACCGCCCTTTTCGAACATTGGTAAATTTTGGAGAAATATAGCATTATTTTTGTTTATTGTATAACTTTACCATTTATGTTCTTGTATTGTCAATCTGTATTTTTCTACAATTTATTCAATATTATCTTATATTTTGCGAAAGTAAGAGTTTGGCATAAAAAAGCATAAAACTATATTAAAATTTAGTGTTTTTTAAATAACAGGCAATTATATCTCAATAGAAGAGAGTTTTTATAATAGAGAAGGAGCGTGCTAGCTACTTTGTAGAGTAGTTTTGCCACACTCCCGGTTTTTTCGCGGATTGCATCTGATTATTTTCAAAGCATTGTAAAGGAAAACCATTAAGCACTTGCACTAATCGCGATAGTAAATATTTTTTCAATCAAGGACAAGGCGCCTCTGTATCCGACATATGCTCTTGATAAAACCACTTCATAGGATGCCGGGAAGCCAATTTCAACAATATTTCCACCAAGTTGCTTTGCAGCATCTCTGTCCCAGGTTGTTCCTAAAACAATTGCAGGTTTTTCCTCTGAATTGATAAGTGCCTGTTCAACCAAATAACCATCTTCTAAAAAAAGAGGTGTTACGCTGACATCATCTGCAATGTTTTCAAATTCTTTTCTGATATTGGCCCTATGTTCCTCAGGAGGATTTTCCGTTATAATTTGTTTAACCGGAATCAATCCAAGCTGATTTACAAGAAATTTTGTGATGGAAAGATTATAACTGCTTTCACCCACAACAGCAAATTTTGATGGAACACCCCACCAATATTCTGCATAGAAATCAGAAAAATCTTCTAGAAATTTATAATAAAGCTTCTCTTCCTTTTGTATGAATTTTTCTGTCTTTTCCGAATTTAATCCTGCAAAGTCCGATACTTTACGTAAGAAATCAGATGTAGCTTTCCCACCGATAGGGATTACAGGTATATGTAAAAAAGGTTGCCCATATTTTTTTTCAAGATGCTCTGCTGTACTAAGTCCAAGCCATGTTGATATAACAAGATTAAATTGTGCTTTAGGGATTTCTTTCCATTCCTCAACACCTTTTGAGTCATGCCCAAATAAAATATTAACTTCAAGGCCTATCCCTTCAAGAATACGTTTAATCTCAGAGAGATCACCCCTCCAAAATGGGTTTTGATATGGAATTTCTGTCCAAACATTAACCACATTCTTTTTCTTCGGTCCGTTGTAATTACCCACATATTGGTCAATGATTGCCTTTGTAACCAGTTCATGACCTGTATAATTATTCCCCTTAAAACCACCTGTCTCAGCGTAAACAATGGGAACACCTTTTTCTTGGAATTTTGATACCACTGACGGTACATCATCACCGACAAGGTCTGGTATACACCCTGTAAGTACCACAAACAAATCTGCATCGATTACCTTTATTGAAGCTTGTATAAGTTCTTTTAGCCTCTCATTTCCCCCAAATACTACTTCATTTTCTGAGGCATTAAGACTGGGCGGAACAGCTCCGCCTCCATAGCCTCCCCCCTGAAATCCGTTGTAAAAAGCAAGGCTAACATATTGCTTATCCGCACAACCCGGTCCGCAATGAGTAATCGGAACTACTCCCGGAATAGCACTAGCAGTGTACATAGCACCAATAGCACAGCCATAACGTGGTCGGCTTATTGAATTTGTTTTTTGAGCTTCGTATGAATTTTCAATCTGTGTCATCTTTTACCTCCGCAATTAATCTTGATATATAATATCCGGGTTTTTAGCAAGGATATATGGATCATCCTGGCTTAGCCACCACTTTGTATATGGCAGCTTAATATGCTGTGCTAAATCTTCGTGGAATTTCTTTCTTTTTAAAATAGCTAATATTGCTTCTCCCAAGTTTACAATGCCCTCATAACCTACTGCAATATGTTCGTCTCCAAGAGGAGCAGCCGGAATACCAAGACGTGAAGCAAGAGGTGCAAGCCCGTTATGTCGTATTAATAAAAAGTCAGGATTGGCTTTTTTCAGTAGAGCATAGAGCTGGTGTTGCTGTCTGTTACTGACACTGAAATTTTCCACATTTCCATAGTTATTAACAAGAAAAGCTAAAGAGTCTTGTATGGGATCTTCACTGTCATAGATAGGATCGTGGTGGAATACCAAGGAGCCATTCACTTCAACTCCAAGCTCTCTTAGTACTGAAATCAGTCCATGGGAATAGGCAGAACCTGTTGCAACATACCCTTTTACTCCTTTCAGCTTTTTCTTTAACTCTTCGATTTTGGGAGTTACACGCTCACGCTCTTTTTTTATGTATGCTTCGCAAAGCTCCTCACGGTGAGTGATTATTGCTATGCCCCTGAGCCATGCATCGGTTCCGGCAAAGCCGTAAGGTTGAGGAGCTTTCAATTCAGGAACGCCATAATTTTGTTCCAGTCCCTGAGCCAAATATGAGGAAAGCGTATTACAAAAACCAACTGTGACAGCAGCTTCTGACATCTGTGCCAAATCTTCAACAGTTGCCAAATCTACAACATAATTTACACGCAGATTAAGCTCTTTAAGCATGGGTGTAAATACATCAGAACCCCATAGGTTTACTACATTTACCAGATCCTCCTGCTTTTTAGGATTCTTCCTTACAATATCTCTCAAAATACCGTGTTGAGTGGCATCAAATCCTGTGCTCCAATGTTTTGAGCGAAAGCCTTCACAATGAAGAGGAATTACAGGAATTACGAACTTCTCGGAATACTCCGTTGCAACGCTGTCAATATCATCACCGATAATGCCTGTAGCACATGCTGTTCCAATAAAAATTGCACTGGGCTTATATCTCTCCCAAACATCACGGATAGTCTGTTCAAGCTTTCCAATACCCCCAAAAACCATATCACCTTCTATCAAGTTTGTAGAAACGATTTTAATATTTTCTACCGGAAGGCCTCTCATAGCAAGGCCATTACGATATATTGAATTATAAATTGTCTGACTTACTGCACAACCAATAGGGGAGTGTTGAATCAAAACGGCACCTCTCACATTTCCAGCCTGACATTCCACCATTTGTTCACTGCAAACAGAGCCTTGTGTAAAAGGACCTTTGATTTCACAAAGCTTACAACCATTGCCTTTTTTACCGCTACAGCCAAGAACGGAATATCCTGATTCCTCCACTAATTTTGAAGCTTCTCCGTCCCAACCGATGATGGTTCCAAGACGTTGCTCACGGCTTACAACAGTAGTGTCCGCCAAATTAATTTTCCCCATGGTAACCCCTCCTTCAATGCGTTTTATTTTATTTTTAATTTAATGCCGCAAAAGCTTCTCCCTTAATAAAAAAGACTATTTCCTATTTTGCTGAAATCAGCAAAATATAGAAACAGTCTCTAATTCGTTTAGTAAACACGTTTAGTTTTATTTATTATAAAGGTTAATTCCTCCCATGTCAATAGGAATACCAGGATTACATATGATATAAAATATTGAATGAAACGTAACTATTCAGCCTAATAGATTGCGGTCATTCCACCTCTCGAATAATTAAATCTTTTTTATTTGTGTTATATTGAACCACTACTTCTTCTATAATATCTGTATCGTAATATGATAAACTTGCACCAAAGCTCAGTACATTTTCATTCTCCCATTTTATATTAAATATACCGCTGTAGTTCTCTCTATCTGCACGCACATAAATTTCATAGCCTTTTTTACAGGCAAATCTGAAACTTGCAGTATCTACCAGAGCCGGACTTACCGTTCCTTCTGCCATATCATATATAGTCAAATAGGAACTTTTATTAGAGCATGTTGCTACAGCTATCTTTTTGCCATCTGGTGAAACAAACATGTCAGTAATATACATAGAGGGCTTCGAATATTCAACATAACATTCCAGTACTCCATCCTTTATACGCCATAATCTGTTATCACTTCCGTAATCAGAGTAATTATTAAATAGTGTAAAAAATATACTGCCATCATACATTTTATAAATCTTTTCACTATTATACTTTCCTGTCAGTATAGCTAGCGCAAACTGTGCTGCTTGAGCAAGCTTTTTTTCTTTACTTTTTGAAAAAGGTGTTATAGCTGTTATAGCCTTCTCTCTTATTTTATGATTATTAAAATACTCTACAAGCTTATTAATAGCAATATACTGTTCATATGTATTGTCTGAATTTAGTGCGTTAAAATATTTTTGTGCTTGTTCATTTTCATCTCCATGAGTAGTTAAATTCATGTCTTCATCCGACAAAAAACGCATATATAACTCTTCTGTATTTTTTTTAATAATATTTGCTGCCACTGTAGCAACAGAAAAAGAAAAAACAATACAAAACAATGCTGCTACAGTAATATAACGCCACTTTCCTTTTTCTTGCTTATGTACGAGTCTTCCTTCTCTTAATATACCATTTAGAATCTTTTCCTTTTGCTCTTCATTTGGAGAGCAGGCTTCAAAAATTGTTTTCATGTCCTTATTCTTCATTTCTTCTTCCCTCCTCCAAATCCATTTTTAACTTCTTACGTGCTGTAACCAGCTGTGTTTGAACCGTACTTTCATTTCTTTTCAAGAGCTTTGCTATTTCTTTCACAGCATACTCCTCATAATAATAAAGATATAAAACCGTTTTATACTTCTCTGGTAATGCAAGGATTTTTTCTAACACCTCACTACCTTCACTTTCATTCACATAGCTAGCTTCAGGCAGCTTTTCAATATCTATACGCCTTACTTTCCAAAAACATTTTAAAACATCCTTGCAATAATTACGTGCTGTCACTATAAGCCAGGCTTTTTCATGTGACTCACTATCAAAATATTTTTTTGACTGCATCAATTTTACAAACACAGATTGCACTGCATCTTCTGCATCTGCTTGATTTTTTAAATAAATGTAGCAAAGTCTAAAAATCGTATCCACGTATCGTTTATAAACCTGTATAAATTCTTCCTCTGTATATCCACAAGAATTTACTCCCATCTCATCACCTCCCATATATAACACGATTGAAATCTTAAAAATATCTTAATATAGAAAAATTTTATTTCTCATTGTCCCTTATTCCTCCACAAATTTAAAGCTTCACTCCTGCTATTTTTTATACTTCATCTCCTTAATAAAAAAGACTATTACCTTTTTTGCCGAAGTTCAGCAAAATATAGAAACAGTCTAAAATTCCTTTAGTAAACAAGTTTAGTTTTTATTCTTTATAAGAGTTAATACCTTCCATGTCAACAGGAATACTACGAAACGGGTCTGTATAGCTTTTTGTATTTTTTAGGTAATACCTTTCTGATAGCTTTTGTTAATTGAGCCTTCTTTTTATAAATAATCTGTTTAAAAAAAATCTTATCCAATTGTCTGTTTTTCACTTCCAGTATAAAAGGCTCTTCCTTGAGATTGAGCATTGATGCTGTGTTCTCCGCAATCATAATCACCTTGGAGTTTGTCAGTATATTTACAACCAAGTCTCTTTTTTGCTTTCTGTTGAGGTCATTTTTGTATACATACACGCGGTAAACAATCCTTTCCACATAGCCCATAAACCAACGGTAGCTTAATTGCTTGCATTCTTCGTCATCTAATCCAATGGCTTGCATATACCCCTCTTTGTATTCCTGAACCTTCAGCAAAATATCAAAGAGCCGGGGATTAAATGTTTTTGTGATGCTGTCAATTGTCCCCCTGTAATAATATAGTGGCTTGTTAATGTACACATATTTCGTGACACCTGCGGAATACTGCATATTAAATAAATAATCCTCCAATGCACATTCACCGTAATCAGAGACTCTGGAAGCAATAATTTCCTTCCTGTAGATTTTATTCCACATAAAAGAAGGCTGACTTCCGGCAATTATATGATTTTTTATGATTATTTCATTGAAGTCCTCACGGCATAAAGTCAAATTGTCCCCGAATATATAATTTGTTTTCATCCTTAAATCCGAAAAGCTGTAATAACCGCACTCTCCACAGTCTGCATCATTTATTGCAACAGCATTATACAGTTCCATACAGAAATCTTCCGCAACAAAATCATCACTGTCCACAAAGCAAATGTATTCCGACGTTGCATTTTCAATGCCAATCCTGCGGGCAGTGCTTATCCCTGAATTTGATATTGTGATTTCCTTTATGCTTTCGCAATTCCGGCAGAAATTCCGGATTATTCCCAAACTGTTATCTGTAGACCCGTCATTTACTACCACTATTTCAATGTCTTCAAGGGTCTGGTTTATTAAAGAACTCAGGCATCTTTCCAAATACCTGTCTGTGTTATAAACCGGAACCACCACCGATAATTTATATTGCTTCATATTCATGTCCATGCTCCAATCTCGTCCCCTTTTAAACAGATCTTTTCAGTAGACGTCCGTAAGTCAACTTCTTTACAAGTCCCTTAACATACTGATATTCTTTTGTATTTCTGAAGCACAAGCATATTACTATGAAGGGGATGACAGTACAAATCATTCCTGTGCCGAAAACCGAAATCCAGGTAATACTGTTTTTGAACAGCCAGGTTGACAGACCGTAAGTTATACCTGTATTGACTCCTGTAAGCAGTGCATAACATATATATTTTAAAAAATATGTTTTAGGAGAAGTCGCAAGTACATATTTATACACTACAATGGGCCTGTACCAGCAAGGAACAGCCAGACTGCTGACAACGCTCCCTATAAACACACCAGCCAGACCCAGATACCTGACTCCTATAATTGAGACTATGAGATTTATTGCGGCCTGTATTACGGACACAAACCTATCCTGAAAATACACTCCGGCCGCCGCTTTAATATTCGCCAAGGGTATACGCATACCGGTCACATAAAAATTGATAATTAGCAGATTGATGACTCCCTGACCAATAAGTTTATCTTTTCCTATCCATAAAGTAACAAAAGGATTCAATAAATTATAAAAGCATATACTTGCCCATCCGAAAAAGCAAAACGCCAAAAAATTATAGCCGTTGAAAATACTCAGCCTTTTTTCCTCTGTTTCTGTGGCAATCAAATGTCCCCAGCTTGCATTGGCAGCATTGAATAAATTCAATAAGAAGGAATTGACAGTATTGATTAGCAGGAAGTAATTTGATACCAAGCCTACAACTGTAATATTAATAAATGAAGATATAATAATGTTGTCTGTCTGACTGATGCATAAATCCCCCAGCTTATGAATAAGCAGTGCTTTTACATTCTTCACAATTGAAGCCCTGTTTTCCTTTGACAGGTTTTTCACTTTCTTTTCCATAAGATATGGATACCTCTTATTGATATATCCATTTACATAAAAGTTTTGCAAAATACCGATGACCACCATGCTTGTCAGGTAAGCAATATAATTCTTAAAAACAAGCAGTATAGCCAGTTGGACAAGCAAAGTAAGTATGTTGATCACCATCTGGATATTTGTAATCAAATACGATTTCTGATCTGCAAACAGCAATGTGCGTTTGTATGTAAACAAATAGGAGTAGGCCGTATTGAACAAAAATATCAGATATATAATATAAATACTTTGAATTCCTTCTCCTCCATTTATGAATAATTTTATAAAGGGCAGTAAAATCAAACCCAATGCTGTAATAATGCCTGCAATTACTCTATATGCCCTTTTGTAAAAATTCATTAAAGTCTTGATTTGCTCAATATCATTTGAGGCAAGGGGTTTATACAGGCTGAAATTAATGGCGGCACCTATTCCCAATTCGGTAAAAGAAAGCATTGTGAGAAGATTGGTAAATAGTCCGTTGATCCCTAGATAGGCGGTACCCAACACATTGATAAACACCATCCTTGATACAAAGCCGATGAGAGCACTTAATAATGTACTTACAGTAGACCAAACAAAATTTTTAGCGGTATTTTCTAATCTGGACATGTTACTCTCCCATTAATATTCTTATTTCATCAACTGCACCCCATGCTCGAGAGATATAAGCAGGCATGTACTGCTGCAAATGTTTTCTTATTTCTTCCTCATGTTCACTGAGCCATATAAAAGCCTTTGTTAAATCGTCCTCATGGTGTAAATCCTGTACGGGCAATACATAGTTTTCATATGTACCGAAAATATCCCTTGCTATTCCTCTGGATTTCACCGAATATCCCAATACAAGTGTCGGAACACAAGTAGAGTAGGCTGCAATGGTTGCATGTGTGCGGGCACCGATAAACATGCGACAGCGGGAGATATAGCCTTTCAATTCCATACAGTTGTGATCCTTTATCAATATGACCCTTTTTGTGGACTTGAATTCACGGTAAAGCTGGTTCAAAGGCTCCAAGTCATTGCTGCTACGCCAAACCACATGGGGAATCAAAGCCACCTGATATGGTGTGTGCGCCAGGATATGTTCCACAAGCTTATGGTAGTTATGGTATATCATGTCTGAGCCATGTGCCAGCATCCGGACAAGAGGACTCACATTGATACCTATAGTTCCGTTCACAGCAAAACCATTGGGTAATTCCAGCTGAATGCTTTTCAGCGTGAAAGCCGGATCAGGATACAGCTTTGTATTCCCGTTGATACCGTTTCTGACAAGTGTTTCATATGTAATGGACTCCCGGGCCATTATCAATGAAAAGCCCTTCATATCCTCACGTATGACTTTGGCTTCAAGTGCTTCCTCACTCAGTGAACAGCCCCAGAATACTGTTTTTATCCCCTTGTCCCTGATGATACTGTTATGCCTTATTAACCAATCATACTCTGAATAACAGTAGTTATCTCCCCCCATGGAGATTCCCACATCTATATTGTCCAATTGCTTTATCAGCTGATTATAACGGTAATTGCCTGAAATCAGGTTTCTTTTCAGCAGAATCCTCGCCAGCTTATTGATCACTTTACCCGGTATACTTATTTGCCTTGTATATGGATATGCAATATAGCTTCCCAGAGTTGTCATATGATACTTATTTTCAGCCTCCAGCTTCTGGGTAGTTATGACGACATGGTCGTTTTTTTTGCACAGCATCTGGAGGGCCGAACGCGTAATTGCCTCACAGCCGTGATTCTCAGAGTTACCATTCGCATATAATAAAATATTCATTTTATCCCCCGTGTCCTTCAATGACCTTTACCAATTTGTTAATTTCCGTATAAGTATCAATCTCCATTTGCTTTAAATTTTTTATAAGCTCTGTTGCTTTTTCTTCAGAGTCCATTAGCTCTTTTAGCCCTTTATAAATGCTTTCACTGTCACAGTCCACAATCAATCCCGTTTTATTATGCACAACAAATTCTCTGGCTGTGAGGAAATCGGCAGTTACAATTGGCTTATTGAAGCACATGGCCTCCAAGAGTGTAATACAAAAGCCCTCTGTAAAAGAAGGCTGCACATAAAAATCGCAGTCATGGAAATAGGGATATGGGTTGATTTTATTGCCCAGTAAAATCAGTTCTTCTTCAAGTCTATATTTTTTTATAAGCTCCTCAAGCTCCGGCCTTGAAGGTCCATCCCCCACTAAATACCATTTGAATATATATCCGTTTTTCTTTAATTTATTTGCAACATACGGCAATAACATCTGGCCTTTCAAAGGATGCAACCGTCCCACTGAAAGAATCTTGATACCATTAAAGTTAAAAACATTTTCTTGTGGCACATAGCGTCTTTCAATAGCCTCTTTGTTTATTAAATTGTAAAATATCTCAGTCTTTGGATATAGCTCGGGAAAAACACCGGTAAAGCTGTCCCTTGCAAACCTTGAAACACAAAAGATTTTATCGAACTTCAAAAAGTATTTTAAATAAATACGTAGTTTCTTCCGGTCTTGAATTTTATATTCTTCATGCACCCACATGATTTTATTGCGTGCCTTTATATGGTTAACCGTCAGCAGAGTAGTGTTTCGCATACCTCCGTCATAAACGATTGCAGTATCATATACTTCTTTTAGGTCAACAGCATTCTTTAAAACAAATTCCCTTGCCATAAAGGGTCTGTTAATTATAACCTGGAGCAGACGCAGAATTATGTAGCAAATGGAACTTTTTACATCCTTGAACCTCACAATGGACTTGAGTGCTCTTGAAAAAAGCCCATAGTCTGTAACGGGAGAATAAATCACATTTATTTTTCTCTTAATTTGACTTAACATGCTCTTATCATTGTGGGTAATGAGCAAGGTTATATCATACAAGGGTAGCATGTTAACCAGCTTTACAAAGGAAGTTTCTATTCCTCCCACCTCTAAGTTCCTCATAACAAATATAATCTTTTTATGCATCCGGCCATACTCCTTGCCAATAATTCATATAATCTGCCTATATATGTCCAATACCTTCTGTGCCCACCTGTCCAGCTGATAGTGCTCCGCCACTATGGCCTTTTGGGATTCCAGCAGTTCCTGATTACTGCAATATAGTGCTTTTTCTATTCCGGCCTTGAGGCTGACTGTATCCCTTGATTTCACCCAGACATCTCCTACTAGCTTCAGGTTTTTTTGCGCAGGTATGTCACTTGCAACAACGGGCACCTTGCAATACGCCGCTTCCACCAATGCATAGCAAAAGCCCTCCTGTCTGCTTGGAGATATGAACAGGTCAGCAAAACGGTAATAAGAAGCAATATCGTTTCTCGGCTCTAGCATTTTAACCCACGGGGGGATTCTGCCGAATCTTTCCAATATGTATTGCTCTAATTTTTCCTGATTTGCAGCAACCGAAATTAATAAAACAACGTTTCTTTGTTCACGGACAAGTTCTGCTACTGCTTCCAGTGCCAGATCAACACCTTTTACATACCAGTTGTACCCGAAGATTAAAACTTTTTTTGCAGTGTGCTCAATCCCGTATTCTTTATTTGTTAAAGTTTCATATTTATCCAGCCTGAAAAAGTCAATTGCGTTTTCGGCACAAAAAACTCTTTTGCTACTGAATCCGCTTTGCCTTAGCTGGTTTGAAACAAATTCACTGCAGCCCATATAAAAAGTACCCCACTTTGATACTCTCCTCAAAAACTCCTTTATCACAGGCTTCTTTATGTATTCAACATGCATATGTGTGATTTGCTTTTTCCTGCCTAGTGAAGCAAGGCACACCAAGGTTGTTGGAAGGCTGATCTTCATATTTGTGAAATGCACATGAAATATATCAATACTATGTCTTTTAGCAATCTTTCTAATTAAATAACAGTTTTTTAAAATATTATCAGTGTAATAATATATAACTGATTCCTTTTGCCGGAGTTCCTTAGTCCACCCATATTCTTTTACTTTTTCAGGGAAGAGGTAAAAGGTAGTTCCATGATTCTGACATACTTTTTTATCCAGTGCCTCCAGGGAGGATATGAAATTGCCCCCATAGGGTGCAGGGTAATCGGCTATTTGCAATATATTCATTTTAACCCTTTCATTAATGCGCCCGGTAAATACTCTATAAGCTTTTGAAAATGTAATATTGGCAATTCTCAAGGAAACCAGCATTCTATTTTTCAGGGTGTTCATATTCCATATTTTCAAGTACTCATACAAAATTTTACTCACATACAAGTTGCACCGGAATCTTTCTTTCAAGTTCAGGCCACTTCCCGTCAACCCTTCATTATTCTGAAAATAATGATAAAGGGGTAAATCCACAAAGGCGAAACTTTGAGCATTTGTACAGGCCTTAATCGAGAAATCAAGGTCTTCACAGGTTTCCAGATTCTCATCAAAGCTCAGTCCTTGCAATACCTCTCTTTTGTAGAGGGTTCTCCAGACACTGTTCATTTGAATGCCCACCAGCATTTTATAATAAATGTGCTCTATAAAGTTCTGCTTTTCAATAAAAAAACTATCCGGGAAATCAGAAACCTCGTAATATGAAATCCCGTCGGGCCTCTCATAGCATATGTTGCATCGGACAATATCCGCATCCAGCTCAATAGATTTCTCCATAAGGGTTTTTATAAAATCCTTATCAATCCAGTCATCAGAATCAACAAACACAATGTATCTGCCACATGCGTTTCTTAATCCATAGTTTCTCGCTGAAGCCACTCCTCCATTTTCTTTATGGATTACTTTGATCCTATGGTCAAGTGCCGCATACTCCTGTGCCAATTCACCCGATCGATCGGGTGACCCGTCATTAACTAATATGATTTCTATTTCAGCTTCACTTTGTGAAATAATAGATTCTATACAGCGTTTCAGATGCTTCTCAGCCTTATACATTGCAACAATAACACTCACATTTACTCCTACCACCAAAACCCCCTAATTTATTGCTTTTAAAGTAAGTAAAACCAGTTCGGGCGTATTCAGTACCCTTGGTTTTTTAAAATCCTTAGATAGTCCTCCGCTTACCACTAACTGAGAATTTCCGACCCTGTAGTATCCTTTTTTATACTTGTTATCAATATGCATTTGTCCAAGTATATAATCAGAGATAAACGGCAGATTTACCTGTCCTCCATGAAGATGTCCTGACAGTGTAAGGTCAAAGGGGTATTTTGATACCATATCAAAGAAATTGGCACGATGGCAAAGTAATACATTGAAGTACCCTTCATTCTCCTTAATCCTTGATAATTTCTTCAAAGTGGACTCTACAACCGCAGGACGCATTGCATCATCAGAATAGACCACATCTTCAAAGCCGGTAAGAACAATGGCACTTTTTTGATAGACAAGCTTAGTACTCTTATTATTCAGGATAGTAACGCCTTTATTCTGAAGAAGCTCAATTACCACCTTTTCATTCTGAGACCATTTTTCATTATTTCCGCTTACAAAATACATTGGTGACAGGTCTTTATTTTTATCAATCAATTTTTCAAGATTTTCAAAAGAAGTATCTTTTACATTGACCATATCCCCAACTAAAACAATTATATTCGGCTTTGTAGCCACTACCTTTTCGGTGATTTCATCATAATTATCAGAATTGTGAAAATCAGTAAGGAGCATTATTTTATAGTCGTTAAAAGCCTTTGGCAATTTTTCTGAATAAATACTGTATTTTGAAACGTCGACCTTGCTGTTGTCAATTAAAATCAGTGTCAGAATACCTGTAACTATGATACATATTCCTAAAAATCCAAGCGTTATTTTTTTAATTAAATCCATTTTATACAACCTCATCCCCAGCTCTGACCTGGCCGTCCCTAGATTTATATATGATTTCAATTGCAATTGCCAGGATCATGCCAAAGCCTATTCCAATAACCGCCGAAATCATAAAATAAAACTTAAGAGATAAATTACTGATAATATTTACTGAAGACAAGTAAGAAATATACTTACTTCCCTTAAATCTACGGTAATCTGCCAATGTGGAGTCAGTGACGGAAAGTAATTTCTTCAGTTGTGAGTCTATCCTCTTTGTCAGTGCTTCAGCTTTTTCAGTCATAACCTGTTTTTGTGCCAAGGGAACATTGTCTATTTGAAAAATCTGCACAATTTTCCTGCATTCATTTGCATCTATCAGATTGTTATATCTTGCAACGCCTGAATCCACATATTGATTCATTATTTTATCATATGTGGTTTCAGAAGTCTTGAACTTATCGGCATCTATAACATTATTATTCGTATTGGGCCTGGAATCCCCATTGTTAATCTGAGTTCTAACTGTATCATTCTTGGAGTATTCCTTTAATATATTGAGAGCAGTATTTGATTCTTCAAGTTTCTTGCTGCTATTAAAGTTTAATTGTTCAATTTTATATTCATAATTCTTAATTAATTTTTCCCTGTCCTTGGTAAGTTTTCCTGAAAAGACCAAGGAAAATAGGGACTTGATTTCAAAATTCATGAGATTGTTGTATTCTCCCTGCAAATCTACAAAATTCATACCTGTTTTAGCTGACCTGAACTCCTTGCTCTCTGAATGCTTATCAATCAGATACGAAATAATGCTATTTACTTTTCCCTGAAAGATTTCAGCTCTTTCCAAGTAGTCATACTGTTGGGAATTGACCTTATCCGTCAGATCAGGCAAATTCGATTGGTTCAGATACTTTTCAGAATAATACCTGTCATAGTTTTGCATTATGGCGTCAAGCATATTTCTGGCATAGACACCGCTTTTATCGCTCCCCACTGTATAACTGACATAGTACTGGGCAGGATTATAGGTATACTCCTCTCCAGCCTTGACCTTGGATTTCTTTAATTCATTTATCTCATTCGGTATGAGGGGTGTAATTACAACTGAGCGTCTCACATCTTCTACATTCACTGCGAGATTCAAATCCCTGATGGCACTCTCTATAATGGAAGGTGTAATAATTTCATAAACGTCAAATTTATCCCCTTTTGGGTTCAAACCCTTTTCTGTACCTGCGTCATTGTATTTTATAAGGATCTCAGCGGTATATGTCTGGTTCTTATTAACATAAAAATAGGCACAGGCAATACCTATGATAAAAGCAATAATTACTAATACCTTCCATTTATATATAGAACGAAATACATCCCAGATAGTAAGCTCCATAAAATCGCCTCCAAATATGAATTACTTCCACTATTCAATGTCCACATGCATTACTGTTTCATTGTTTCATTAAATACTCTATAGCGTCGCAGTCTACCGCTTTGGGACTTTCTCATTTCCATAAGCATGAACAGGATGCTCATGCCCAAAAAAGCAATAAATCCGTAAATTAAGGCTGTTTTGATATATCCCATTGTAAATATGTTTTTTATACCGAAATTAGAAATTCTACAGTTTATATAACTCTTGTTTTTATAATTATAATAATCGTTAAGAGTATCCTGAGAACTCCTGGCGTATTCCTCAAATTTTCCTTCTATTTTTTTAATCATTTCATCACAGGTATTTCTTAGCCTCTGTTGTTCTGCCATAGGTGCTGACGTAGTCATATAATCTTTTATAAGCTTGTTTTTGTTTTCTATTTCTTTCTTTAGTGTTTCTGCATTTACCCCGGCTTTAAGAGCTCTTTCGGTCAAATAATCCAGACCCGTTTTTGTTTTATTCATATATAGATCACTGTTTTTGTCAATGGAAGGAATAAAAAGAGAGTAAACAATTGTTGAATCATATGTCTGCATTCCCAATTTGCTGACCTCATTCTCTTTTAAATATTTGGAGTATTCTATATTCAATTTATCAATGTCGAATTGAAGCTTATTGACCAGATCCTCTTTATTCTTTGCTATCCTGGAGGTGTAAACAAATGCTCTCAGTGCCGCAATATCTATTTCATTCAGTCTTTTATATTCGTCTATCAAATTTTCAAAACTCACATTGGTTTTGGTTGAGAGAAAGGACCCATTCTCATATTTTTTAGCTGTAAGATAATCTATAATAGAATTGGCCTTGCTGCTAAAAATATCCGGTATTTCAATATATTCATAGTAATTGAGGTCAAATTTGTTTTCTGAAAGAAGAATAATTCTGTCGGTATGGTTTTCTTTAAAGACCTCCATATACGTTTCAAATAAGGTATCAAGTAATTCTCTTGTATGGTTGGGTGAAAACTTTTTCTTTTGAGAATAACTTAGTACATACTCGTTGGGGAAATATGTAAACTCCTTCCCTGTTGCCCTGACCGCTTTTATTCTGTCATTAATACGAGAAGGAACAATAGGGTAAATATTAATTCGGCTTCTCAAATATTCTACTGTAATATTAGGGAGATTGAGCTTGCTCAAAGTCCTTTCCAGCACCTTGTCCGAGGTAATCTCAAACATGTTGAACCTGGTTCCGTCAGGATTAAGACCTTTTTCTGCTCCCGGGTAGTTAATTGATATTGTCATAATACCATTGTTCATTTGAATAATTGCCTTCAAAGAAACACTCAAAAGCATGGATAAAAAAACCACCAATATAATCCATTTCAAATTTTTTCTAATTATTTTCATGTAAACCACCTTTACCCAAAGCATCATCATATGGGAAATTCATGCAAGCCATCATTAAAATATTCCAAAAGGGCTTATAATAAGCATACATTGTAAGCGTCATAGATAAAATAAGCATACCAAACAAACTTATTGAAATAACTGGATTTCTTTTAAAATTACATATAATACCTACTGCAAATATACTGAAAAAAAGCAACATACCTATAAGCCCTTGGTCGCACCATAGCTGCAGCCAATGATTATGGGCCACTCCATGGCCGCTGAAGGCATTTGCAAAAAAAACTGCTGTAGAGCCCAGGCCATATCCGAAAATTATTCCTTTTTCACTTTGTTTAATTGCATCAATGGTAATCATCCATAGTTGTAGCCTGCCACTTCCTTGATCCTTCTCCAAACTATTGATGCTCAGCCTTTCTCTAACATCCTCCGGCAGCGTTTGAACTAAAAAGAGACTGAAAACCAGGGAGATTATTATCATCCCAATCAGCATTTTTATTTTGTTCACAGTACTTGTCCTTAGTGCAATGAATACATACACCAAAACTGCCACGAGAACAGCAATAAGCCCACCTCTTGAGCCGGTTCTAAAAACAACAAACACCATGCCGACCAATAATAACATGTAAAAAAACTTAAATCTATTTTTGAAATTCATTTTTTCTATACAAAATAAAATGGGTAGTATAAAATAACCGCACAGCTGATTGGGGTCCTCACTTCCGCCACCAATACCCATGGTTACCCTGCCACTGCCTTCTTCCAGTCCAACGCTTCCCATAAGCATGATTGCCGTTGTCATCAATCCGACAATCACCCATGAGTACATAAGTAGCTCACTTTCCTTTTTGTTGTATACTTTCAATGTTATGAGGAAAAAAATCGCCGAGGTTTCAATTGTGCCTCTCAAAATAACAATTGCACCTTCACTTTTTGAAAGGAACAGGCTGCCGATAGAATATAAGAGGTAGATAGCCAGTAAAAAATGAATGCTGTTGAATTTGAGCCTGACTTTCTCTGTAAAAAGGTTACAGACCAAGAGCCCTCCTACAAAAATTGAAATATATTTTAGTAGCGAAGAGCCACCCGGTAGCGGCACAATAGACAAGGGCATGCATATAAAATACAAGGCCGCCAGTAAAGCACCTATACTTACTCTTTCATTTTGTAGTTTTGTAGTAACACCAAATTGCAATTTCAATTTATTTCACCTTTATTATATAGCTTCATATATTCATCGGCAACATACCCAATATCAAAATCCTTTGCTTTCTCTATGTTGTTTTGGGACATTTGACTCCTCAGTTCTTTATCTTCAATAAGCTTCAGTATTGCCAGGGACAGCTTCACTGCATCATTGGAAGGTACCAGAAATCCGTTGACCCCATCCTCTACAATATCCG
The DNA here is from genome assembly GCA_023443515.1 of Bacillota bacterium. Lineage (GTDB taxonomy): Bacteria > Bacillota > Clostridia > Acetivibrionales > DSM-1351 > Ruminiclostridium. The sequence goes on from JAEZUC010000097.1 coordinate 47,507, forward strand.
GAATCCCTCCTACTGCTGTCCCGATAACCGGCAGTCCCACTGCCATGGCTTCAATAATCGAAAGTGGCAGGCCTTCAAAGAATGAACATAGTACAAAAATATCTGCTCTACTCAACCACTTTTGAACTTCTGAAGTAATCCCTGCAAATTCAACCCTATCACTAATTTTATATTTCTCCGCAAGAGATTGAAGGTTCCTTTTTTCTTCACCATCTCCCACGAATACAAGCTTTACATCTGCCTTTTGCTTTAGTACCAGGTTAAAGGCTTCTATAAGCAAGACCTGGTTTTTCCTTTTTGTAAGTGACGCAACATTTATAATGGTGTACATACCTTGGGTTTCCATATGCATTTTGGGTGAAAAGTTTGCAATATCTATTCCATTATAGATAATGGGAACTTTTTCAGGCTCCAAATGATATTCCTTTATGATTCCCTCCTGTACAATATGGGAAATGGCAACAGGTACGACATTGTACTGTCTGTAGGCTAAACCCTGAAGGAATCTATGCGCTCTCCCGAATTCGGCCAAAGCCATATTGTGAACCGTATGTACCCTTCTGCTTTTTCTATGGAACATAAACCATGGTAAAGCATAAATGGCCGCATGCAAATGGGTATGGATGACATCCGGCTTGATTTCAGACAAGGTTTTCCACAAAGAAATAAATGTATTGATATCAAATCCTAGTTTTTTGTTTAAAAAAATTATCTCGATTTGATGCTCTCTCATCACCTTTTCATATGGATAATCTTCACTCGGATAAAGACAGATTATTCTGACATCATGCTGTCGCTTGACCTGTATTGCCAGGTTTACAATCATCTTTTCAGCACCGCCGGTACCTAATTGCTGAATAACATGTACTATTTTAAGTCGCTTCAATATATGCTTCCTCCCAAGAAAATTGAGTTTCTCTTCAGCTTTTACATTGATGTCAGTACTTACTGCAAATAAAAGTTCTGGAGCCACATGGCTTGATCCCTGATGTCATACCCAGCATCAATTATGGATTGCCTCATATTGCTCCTGACATAGCTATCCTTATATTTCAGAATCATATCCGCCCAGTAATTTGCCGGCCTTGAAAGAGGAATAAAGCTGCATAACCCTGTCACATCCGTCTCCCGAGTAACCGCATCAGAAAAGAAGCATTTGAGGCCTGCCGCCTGAGCCTCTATTCCTACAACCGGCAAACCTTCATAATGGGAAGGTAATAAAAAAACATCCATTCCCTGCATAACTTCATTGACATCCGGCCGTGGCTCTAAAAAAACAACAGCAGCTTCAAGACCCAATGTACGTACTTTTTCTCTGATTTCATCTTTTCTGGAGCCTGTACCAATAAACACCAGCCTGGAATCACTATCTCTTTTATAAATTTCACAAAAAAGGTCTGCAATAAATCCATGGTTTTTCTCATACTCGAACCGTCCAATATGACCTATTACAAATTTACCCTCCAACTGCAACTGAGCTCTTATTTTTGCTCTTATTTCCTGATCAAAAACAAATTTCTCCGATTGTATCCCATTTCTGATGAACTTATAGTTGGAGCATTGTAAAATGTTTTTGCCAAAAGCATATTTACCGGCTTTATTAGAACAGGCAAAATAATAATCGGCACAAAATCTCAGGGGCAGCATGAGTATTCTTTCTACCAACCCTTTTAACGTCAAGTTTACAGATGTTGAATGTGCGTGTATTATGACTTTTTTTACACCATGCCTTTTTGCAATAATACTATAAATAACACCAACGCTTGTAAGATGTCCATGCACAACTTCATATTCTTTATGGGTTTTAAAAAATAGGTTTAATGCTTTAATATATTTAAAAGTGTTTTTTAAAAACAATCTGGGAAGAATATAGATTTTTCCTCCTAATTGTTTAATTTCCTCATCAAAAACACCTGCTTCCTGATAATTAAGCAAAAAATCAAATTGTATCTTTGAGCGGTCAACATTTCTGTAATAATTCATGATTATCATTTCTATTCCGCCATAATGCATTTTCCCTGCAATTATAAGAACACGTTTTGCAGCCACCTGTTCACCTCATCAACATTCTTCCCATGCTGCTTTATTATCATCTGTCTCTGCAGAATTCACTTCTTGGGAAAATTCTTGCGGTCTCACACCTTCGGCACTTTCTCTTATAAATATAGTTTTTACTGTCAGTAAGATTATCTTGATATCCAGCCAGAATGAATAATTGCTGATATACAGCAAGTCATACAAGGTCTTGTCCTCAGGTGTGGTCGTATATTTCCCATATACCTGTGCCTTCCCGGTGAGACCCGCCTTTACCAGAAATCTTTTGTCGTAATTCTTAATTTGTTCACAATACTGCTCTATAAATACCACTCTCTCGGGTCTTGGCCCAACAATGCTCATATCTCCTATCAAAACATTGAAAAGCTGGGGCAGTTCGTCAAGCCTGAATGCCCTTAATATTTTGCCGAACCGGGTAATCCTCTTATCATCTTCTGATGCTAAAATAGGGCCTGTTAAGCTTTCTGCATCCTCAACCATTGTTCTGAATTTATACATACTAAATCTTTTTTTATTAATTGTCATTCTGTCCTGATAATAGAAAATAGAACCTCTAGAATCGATTTTTATCAAACATGCAATCAGGAGCATCAGCGGAAGCCCTGCTGCGATACCGATTGAAGCCACAATAATATCAAAAATCCTTTTTACTACTCTCTCGTGCTTGCTCAATTCAAAGGGTTTGATTCTAATGGCAGGCGTATCATCAAAGTTGGTAATGTCTTTTTTCATCAGACTCGTATTGTATAAATCAGGAATAATATAAATTTGCTTTTTTTCTTCCAACGCCTGAGAAATCAATCGATTTCTCAAATCTTCCGGAATTGAAGGGCATATAAAGATACTTTGATATTGTTTAAACTCATTATCCAATAAACTTTGTATAGCTTGCTTGTCCTCAGTATCAATCTGAATATACCAGGCCTGACGCAATTTAACATATGCATATTTGATCTTTCTGGCTAAAGCATTATCAACTGCCTTTGACTCTACCACAAGAAGTTCTGCTTTGTCTTCCACATACCTGATAGATATAGATACAATGACTTTATCACTGCTGAGTGATGCAACCATTGAGATAGCCATTATGATGAAGAATTCCTTATCGGGCAATATAAACATATGACCAAGGACAAATCCAATTACGATAATTATTGCATTAACCAGTAAACAAACTATCAGTATGGATAATATGATTTCATGTATGTTTCTTTTCTGTGTCTTATAGAATTCATATATGTATAACATAATGAGCGTTACCGCTATGTAGGTGACCAATAACTTAAGCGAAAAAAATATACCCTTTTGCTCAAAAAGCAGTATTACAGCAAATAGATAGCTTATAATAACTGCTAAAATATCCGCACACACAATTATAAAATCAACAAGAATATCATTATGCAACTTTACATCCATGTACAGATTCCTTCCTATATTTAAGTAAATAATCAAGCGAACATAACCGGAGGCTATAAACAATAGAAGCTCTAGTGTTCTTTGAACAGTTAATCAAATTATATACTGAAATTCTGAACAATTTCTGAACAATTTTTACATTTTCGACAAAATATAGCATTTAAGAAGGGCCACCGCAAACATACACAGACTATAATCCTACGTATTTCACACATTAATATTATCGGGTATTTCGCTTTGTTTAAGGTCTTGAATAAAGTGGAAATACACATCCGAATCAATTCCTAATTCTTCTCTATATATTTTTTGTACCTTATTGTAATGCTCCTTCAATGAAGTATAATCACCTATCTTCATGTAAAGCTTCATAAGCCTTTTATGTATCTCATCCAACAGAGCATTCTCCTGAATAATTAATTTCAGGTACTTCTCTGCTTCGGAATACAATTGTTTTGATTCATAATATTCCGAGACCATATTTAAAATCCTGATATAGCCCTCAAAATATCTTTCACGCTCTACTTCCGCCCATACATAATCTTCTCCCCCAAAATAATCTCCTTTATATAAATCGAATATTTTTTCGGCAATATGGATATTCTCTTCATTTATATCCGTGAGTTCAAGAATTTCTTCGAAGGCATCAGTGTCAAAATAAAATTTCTCCGGATCAAACAAGTAACTGGAATTTCGGTAAATAACACACCCATCAATACCCATACTCTTTAACATCTTACGAATAGAATAAATGCTTGTATGCAGAAGCATACTTGCTTTTTTAGGATCAATATCCGGCCACAGAGCCTCTATGATTTTATTTTTATGCACCAATTTTCCTTTGTAATGTACAAGAAAGGCAAAAAGTTCTGCAGCCTTGGCTGTTCTCCAGAAAATCGGTTTCTTTTCCTGGCTGCCTGTAATGATCTTCAAGCCTCCAAAACATAAAATACGGTATAATTTGTCTTTGGGACTAAAAACTCTACCAATATTACTATTTAAACATTCAAAGAGCTTTTTAGATGTTAGAATTCTTTCCATAGTCTTTTGAAAGCGCTCTTTAGAAACGGGTTTTAAAAGGTAATCTACTGCATTTATTTCAAAAGCCTTTACTGCGTATTGTTGAAAAGCTGTAACAAAGACGATATTTATTTGAGGATTTATTTTGAGAAGTTTCTCTGACAGGTCAATTCCATTTGTTCCGTGAATTTTTACATCAATAAACGCCAAGTCTATTACCTGCTGTTCACACATCCTTATTGCTTCTTTATATCCTGTAAATTCACCAACCAGCATAATGTTTTCCTTATACGGTTTTAGTAAATGCTCCATCATTTTAAGGGCTAGTATTTCATCGTCCACCAATATTGCTTTAAGCATCCTTTACTCCTGATATCCCCACGTTTTACCAATTCTGGTTCTAATCATCTTTTGGAATGACACGTTTATTATACTTTGCTTTATGGTGTTTTACAATAATGACGTGGGGATAATACAGGATAAAAGCTCCATTTTCCTGAAAAAATCTATTTATTTATAATATTTTCCCGGTAAAGGATAAATTTCAAATGTTTACCTGCTTCCTTCAAACATTCTAAGCAGTCGCAGATAATGATTTGCTTCACGCAGCACGTGGTCACCAAGCAGAGGTATTATAATTGATCTTATTTTACATGAGAGAATTCCCTGTGTACCCTGTGCCTTGAAATTTCTAAAATCTTCAGTTGCCTTTAAGCTTTCTTCAGTAACATTAGTCAATGGAGCAGTAGCATCCATTGCCAACTTAGCTTCTGCTGTCAATTGATCAAACTCATTTCCAAAATCATTAGCTTGATTGATCAAATTATTTTCTGTCGGGTCAAGAAGTCCCCTTATGAACTTAGCATGTTCTGCCATCTGCCTGTTCCAGAAAAATTCCTGTTGGTAAGCTTCTCTTTCAAGACTGAGTTCTTCCCTGTTTTGAAGTCTCCTAAGCTGCAGAAGATATAATTCAGCCTCACGAGTTATGTGCAATATCAACAAGGGATAATTAGATGTGAACATTTTACAGCTCAAAACATTAGACAAAATATTTGTTTTAAACCTTATTAACGCTGCAGTTGCATTTATTGCCCGGTGGTTAATAGCCGATACACGTCTTTCAAGCATAGGACTGGCCGGTATCATGCCACCACCCATTAATCCTGCTTCTGCCTGTGTCAGTTGAGTTGGTATCTGTACTCCCGTAAAATATGTTGTTGCCTGTTCTGCTTTGATAGTAAAGGGTGTTATTACTTCACCGGATTGTATAACGCTTGGATTAACAACACCGTTGGAAAGTGAAATAACATCACCCAAAATTCTATCAAATTCTCTGCGAAAATTGTCAGCCTGTTGGGTAAAACTAGTGTCCTTTGGTGTAAACGCCGCTTCAAGGAAAAATGAGTGTTCTTTCATAATCCTTGCAAAAAATAAATGTAAACCTAGTGACTGTTTTATAAATTCATTGATTGACATCATGGTAAATACCTCGTGTAGAAGGTTAATTTATATTATTAATTTATGTCAACCTCATGTAAGATGTTACAAGATTTCATAACTTTATAACACGGCCTCCGGATATTGTTGGTATTCCTATTTCGATTATGTTAAAATATGTTAAATAGAATTAAAAAAAACTAAAATTATTTAAGGAGAATAAAAATGCAACTCTGTATTGTCTCTGCTCCGTGCAAGGTCTGATACGGACGAAACCGCACGGGGCGAATTGATTTCGTCCGTTTGGCTTTGCACTTTCATTAGATTGTTAAAATTCTATATGAAAGAGGATTAAAGTCATGATTTCAAATTTCAAAACTAGCATCAGGGAACTTAACGCATTCCTATTGTTATGGATAACGCAGTCATTTTCGGCACTTGGTAGCGCAATGACTAACTTTGCACTGGTTATTTGGTCTTATCAGCAGCAAGGGTCTGCTCTTACCACCTCGCTTTTGGCCATCTGTTCCTATGCACCATATGTCCTTCTGAGTATCTTCGCTGGTGCACTTAGCGACCGATGGAACAAGAAGCTCACCATGCTGATTAGTGACAGCTTTGCGGCACTTTGTACCATTACGGTACTTTTTCTGCTGACAACCGGTAAACTCCAGATCTGGCATCTGTACTTGATTAACACCCTGAATGGATTGATGAATACGGTACAGCAACCGGCATCAGAGGTGACCATCAGCCTGTTGACTCCGAAAAAGCACTACCAGAAGGTCAGCGGGATGCGCTCCTTCTCTAATTCGCTGGTTACAATACTGACACCTGTACTTGCCACTGCAATACTTTCCTTTACAAGCGTAGAATTCGTCATTCTATTTGACTTGATTACATATGCCACAGCGTTTGTGTCGTTGCTATGCTTTATCAAAATTCCGAAAGTTACAGAACAGAGCAATACTGCCGGCGATACGGTGTTTAAGTCTGCCAAAAGCGGTTTTCGGTATCTCAAGGACAATAGGGGAATTCTGCATTTGATTCTGTTTTTGGCCGTAATCAATTTTACCGCCTCCATCTTTAATGCAGCACTGCCTGCAATGTTGCTGTCACGCAGTGGTGGCGGAGAGGTAACCCTTGGTATGGTCAATACCGTAACGGGAATAGCAACGATGGCTGGAAGCATCTTGGTTTCAATCCTGCCACCGCCCAAAAGCCGGGTTAGAGTTATTTGTAATTCCTTACTTTTTGCCATGAGTACCGAAAATTTTATTCTTGCTTTTGGTAGGTCTACGTGGGTGTGGTGTTTGGGTGCAATCTTAGGCTGGATATTCATTCCTGTTATGGGGGCCAACATGGATGTGCTTTTTCGGTCAAAAATACCTATTGAGATGCAGGGGCGTGTTTATTCAGTAAGGAATACATTGCAATTTTTTACAATTCCTTTAGGCTATCTGTGTGGTGGTTTCTTTGTTGACAGGGTCTTTGAACCTTTTATGGCAGAGCAGTCAATGAGTAGTCTGTGGGTTACATTGTTCGGGTCAGGAAAAGGCTCGGGAGCAGCTCTGCTATTTTTTATAATCGGGATTTTTGGCGCATTATCCTGTCTGCCATTTCGGGTGGATAGAAATATTTGGAGATTGGAAGAATAGTTTTAAGCTTAATGCTAAATTTTTTATCTAAAAATATATACCCTCGATACATCAACATGTATCGAGGGTAGCTATCTTTATTGAGCATAATCCAATTGTCCCTGATAGACAATCCACGTTCCGTAGATTATTCAAGATGACAGTTGAAAACAAACAATTATTTCGCAAAGTGTATCAAAATATCCTCCACGGATTTTTCAGGGGACTGTTCTGATGTATCCAGCCAAAAACCTATTCTGGGAGTCTCCTTCATAAAACCTTCATACAATGACTCTACAGTAAAGCCGGAATACCCCACCTTTCCCCGTAGCTTTTCACGGTTCTTTACAGTCTCAACATTCGGACAAAGAACTATTGTTAGAACAGGATAATCCTTCAACATATCCAATATGCGGTTTAATTCCTCTCCGTAGTAGTTATCCTGTAAAACAACGGAAAATCCGTTGTCATAATAGGTTTTTGCAGCATCGGTTGCCAAGCGGTAACGCAGATGCAGTTGCCGTATAGCCTCACCAGACGGCTGAGCGGACATTTCGGCGCGTCCTGATACAATCATCCTGCGAAACACATCCCCTCGCAGATGCACACCATTCTCCATTCTCGCCGCGAGCAGTTCCGCAACTGTTGATTTTCCGGACGCCATAACTCCGGTAATTAAATATATTGCTCTTTTCATAAAATACCCTCTAATTTATAAAATTTTAAGTCAGTACATTTCCTATACATTATTAAAGAAACCAAGGAATTCCCTAAAGTATTTCTACATACCCTTCTAGTCCGTTCACCCGAATTCTTTCTCCGTCTTTTATCAATCTGGTAGCATGCTCCACTCCAATAACTGCAGGCAAACCATATTCGCGTGCTATAACTACTCCATGGGTCATCATTCCGCCAACTTCCGTTACCAGACCTTTTATTGATACAAACAGAGGTGTCCAGCTTGGGTCTGTAAAGGCTGTGACTAAAATATCGCCTTCTTCTAAATCAGCATTTTTCATATCCATAATTACACGCGCCCGTCCTTCTACCACCCCTGAAGAAACAGGCAAACCCACAATAGCTTCATTTGGGAGATTTTCTCGTTTGTATTTTCCCACAACGATTTCTCCATCAGATGTGATAACACGTGGTGGTGTTAATTTTTTATATAAATTATACTCTTCTTTACGTTTGTTGATTACCTTGTAATCCACTTTTTGGGAGCGAATGGCTTCATGAAGTTCTTCAAAAGTCAGATAGTATATATCTTCTTTTTCATTAATAACGTCGGCTTGAACAAGCTTTTCGGCTTCTTTCAGTAATGCCTGCTTATAAACATAATAACGACTGACAATGCTGTATTTTGGATATTCACGATATCCGGCTAAATTTCGTAGCAGATCTATCATTTGCTTTGTCTCTTGGGCTTTTTGCTTGCCCTCCGGCAATAGCTGTAACCGTTCCAGTAACTCTTTCTCTTTTTGTAAAGCTGCTTGTCGTCCTTGTTCAAATTTCTTATGTGCGGCATCTGGTTCAAAGTTTTTGATATTGCTTAGAATCAATGGAATAAGAGTGTTAGGCTTTTCAATCCAGCGAGGCTTTGTGATATCAATTTCTCCACTGCATCTCATTCCGTATTTGTCAAGATAAGACAAAATGGCAGCCTTGGTCTCTTGCCCCCCTTTAAACTTACCCAGTTCATTCAAAAAGTTATCATCTTTTGTAGCTTTCAAATACTCAATAACTTCTGTATAAGGACGTATTACATCTGCCACATCCAATAAGGCAAGGCCCATTTCGGAAGTAATATTATTGGGTACTGATTGAGAAAGAGTATCTGCCGGGTTTTTATCACCTAACCACTCTTTCATATTTTCATTGAGCCATGTTATAGTTGCTGCAACAGCCATAATTACGCCCATACTTTGAGGATTAAATAAGCTCTGCTTAAATTGCAGAGTATCTTCTTGAATAAAATCAAATAAATCTGCACCTGATTTTGTTTGGATGTTTAGTTTTAATGTTTCAATAGATACCCGACTTTTCTCAATCAGACTGGAAACGATTAGCGGATCATTCCCTGCCTGAGCCTGAATATCTGCAGAGGACATGGCTTTATTACCTTTACCTGAAGCTTGTTCTTTCTGGTCATCCGGTAAAGGTTTTTTAAAATCTCCACGTTCTATGATAGTCATCAATGCGTCTTTTATGAGAGGATCGTGTTGTCCCATGTTGTTTAATAAAATTTCCCTCATGTCAGGTGAAGCCAGCATTTGCGCCACCTCAACAAAGGCTCTTCCACCCGCTTTAAACATTTGCCCGGCTGCTGTTAACTGCCAAAAAGACAGCCCTAATGGTTTCATAGCATCTGTCATCATTTGTTGATGTCCTACTGAAATATAAACATGATATCCAGTATCGTTGGCTTCAGGTATGGGATATAATGTAGTAATCGGACGGCTTTGGACAATATAAAATGAATCATCCGCAAAGCACCATTCAATATCCTGAGGACAGCCGAAATGGTCCTCAATCTTTCTTCCTATTGACTCAAGCTGCAAAATCTGCTCATCCGTCAGCACTTGCCTGTTCTGTAGGTCAGGGTCAATCTCCTGCTTTTTAGTACCACCCTCTTTTAGTGCATATATGGCCAGTTTCTTTGTTGATATTTTTTTGTCAATAATCTTGCTGTTATGCACTTTATAGTTATCAGCATTTACCAGTCCAGAAACCAAGGCTTCGCCAAGCCCAAAACTTGCATCTATTGATAATACTTTTCTGTTTGAACTTACAGGATCGGCAGTAAACAAAATTCCTGCCACCTGTGGGAATACCATCTTCTGAACAATAACAGACAATTGTACTTTACGATGGTCATAGCCGTTTTGTATACGGTAAATTACTGCTCTCTCCGTAAACAGCGATGCCCAGCACTTGCTGATATGCTTTAAGACTGATTTTATTCCAATAATATTCAGATACGTATCCTGCTGACCCGCAAAGGAGGCATTGGGTAAATCCTCTGAAGTTGCACTGGAACGTACAGCATATGGGGTTTTTTCACCATATTGGGAGAGAAACTGAGTTATATCTTCAATAATGTCTTCAGGAATTGCCGTCTCTTCAATCACTCCACGAATTTCACTGCTGAGTTTACCTATTTTATCACGGTCTTCCGCATTAAGAAAAGATAACTCATCAAGTAGTTTCTTAATCTCCGGGATTTCCCGAATAACTCTTTTAAAAGCATCGGTAGAAATACAAAAACCGTCCGGTACACGTATACCTTCAATCTTGGAAAGTTCACCCAGGTTTGCACCTTTCCCCCCCACAATCTTGAGTTTTGTTTTGTCAGTGTCCTGAATACTTAATACATAAGAACTCATACCTTTCCCTCCTCCAGTTATTATTTGTTGAAGAATATTAGCCTATATATAATTATTTACCATTAATAAATATACCATTACTCTCAAACGTTGTTTTAGTGTGTTATTGGATTATAGCACTTGGAAATCGGAACAAACAGTCTACATTTTATTTTTTTTGTATGGTATAATTAAACTGGAGAGAAAGAGAAAAGAGCAAAGTTGCAATAAATTGCATACGCTTTGCTCTTTTTGTATTCTTTACTTTTATTTTTATTTCTTTAACTTTATTTGAGTAATAGCATTTTTAACTTTGCTAAATCCAGTGCATCAATTACCCCATCTTCATTTATGTCCGCATTCTTTACATTTATAGTATTATCAACACCCAGCAGGTACTTTTTCAATTGCGCATAATCAAGAGCATCAACTGTATTATCCCCATTTACATCACCAAGAACTATTGTGCTAGCTTCTTTATATTGCAAGAACATAGCCGCAAGCTGAGGGTCTCTGATTTTTCCTTCCGTTCTTGAGTAGTGAGTGCTGCTATCCCAAAGAAGAGGACACAATCCCATATCATAGGCAGTTTTACAAACTGTTGTAATATAAAGTCTTACACTGGCAGGATCCTTATTTACAGTGGTAGTACCATATTCTCCTATAATAACAGGAACCCCGTTATTTGAAAACTTGTTTTTCATCTTAGTAAAATCGGTTTTAACCTGGTTAATTTCTGCATCAGTTCCCCATGTAGTTGCACATTTGCCCCAGTCAGCATCCTGTTCAAGAATTGTAAAAGTAGACGGTGTATAATAATGTACAGAAATAATCAATTTATTACTTATAGTATCCGTAGGCATTTTAAAGCAATCATCACAGGTAAGATCAATATCCGTTGCATAGCCTGCAATCAAAAGGCAACGAGATGCGTTATTTCCTCCTGAAGCCCTTACAATGTCCACAAATTTCTGATTAATATTATTAAGAATATTATATGCTCTTGTTTTATCTTCCCCGGATGAGCCACCGTATCTGTTCCAAATACTGTTCCAGCAACCCTCCTCATTAAGAGACTCAAATATAAGGTTTTTAGGATAATCCTTGAAATAATTGCTTATTTGAGTCCAGACTGAAGTGTATTTCTTCATACATTCATCGTAATCCGTTGCAAATTTTTCAAACCATCCGCCATCCCAGTGAATATTTACAATGGCATATAAATCGTTGGCTGAACAATAATCTACTACTTCTTTAACACGTTTCAGAAGCTCAATATTTATGGTATAATCAGCTGCCATAAGGTTTGACCAGGCTACCGGGATACGAACAGTTTTAAAGCCTGCTGCGCGAATACCGTCAATCATTTCCTTAGTTGTTACAGGATTTCCCCATGCAGTTTCGTAATCTTTAACAGTGCTTCCGTTTATCCAATCGCCACAAGCTTCAAGAGTATTCCCTAAATTCCACCCAATGCCCATATTCTTAACTGTTTCAACAGCTGTTTTATACTCTGTTAATGAAGAAGCTGCAAATACATTTGATGTAAATAACAAAGCTGATAAGAGAGAGAAAATCATTAAAAAAGACATTGTTTTTCTATAACTCCGATGTTTCATGCTAATCCTCCATTTTGCCTGCTGTTTGAGGCAGAAAATATTAATTAAAATCTGATAAGAGACTTGCACCTTGGCAGTAAGGTTTCTGTGATTTTAAATACAATAAAATACAATCCACAAAATCAGCTTCATATATTTTATTGATATCTTCTTATACTTTTATTTTAGTAACAACATCTTCAGTTGGGCAAAGTCTATGGCATTGACCTCGTTATCTCCGTTCAGGTCTGCCGCTTTCAAAGCATCGCCCGTAAGAACCTCCCCGTTAAGTATACTTTTTTTCAGCAAAGCCAGATCGATGGCATTAATATCGCCGTCACCATTTACATCACCAATCTTTACAGGATTGCTTCCTGAAAAATTACTGTTTGCAAATGCAGTAATAAACTGCAACGTGGAAGTTGAACCAACAGAGTGTTCATTTGTAGTCCATTCATCAGCACTGTCCAAATAGCATTTTGCAGGGAAGTTTGATAGACCCACTCCTTGATACCTGTTAGGACCTAACGGCATAAAGCCCTTGGCTATCCCCGGTTTTCCATCACTATTGAACGTAGCGAATATGGTTTTGATGCAATCGTCCCCATAACCTGACACGAAGCTCTTTCTCAAAGGATTCGCACCAAGTATCCAGTTAAATGAAGAAAGTGCCATATTATTAATGGTCTCGTTATTGGTTCCCAGAAGTTTTGAGCCAATAACAGCTTCCATGCACATACCCATTATTTGATTGTTACTGCCCCAGTAATAGTTTGCGTTTGTAAGCGCGTTACCCCAGGCACTGTTTTTATACCGTTCAATTTTATTGTTTACCCAAATCCCAAACTCAGTATTGAACCACTTTTCAGCATCACTGTTTCGGTTTGCTGCTTTCATATAAGAGAAAAATGCAAAATTCCAGTTACCTACCCAATCTCCCGAAGTATTCTCATAAGTATCTTTTGCTTTTGAATAGTTTGCAACAAAGTAATTATCATATTTTGCTTCCCCTGTAGCCCGATATAAGGTAGCTGCTGCTAGAAGCCTGCTGCTTGTATCGTTGTCAGTATTATAAGGTCCGTTTGGAGATTTAATATTATTTGGGTTTTGCTCAAGATACGTCCACGCGCTCTTTGCTGCATTCAGACAGGTAAGGGCAAACGTTGGGTCACATTTTGCATATACAATGGAAGCGTGGGCTAAGGCAGCGGCTGCAAATGCAGTATCTTCTGTCGGTCTTATATTTGTAGTGTCACCCTCTTTATCCTTTATAATCCTTTTCGTAATATTGCCATCATCATCGGATTGGACTCTTGCATAAAAACCTCCGCTTGAAGTATCTTGCATTTTTAGAATCCATTCCAATTCCCATCTTGACTCATCCAGTATATCCGGTACTCCATTTCCGCTTTCAGGAATATTAAACTGATTATCCTGATATAGCTCAGGGAACATATCGTAGGCCCAAAAAAGGTTTATTAAAGTCGCTGCTCCTGTACTAACATACTTTCCAAGATCACCTGCATCAAACCACCCTTTGGATACATCCCTTGTCTTTCCTGAGTCGGAGTCAAATACAGCAGTGGTATCCTGTGGTGTTCTGTCTTTACGTGGATAATCAGGACAATATGTATCCGTAAGGTCTATTCCTGCACGCTGATAATAAAAATATCTTGCTACATCCGTCAGTAGTGATTTGTAAACATCATTTCCAATCTTAAACTTAGGTGATTTTTCTATACCTGGTTTATCAACCGTAATGTAATATACGCCCGGTTGTTTAAGGTCGGTAAACACAGCTTTAAACACCCTTTCACCGGAATCCTGATCGTAATCCTTCAAAAGAGCCAGTTGACCATTATATACAACTGAATCGTCAGAAGCTCTTTTCACTTGGAATGGAGTTCCTTCTGTAGCCGTAAACTCATCCTCAAACCCTGAAATATAGGCATATTTCTCAGTAGCTTCACGGAAGCCTACCTGATTTAGCTTGATTGCAGGGAACGCCTTTTCTTTATCCGGAGAAGTCAACTTCAGTTGATTAATCCAAACGCAGAATGGATCAAGGGTTACTTTATCCAGTACAATAGCCTTCGCATTGTATGGATCCATGCCAAGTGATGGGTCTAAAATATCTTTTAGAGGTATTTTCACATGTTGCCAATCAGTTGTAACCGTACAGTAATCAGTTATCGGCTTTGTTATTTTCTGTTCAACACCTGATGTACGCTCGCTTACATGGTCAACTGCACCGATTACGAACTGCTCTCCTCCCTTTTTACCTTTTACATTAAACTCCAGATATCCATTAGGAACATACTGTGATACATCATGACAGTTCCATTCCGCCAATGTAAGTATGACAGACATCCAATACGAGGAAAGCTGTGTTTGAAGATTCAATCGTAGAGAAGGCAAGTTTTGGTAGGTGACTTGAGTATCAATGGGCAAGTTCCCGTTTACTGTTTCCAGTTCCCCGTTGCCACTGCCTGACCATCCGCTTATCTTATCCTTGAATACATAAAAATCCTGAAGATTTCTCCATCCCTGAGGAGCACTTGCATTGATAAAAATCATTGATGTAATCAATGATGTGCATATTATTGCAACACTTAAAAATAAAGCAAGAAATTTTTTTTGTTTCATACTTTTCCTCCTATATATTATCTAGTTCTACCAATATGCCGGAATAATTAGTAAGCCACCCCCTTTTCTATTAACAATGTAAATAAGCATATCAGTTGAACTTTAGAACCAATTTTAAACATGCGGAGATAAATACACTTCTGTTATGATATGTAGAATATAATTGGTAAGAGTCAGATTAACTTGTATTTAAATATATAACAAATATATACAATATTCCTTGACTTTTTAGTCTAAAAATAGCATTATTTAGACAAGGAGATGAAATAAATGGAGTATATGTATCTTCATTATTTTACGCAAGACCCAGGTTTTCCTTTTTTCATTCAGTATGGATTCCATGACGAAGCTATGCCTGAGCATTTCCACTACGATTTTTTTGAACTTGTGATAGTTTTAAACGGAACTGCCACTCATATTGTCAATTCAGAAGAATTCTTTATTAAAAAAGGTGATGTTTTCGTATTTAATATGGATATATCGCATGGGTACAAAGATCCCCATAACTTTAAAATAATAAATGTTATATACAAACCAGAACGGCTCAACGAAATCTGTAATGATATAAAGAAATCTCCCGGATATCAGGCGCTTTTTGTCTTAGAGCCATTTTTCAGAAAAAAGTACAGCTTCAGCAACACCCTGTCACTTTCTATTTCCAGTCTGGAATATGTATCAGAACTTGGAGCTCGTATTAACGAAGAATATAAAAGAAAAGATCAGGGCTATCAAACCATGATTTACTCCCACCTTATGGAAATGGTGGTATACTTATCAAGACAATACGTTATTGAAAATAAACTCTTGCACGATACATTTATACAGCTAGCAAAAGCTATATTGTTTTTAGAAGATAATTACCTTAACCCGATAAAACTTGAAAAGTTAGCAGATGAAGCACATATGTCCGTAAGGCATTTTAACAGAATATTTAAGGAGAATTATGGAACTACCCCTTTTAATTATATTTTGCAACTTAGGGTTAATCATGCCTGTTCCCTGCTTAAAAACAGCAACTTATGCATTGCTGATATAGCACTTGAAAGCGGCTTTTCTGACAGCAACTATTTTTCAAGGCAGTTCAAGAAGATTATCGGTATAACCCCCAAGGAATACCGGGTAAGGAATAAATTGATTTATTCAAATATAGATATAGAATAAAATTACTTAATTATTCTCCGTTTAATTAGCTTTACAATTTCCCACCACATTGTAGCCAAAACCGAAATACCTATAGCCAGCAAGAAATTTTTAGCATTAAGGGGCGCAGTTTGTACAATTCCATTTACTGCCGGTACATAGGTTATGATAATCAGTACTGCAATTATTATACAATTCACAGTTATGACAACCTTATCCTTAAAATTAACCATATTTCTGAAAGCAAACTCAACATCAGATTGATTTACGTAAACAAGTAGTAAATTGGACAAACCCAGAACCAGCATTGTAAAGGTTCTTGCTTCCGACTCACCTGCTCCGTTTTTAAAAAAGAAAGTATACGATCCAAAAGCAGCAACAAAAATCATCAATCCCTGTAATATTGATTTAAATATAAGTGACCCGGTTATAAGCGGCTTGTTGTTCAACCGTGGTTTCCTATGCATAATATCCTTTTCTGCCGGTAATCGTTCAAATACAATAGAACATGTTGGATCAATAATTAGCTCCAGTAAAACAATGTTTACAGGCAATAAAACCAAAGGCATGTGAAGCAACGGGGCCAAAAGTGCTATCAATGCTATTGGGATATGTATTACAAGGATATATCCTATTGCTTTTCGGATGTTATCGTAAATTCTTCTGCCATCCCCCACCGATTCTACAATGGTAGAGAAATTATCATCAAGAAGGATCATATCAGAAGCTTCCTTTGCAACCCCCGTTCCCCTATTACCCATAGCTATTCCAATATCTGCATACTTTAAGGCGGGAGCATCGTTTACACCATCGCCTGTCATTGCAACGATTTCTCCATTATCACGCAAGGCCTTTACAATTCTCATCTTGTGTCTTGGCATAACCCTGGCAAATATATTGGTATCCTTAACTTTTTCAAGTAATACCTCATCCGGCATTATTTCAAGTTCCGGCCCCGTTATTACGTTGCTACTGTGTGAGATGCCTATTTCATGCGCTATGGATTGTGCCGTAATCCCGTTATCGCCGGTTATCATAATTACTCTTAATCCTGCCGCCTTACAAACATCGATGGATTCCCTCACCCTATCTCTTGGAGGATCCTGTAAACCTATAAGACCGACAAAATCTAACTCACATTCCTTCAATGTATCAGGATATACTTTCATATCAGCACTTCTGGCAACTGCAATAACTCTATAACCCTTGGATGCTAATAATTCTTGTTGATTATCAACATTTTCCATGTCTTCGACACTAAGACAACATAAGGGTAGTATACTTTCAGGACTTCCTTTGGAGGCTAACGACGCAATATCGTTTATTTTCCATACATGCCCCATCATTTTAGTATCTGAACTAAATGAATATTCATACAGTAAAGGATTCTTAAAAACATCCTCTTTGTTGATACCCTGATTCCAAGCGTATTCAAGTATTGCTTTTTCCATAGGGTCATAGGGCTCAGTTTCACAGGCTAAGGCTGCCCAGTAAGCTAATTCACAATCCTTAAAGCCGTTATTCGGCCGTACTTCCTTTACACTCATTTGATTTTTTGTTAGTGTTCCTGTTTTGTCTACGCATAATACAGACACTGATCCCAGTGTTTCAACAGAAGGCATTTTCCTTACAAGCGAATTTTTCTTGGCAAGTCTCCATGCACCCATTGCCAAAAATACAGTAAGGACGACCGGAAATTCCTCAGGTATCATTGCCATAGCCAGAGTAATACCTGAAAGAATACTGTCAACTATACTCCCTGTATGAATAAGTGTAATTACCGAAACCAATATAAAAAAACACAATCCTATTAAAGCACATATCTTTACAAGTTGTCTGATTTGGTTTTCAAGAGGTGTTGGCCGTTCCGGTACACCAAGAATATCCGTTCCAATTTTGCCATACTGTGTATTCTTGCCTATTGAAAACACTTGGGCAATTGCACTGCCTTGTATTACAGTTGTCCCTGCATAACAAACATCTTTTCTCCAGAAATCTTCAGTACTATTATTTTTTTCATTTTTACTACTGCATACCTTTTTCCATACAATTTCAGACTCACCTGTCAGTGTAGATTCGTCAACTCCAAAGTCAAACATCTCAATAATTCTGGCATCGGCGGGAATTCTCTCGCCCTCCTCCAATATAATTAAATCGTTAATGGTTATTTCTCTGCTTTCAATGCTTGTAATTCGACTCTCCCTTATTACACGTATTCTTGGAGAGGCTAATTCTTTTAACGCCTCCAGAGTTTTGTCCGTTCTCCATTCCTGAATAAAGCTGATTCCAGTCATAAATGTAACGAAGCATAGCATTATAATACCGTCTCGTGCTTCTCCCAGAAAAAAGTATATAATTGCAGTAAAAAATAGTAGCAAAAACATGGGTTCTTTAAAAACACCCAGAATTCTTATAAAAATGTTCTTCTTTTTCTCAGGATTAAGTTCATTCATACCATATTTTATTTGATTTTCACTAGATTGATTATCAGTAAGTCCTGAATAATCATCTTTAAACCCAAAAAACTTTGACATACTTCCTCCTTAAATATAGAAATAAATACATTTAGTACATAAAAAAACCTATGAGACTAATTAGTTCTTAGTCCCACAGGTTTATATCCTGTTGCCCTTTTCGGCCCAGCCCCACGCAGCTGTATAACAATGTCTTTAAGCTGCATCGCCTGCTCTAATTTATTGAATTCAATATAGTACATTGTATTATATTAACATTAAAAGTGTCAACAAATTTTATAAAATAAATGTTAATATTTTTAAGTTTAAGATTAATATTATTAATTAGTTGAGAATAATTATTAATTATTAATGATAATTAATATCAATTTTTCAGGTCTGCATAAAGGCATGAAACAAATTAATAAAAAATAAAAAGCCCATACCGGCTATTTACCGATACAGGCATAATTTATAAGAAATATTATTTATATAGTGGATATTTATTACACAGGGTCTCTACTCTGCTAATTACTTTGTCCTTAGAATTTTCAAAATCTGTAATTGTAAGATGAATCAAGTCTGCGATTTCTTTCATGTCTTCCTCGTTCATTCCCCTGCTTGTCACAGCCGGAGTACCGAGTCTTATACCACTAGTGATAAATGGACTCTGAGTATCGAAAGGAATACCGTTTTTGTTGCATGTGATGCAAACTTCGTCTAATTTATGCTGAGCTTCCTTACCGGTAATATTCATATTAGTCAGGTTTACAAGCATAAGGTGATTGTCGGTACCGTCAGAAACCAGTTTGAACCCTTTTTCCATAAGAGCAACAGCCATAGCTTTTGCATTTTTGACAATGTTCTGCTGATATGTCTTGAATTCATCAGTAAGTGCTTCCTTGAAGCTAACTGCCTTAGCGGCTATAACGTGCATTAATGGGCCACCCTGATTACCCGGGAACACAGCACTGTCAATCTTCTTTGCATATTCCTGTTTGCAGAGAATCATACCGCCTCTAGGGCCTCTTAATGTCTTGTGAGTTGTAGTTGTCACAACATCAGCATATGGAACAGGATTTGGGTGCAGTCCGGCAGCAACAAGACCTGCGATGTGAGCCATATCAACCATAAGAATTGCTCCGACTTCATCCGCAATTTCCCTGAATGCCTTAAAATCAAGGGTTCTTGGATATGCGCTTGCTCCTGCTACTATTATTTTAGGTGTGTTTTCCTTAGCGGTTTTTCTCAGCTCATCATAATCTATGTAACAATTGTCTTCTCTTACACCATAAGGTATTACCTTGTAGTATTTACCTGATATGTTAACAGGACTGCCGTGACTTAGATGTCCTCCGTGTGCAAGATTCATCCCAAGAATGGTATCTCCGGGATTTAAAAAAGCAAAATAAACGGCTGTGTTTGCCTGTGCGCCCGAATGTGGCTGAACATTTGCATGATCTGCACCAAAAATTTGCTTTGCTCTGTCAATAGCCAACTGTTCAACAATATCAACGTATTCACAACCGCCGTAATATCTTTTCCCGGGATAACCCTCAGCGTATTTGTTTGTTAAAGGTGTTCCAAGTGCCTCTATAACAGCATCACTTACAAAATTCTCTGAAGCAATCAATTCTATCTTATTTCTTTGTCTGTTTACTTCCAGCTCAATAGCTTCTGCCAATTGAGGGTCCATCTTCTTTATCGTATCAATATTATACATAAAGTGCCTCCACTCTAATGTCAAATAATATGACATTTGCTCGTTATTTTATTCACGCAAGTAAAATTATAATAAAACAACCATATATATGTCAATTAAATATGCAAAAATCGCACTTATATTACATATTTATGCATTATTTAATTATTTTGTACAGTTCATCAGGGCCGGGAGCTTCAATATTCTCAACAGTCCCTTCTTGCTTACTTATCAGAAGTCTTCCGTTATTTTTATCAGTAATCTCTCCGATAATAGTAGCCTTGATATTGTTTTCTTCCAAAAGCTGTACCAGGCTTTGACCGTTCTGACAGGTTATAATCATACATCCGCTGGAAATGAGTTTTAAAGGATTTATTCTGAAATAATCACAAATACAATGGGTTACAGGTTCCACAGGAATAGAGTCCTTATTTAGAGTTATGCCTGTACATGATGCTTCTGCAATTTCCCAAGCAGCCCCAAGTACTCCTCCTTCAGTAATATCATGCATTGAAGTAGCTCCAAACTTACCTGCAAGAACCCCTTCGGGGACTACACTTATGGAGTTTATCAGATCTTTTGCATATTCAAGTTGGTTTTTGTCCATAAAAGCGCCGAGTAATTCCTCAAAGTCACCTGCAATAATTGCAGTACCCTCAAGTCCTGCACTTTTGGTTAAAATAACACTGTCTCCCGGTTTTGCTCCTGAGGATGATATGACTTTGTCTTTAAGTACCTTGCCTAAGCAGGTTGTAGACAGAATAATTTTATTGACTGCAGGCGTAACCTCCGTATGACCTCCTATAATCTCTACGTTCAGTTTTCCGGCGGTTTCACAAATCTGCTCCATAAGCTGTTCCAGCTCGTTCTCTGTCGTTCCTACAGGACATAGTATGGTAACCATTAATCCCAATGGCTCAACGCCAGAGGACGCTACGTCGTTGCAGGATATATGCACAGCAAGTTGCCCTGCATTTTTACCGGCAGCTGTTATGGGGTCCGTAGACATTACACAAGCATATTTATCAAATTCTATTGCGGCACAGTCTTCACCTATTCCCGGACGCATGATAACTTCTTCTCTAAAGGTATTAATTTTTCCTATAATTATTTTATTTAATATGTCATTTGGTATTTTACCAGGTTCCATGTATAATCTTTTAGCCTCCTAGCCGATAACCGGCCTTAATGTTGCAGTTATTTAAATAGTATAGCATAAGAAACGGATTAAAACAGGGGTATAACCTGATTTAATCCGCAAGAATGAATTTTTTACTGATTATTTTATGGTTGAGCTTCAGCACTGCCTTCAGTAGCTGCCAGCTGGTCTTTTGCCAACTGATACTGATCTCTGGCCATATCAATTAATTTTGGATTACTTCTTGCACCGCTTGAGGAAACAATACGGCTGAACCAAAGTACTGATTCACTAAGTTTACCTATTCTTCTGTATAGTTCTGCTATTATGTACATACAAGTGTATTCATCAAGTTTATCTAAAGGAAACCTCTCTTTTTGGTAGGCTTCGTTGTATGCATCTACCGCAAAGGTAAGAAAATCAATTTCTTTTTGATCCCCTTTTGCCCTGTAAAGCCATGCAATTCTAAGGCAGACTTTAGCTATTTCACTGCTTTTTGCCTTTCTAACCTGAAGATTGAAGAGAGCAAGTTTAAATGCTTCCAGAGCATTATCAACATCTCTTTCCCCTAAAAAGCTTCTTCTGGTCCAATGGCTTGAAATCTTATCTCGTATTACAGGAATGTCTCTTGTAAATATATTATCAAACTTATCCTGCAACGCTGCATAACCGCAATTTTCACAGACCCAGACGTCGTAGAATAGTACATTAATACCTTCATAATATACACACAAGTCCGTATCTCTGGATTTTACTCTGCACCCTTTTGTCTTGACTTTGGTGACCTCAATTTCCCTGTTACAAACAGGACATATAACTTTTTTGTTGTAAAGTAAATCATTCATGGCAATACCCCTAGTCTTTTTAATCAGTCAATTCTGTTAATTCATAAGTTCTTTTGTTCACAGCATTCTCCTATGACAGGCTTATAAATATCTTCACTAATTTTTAACTATTTATTTTGCCGCCCTTATCATTATATGATTCTCTATATTTATTAAAACATTTTACCATAATTATAAACACATGTGGGGCTTTTGTAAAAAAAACACATATATTTTGATTTTTTCCCTGCAGATTAATCTATTTAACCAAATTTACGGCTTTATAACAATTATCTCAGTATTTTCAACCGCAGCATTTATAAGAGGTTCAAAATCAACAACAGATTCAGACGTTAATATTTTCTCAAGCTTTGGCTTGGTTTGAGGGTGTTTTGCAACAAACACGGTACAGCAGTCTTCATATGGAAGTACTGAAGTGTCAAAAGTTTCAATTCTCCTGGCTATATCCACCACTTCTACTTTGTCCATACCAATCAACGGCCTGAAAACAGGCATATTTACAGCCGCATCAGTACAGTAAAGGCCATGCATGGTCTGACTGGCAACCTGTCCCATACTTTCCCCTGTAATAAGTGCCATGGCATTTACTTTAACAGCTATTTGCTCTGCTATTTTCATCATAAGCCTTCTCATAATTATAGTAAGCTGCTCTTCCGGACAATTATCGTTGATTTTAAGTTGTATTTCGGTAAACGGAACAACGTGTAAACGGATTTTTCCGCAATACTGAGCCATTATCTGAGCCAAATCAATTACCTTTTGCTTTGCTCTTTCACTGGTGTATGGGTAGCTGTAGAAGTGAACTGCTTCAATCTCAACTCCTCTTTTACCCATCATCCAGCCTGCAACCGGGCTGTCAATCCCTCCCGACAGAAGCAGCATTGCTTTGCCGTTTGACCCCAGAGGCATACCTCCCTGGGCCTTCAACATTTCGGAATAAATATAAGTACTTTCTCTTACTTCAAGATACAGGATAAAATCAGGATTTTTAACGTCAACTGATAGCTTCGGAATATTTTCTAATATAAAGCCCCCAACATCAGCGCTGATTTCCGGTGACTGCATTGGAAATCTTTTGTTTCCTCTTTTTGTTTCTACCTTAAATGTTTTGTAGCCCTTTTCTTCTACAAGTTTAGAAGCCATTTTAAGAGAAGTATCCTTTATTATTTCATAGTCGGTTTCTACCTTCCACACAGGACTTACTGAAACAACACCGAATACCTTGGCTACTTTTGTCAGAACTGAATCAAAGTCATAGTTTTCTTCCTGAGGTTCAATGTAAATCCTGCCCTGTGATTTAATTACCCTGGCTTTACCAAATTTGAAAATAGCATTTTTGATATTACCAATAAGCTTATCTTCAAATACGGGCCTGTTTAAACCCTTTAGTATTATTTCTCCATAACGTACCAATATTATTTTATTCATCTCTTACCTCCACGTTTTATGCTGATTATGGGAATTATTTCTTTTAGTACCTCAATAGTCTCATCCAATTCACATTTAGTGTTGGCATGTGATAAGCTGAAACGTATTGCACCGTCTATATATTTAGGGCTTACGCCCATGGCTTTTAATACATGGCTGTGGTGTGTCTTACGTGAAGAGCATGCAGAGCCGGTTGATACAAATATGTTTTTCTGTTCAAGGTGATGCAGCAGTACTTCTGATTTCAAATTCGGAAAAGATACGTTTATAATATATGGTGATGCATTTTCCGGCGAATTAACAACCGCATCCTCGAATGTTTCCTTTATCCTTTTTACAAAATGATCCCTTAGTTCAACGGTTTTAGTGTAATTGTCCAGAAAGTTTGAAAATATTCTTTCTGATGCCAATCCAAAACCGCAAATACCCGGAACATTTTCTGTACCTGATCTCAAGGTAGCTTCTTGACCGCCTCCTAATAAAACAGGTCTCAATCTCAGTCCTTTACGGATGTACAATCCTCCAATTCCCTTTGGGCCGTGTATTTTATGAGAACTAAAAGACACTAAGTCGACATTACAGGTTGTCGGGTTAATGACTGTTTTACCAAAAGCCTGAACAGCATCAACATGAATTACTGCGTTCGGGCAGAGCTTTTTTCTTAAATTACAAATTTCTTCAACTGGCTGTATAGAACCTGTTTCATTATTAGTATGAATGATGCTGATTATGGACGTTTCATTTGAAACCACATCCTTTAAAACATCTAGTCTGATAATACCGTTGCTGTCCACCGGAATATAATCTACTTTATACCCTTCCTGGGCCAATTGCTTGTACACCTCTAAAACGGATGGATGTTCTATTTCACTTGTTATGACATGCTTACCTGCTCTGGGGTTTGCTTTTAGATAACCTAAAATTGCCAGATTATTTGATTCTGTTCCTCCCGAAGTAAAGAAAATATCTTTTGACTCCACTTTTAAAGCTTCAGCAATCTGTGTTCTTGCTTTTTTTACAAGATTCTCTGATTCAATACCTTTAGTATGTAATGAAGAAGGATTTCCGTAAAACTCTCTGCTTACTTTCGCAACATATTCAATAACGTCATCAAATGGCTTTGTTGTAGCACTGTTATCGAGATAAATCTCATTGTTCATATATAACCTCTCATAATTATAACTCGAGCAATTTATCCCGAGTTATATACTGATTCAAATATATTATTAGTATATATTAATTTTTTATTTCTTATTGATTATTTTCTTTTTCAGTCAATTTTTTGCTGAGTTTCTTTACTTGTTCATTTGTTATGTGTTCTTTCATAAAGTCCTGAATAGTAATACTACGATATTCATCTACTTCATCAATACACTTTCCGCAATCATCACAGTGTTTTGAAGGCTCAAGATCGCAAATATCGCATTCTCCACAGTCGATACATTCCCTATTATATAACTCACATTGATCATTCATTTTTACTTGCACGATTAATCTTAAAAATCGTGTCTACCCTCCTTCTTGCATGATATATAAAATCTATAAGCGTCCTACGGCTTTTAGTATACCATAAATTAATGCCTGAGGCCTAGGGGGGCAACCCGGAATATATACATCTACAGGTAAAATCGTATCAATCCCATTTCTTCCTGCATAACTATCCTTGAAAAGTCCGCCACTGCACGCGCAGGCTCCTACAGCTACTACCAGTTTAGGGGATGGTGTGGCATTATAGGTTTTGACTAAGGCTTCCTCCATGTTTCTTGAAACGCAACCCGTTACCAGAAGCATATCAGCATGTCTTGGAGATGCAACAAAGTGTATGCCAAACCTTTCAATATCATTGTATACCCCGTTTAGCGCCTGAATTTCATAATCACAACCATTGCAGGATCCTGCATCAACTTCCCTGATATGCAGACTTCTTCCAAACTTTTTACCGATATTTTCATTTAATTTTTTACCGAGTAGTTCATAATCAGTGCCAATTAAATCTTCATCTTTGACATACAACGGAGTAGCTCTAAGCAAATCCCTACTTTTTTGAGCAAGCTCAAATTTATTGGATAAGCTTAGGGCATTATTTGAACAGGCTTCTTCACAAAATCTGCAGAATATGCACTCATCAACATTAACTGCAGGAAATTTTTCTCTTTGTCCGTCTTTTTCGGCTAGAACTACTGCTCCTGTGGGGCATGCTGCAATACATTTCCCGCACCGGATGCACTTTGAATAATCAAACTCAGGAATACCTGTAATATAAGTACTTTTTGTATTCTTTTTAGGATACTCTACAGTAACCGTACCATGTTGTATCATCTTTTTTAGTATATTATACATTATTCCTCCTAATACGTGCAGTTTTATAAATCGTTTCCTGCATACGAGAGATTAAAGCTTTTATTTATCAGCGGAAAGTCCGTCAATGTATTTGTATTGACTGCATGACAAAGAACCGGCCAGTTACAGAAGGACGCTGTTCTTACTTTATAGCGGAAGATAGTGTTATTTTCGCCTGTCATTACAAAATGTAAATTTTCACCCCTTGGAGACTCAGTCATCCCAAATGCATAGGAATATGGCTTCAGGTCTCCAATATCAACAGATACCGGTCCATCCTCAGGCATTTTTTCCAATGCCTGCCGTATAATACTTATTGACTCAAATATTTCTTCTATTTTAACATTCATTCTACAGTTGATATCACAATTATTGTGTTCCGGAACTTTGAATTTCAGTTTTGAATATGCAGCGTATGGAAATTCCTTTCTAACATCAGTTTTTATACCGCTGGCTCTTCCTCCCGGCCCTACAGCATTCAAATCAGTTGCTATGGACTTCTTTAGTATCCCTGTGTGCTCTACTCTGTCTATAAACATTCCGTTATTTTTTATAATAGCTACCGTTTCCTTGAACTCTTTATCCAGCTTGTTAATGCATTCCAGAATGATCTTTTCATTGTTACATACAAAGTCACGTCGTAAACCACCGGGCTTATTAGTATTTCTGAGAAATCTGCTGCCTGTCAGTTGTTCATTCAGAAGTTGTACCCATCTCCTTATCATTCCCAGCTGGCCTGTTGGAAATATATAAGCCGTATCTACACACAGCCCTGATATATCACCTAAATGACCACATATGCGTTCAAGTTCAGCAAATATTACTCTTGAATAAGCTGCACGTTCCGGAATATATGTTATACTATTAAGCTTTTCAATTGCCTGACAAAAAGCCAGTGAATTAGTAAAGGTCTCATCACCTGAAATTCTTTCTGAAAACAAAAGAACCTTCATATAATGCTGGTTTTCACAAAGTTTCTCAAGACCACGGTGTACATAATATAGTTTTGCTTCAAGATTTATTATTGGTTCGCCTGCTACACTGAATCGGAAATGGCCCGGTTCGATAATACCTGCATGAACGGGTCCCACCGGCACTTCAAAAACGCCCTTGCCAGTTATATCTGAAAATTCTAACTCCCGCTTTTGAAACGGAATATGTGCGTCGGCTTTGAAGTCCCTCCTTAATGGGTGAACGTTTAAAGGAAAATTTCCGTGATGTACCAGCTCTCTGCCGTCAGGGCATCCTTCAAATTCTACACCATACATATCATGAATCTCACGTTCATACAAGCTTGCAGCCGGTACATCCAATGCTATGGAATCAAGCCTTGCTGAACCGTCATTTTCAAGTTTTGAATACAGTGTAACTAGTGTATTTGATGACCTTACCGCAAAAGTGTAATATACGTTAAGCTTATTGTCAATTGGTGTGGTATCATTGGCAAATAAATCAACAAGCACACATTCAATATTTTTATAAACATTAATGCAGTCCTCCTTCACAGTAGAAGGAGAAATACAGAAGTAGACTTCATTTTCGTTGTTAAGTCTGCTGTCGAGTACATGAGAGGATAATAATTTCTTTATAGCATCCATTATTGCTTCCGAAACCATAAGCTACTCCCCCAATCCCAGTATAATATTGGTTGTATTGTCCATTAACTCTTTGAAAGGCGTCGGAATATATATCCCTGCCAAAAGTGTAATACATAATAGAATAATAAGCACCGCAGGTCCGATAATATCCAATTCTCCCTGTTTTATTTCAGGATTGCTATTCTTACCATAGAACATTTTTCCTAACTGTTTAGTAAAACCGGCAAAAACCATTGAAAGAAAGATTAACAGCAAGACTGTTGCAATATAATTTTTTGCAAATAAAGTACCTACAACAGTGTTAAATTCGCTCATAAAGACACCAAAAGGAGGCATACCGGTTATGGCAAACGTACCAAGGACGAAAACAATTCCCGTTACAGGCATTGTTTTTATAAGACCATGAATACTGGAAATCTTTTTGGTGTGGTACTTTAAGTAAACATTGCCCGTTGTTAGAAACAGCATCAGTTTTGTCATTGCATGATTAAAGGTATGATAAAGTGCCGCAAAAATGCTTATAGGCGTACAAATTCCGAGACCTAGGGCTATTATTCCCATGTGTTCAATACTGGAATACGCCAATATCCGTTTATAATCCTGCTGAACCAGTATGAATACAGCTGCAGTACCGATTGAAAGTAAACTCAGTACAATCAGCAAATTTCCGGTGTAATCGCTGCTACCCAAGCCTTTATTTACTATTGACATAACCCTTATTACTCCGTACATTGCAGTATTCAGCAATACTCCTGACAAAAGTGCGCTTACAGGAGAAGGGGCCTGACTGTGAGCATCCGGGAGCCACGTATGCATAGGTGAAAAACCAACCTTTGTCCCAAAACCTATTAATATAAAAATAAATGCAATTTTTAAAATACTTGGGTCAAGTGCAATTGCATATTTGATAAGATAGCTCCAATCCAGTCCCGAAATCCTTGCTCCTCCCAATTTAACAGTTGACGAATAAAACAGGAGGATAATCCCGAGAAGGGCAAAGGCAATACCAACAGAGCAAATAATAAGGTACTTCCAAGCTGCTTCAATTGCACGCTTGTTGTTGTAAAAGCCTACTAAAAACGCAGAGGCCAGAGTAGTAGCTTCAATAGCAATCCACATAACACCCATATTACGAGTAGTTAAAGCCATTATCATTGACAATACAAATGCATTAGATAATGAATAATATAACTTTAGTTTACCTAAAGTTATAACCTTTTTCTTCAATTCCTGTTCAAAGTAACTTATTGAATAGAGAGAAACTAAAAAGAATGCCAGTGTAGTTATAAAAAGTATATAACCACTTAGTGAGTCCATATAAAAGATATTCTTCAATAATCCTGAGCTTTCAATCACCTTATACTTATTAATATCAATAAGCGACATAATTGATATTAATAATAATCCTGATGCCCCAATTAAATTTATAATATGTATAAATAACTTATTTTTACTGACCCATACCAGCCCGCCTGCCAGTACCGGAATAACTACAAATGCCGGAATCATATACCCTCCCTGAAGCTCACTTTATTTATCCTTTTAAGTGGTTTAATTTGTTTATATCTATAGAATCAAAAGTGTTATTTATCTTAAAAACAAATATACCCATAATCAAAAATGCAGTTAATAAATCAAAGAAAAGACCAAGTTCAACAATCATCGGCATTCCGTCAGTAGTCATCATAGCCGCCAGAAACAGCCCGTTTTCTATTACAAGAAAGCCAACAATCTGTCCCAATGCCTTTTTTCTGCTAATCATGAAGAATAATCCAATCATAACAACTGATAAAGAGTAAATAAGATAATTCTTAGTTGCCGGATTTGTAATACCTTCTATATGATATACTACATACCAGCACAGAACAACCAACCCGCAACATATAAGCATAGATATGGGAATATTTATAAAAAAGTCCTTTTCTACCTTGTATTCCACTCTGTCAGAGGTTCTTCTCATAGCCATCGGTATTATTATTACTTTGAATACTACAATCAGTACAAATATAAAAATAACCTCATCGAATTTTTTTGACTCAACCATACTTTTAACTGAAACAATAAGTGAAACCAAAGCAAGTAGCAGTGATTGTAGTCTAAATGTTGCAATATAGGCATTTTGACGCTTATTTGCCACAAGCGTCAAAGATGAAATCAATATAAGAATTGCTAAAAGATTTAATGCGTTATTATACATTAATTTACCTCCATCCATATTGTTTTATCTTAAAACAAAGCTCGTTAAAAAACCTAAAACAGAAATAATAAGAGCAATTGCAGCATAGTTTGGAAGACTGAAAAGTCTGAACTTGACTGTATTTATCTCAATAACACTTACTAACAAAGTAATTATAAACAGTTTTAGCAGGTAAATACCGAGCCCCACTAATATATTATCCATGTTCAAACCGACAGGAATTATTATATTTGCCATAAATGTCATAAATACCAATTGCTTTAAATAAGTACCCATTTGAATGAAAGCAAGATGTCTCCCTGAGTGCTCTAAAATCATTGCTTCGTGAACCATAGTGAGCTCAAGATGAGTTGAAGGATCATCCACCGGAATCCGGGAGGATTCTGCAATCATTACCATTAGCATGGCTACAAAAAGCAGGATATTTATAGTAGAAAAACCACTTGTACCGTTATTTACTATGCTTTCATATATTGAAATAACATTTGTTGTGGCAAACTGTGGGTTTGCACCGACTGTAATGATAATAATAAAAAGAGCGGGTTCAACTAACGCTGAAACCAGTAATTCCCTGCTACTCCCCATTCCTCCGAAAGTGCTTCCGGTATCCAGCCCTGCAAGGGCTATAAAAATACGCCCCGCTACCAAAATGTAAACTATGACAAGAAGATCGGTATAAAAGGAAAACCCTTTAAGCTGATATACTACAGGCAAGCACATAACTGCAACAAGGGAAGTTATGAAATAAGCATATGGTGCTATAGTATAAATCCATGAAGATGTGCTTGAAACCACCAAATCTTTTTTTAACAACTTTGCAAGATCATAATAGGGTTGAAAAATTGAAGCACCTATTTTATGCTGTATCTTTGATTTGATTTTCCTTATTACCCCTGTAAACAGAGGGGCTATTAAAAGTAAAAAACACATTTGAAAAATAAATTTTAAAATTGAAGCTACCATATGTACGTTCCTTTTTCATAATTTTATATAATCATGCCGTAAATGAATAATATAGAAGCATCAGTACCATAATTACAAAGAAATACATTAAATAAGCATGAATACTTCCTGTCTGAACATTAAAACGGATTTTCCTTGAAAATTTTATGATAGTACTCACTATAGGTACATAAAAATATTTTTCAAAAAATCTCACCGTAGATGTAGTATAATTGCCCTTTTTAATGTGATAAGGTGCAATTCCTTCCGTTATTTCCAAATCTCTTGAAGGTTTAAAGAACCCTCTGAATATAATACTTAAAGATTTAGAAAAACCTGTTGCAGAATACTGCATTTTGGAATTTAGGTTTGTAAAACCGCAATCCCATGTATTATAACGCTCAACAGAGGTTCTCTTTCTCAATGCAATTACACCCAGAAATAATAAACCTCCCAATATCACAAGTAATATTGCGATATAGCCCGAAGAAATGCTTAAACTGCTGTCCTGTATCGGTAATTTCTGCGATAAACTTAACGGCCAGTCCGCTTTTAACATCTTTATGGTAATCAATTGACTGCTAACACGGTCTATCAGGCTTATAGCATACCTTGGGAAAATACCAAGCAACAGACAAAGCACTGCTGATGAAGCAAGTGCTACAAGCATAGGTTTACCCGGCTCCCTGGAATTTTCAGCCTCTGTACTCCTTGGCAATCCAAGGAAACTGATACCAAAGAATTTAACAAAACAGAATACTACCAAAGCTCCTGTTAAAGCAAGTGCAGCTGTTGCAACCATAAGCACTACAACCAGCAGGAAGCTTTGAGATGGTGCAAAATAGCTGATACTGCTGATAATGGTCCTAAAAATCATATATTCACTTATGAAACCATTAAAAGGCGGAACTGCAGAAATAGAAAGACAACCTATGAAAATAAACACTGAGGCAACAGGCATTTTCTTTATTAGCCCACCCAGTTTCTCCATATTTTTTGTGTGTGCTGAATATTGGACTGCACCTGCACCCATGAAAAGCAGTGATTTGAAAACTGCATGATTCAATGTATGAAGCAGCGTTGCCGTCAAGGACAGCGAGAGTAGAAAATAATTTTCAGATGCTCTTGCAATCAATATCATTCCAATACCTGCTAAAATAATCCCCATATTTTCTATACTCGAATATGCCAACAGTCTTTTAATATTGGTGGTAGAGACTACGGCATACGCTATTCCGATTAATGCTGAAACAATACCCATACAAAGTACCGCTGCTCCCCACCACAAACCACTGACAGGAAGAATATTAAAAATAAATCTGATAATACCATAAACAGCCATCTTTATCATTACACCTGACATCAGAGCTGAAATATTACTTGGCGCTACCGGGTGGGCATAAGGCAACCAGATATGAAAAGGTATAATACCTGCTTTGGTTCCAAACCCAACCAGCAAAAGTAAAAATATAATATTTGCAACACCGTGAGGTATAGATTCTGAATTAATTGATGACATATTAAAACTGCCTGTATAGGCGGCAATCAAAGCGAAGGCTGCCGTAATACAAGCTGTCCCCGTATAAGTCATTATAATGTATATCCTGCCTGCTTTCTGAACATCTTCCTTTTCATGCTCGTATATAACAAGAAAAAAAGAAACCAGTGACATCAGTTCCCAAAAGACCAGGAAAAGCAACAGATTACTGCTCGAAACCAAAAGAACCATTGAAACTATGAACAAATTATACAAACAGCCGAAAACAGATATATTTTTTTTTGAAAAGTAATGGGACATGTAAGTATATGAGAATATTGAAACAATAATTGCTACTAATGAAATAATCATTATAAAAAATGCAGACAAATTATCAATATTAAAATTAAAGGACATAAATGGAATATTTGAGTTAAATTTCAATCGAATTGATACATCCCTGCAATTTACTAGCTTATAAATCATTAAAAAGGTAAGTAAACTGCTTGCTAAAAGTGCAAAGGAATTGGACAATCTGTTGGACCACTTTGAACTTGAAAATGAAACTAAAGATGTCAATGCTCCTATTAGATACAAGACTATACATACTATAAAGAAAACTGCTGTTTGATTTGACGACATCAGTCCAAAACCTCCAAAGAACCCCTTATTAATAAAGACTTAAAAAATTTAGTAACTTAGTAGACATATGGCTATGGCTATGGCTATGTTTATGTTATATAATACTCCCAAGAATTTGAAATGTCAAATAAGCACTGCTCTTTGTAAGTAAATAATGCAATTTATTATTTATTAAATCAAATAATATACTATTATATATTTATTTGTCGACCGGAACCAGGAGAGAGTCGTTCTCACTTAAATCGCAGGAATCCATATGATTTATCTTTTTTATCAAATATATCTTCTTTCTGATATCTGTATTGCCACCGTACTTCGCGGCAATAGACCATAAAGAATCACCCTCTCCTACTGTAACAGAAATATACTGCTTTTCATTAAAACCTGCCACAGAGACTGTATAAATCAGAGTAAATGTAAGAAATATAATTAAAAACACAAAACTGAAAAATCTCTTTTTATTTTTTAAAACATATTTTTTTCTCACCATATTAACCCTTCCCCTCTACACAACAAACATATGTTCTCTATACCTTATATTGTAAGGAACACTTGTTCTTTTGTCAATAGCTTTTGGAAAAACAGCCGAACATTAGTTTGATTTCCTGGTTTTTATGTGTTATACTATAGCAGTAATAACTGCACTTTTTGGATAATGTGACTAAAAGACTTTTATTACATAAAAATGTGAGCATAAGCTCAGGAGGTCTTTATGGCAAAAAAGAATTCTAACAAACAACAGGAAATTCTTGATTATGTTTATAAATGTGTTCATGAAAACGGTTACCCGCCTTCTGTAAGGGAAATATGTTCTGCTGTAGGTTTTAAGTCTACTTCTACGGTACACTCCTATCTGCAAAAACTAATTGATAACGGACTTCTTCAAAAGGATCCTACGAAACCCAGAGCAATTAAGATTCTAAATAAATCAAGTCAGGTTAAAGAAAGCCGTACCAGTAAAGAAGGATATTACACCTCTCGTGAAATGGTGGATGTTCCTGTTGTCGGAAGGGTTACGGCAGGCCAGCCTATTCTTGCTGTCGAAAATATTACCGAAACTTTTCCCCTGCCGGTAGATTTTGTTCAAAACAGTGATGCATTTATGCTTAGAATTCAAGGCGAGAGCATGGTAGAAGCAGGAATACTTGACAAGGACTTTGTATTGGTGAGACAGCAGTCCTCTGCAAATAATGGAGACATTGTTGTAGCTTTGATAGGCGATGAAGCTACCTGTAAAACCTTTTACCGTGAAAAAGATCATATAAGGCTTCAACCGCAAAACAGCAATATGGACCCCATCATTGTAAAAGATGAGTTATCCATTCTGGGAAAAGTAATCGGCGTGTTCAGACGTATGTAATCATATATATTAAATTTACATAAAAAACGCAGAAGGAACAAATTTAGATATGTTCCCTCTGCGTTTTATTATTTACATATTTTTAATATGTAGTATTATTCTTTTCCCTGCTCATTAAAAATAAGGTTTACTGACTTCATAGGACTTATAGTAGATATTGCATGTTTGTATACTAACTGCTGCTTTCCGTCACTGTCAAGAACCACAGTGAAATTATCAAACCCCTTAACCATACCCTTTAATTGAAAACCATTTGTAAGATAAATAGTAACAGCAATGTGTTCCTTTCTTACTTGATTCAAAAAAATGTCCTGCAAATTAATAGTATTCTTTACCAAAGTAATTCACTCCTTTGTTATATATATATATTTGTCCATAAGCTATCCCCACAAAAATAATCGGGCTTAACTTAAATTTGAAGTACTAAAACTGCTCATTTTTATTTTACTAGATAATGCCATTTGATGCAACAAGAATATAGTTCTACCAAGGTTTTTAGCCTTTTACGTATTCAAAAATTTCATTTAGCATATTAACATTATTTCCATATTTATCTATATTAAACCATTTAATATCATTTATTCTTTTAAACCAGGTAATTTGTCTTTTTGCATATCTTCTTGTTCCCTGTTTAATATTCTCTATGGCTTGCTCAAGGGTAGAATTATTTCTTAAATATTCCAGTATTTCCTTGTATCCTATTCCCTGCATTGAAATTATACTATCCGCATAACCTAAGTTTACAAGATGTTTCACTTCATCCACAAGTCCGTTTTCAACCATAATATCAACTCTTTTATTTATTCTGTCGTATAAAACCTGTCTGTCCATTGCAAGGCCAACGAGAATAAAATTGTATTTAGGCGGTATTGTTCTTGATATTTCATTGTGATAAGAAATAGGCTTTTGTGTCTGATAGTATACTTCTAAAGCTCTTATTACTCTTTTAATGTTATTCGGGTGAATATTCAAGGCCGAATCCGGATCAACTTCTTGCAGTTTTTTGTGCAGGTGCTCCGGCCCTAGTTCCTCTGCCTCCTTTTTTAAAGCTTCTCTTAGTTCCCAGTCACTTTCACTTTCACTGAAATTAATGTTATTTATCAAAGAACTGATATAAAGTCCTGTGCCTCCTGCCACTATCGGTTGTTTATCCTTTTCCAGAGTATTGTTTATATACTTTTCTGCAAGCTCTTTAAACCTGACAACATTAAAATCTTCGCTGGGAAGTACTTCATCAATGAGATAGTGCTTTATACCCTGCATTTCTTCTTTTGTAGGTTTAGCAGTTCCAATATCCATGTATTTGTATATTTGCATGGAATCAGCAGAAATAATTTCTCCGTTAATTCTTTTTGCAAGCTCAATAGA
This sequence comes from Bacillota bacterium, assembly GCA_023443515.1. Lineage (GTDB taxonomy): Bacteria > Bacillota > Clostridia > Acetivibrionales > DSM-1351 > Ruminiclostridium. The sequence continues at coordinate 83,308 of JAEZUC010000097.1, forward strand.
TAAGTTTGTTTTTCCTGATGCAGTAGGGCCAACTATAACAATAACACGATTCATAAGTTTCCTTTCTAGACAATTCTTTTAAACATTTTTTCTATTTCGTATTTTGTCAAACGTATTACAGTAGGACGCCCATGAGGACATGTATACCGTCTTCCGGTATTTGAGAGTTCGGTTAAAAGCTGATTAACCTCTTTTTCATCAAGCTTTTTATTTGCCTTTATAGCAGCCTTACATGCAATCGTATGAATTATCTCATCGGCTAGTGGAGTGCTGACTAGCTTTACTGATTCCTGCAGTTTTTGTGTCAATTCAATAAAAACATCTCTGGGGGAGCAGTCTCCTACGGCATACGGGATACCTCTGATAATAGTGGAATTATTTCCAAAATCCTCAAAATCAAAACCAATTCGTGTTAACAGCTCTTCTTTAGATTTTATGGCATCCAGCTCAAAAGGCTGAAGCTGAACGACTACCGGTTCAAGCAACAGTTGTGTTGTATTTTCTTGTGAGTCAAACTTTGTTCTGAGCTTTTCGTATATTATTCGCTCATGTGCTGCATGTTGGTCTACCATTACAAGCTCCTCATTACTCTGTAAAAGAATATATGTAGAAAAGGCCTGCCCTATGTATTTCATGTCAGCAAGTTCAGGGTATTCTTTTTCAAGTAACGCTTCTTCAACATCCTCTGAGCAATCAACCTCTTTGACTACAGTTGAATCATTTCTAAGTTCATCAGAATTCTGTTGCTTCACATCTATGACATCTGCCTTTTGTTGGCTTACGGTATATTCTTCCAACTTTGTAAAAGTGAAGGAGGATGTATCTGCCGGCGGTTTTTCCGTATATGTACTTAATTTATGTACATCAGTCTTCGCCAACGGTTCCAAGGCTTTTGTAAATAATCGTATTTCATCCGCTTTTTTATTGTCGTCCTGCTTTTGGTTTAATTCTATTTCCTTCTGTACATATTCCCTTTTAGGTTCGGATTTTACTTCAAACTTGAACAATTCTCTGTCCTTATTAGGAACAGAAACAGGATTAAAAAGATTTCCGCCTGTAGTAAGAGCGTTGGAAACAGCCATATATATGGTTCTTGACAAATAGCTTTCGTCAGCGAAACGCACCTCGGTTTTTGCAGGGTGTACGTTGGCATCTACCAATACAGGATTAATATCAATATTCAATACAAAAAAAGGAAACCTGTTTTTCATAAGTATGCTTGAAAAAGCTTGTTCAACGGAATATGATACCAGTTTACTTTTTACGTATCTTTTATTTATGTAAAGAGACTGATAATTCCTGTTTGATCTGGCAGCTTCAGGTTTCCCTACATACCCGTTTATCTTTATTTTTTCATCTGCGTACTCTACCGCAACAAGGTCTTTTATTATTTCTTTTCCGTATATGCTGTAAATTACACTTTTTAAGTCATTATTTCCCGGGGTATGAATTAGTGTTGTTTTTCCGTTTGTCAGTTTAAAGGAAATGTCGGGATTACCCAAAGCTATTCTTGAAATTGTATCAGAGATATAACCCGCTTCTGTAGAATCCTTCTTCAAAAACTTGTATCGTGCCGGAGTATTGAAAAACAAATCTTTAATAATAAAGGTTGTCCCGACAGGACATCCTGTCTGCCTTACATCCTGAAAAACACCGCCTCTTATGTGTACATACATCCCGTATGCGCTTGCAGCTGTCTTTGTCATAAGTTCAACAGACGAAACCGAGGCTATACTTGCCAGAGCTTCACCCCTGAAACCCATCGTTATAACAGAATCAAGATCCTCTGCCCTTTTTATTTTACTGGTAGCATGACGCTCGAAGGCAATTTCTACATCGTCTTCATCCATTCCGCTTCCGTTATCGGTAATCTTTATATAGGAAATGCCACCATTCTTTATATCCACTGAGATGCTGGTAGCACCGGCATCAATAGAGTTTTCTACTAATTCCTTTACAACAGAAGCCGGCTTCTCAACAACTTCTCCGGCCGCTATTTTGTTTGAAGTATTTTCATCCAGTACAATTATGCGCCCCATAACTCACCCCATATCATATCAATAACTATTCCCGGCTGTTCATTTTCCTTTGAAGCTCATATAATATGTTCATTGCATCAATTGGAGTCAGCCTTGATATATCAATTTTCCTTATTTCCTGTAGTATTTCAGCATCAGCAGATGCTTTTGCAGCTTGTGCAAATAAATCCAGCTGCCCTTCAACCTGTTTCTTTGTCCTTCGTGTTTTTCCGTTTTTGTTTATATCCGCATCATCCAGGTTTGCCAATATTTCTTTTGCCCTTTCGATAACCGGTTGAGGCACGCCTGCCAGCCTGGCAACCTGAATACCGTAGCTTCCGTCAGCACCGCCTCGAATTATTTTTCTTAAGAATATTACATCCTCTCCCTTTTCCTTCACGGTTATGCAGTAGTTCTTAATTCCGGGCAGCTTTCCCTCCAGCTCGGTCAATTCGTGGTAATGGGTTGCAAAAAGTGTTCTGCAGCCAAGCTGTTCCTTGCTTACAATGTACTCTATCACTGCCCACGCTATACTTAGCCCGTCAAAGGTGCTTGTACCCCGGCCTATTTCATCCAAGACCAGAAGACTTCTTTTTGTTGCATTAACCAATATATTTGCTACCTCTGACATTTCAACCATAAATGTACTTTGTCCCGATGCCAGGTCATCTGATGCCCCTACTCTTGTAAAAATCCTGTCCACTAAACCAATTTTTGCTGAAGTAGCCGGGACAAAGCTTCCAATTTGAGCCATCAAAACAATAAGCGCAGACTGTCTCATGTACGTTGATTTACCTGCCATATTAGGGCCTGTAATTATAGCAAGCCTGTCCTCTTCCATGTCAAGGACAGTATCATTTGGAACAAATCCGCTTTTGTCAGTCATTTTTTCTACCACAGGGTGCCTTCCGTCTACTATTTCTATCTTGTCAGAAACAGAAACATCAGGTTTACAGTATCCTTCCCTGTCAGCTACCTCTGCCAGCGAAGCCAGTACGTCAATTTCCGCGAGAGCTCTTGCAGTTGACTTAATTCTTGATAATTGCTGTGCAATCCTGTCTTTAATTTGTACAAACAGACTGTATTCCAGTTGTACTATCTTTTCTTCCGCTCCAAGTATATTGTCTTCAATTTCTTTCAGCTCCGGAGTTATGTACCTTTCACAATTTGCAAGTGTTTGCTTTCTGATGTATTCCTCAGGTACAAGGTAATAATATGATTTAGTTATTTCTATATAATAGCCGAATACCCTGTTAAAGCCTACCTTTAGGTTTTTTATACCTGTTTTTTCACGTTCTGAGGCCTCAAGAGCAGCTATCCAGTCCTTCCCCTGTATTGAAGCCATTCTGAGCTTGTCTACTTCAGAATTATATCCGTCTTTGATTATACCCCCCTCTTTTATTGTTACAGGAGGGTCATCAGCTATTGATATCTCTATAAGATTACACACATCTTCCAGAGAATCCATCTGCTGATAGCAATTTTTTATATACTCTGTTTCAAAGCCCCCAAGCAGGTTTTTTATGTAAGGTATCTGACACATGGAGTTTTTAAGTGCTATCAAATCTCTGCAATTAACGCTTCCCAGTATTACCTTCCCCATAAGTCTTTCTATGTCATATACCCTTTTAAGTAGCTCTCTTGCTTCGACTCTGACCATGAACTTGTTTTTAAGCTCTTCCACAGAATCCAGACGAAGAGAAATATCTCCATGATTTATCAAAGGTTGTTCTATCCATTTTCGAAGAAGCCTTCCACCCATTGAGGTCATAGTTCTATCCAGTACCCACAGCAAGGAACCTTTTTTTGATTTCTCTCGCATGGTTTCTGTCAGCTCAAGGTTTCTTCGTGATGATGCGTCCAGAATCATGTATTCTTCAAGTGCATAGGCATTAAAATTCTGTATGTGACTCAAGTTTACCTTTTGAGTACCTTCCAGATATTTTAGAAGAGCTCCTGAGGCATTAACCGCAATGTCATACTCCTGAATATTCAATGATTTGTTTTCAAATTGATTTTTCAATGCATCCATTGCATTTCCATACTCAAATGAAGCTTCTTCAAAGGTTGAAACATATGTATTAAATCTTTGTTTTATTTCTAAAGCAAGCTCATTGTCACTATTTAACTCGGTATTGACAATAATTTCCGAAGGAAGGTATTTTGCAATCTCATCAAAAAGTTTACCCCTTGTGTTGCCCCAGGTTATTCTTGTGGCATAGAAATCACCTGTTGTTATGTCTACTGCCGCCAAACCGTAAAAATTACCGTTTTTGTAAACAGACATCAAGTAATTGTTTTTTCTTTCATCCAACATGGTAATGTCGGTTACAGTACCGGGCGTAACAACCTTTATTACATCTCTCTTTACAATTCCCTTTGCTAATGCAGGGTCTTCAACCTGCTCGCAAATTGCGACCTTATAGCCTTTTGAGACCAAACGTGCTACATAATTATTGGCCGCGTGAAAAGGAACACCACACATTGGTGCTCGCTCCTCAAGACCGCAATCCCTTCCGGTTAGTGTAATCTCCAGTTCCCTGGACGCCAGCTCCGCATCTGAGAAAAACATTTCATAGAAGTCTCCCAGCCGGAAAAATAGAATACAATCCTTATATTGATCCTTTATATCCAGGTACTGCTGCATCATTGGCGTAACAGTTCCCATTTTATCCTCCATGTATTAATGTACCTGATGTAAACAACCATCAGGCACATTGGTAAATTTGATATTAATTATTATTATTTAAAATTATTAGCCTTTGCAACCACCGCCACAGCTCTTGCATTTTTCATCAGAGCATTCTGACTCTCCGGTTATTGAGTATACTAAAATATCATTTACCTTCTTCATCAAAGCTTCTAGATTTGCCTTGGCTGTCAGGTATTCCATTGTTACTGAGTATGCATTGATTTCGAGCTGTTTTGCCAGTAATTTTTCCTTTGTTTGTTCTATTTCCTTTGTTTCAGCTCCACCTCTTGTGAGCTTGACCATTTCTATCTGAAGCTGTTTGTACTCGTTCATAAGTGTTGCAGATTTATCATCAGATTTCATAGCAGCTTCTGTAGTGTTATATTGCTGCATCTCCGGGGATTTTGCCAACAATTGTCCCAGTTCTCTTGCTTTTTCTATAATATCCATTTTGATTACCTCACCATTCCATATATTTATTATTAATTTATATTAATTTCAAACCTGATCTTCAGCAACTTTTCCCAACAGGGACCAAGTTTGTATTTCATCTATTTTAACTTTTACAAGCTTTCCTATCATATCCGGACTTCCTTTGAAATTAACTATCTTATTTTCTCTGGTTCTTCCGGTATAGGTGGTTTTACTGCTTTTGCTTAGTCCCTCTACCAAAACTTCCATTTCCTTGCCTAGCAGCTGGTCATTTATTTCTTTACTGATTGTATTTTGAAGTTCTAAAAGCTTGTCAAACCTTTGCTTTTTAACACTTTCAGGTATCTGCTCAGGATTTTTGGCAGCAGGAGTACCTGTTCTCTTGGAATATAGAAAAGTATAAGCCATATCAAATCTGGCTTTGGCAACAACATCCAGTGTTTCATTGAAGTCTTCTTCCGTTTCACCGGGAAAACCAACAATTATATCGGTAGATAATGCAATACCCGGAATGTTGCTTTTAACCTTTTCAATAAGTTCAAGATACTGCTCCTTTTTGTACTTTCTGTTCATTTCATCCAGTACTTTAGAACTTCCTGACTGCACCGGCAAATGCAAATGTTCGCATACTTTCTCACAATCCCTCATTACATATATTAATTCATCCGACAAATCCTTGGGATGAGAAGTCATAAATCTTATTCTCTCAATTCCCTGTATCTTGTTCAGTTCTCTTAACAGTCCTGCAAAGGTCAAGTCTCCCTCAAGGTCTTTTCCGTATGAATTTACATTTTGCCCCAACAGGGTTATTTCCTTGCAGCCGTCTTCAGCCAGTTTTTCAACCTCGTTTATTATTTCTTCCAAACTCCTGCTACGTTCCCTGCCCCTGACATACGGAACAATACAGTAAGAACAGAAGTTATTGCAGCCGTACATTACGGTAACCCATGCTTTTATATTGTCTTTTCTAGCAATAGGCATGTTCTCCGCTATTGATCCGGTGGAATCCCATACATCGATAATCGTACTTTTTGTAGTAATTGCCGTATTCAGCAATTCAGGGAATTTATACAGATTATGAGTTCCAAATATTATGTCAACATGTTTGTAGGTCTTTTTAATATGGTCAACAACTTCCTTCTGTTGCATCATGCAACCGCATATAGCAATTATAAGGTTTGGATTTGTCTCCTTCAGTTTCTTTAATGCACCAAGGTGGCCATATACCTTTTGTTCGGCATTTTCACGAACACAGCAGGTGTTGAATATTATAAGGTCGCTGTCCTTTCTTTCTGAGCATTCCGAATAACCCATTTCTGAAAGCATCCCGGACAGTCTCTCAGAATCGTTTTCATTCATCTGACAGCCAAAGGTTTCAATATTGTATCTTACAGGCTTCCCCAAACCGGATATAATACCCTGATTATATTGCTTCATTGTTTCTATATATTTGTACTGCTGATTAATTTCTTCGGCAGATACTTTTGTAGTAATTCTCTTGCCCTCGCTCAAATAAATTCCTCCATTGATATAAACCACGAAAATTTTTATACAAAAGCTATTATAACATAAATTTATTAAATAAATATATAATTGTATTTTTCCTCTATAATATCTCTGCCACCGAGGTTAACAGCTGTAAATGTATTTGTGCTCTTGAAACCGAATTTCCTGTAGAATCCTTTTGCCTGTTCATTTTCCTTTATAACCCATAAATAACAATCGTCAAAGCCCTGCTTTTTAAGTCTTTCCACTGCATACTTTGTCAGCTCGTAGCCCTGTTTTGAATGCCAGTATTCAGGTAAAACATAAAGAGATATTACCTCACCGGAGTTACAACCGGAACAACTATCGGTATCAGAAATAACTGAATTTGACATGTTACAGGTTTGACCAACTCTCCCTTTTCCAAAGGTTATACAGCCTGTAATCCTATTATCCAGTTCAAAGACGGCAGCCTCATGTATGTTTTCCAGTAATGCTCTCTTAAAAATTGGTATCCATCCTTCATCAGTTATGTTATTCAAATATTCCTCGGATATATATTCTTTATATGCAGTTTTCCAAGTTATTGAATGAATATAACTCATGGCTGCTGCATCATCTATGGTTGCTGGTCTGACTAATCTCATAAGTACCCCTGACGTAAAATAAATTTCAAGCCTAATTGTATCAAAGCAGTGTATTTGTATCAACTTAACTTTGAATTTGTATATAGCGATATTTACTTTTGTAATTATTACTGTATAATTAACTGTAATAAATTCCCTAATACGAGGAGTACATCTATATGGAAAAAGATATAATAAAATTTTTTGAGAAAGACAGATTTGCCCATTTTATCGGAATTGAACTTATCAAAGTAGGTAAAGGTTATGCTGAAACAATTCTTAACTTGTCAGAAAAGCACTTGAATGGATTGGATGTTGTTCAAGGTGGAGCAATATTTACTCTTGCGGATTTTGCCTTTGCTGCTGCTACAAATTCAGAGGGTTTCGCTACTGTTGGAATTAATTCTAATATTACATACTTTAAAGCACCCAAAGGTAATAGAATTTCCGCTATAGCCAAAGAAACATCCGCAGGAAAGAAAATCTGCGGATGCGATGTTGATGTCTATGACGAGGATGGCACCCTTATTGCAAAATTCAGCGGAACAGGTTACAGAAAAGGTTTAAAAATAGATTTTGCTACAGGTATACTTACAAAAATCAAGTGATTATTTAGGTATAATTGTGCCGGGCTGTATTCTTGGGTTTAAATAGTCATAGGGGTTTGTGCTAATTATCCGTTGAACCTGATAATCGGAAGAGCCATAACAGGATACTTGCACTTGTACCCCGTCAATATTCATTTCACTATAGCTCAGGCTATTTTCCCCATTATCCGCCGGGTTACTTCCCATTACCACATTATGGTCATAGATAGTGTAAAGAATCATTGGAGCTTCCCTCCCGGATGCTGCGCAGAATTTTCGTTACGTTTAATTTCAATAAGCTCATTAAGCTTCTTTATGGCATCAGATAGACCGCCTACCTGATTAATTAAACCCGTTTGTGTAGCTTCTTCTCCAAACAGTACAGTACCCACATCGTTTGCCAATTCACCTGTTTTAAGCATAAGTTCACGGAATTTCTCTCTCTTTATACCTGAATGTGAACAAACGAAATTAACTACTCTTTCCTGCATTTTATCAAAGTACTCATAGGTTTGTGGAACACCTATCACCAGACCATTCATCCTGATAGGATGTATTGTCATCGTTGCAGAACTGGCGATAAAAGAGTAGTTGGCAGATACAGCCATAGGAACGCCAATACTATGACCGCCTCCCAGAACCAGTGAAACCGTCGGCTTTGATAAACTGGACACCATTTCTGATATAGCAAGTCCTGCTTCTACATCCCCTCCCACAGTGTTAAGAACTAAAAGAAGCCCTTCTATCTGTTTGCTTTCTTCAATGGCAACCAACTGGGGAATTATATGCTCGTATTTGGTAGTTTTATTATGTGGTGGCAACAATATATGTCCTTCTATCTGCCCTATAATTGTAAGGCAGTGAATATTACTCTCCTCTTTGGGAATCTCCGGTGTTCCCAGCTCTTTAAGCTGCTGAAGTTCCACAGCTTGTTTGCTCTGTTCTGCAGGTTGTGTTTCCGGCCCTTCATTATTTTGATAGTTTTTATTATTCACGGCTTATACCTCAGTTTTTTAAAATTTTGTCCTTCTTATTATCTATTTATTTTTAGAAAAAATACGTAATTCTTAGGCAGATAAGAATTGCCAACTTTAATCAGGATTTCTATGGGCCTGAAAAAGTTGGCAAATGAACCAAGTGCCGAATACTATTTTAATCCTTATGTATTAAAATTGGCTGGATCTGATTGTTTTTTAAGGCTTCCACAACGGTAGGCACAATTTTGTCAAAATCGGCAACTAATGAAGTACATTTTTTTATGGGATCATCCTGTCCAAACGGAACCATATATACATTTTTGGTATTTAGCAGTGTACCGATATTTTTAGCATTTGCACTTAATCCATCGTTGGTTGAAACTGCTATTACTACAGGTCTTCCGTTTCTCAAATGTGCCTTACAAGCCATTGTCACGGAGCTGTCTGTTACAGCGTTGGCTATTTTGGCAATAGTGTTTCCCGTACATGGGGCTATTACCAGTATATCCAATATTGCTTTAGGTCCAAATGGCTCAGCTTCTACAATTGTGCTTATCGGAGTTTTTCCTGTAATTTGCTTTAATTTGTCTTTTAAATCTGTGGCAGTTCCGAAACGAGTATCAAAATCATTAACAGCTTGCGAAATTATTGGAATAACTTCGGCACCCTCATTTATCAAATTTTCTATTTGTGGGACTGTTTTATTAAAGGTACAAAAGGAACCTGTTAATGCATATCCGACTTTAATTCCTTCCAGTAACATGTTTATACCCCCAACTCTTCAATAATGTTATATGTAGTATCTTTAATAAATCCTGCTGCTGTTACAGGGGCAACTTTTCCCGGAAGTGATAGAGCCCAGATAACCTTTAGTCCAAGTTCTTTAGCCCTGCCGAAATCAACTCCTCCAGGTTTTGATGCAAGGTCTACTATAAGACATTCGGGATTCAATAGTTTTAAAAGCTCATAATTAAGCACCATTGATGGAATAGTATTGAAGATAACATCTGCATTTCTTACAACCTGAGATAAATTACTCAGCATTACAGGGCTGTATCCCAAACTCTTTATCCAAGCCAAATCAGCATATTTACGTGCTTCTACATAAACATTTGAACCTATACCATGTAGCATCTTTGCTAGAATTTTGCCTATTCTTCCGTATCCCAAAATCAGTGAATTGCTGTTATGTAAGGTTATCGGCATTTCTTCCATTGCAATTTGGATAGCGCCCTCAGCGGTTGGTATTGAGTTTAATACCGCCATTTCTTCTCTCTCTAGCAAGTCGACGGTGTAAACATTACACACTTGAGCCAAGTGGGCTATTTTATCACTTATTCTTCCCGCAAGGAAAAGTTGATTTTTATTCATTGCTTTAAATAACTCATTCATATGAATACTCTCATTATGAAATGGAGCATTTATAAATTCGTTATCATTTGAACAAGGTATGGGGCCGATTATTACATCTGAGTCTACTACAGCCTCGGTCAAGCTTTTGCTTTGTTCCAGCTTTATTTCAAAACCCGCCGTTGTAAAACCATATATGTTAACGGAATTACCATCTTGTGCAATTAATTCTGCCAACTTTACACTTCTTAAATCTCCCCCTATAATGCTATACCTTTTGCTACTCACCATAAGCCCTCCCCACAACCGAAGAATAAACTAATTATGACGACTAGTATATCTTATGAAACAAACATATACCGAGTGCCTGTACCAAATACACTAATTCTCATATTTAGGCATAGCAAAACAGACCGATGGGAATAAGCCATCGGTCTGTTTTGCTACTCATATCTATATCTTGTTTTTAATATTTCCAACTGCTGAAATACTCATTTTCTTAAAATCAAATACCCTTTTAATCATTTCCTCTATACTATCCATATTAACTTTGTCAATTTTCTGAAGAATCTCTTCAGGAGTATTTATTTTACCAAGCATCAGTTCAGATTTTCCTATGCTGTTCATCCTACTGCTGGTACTTTCCAACCCAAGGATGTAATTTCCCTTTAACTGTTCTTTCGTCTTGTCCAGTTCATCCTTTGTTATTCCCTCATTTATTATAAGGTTCAATTCCTCTTTTGTTAAATCAATAACTGTTTGGAGGTACTCGGGATTCATTCCTGCATAAATTACAAAAAGACCGGACCCCTGATAAGTAGAGGGATATGAATAAATGGAATAGACAAGTCCCCTTTTTTCTCTGATTTTCTGAAATAAACGAGAACTCATTCCGCCTCCCAGTATATTATTGAGAGATAACAGAGAATACAGCTTGTCATTTCCGTGTTCAATACCTTCAAAACCCATACATAAGTGAACCTGTTCAGTGTCCTTTTCACGGACAATTTTGTTAACCTTGTACTGGGCAGGAGAAAATTTATTGTTAAAGTTTGCCTTATGCTCCCAATTTTGAAAGTATTTGTTAACAAGCTCTATAAGCTGTTCTTCTTCAAAATTACCTGCCACAGATATTACTGTATTATAAGGTGTATAAAACTCACTCATATACTTATTTATCATATCTTTATCAAACTTATTGATACACAAGTCAGTACCGAGTATTGGATATCCCAGTGAATTTCCGTCCCAAACCATTTCCGAAAAAATATCATGTACCAATTCCTCGGGGGTATCCTCGTACATACCTATTTCCTCAATTACAACCCGCTTTTCTACATCTATATCATCGCTTTCAAACGATGAGTTGAAAAACATATCTGATAATACATCTACGGCAATATTAAGATGAGTGTCCAAAGTTTTTGTATAATAACAAGTACATTCTTTACCGGTGAATGCGTTTATTTGTCCTCCAATGGCATCTATACACTCCGCAATATCCTTTGCCGTTCTTTTAGCAGTACCTTTGAAAAGCATATGCTCAATAAAATGGGAGATACCGTTATTTGCTAAAGTTTCATTTCTGGAACCAGTGCCAACCCAGATACCTACTGAAACTGACCTAACATATGGTATTTTTTCATATACAAGTCTCAACCCATTACTTAATTGTACTTTTTTGAACATCTAGTCCTCCGATGTATAATATATAAAGCAAAAAATTTTTTTTAATATATAATTGGGCGTAAACAAAATGTCTACGCCCAGAAAATCATGCAACTACAGGTTATTTTTCTTCAGTAGTATTTTCATCCGTCATGGCATCTTTTCTTGACAAATTGATTCTTCCTTGTTTATCTATCTCAGTAACTTTTACAAGGATTTCATCTCCGATGTTAACTACATCTTCAACTTTTTCAACTCTCTTTTTATCAAGCTTTGAAATGTGAACCAAACCGTCTTTACCCGGTAAAATTTCAACAAAAGCACCGAAAGTCGTTATTCTTACAACTTTACCGAGGTATACTTCACCCGGTTCGATATCCTTTGCAATTCCCTGGATAATTCTAAGTGCCTTCTGTGCAGCTGCACTATCAGGTGTTAATATATAAACTCTTCCGTCTTCTTCAATATCAATCTTTACACCTGTTTCAGCGATTATTTTGTTTATCATTTTTCCGCCTGGCCCAATGACATCGCGGATTTTCTCAGGATCAATATTAGTAGTTATTATTTTCGGAGCATATTCTGAAAGCTCTTGTCTTGGCTGGGGTATAGCCTTCAAAATTACATCGTTAATTATCTGCAAACGACCTTTTTTAGTCAATTCAAAAGCCTGACGTATAATCTCATAGTTAAGTCCGTCAACTTTTATATCCATCTGGATAGCAGTAATACCTTCTGTAGTACCTGCAACCTTGAAGTCCATGTCACCAAAAAAGTCTTCTATACCCTGTATATCCATAAACGTAACAAAATTGTCAGGATTCTCTTCATCCATGACCAATCCGGCTGAAATACCGGCTACAGGTGCTTTGATAGGAACCCCTGCATCCATGAGCGCCAAAGTACTCCCGCACACACTCCCCTGTGAGGTTGAACCATTTGACATCAACACTTCTGAAACAAGTCTGAATGCATATGGGAATTCAGTTTCTGATGGGATTACAGGAACAAGTGACCTTTCAGCTAAAGCACCGTGTCCTATTTCTCTTCTTCCAGGGCCTCTTGAAGTTTTTGCCTCACCTACACTGTAACCCGGGAAGTTGTAGTGGTGCATATATCTCTTGGTTTCTTCTGTGTCAATACCGTCCATTTTCTGAACGTCACCCATTGCACCAAGAGTTATGGTAGTCAACACCTGAGTCTGTCCTCTTTGGAAAAGACCTGAACCGTGTGTTCTAGGCAGTATACCTACTTCTGCTGAAAGAGCTCTTATCTCGTCCAGACTTCTGCCGTCAACACGCTTACCTTCCTTTAATATATATTCACGTACTACTTTCTTTTCTAGCTTGTATATAGCATCATTTATCTTGCTTTCCATTTCAGGGAATTGTTCAGCCAAAGCTGCCTGAGTTTCTTCTGTCAATTCTGAAACCTTGGCATCTCTGTCCTGCTTGTCCGTTGCCAGAACTGCTATACGCATTTTATCATACGCAAATCCTTTTACAGCGGCAAACAGATCAGCCGGAACATCTGCTGATTCATAAGTGAATTTGGGTTTACCAATCTCTTTTACTATTCCATTAATAAAGTCGCAAATCTCTTTTATTACTTCGTGACCCTTTTTGATGGCATCCAGCATAACCTCGTCAGGAACTATGTCAGCTCCTGCCTCAATCATTGTTATCTTTTCCTTTGTTCCGGCAAGAGTAACGTACATCTTACTCTTTGCACGCTGTTCTTCATTTGGGTTTACAATTACTTCCCCATCTATCAAACCGAGAACAACTCCGCCTATAGGTCCGTTAAACGGAATATCTGAAATACTTATCGCAACTGAAGCACCTATCATCGCAGCTATTTCAGGTGAATTATCCTGTTCCACCGACATTACTGTATTTACAACAGCTACATCATTTCTCAAATCCTTCGGGAAAAGAGGTCTGATTGGTCTGTCTATAACTCTTGAAGTCAATATTGCTTTTTCAGAAGGCTTTCCTTCTCTCTTGATAAATCCGCCGGGAATCTTTCCTACTGCATATAATCTTTCCTCATAATCAACGCTGAGCGGGAAGAAATCTATTCCATCCCTTGGTGAAGCTGAGGCGGTTGCAGAAGACATTATTACAGTATCTCCGTATCTGATTAATGCTGATCCATTGGCCAATTGAGCAAGCTTTCCTGTTTCAACTGTTAGTGTTCTGCCTGCAAGTTCCATGCTAAATGTTTTTAACATATAAGTCCTCCTAAGTTTTTTAATAGTTTTACATATGCTATTTTAAAACTATAGACTGTAGCATGTAGATTCTACACCAAATAAACTTTGATGCACAATCTACCTTCTACTGTCTATAGCCATATGTGCTTTATTAGTATTATTTCATATTTCTCATAACTTATATCTTATATATTATGCTTAAATATTTCCACAACAACTATGTACTCTGAATGCATATAAAAGCAGGCAGGCGGTTAGCCTGCCTGCTTTTATATGATTATTTTCTTAGACCAAGTTTTTCAATAATTGCACGGTATCTTTCGATATCGTTCTTTTTAAGATAGTTTAACAAGCTTCTTCTTGCACCAACCATTTTAAGAAGTCCTCTTCCTGAATGGTAATCCTTTTTATGAACCTTTAAGTGATTATTGAGGTGGTTGATTCTCTCAGTAAGAATAGCAACCTGAACTTCCGGTGAACCAGTATCACCTTCACGAAGCTGATACTTCGCAATTATTTCCTGCTTTAAATCTTTAACCATTTTTAAATACCTCCAAATTTTGTTGAATCGCCATAAACCAAGTAATTGGATGGAGTAACCCAAAAACGTAGTTAATGGTTATAAATTTCATACCTAAGTATTTTAGCACAATTCATAATTATTTACAATCATTAATTTATGCACAATACAAAGGTGTATACATTATATCACCTCGTTTTAAACTTGTTCTATTTTCTTTGATATGGTAATATGTGATAATTAATAAATATTTTAACAATTATTGCCAAGAGGTTTTTTATGAAGGTTTTTTTAGAAGTAATAAAACTAAATTTCAAGGTTTCTTTCCAGTACAAATGGACCTTTGCAATGACCCTGCTTGTACAGCCTATATTGCTTTTCATAAATATCGCACTCTTTAAAAGTATATACACTTATAATGGTACAGCAAGCATAAAGGGTTATGGTTTTGAACAGATGGTTTGGTATTATACTGCATATTATGTAGTTCTCAGCTTTGTATGGAATGGAATTACATATCAAATATCAAGAAGTATTATATCAGGAGAACTGGCAATAGATTTGCTAAGACCTATATCGGTTTTCCGTTTTATGCTTGCAAGTGCCATTTCTTCCAGACTTGTGGCAATGCTGGCAGATTTTCTTCCCGGTATGATAATCTATAGTCTGATTTTGTTCCCGTCATTTTTGACGTTAAAATCCTTTCTTTCTTTTCTTATAATAGTTGTACTGGCGTTTCTCCTTAACTATTTGTTTTCATTTCTACTTGGTATGTCTGCAATGATTATTAAGAACAATATGTCATTAAATATTATAAGAGAGGTTTTGCAGGCTATAGTAGGAGGAGGAGTTATTCCTCTGGAGTTTATGCCTTTCTGGCTTAACAGGATTTTTGATTTTTTACCATTCAAATATATAATTTATTGGCCAATCCAATTCTTTCTAAACCGGGTCGAGGGCGACAATCTTGGTTTACTGGTCAGAATCGGCAGCATTCAGATTTTATGGATTATAGCATTTTATGTGGTAATTCAAATTCTATGGAAGCGCCTCATAAAGAAATTCTGTGCAGCGGGAGGTTAATATGATGAAATTACTGAAATTATTCAAATTATTCCTTTGGAATTGTAAAATGGATATAGCTCGCAGTATGGAGTATAGATTTGATTTTATTATTGGTACTGTAATAGGCTTGGCTTTTTCCAGTGTGGGGCCTATTCTTCAATATTTGATATTTACCCAGACAAAAGGCTTTCCCGGTTGGAATCTGGAACAGATCATTTTATTTCAGGGCATATTGTTGTTTACTTCTGGTATAAAGGGAATGATTTTTGGTAGTCTGCCCTATTTTGTTACCGGTATAGTAAGGAAGGGTGATTTTGACAGACTGTTGCTGAAACCTTATTCACCTATAGGTATAATTCTGGCAAGCGGGTTCAGTCTTAACAATATAGGTCCTTTTCTCTCGGGTGGATTTATAATGGCGTACTCCATAGTAAAGATGAATCTCTATATTAGTTTTGTTCAGATTGCAATTTTTCTTCTGGCAATAGTTTTTGGTCTTATTCTGTTTATGGGTTATGAAGTTTTATACAGCAGCATAGTTATAAAGCTGGTACAAATCGGAAGGCTTGATGAAGTAATGAATAGTCTGTTAAGATTTGGCGAATTTCCTGTTAATATTTTTTCCAGGACTCTCCAGACAGCCTTGATTACAGTAATCCCATTTGCAGTATGGGTTAACATTCCTGCAAAGGCATTGTTGAACAGGCTTGACTATACAATACCTATAACTTTTGTTTTCTGTTCACTGTTTTTCTACGTAAGTCTGAAACTGTGGAATCAAATTCTTAAAAAATATACCAGTGCAGGAGGTTAAGCATATGAGCGAATTTATTATAGATGTTAAAGGCTTAAAAAAGGATTTCAAGGTACATAAAAGAGATAAATCAGGTTTTCTGTCTTCCTTCTTGTCATTGTTCAGCAGGGATTACAAGCTTGTCACTGCAGTTAATAATCTGGATCTAAAGATACGTCAGGGGGAAATCAGGGGACTTATCGGCCCAAATGGTGCAGGAAAATCAACTACGATAAAAATCCTCTCCGGTATCCTGTACCCCACCGAAGGAAGTGTTAATGTCATGGGTTATACTCCCTGGACACAGAGAGAAGAGTACGTAAAAAAGATTGGTGTTGTATTCGGTCAGAAGTCACAGCTGGTGTGGGATTTGCCTGCAATTGATACTTTCGCTCTAAACAAGCAGATGTACAGTATTCCCGATAAAACATTCGATAATAATATTCAGTATTTCAAAGAATTGCTAAATATAGAAGATGTTATCACAAAACCCGTCAGACAACTGTCATTAGGTGAAAGGATGAAGTGCGAGTTTGTTTGCGCACTTTTACATGAACCTCCCCTTGTGTATCTTGACGAGCCTACAATAGGGTTGGATATAATTTCAAAGGAAGCTATCAGATCCTTCATTAAAATGGTCAACAAGGAAAAGGGAACTACCTTTATAGTTACAACTCACGACTTAAGTGATATAGAAGACCTTTGCGAAAATGTCAGTATAATCAACAACGGTACAATAGTCTTTAATAATAGTATTGAAAAATTAAAGACTTATTTTTCAGATAAAAAGATTATTGAGGTTAAGTTTTCCCGTCAGATTAATGAGTCGCTTCTAGAAGGTTTTAAAGTAACCTCAAGCGGACCATTTTTTGTAAATATTGAAATTGAAACTATAAATAACAGTCTGCAAGAGGAGATATCAAAAATTTTTAAAGAACTCCCTGTTCAGGATATAAATGTAAATAATATAAACATTGAAGAAGTAATAAAGCACATATACCTTAGCTAAATTAAACATCTATTACCTATAAATTAATAATTTTCCATAAATTATGGATTATATTTATTTATTCTTATATACTTAATATGTTCTATATTTTATCGTGAGGAGATGGTTTATATTAATAATAATTCTGCTCTTTTAAAAAAAATTGCCGATAATGTTGAAAATGTAATTGTAGGAAAAAGAAATGCTGTTGAATTAGCAATAATTGCACTTATTAGTAATGGACACGTTCTTTTAGAAGATGTCCCCGGCGTAGGTAAAACGAGCCTTGTTTCAGCTCTGGCAAAATCCATTTCGGCATCTTTTAAAAGAATTCAGTTTACCCCTGATGTTCTTCCATCTGATATAACCGGTTTTTCCATATTTAATCAAAAAACAGGAGAATTCGAATTCAGACCCGGAACTGCCATGTGCCAGATTCTTCTTGCCGATGAAATCAACAGAACCTCTCCCAAGACTCAGTCCAGCTTGTTGGAGATAATGGAAGAGAACCAAGTCACTGTTGACGGCACTACATATAAACTTCCTAAACCTTTTATGGTTCTGGCAACCCAAAACCCCATAGAGTATATTGGTACATATCCTCTTCCTGAGGCACAGATGGATAGATTCTTCATAAAAGTATCTCTCGGATATCCTCAGCAAGGTGAAGAAGTGTACATCCTATCAAGGTTTTTGGAAGACAATCCATTGGAAACACTGGAAGCTGTTGCAACCAGTGACGATATTCTGCAAATTCAAAAAGATGTAAAACAGGTTTATATAGATAAAACCTTGAAAAACTATGTTGTTGATATTGTAAGTATGACAAGAAAGAACCAGTATATTGCCCTTGGTGCAAGTCCAAGAGGTTCAATAGCAGTATGTCGTGCAGCACAGGCATGGGCATATTTCAACGGCAGAGATTATGTGATCCCGGAAGATATAAAAAAGATGCTTTTGCCTACACTTTCACACAGACTTGTTTTAAAGCAGGAAGCCAAACTCAAAAAAATGTCTTCCGCTGACATACTAACTTCAATAATTGACAAGGTATATATACCTATGGTAGATAATTATGAAAAAAAGTAGATTTACATTTGTATTTTTATTTGTACTTTCAATAATTTTTTTATACAACTTCGGCGGTTTTGTATCGTTCTTCTTTTTCAACACTCTTGTTGCCTTATTAATTTTATCTCTTGCATATACCATATTTGTATTTGTAAGAATAAAATTTATACAAGAAATAGACAAAAGAGTTATTGTCAAAGGAGAAAACGTAAGGCTTGTTGTAAAGATATCAAACGAGGATATTTTAGTATACCCTTATGTTTTTGCTACCTTTTTTAGTTCGCATTCTTCTTTCAAATGCAAAAATTCTTCTCAAAGCCTGTCAATCAGCCCCAAGTCCGGTAAGGAGTTTATCTTTGATTTAGAATGTAAATTCAGAGGTGAATATAATGTGGGTCTAAGTGAAATATATATTGAAGATTTTTTAGGCCTAATTAAGCTAAAGTATAAAATACCGGAACCAAAAAAAATTATTGTCTACCCTAAAATTGAACATCTTTCAAATTTCAGTATCCTGTCTTCCGGTAGTACCGATTCTCAAAGTGCTGAAAATAATATACAGGAAAATATAAACAATATTAAAGATATACGCGAGTACGTTGACGGAGACAGTTTCAGAAAAATACATTGGAAGCTTACTGCCAGAAATGATAAACTTATGATTAAAAACTATGAGGGTGTTACGGACGCAAATGCTAATATACTTCTTGACCTAAGAAAAAATATCTATAGTCACGATGAAAATATAATTATAGAAGATAAGCTAATTGAGGCGGCTGTTGCCATACTGTATTATTATTTATCAAAAGGAGTTTCTGTTAATTATGTATACTTCAATGAGAAACTCCAGGTGTTTAAGGCCTCAAACATGTTGGATTTTGAAC
Organism: Bacillota bacterium; assembly: GCA_023443515.1. GTDB lineage: Bacteria > Bacillota > Clostridia > Acetivibrionales > DSM-1351 > Ruminiclostridium. The sequence continues at coordinate 102,679 of JAEZUC010000097.1, forward strand.
AATTATACAAATCCTTATCCTGTGTAAATTTTGATCAGCAAGTATCCATGCCCGATATTCTGAGGCTACATTCTGAATCCTGTTCAAATTCATCAGATATGATTATACTTACCAGTATACTGGATATTTCTTTGTATAATGAAATGTACAAAGCACAGATGTCAAACCATTCTGTTACTCTTATTTATGTATCACCGGACAATTCCGGAAATGTTGAATCCGGCATCATTGATGATATAATGGAAAATCTCCCCGAAATCGGTATTAAAGCATGTTTCATACATCCAGACGATGATATAAAAATCTTACTTGGAGGTTCGGACTGATGGTACGTGAGAATAAATACAGTGTATTTGTTAACTTAATATTAGTAGTACTTTTGTCCTTGTCTGTTTGTCAAACCCTGTATACATCTCTTTTTATGACATTTAGCTGGAGCATAAACATATTTCTTTACGTAATACCATTAACAATTGTTTTTTATCTTGCCCTTAAAAATAGAATTACATGTATTGTATCAGGGGTTATATTGTTTCTATTTGCAGGCTTTGCTTTTGTTATGATATATGTTTCAAATAATTTCAATTCCTACTCTATTTGGCTGATTGATACAATGCAGGGATACCTTGGCGAACCGAACTTGCGATATCAAGCTATAACAGTTTTTAGTATAACCTTTTTGGTTACGCTGATGTTATATATCTTCGCTATAAAGCTAAACAATATCTATTTAGTCAGCTTTGTAAACTTCAGCTTGTTCTTTGGTCAGGCCTATGCCAATATTTTTGTAAGTAAGCCTGCTTTTGTACTTTTCCTTTTTTCGTTTCTACTCTATTACTTTTTTTACATATTAAATGGAAGAATCGAAAAAAAATCTTATGACCCGGGTAACAGACTCAAATATCTCATGTACATAACCCCTGTCTGCATAGCTGTATTATTTGTCAGTTTTAACTTTCCGATAGGAAATAAAAGAATATCCTGGACCTGGTTGGATGACAAATTGGATAAAACCATTGAAAGCTTTTCAAGGAGAAATACCTCCTCTTTTGATTTCTTTTCTTTAACCGCTACAGGTTTTGGAAGCAATGACATTCTGGGGGGTAATATAAGTCCTGACAAAACTCATGTTATGGATGTGAAATCAGAATATTACAATCTTTACTTGAAAGCATCCTCAAAAGCATATTATAACGGTCACGGATGGTATGACTCGGAACCTGTATATAACCCAGTCTACGGGAGTTCGGTACCGATGTTAAATAATATTAATATGGATGCAAATCAGTTTGAAGCAGGAATCATGCTTAGCGATCCAAATGCTAAAGATGAATTGTATAAAAGTTCAAAAATAGAGGTCAAATTTAAAAATTTAAAAACAAAATCACTGTTTATACCTCCCAAGACCTATCAGGTTACTCCCAAGAAACCACTGGGGTTATTTATAGATGATTCCGGAATGATTTCTGCCGAAAAAGTCCAAGGTAGCAATTTTGAATATATAGTAAATTTCGATTATATGTTTCTCAATACTGACCAATTTAAAAACAATATCAGAATGAGTTACAAAGGGTATTTAATGAATAATTTATCCGATTATGAAAAAAAACAATACAAACTATTATTTAATATTGACACTGACAATTTATCGAATGATAACAAAAATGTCATTGCCAATGTAAACTTATTCCGTGGCCTTCAGGACCAATTACAGGATATTTATACTAAATATGTTTCATTGCCTGACACAGTAACTAAAAGAGTACGTGAGCTTGCCGAGAATATAACTATGAATGAAGGCAATAATTATGATAAGGCAAAAGCCATAGAAACTTACCTGGCTACAAACTATCCATATACGTTGAAGCCGGGAAAACCTCCTCTGAAAAAGGATTTTGTAGATTATTTCCTGTTCGAAGGCAAGAAAGGCTACTGTACGTACTATGCAACTGCTATGACAGTATTACTTAGATGCATAGGTATCCCCGCCCGGTATGTTGAAGGCTATATTTTGCCTCCGGACAACAGAAACGGTGTTTTTAAGGTTACAAACCAGCAGGCTCATGCATGGGTTGAAGCATATTTTGAAGGATTCGGATGGATTCCCTTTGAACCTACCTCCCCTTTTGTTGTAGCTATGTATCAGGATAACCATATCAGGCCTGTGATTGCCAGTAATATGACCGGTCAATATTATGATGAGTACCGAAGAATGATGGAAAAATATCAAAGAGAAAGCAGAAATCAAACTCTGAATTTTTCCGATAATTACCCCGTGGATAACAAAGATAGCGATGCAACCCATTTAGCTTTTATTATAGCTATATCATTAATTTCTTTAATTCTACTGGCATTAATATCTATTGTTCTATTTAACAGGATCAGATTTTACTATTTGTTAAGTAAGATAAGAAAACAAAAGCCAAATGATGCAGTTCTAAATGGCTATAAATATATAATTAAGCTGTTTAAAATGCAGAATATCACTATTTCAGCAGGAGAAACCCCGTCTCAATTCGGAACAAGGGTTGAAAAGCTAATGGACTTTAAAGGCTACAGCTTCAACAGGCATGATTTTAATATAATAACTGAATATTTTGTCAAGGCCAGATACAGTCGTGACTCACTTTCTGACAAAGAAAAACAGGATGTAATTAATTTTATTGAAACTGTTATAAAGCTTACCTCCGAAAAAGTAAACAAATTCAAATTCAATTTTTATAAATATTTTCTGGGTAAAGTATAATTCGTAAAAGGCTGAAATTATAAATTTTCAGCCTTTTTATCTTGCTTTAGAAAAGATAGTTTTGTTTCAGAAACTATAACTGCAATAAATATTAGCAGAAATCCCCATGCCAGCCTTACAGTCAACTGCTCACCATAAAAGATAATGGAAAACATTACACCGAATACTGACTCAAGGCTCAATATGATTGCGGCAGCAGAAGGATGGGTGTGCTTTTGCCCAATATTCTGAAATAGCAATGCTACTGCTGTTGCAAAAACTGCCAGATATAAAAGGCCTGTGACATTTTGTATACTTACTTCTGTTGGAATATGTTCTGTGGTAAGACCTATAATCCATGAAAAAACTCCTGCGTACCCGAACTGAATAATAGTTAGTATTATTGGGTCCTTCCCTTTACCCAGTTTTGCAACAGCCACAAGGTGGGCGGCGTAAATAAAACCGCCAAGTAAAGTAAAAGCGTCGCCAATTCCTATAGTAAAGTTTCCTGTAAGAGAAACCAGACCAATCCCCGTAAGGCAGATAACTGCCGCTGAATAATTGTAAACGTCAGGCTTTGACTTATTAACAAGCCAGAATAAGAACGGTACGATTACACAATATATAGCAGTTAAAAATGCACTTTTTCCGGGTGTAGTATTTGTTATACCAATAGTTTGAGTACTATACCCCAAAAATAAAAAAAGACCAATTATTCCACCTTTCCACAGGTATTCAAAATTTATATTTTTGAACCTCCTGTAAAAAACTGCACTCAGAAGAATACATGCTATAGTAAAACGGAACCCCAAAAGAATATGAGGCGGAAATACGTCAACTGTATCCTTCATTATAAAAAAAGAGCTACCCCATATAAAAGCAGCACAAAAAAGCGCCAGCTTTGGCAAAAATGATTTCATATGTAAGTTGGTAATTTAAAATCAACCCTTTCAGACAATTGTTATTTAAAATTTTCATTTCGAAGTTTTATGTATACAAAAGATACCCTCCTATTCTATCATTTTGATAATAAAAATAGAAGAGATTTTAATCGATTAAGAGTTGCTGCATTTTTGCAACAACTCTATTTAGTACTTTACATATTTACATTTTCATCATAAATAGTGATGGATCAAGCATTCCAAATATCATTGCTATATGGGCTACTACAAGGAATATTCCAACAAATATTGAATGAAGTTTTAGTTTTCCAACTTCGGTTCTTTTTCTTCCGATTATATTCATATCCAACAAAGCCATTCCCAGTAAAGGTACTATGCCCAAAAGATAAAAGCCTACTGCCACCACATCTCCAAAGCCTCTCCACTCACCGTTTACGGTCAGAGGAATTACCGCATTGAAAAGGAGGTATAAAAATACTCCTGTAAAATAAAGTCCTGCAAAAATACTTGTTATCTTATTCAGCTTTCTGAGACCGCCTGATAAATTTCTTGTAAAGAGAATTGCAAGTTCTGTTACAGCTATGGTTTCAGCACATATAACAGGTATTGCCATAAAAAGTATAAGGTTCCATGGCTGGTTTGTTGCCAGAAGTTCCATGTAGTGAGTCATCATGTTCTCCATTGTATGTTTTACCTCCACAAATATTTAATTAATTCCTTTACAGATATAATAATAAATTTTTATGAAGGTTTTATGGAGAAAAAATATAACTAGGCAGTTTTTTTATATACTCTTTCAATTCTATTTCCCAGCCGGCTAAGCAATTCGTTTGTGATTGTTCCTGCCATTGAAGCCATCCATTCTGCTGTTATTTCCTCATTTCCGTCACGGCCGATAAGTGTGGCTATATCTCCCTGTTGTACCTCCGGTATTTCCGAAATGTCTACAGTCAGCTGATCCATACATATACTGCCTACTATTGGAGCTTTTTTACCCTTTATAAGCACATATCCCTTTTGGCAGGACAGGCTTCTGGGGATACCGTCTGCATAACCTATGCAAAGCACAGCGATTCTGGTATCTTTTACAGCAATAAAATTTCTCCCGTAGCCCACAGATTCTCCTGACTGTATTTCTTTTGTAAGAACAACTCTGGCTTTAAGAGATAAAACAGGTCTCAGGTCAGCACGAACCTTTGTTTTCTCATTTTGTTTACTCAGTACTCCATACAGTGCTATCCCCACTCTTGCGTAATCGCAGTCAAGCTCAGGGTAATTTAGTATCCCGTAGCTGCTCTGAATGTGTATTTTACTGGGATTACGATTATGACTTTTCAAGTAGTTAAGGGTATTATAAAATTTCTTTATTTGCTCTTTTGTAAATGAAATATTTGAAGGCTCTATACTATCGGCAGTGGATAAGTGGGTATATGTTCCCCTCACTATCAGGTTTTTACAATTATAGGTTCTGTCTAAATTTGATAATGCATCATTAGTTTCGCCTAGTCTATGCATACCTGTGTCAATTTTTATATGAACCTTTATTTTAAGACCTGTACTGTCTAGCAGTTCTGCATATTGATAATCCACTACTGTCTGCGTAAGATTGTATTTTACAAGCAAAGGTGCTTCTAGAGGATGAGTATATCCCAGTATCAGTATCTCTCCTTTTATTTTATTAGTACGAAGTTCTATTCCTTCAGCTAATGTTGCAACTGCAAATGCAGAAATACCTGTTTTATTAAGAACCTTGGATATTTCAATATCTCCATGTCCATATGCGTTTGATTTTACAACTGCCATAAGCTGACATTCATGGGGTAGGAGACACTTAAGCTGATTTACGTTGTGTGCAAGCCTATCCAGATCAATTTCCGCCCAGGCTCTGCATCTTCCAAGCTGAGTTTGTCTTTTGTGTAACGTGAGATGTTTGTAAAAGTATACCGTAACAACTGAAACACAAATCGTCACAACAGTTACAGCAATAAAATGTAATAAACTATTCCCGATGAGATATGCCTCCAGGTTTAAAGCTTTCGCAAAGCCCCTGACAAAAATAAAGCAAAGTGGGTGAAGTATATAAACAAGCAATGAAATATCTCTGAGGGTCTTTTGACTCTCTCCCTTAATGCTTAACAACATCCTGAACAGAAAAATCATTACGGGAACCAACATAGTATACATACTGTCATGCCTCTGTAAAGAGTAATGATTCAATATTAAGGCTTCTGCTGTAAGAGCTGTAAAAGCAAAAGCAAATCCAACTATATTTTTCGTTATTGAATACTCCTTTTTGGAGTCTGCAATTATCCCCCCCAAAGCAATGAATACAGGAGCGAAAAACAAACCATTCCTTGTATAATCAAAACACGAGAACAAAACTCCATAAGAACTCTTTATTACGTCTAGTTTTTCCGATATCCCGTAATAGCTGTCCCCAAACAACCCAATCAAATATAAAATAAAGCTTATTGTAGCTACCATTTTAATATTAAGTTTTGACAAAAGGCTGTATACAATCATAAAGCCTATAATACTGGCAGGAATATACCAAAGGTGATAGAACGAACCGTCAAATACAAGGTCTTTTAAAAGATTTGGTTTCCCTTTGAAATATCCTGAATAAATATTTACGGGTAGGTATATTAATATCGCAGCACCATACAGAATTCCGGTTTTAGCGAGGAATTTTAATACTATCCCTCGTCCGTACTCCCTTGATTCAATACATCCAGGCAGCAAAAAATAGCCTGTACACATGAAAAAGAAAGGCACTGCGACTCTTGCAAGAATTCTTGTCAATACAAAGTCAGCTTCATGACTGACAAAAAGCAGTGGTGATGTATGAATAGCAATAATCATTATGGCAGCAACCATGCGAAACTTATCGATACCTGCATATTCTTCCCTTTTGTTAATCATTACACTGCCTCCAGACTGTGACTATAAAACCGTCAATGTTGTTTCCTGATATGCTATATGATAAATTCTCAGGTAAGTAAACTGACTTGACCGTTTCTCTGGCGTTTACATAAAATATTTCTGCTCTCCGTCTATCATTTATAACTTGTAAGTGCATGTCTTCATAAGGAAACTGCTTCAGATACTCTACATATTCCTCTAAAGTAAAGTTATTGTCTGAAATAATCTGTGAATGAGGATTCCCAACATAGCGAAAATGCCATGGTTCATGAGATATCCCGATAATAGCTTCTTTTCCTTTTGGATAACGTTCAATAAAACCGTATTGGGCCGCTTTTTCACGGAATTCCTGACAAACTCCTTCATATGGAAACGAAGGACAAATAAAATCAATATCAGACTCATTCTTTGCAACGTCTATTGCAAGCCCCGTCTGGTGCTCACTATGGTTTGGAAGGGCCACATATTTACCGGTAAATTCCTCACCATTTTCATTCAGGGATTCCTTGTAGATTGCTATCTGCTCACTCAGCGGTCTGAAACCGCTGACCGGTACGATTTCATTTTCTCCGTCGCAGGCCTGAATCAGTTTTCTAAGCATTATAGACGCTGTTTTTTCTAGTAATACCTTAGTATGCTCCGGACTTACACTTTCAAGATTATAAATTGTTAAGGACTCTTGTTTATTTATTGGATATTTCCTGTTTATAAGAACAAGATTACCCATATGAATATTTGAATAGGCCAGGTTTAAACTGACCATGTTTGAAATCAGATTTATACTCATTTTTCCATCGCCATCCTAATCAGTCTGTCAACAATGGAAGCAAATGAAAGGCCTGCCCCCCTGAGCATATTGGGATAACGACTGTGGGTTGTAAAGCCGGGGATGGTATTGACTTCGTTAAATATAATTTCTCCATTTGGTGTCAGAAACATGTCAACTCTTGCAAATCCGCTGCAGCACAGAGCATTATATAAAATCTTTGCAGTATTTTTGATTCTTTCTGAGGTTGCTTTGTCAATTCTGGCAGGCATGTGGATTTTTGAAGTCGTTAATGTATATTTTTCGTTATAATCAAAAAATCCGGTCTGAAGTTCAATTTCATCAACTTCACCCAATATCAGATTATCGTTTCCAAGTATTGCACAGCCAACCTCGAAACCATCTATATTCTCTTCAACAACTATTTTGCTATCATATTCAAAAGCATTTATAATTGCCTTTTCAAGCTCTGATCTGCCATTAGCACGTGTTATCCCGAAAGAAGAACCAGCTCTTGCGGGTTTTACAAAAACAGGGTACCTGAGAGTCTCTGCAAGAATTATTATATCTTCAAGCAGCATGGTTTTATCTGCTACAACCGACATCGGAACACGTACTCCTGCCGATTGAGCAATACGATGAGCAATATCCTTGTCCATGCACATAGCTGAACTTAAGATACCACAGCCCGCAAAAGGTATTCCTGCAAGTTTCAGCATCCCTTGGACAGTACCGTCTTCACCATTTTTGCCATGAAGTACAGGAAAGGCAACATCGACATAAATAATAATGTTTGAATCTCCGGTAAATTCATAGAAACCGTGTATACTGGGACTTTGGGAAAAAGCAACAGGATTACATCCTTTTTCTCGGAACCATGTGTTATCTCTGATTTTGTCAACGTCTCCAAAGTACCTGAGCCATTCGCCCTCTTTTGTAATACCTATCAAAATTGTATTATACAAGTCATTGTTGATATGTTCTATTACTGACGAAGCAGAATTAAGTGAGACTTCGTATTCCGGCGAGCAGCCACCGAAAATAATTGCAATGTTTTTTCTATCCATTTCTATTCTCCTTGAGTTATTATTAAAATTATTTTAAGAAGTAACTAATTTACTAAATATAATTTTAATAATTTCCCGACTGCTCTTTATTAACTTAGTCTTATTGAATTCTTAAGATTTCCTTACGAATTTATTTAGATTTTTATATCAGGTTTTTGGAAGGGTTACTTTAAATTGTGTGAACTCTTCATTGCTGGTTGCTGTAATATCTCCTCCATGGAGGTTAACTATTTCTTTCGCAATGGCAAGTCCAAGGCCTGTGCCCCCTGTATGTGACGACCTGGCAGAATCAAGCCTGTAAAACTTTTCAAAGATGGATTCAAGCTTATCCGCAGGTATCATCTTACCTCTGTTTTTGAATGTGACTATGGTGACATTATCAGATTGTATTGCAGAAATCTCAATTTTAGTATTTTCATAGCTGTAGGCCGCAGCATTTTTAAGTATATTGTTAAACACTCTCGCCATCTTATCAGAGTCGGCAAATATATGGATATTTTCCTCTGCTACTACAACAGCCTCTTTATTTGCAGGTGCAAGAATAGGGTAGAACTCATCAGCCATCTGTTCCAACATTAAGGTTAAATTTATTTCTTCCTTTTCAAGAACAATACTTTGAAGGTTAAATCGTGTTATCTCAAAAAATTCATTTATCAGCTGCTCCAGGCGATAAGCCTTTTCTAAAGTAATATCAGTATATTTTAACCTTTGCTCCAACGGCATGTCTGGTGCCTCGTGAAGCAGGCTGAGATATCCTATAACAGAAGTAAGGGGAGTTTTAATATCGTGGGCCAGATATACTACCAGATCATTTTTTCTTCTCTCGCTTTCCAGTGCTGCATTCTTTCTTTTTTCAAGAGTGTTTTTAACAGTGTTGAGTTTGTTCTCCATAAATGAAAGCTCGGAAGGAAGAACTATCGGCGTCTCAGATTCCTCTACAAGAGCATCTATTCCTTCGCTTATTTTATTGAAATAACGGGTGTACCTGGACATTGCAATAAAAACAAAGATAATTAGCAGTAATATAAAACCGATAATTATGAATATTTCCTTATTTTCCGTAAATATCCTGCGATATATTTCTGCAGCAGAAAAATAGCTTACATGAAAAAGCCTTTCTGCTATGCGGACAAAACCTTCTGCAAAAGGTGCCTGCAAAGCATCATCTATAATAAATACAAGGACAAGTCCTCCAATTATTAACGCAAGAAACGCACCAAGCAAAATTTGCAGCAGTATCTTTAATTTTAACTGAGTAAAATCATTTTTCAATTTTATATCCAACTCCCCAAACAGTTTTAATGAACTTAGGATTGCCTTCCGGCTCCTTCATCTTTTCACGGAGATGCCTTATATGAACCATTACGGTATTATTACTTCCTGAGAAATACTTCTCTCCCCATACCTCCTGAAAAAGCTTTTCCGAGCTGATAACCTGTCCCCTGTTTTCACAAAGTATCCATAGTATGGAAAATTCAGTGGGTGTCAGAACAAGAGGTTGTTCATTGAGAGAACATTCATGTGTAGTTTTGTTCATTACAAGGCTGGAGACCTCAAGTATATCATTTGACTGCTGTATTCCCTCGTTATACCTTGTAAATCTCCTAAGCTGGGCTTTAACTCTTGCAACCATTTCAAGGGGACTAAAAGGTTTTGTAATATAATCATCTGCACCCAAAGTCAGCCCGGTGATTTTATCCATTTCTTCAACCTTGGCTGTCAGCATTATAACAGGAAAATTGTATTTCTCACGTATCTTTTGGCATAATTTAAACCCGTCCAAAACAGGCATCATAACATCCAGTATGGCAATATCGTATTTTATCTCATCTATTGATTTAAGTGCCTCTATAGGAGAGTAAAACTTGTATATATTATAATTCTCATTTCTCAAGTACAACTCAACCAAATCTGCTATCTCTTTTTCATCATCAACCACTAGAATATTTGTACTCATAAATCGTCCTCATAAATTCCCATAATAAAATAGATAAGAAAATTATAGCACTCTGAATTAAAACTTTATTAAGAATTACTTAATTTTTTTAACTTTTTGGAAGGGTAAAGGTAAATTTTGTACCTTTGCCCGGAGTGCTCTGTACATAAATATTCCCGCCATGAGCCGAAATAATGGATTTACATATGGTAAGGCCTATGCCTGAACCGCCTGTAAGTCTGTTCCGGGACTTATCCGCCCTGTAAAACCTCTCAAAAATATAAGGTAAATCTTCCTGAGGTATACCCGCTCCGTTATCCGTCACAGAAATCTCAGTATTTGTATCACTATCCTGTATATTTATTACTACCACCCCACCTTCAGGAGTGTATTTGAGAGCATTTGAGAGTAAATTCACAAATACCTGGCTGATTTTATCCTTATCGGCATACACCCTGCAATTTGCACCTGTGAGGTTTAATTCCAGACCTTTGCTTAAAAACTCAGTTTCAAAATTCTGCACTTGCCTTTTTGCCAGCTCAGTAATATCAAAAGTATCCATATTCAGTGTAAGATTTTCACTTTCATACTTCGCAAGTCTTTCCAAATCGCCTATCATTTTGCTTATTCTTACTATTTCTTCATGACAGCTTTTAAGTCTTTCCGAATCAGCAGTCCATATACCGTCTATCATAGCTTCCATATGGCTCTGAAGTGTTGCAAGAGGAGTTCTCAGCTCGTGTGCAACATCGCCTGTAAGTCTTCTCCTTAGTGTTTCCTGTTTTTGCATATTCTCTGCAAGATCATTTATGGTAACCGTAAGCTGATTTATCTCCCTGGTATTTGATTTTTCCGCAACCCTATCTGAATAAAATCCTCTCGATATAGATTTTGCTGTGTCAATTACTCTTGCTATTGGTGAAACCAGTCTTTTTGACATGACAGTACCGAATAAGAGAGAAAGAATCAAAGAAAACAATCCCACAGCCCATAGTAAATTATATAAATCATTAATAAATGCAATGTCGTGTTCATTTAAATAATTTTCCCCATAGGTTCCGATTTCAACAGTCCCTACCTTGTTAAGATTGTAGTTTATGGAATAGGGAACCTCGGTATAGCCTGACTTACTGCTACCGGGTAGCCTGCTTGCATTTTGGGACATATGCTCTATTATCCTTTGGCACATCCCGTTGTTATGAGCTTTTGCATCCCATATAATATTTCCGTTAATATCTCTAACTTTTAAAATAATCCCATTTTCCATAGAACTTATACCGATGGTCTCAATTACTTTTGTATTCCATTGACCGTTTCCCATGTATTGGCCTGAAAGAGTAGTAACGATTTCACGGTTTTTTTGCTGGGTATTTTGTTTTACATATTCTTCAAAATGCTTGTATATAAAAAGTGTTGTAAAAATACTTATAAGCATAATGCAAATAAGTGCAACCGCAACATATGAAATTGAAAGCTTAGTTCTTAAACTGGAATTCATTTCCGGCACCTCAGATTATTCATAATAATAACTATTCTCCCGCAAATCTATACCCTACTCCGTGAACCGTTACCAGATATTTTGGTGCTTTGGGATCATCTTCTATTTTTTGCCGCAGGTTTTTAATATGTGTATCAACAGTTCTGTCAAAACCCTCAAAATCATCACCAAGGGCCATACTTATAAGCTCTTCACGAGTAAAGGTTTTTTTAGGATATCCCGCCATAGTAACCAATATCCTGTATTCATTGGGAGTGAGATTTATAATGCTGCCTGCTTTTCTGATTTCATGTACAAAGGTATCTATCACAAGCTCCCCATTATCAAAAACAATCTTACTTCTATCTTCAGCAGATTCTTTCGCACTTCTTCTAAGTACTGCTGCAACCCTTGCCAAAAGCTGTTTAGGACTAAAAGGCTTCAAAACATAGTCATCAGCTCCGATGTCTAAGCCTGTTATTACTTCATCATCAGAAACTTTAGCGGTTAACATTATTATTGGAACGGACGAATTTTTTCTAATTCTTTTACATATATCTTCCCCTGAAATGTCTGGCAGCATCAAGTCAAGTATTATCAAATCAGGATTAAAATCATTGTAACCATTCAGAGCCGCTTTTCCGTTTAATGCCGTAGATACCTTGTAACCGTCGTGTTCAAGATACGATTTTATAACCTCAGATATTTTTGCTTCGTCATCAACAACCAGTATTTTCTTAGCAGAATCAGTCAATCTAAAATCCTCCCTCCATAGTTTCTATATATAAATATACCCCGTTCCACACATCTAATCAGTGAAACGAGGTTTACTTTTTCCTTTCGAACTTGTTAATAAGGCTTAAACGAAATTATTATGTTCCATTGTAACATCATACCCCTGATCTTCTATTGCATCCTTAATTTGTTTACCTTTAACAATCTCAGGATCAAACTCAACCGTTACCTTTTTAGTAGCCAGGTCAACATCAACCTTTTCTACTCCTTGTAATGAGCCAACAGCATTTTTAATACTGTTTACACAGTGATTACAGGTCATTCCTTCAACAACAATATCTGTTATTTCCTTAGCCATAAAAATACCTCCCTTTATATTATTCTACAATGATATTATTTTTTAGTTTCGATTCTTTATGTATTCAACTTTTGCAAGTATATACCAATCACTCATATCATGCAAGCTGCAAAAGTTGATTTGTTACTTTATTTTACTCTGTTTTCCAATTAGCAGTAAACAAACCCTTATTATTTTCAATAAATTCTTTTGTTATAGTAATATTTTCTGCATCTTCATTTTTATTTTCCCTATATATAGGAATTGGATTACAACCGCCTCTTTGCTGCTCAATCATATCCATAGAGAACACGTTTTCACAGTTCTGACAGACAATAGCGTCGCCTTCCTGCTTGTAATAAGCTTTTGGTGAGCCGTTGCACACCTGACATGTATTAAAGGCTGTTCTTATTGTACCATCACTTGCTTTAACCGCAAGGACTTCCATGTTAGTTTTACCTGCTTTTACAGGATAAAATGTAACTTTATCTGTAATCTGACTCTTGGGTATTACAATATCTGCTGCAACAGCACGATTTTGTGAATTCTCTCCTGTAAATTTAAATATTAAAATCCCGACTAATACTACTATTATTACTCCGATTATGGTAAACTTTAACTTATATGAATTTTTCAATTTGTACCTCCTTGTGTATTTTATTGTATTAATTTTAAAACTACAGCCAAATACTATCAATAAGATGTGTAGATTTTATGAAGGTTACAGATTTGAAATAATTGTTTACAAAATTTGCTAAACTGATATATATTTATATTTATCGAATAAAAAATCTAGGAGTGTGACAAATGAAATCTGCAAAGTTATCCTTTTTGGTATGCCTTTTCAGTGGAATTACTTTATTTATAATAGGTTCTGTCTTAATGGTAAATATTCGCACATCGCCTCCCCATCAACAGCATGAAGCAGTCTTGCCTTCCGACAATTCTAAAAGCACTATAGATGTGACTGAAACCTATAAAAACAACGGTGACCCTATAAATTTTCTTGTTTTAATAAAAGAAGCTTCAGGACTTCACACAGATACAATCATTATAGGAAATTACGAACCGGTGACTAATCAAATCAGTCTCTTGACAGTACCTAGGGATACAAAGCCTACCGGTAAATCAACCATAAAAATTAACAACGTATTCCCTACTATTTTTGATAAGTATGCCAATTTACCTAAAACCCAACGAAAAAATAAAGCTGTAGAATATACAACACAGTTCATAAGTAACCTTACCAATATCCCAATTGATTATTATGTTTACCTTGAAATTGACACGATTAAGGATATTGTAGACATGCTCGATGGGGTTTATTTTGATGTTCCCGCCGATTTGAGATATCCTGACCCGTCTCAAGACCTGAATATTGACCTAAAAAAAGGGTATCAACTCCTTGACGGCGACAAGGCAGAGCAATTGCTGAGATTCAGGAAGCCTCCTTACAGTCTTGCAAAAGCATCTGATGACCTTCGTAAGTATTACGACGGTTCAGACCTTAAAAGAACAGAAATGCAGATAAGATTTATTAATGAACTTATTAAACAAAAAGTAACTCTTTTAAATATGCCAAAGCTGATTCCTGTCATAAATTATGCCTTCAGCAATGTAGTTACAAACATTTCACTTTCAGACACACTGAACTTGGTCGGTGGACTTACGAGAGCCGACAAACAGCAAATGAACACTTTTAAATTATGCGGATTAGACAGGTACATAAATGAAACCTACTATTTCATTTATAACCAAAAGGTTGAAGATGTTAAAACAAGAGATCAGTATGACGCTCAGGAGATAATTGACAAGTATTTTAAATCAAAAATCGGCAACTTTTTGCCAGACCCCGATAAAAAATACAATTATCACTCAGTACTTCCCAAAAACCCCTCAAACAGTGAAACTGAGACACGAAGCAACGGTAAAGACAAGCCTTAAATAAAAGCATAATAACCGAACAAATCGGTTATTATGCTTTTTTAAATTCCTCAAATTCTGTTGTTATTTCAACATAAAACTGTTCCAGATGGAGCTTACCATTTCTTTATTATCACTGCCGTAGTAAAAACTATCTGCAGTGAAGGAAACCTGTATAGCTTTGTTTCCTTTAGTCAATACATATATTTCCTGACGGTATTGAGTGTCTTTTTCATTTAAAATAAGTACATATTTGTAACCAAAGGTGCCCTTTTCATTAATGGCTGTTTTACTTTCCAATTTTACATTCTTCTCTTGTAAACTGTTAAAGTACTGGTCAAGACCAGCAAAAATTTCCGAAGACGATAATTTCATATCAACTGTTGTAATAGCTAAAGTTAAATCCCCATCGCTACTGTAATATTTTTTTAAATCATCAGTATTGTCTTGAACTGTTTTCCATCCGGAAGGAAGCTTAAAAGAATAAAAATCTTCTTCTATAGTACGTGTCTTGGTTGAAGTAGTTATTTTTGACGGATCCATGAGCTTACCGGTTGTTTTTAAATCAAGCTGTTCAAACCTGAAAGAATTTACCATTCCTTCTACCATCATTCTCTTATTGGAATCATTATATGATTCCTCTGAAAGCTCGTAACATAATACGTATTTATAGTTTTTTCCAACAAAGAAAATGTCACATCCATATTTAGGTTTATCTGATATTGTATATTTATAATACAACTTGCTGCATTTTACTCCTCCAATAACAGCACTTTCCTGCCTCTCAAACTTGAACATTTCAGGATTGTAGTCTCGCTCATAACTCTTGATTGCTGATGCTGTTATTGAATCCAAGGTCTCTCCCTTTTCAAGGGAATAAATATTTACTGAAAAAAGCTCTCCTTGGAGACCATCAAACTGAACTTCATTATGAATATTTTCATCCTTATATTCTTTCCAGTAAGGAAGAATCTTTGCTGACCATTTCAGCTGAGTGTCCTGATACTTTCTATACCCTGTGGCTGATACATCTGACAAGTCCTCTGTACTTCCGTCTTTACTGAATTTAAACTGGAAGGAATCAAGTAAATCCTGATATTTGTTATCAAGATAGGATTTGTCGTTATCTAAAAGCATCAACAGTGAGAATTTCTTTGTATCAGTCATATATACTCTCTTTACAAAAGTGAAATCACTGTCCTTATAAACTATTTCTGCATATTCAACTCCATTTAACTCATAAATTCCAGAGTCTATAAGTGTTGAATCCTCTGCTTCTTCACGAAGATTTTGCTGTTCATCCTCCAGAGTTGCATCCTTATCTTTGTCTCTGATTGCAACACTTATACTATAGGATGAATCCTGTGAAATGAAAAAACTATAGTCTCCGTTAAAGCTTCTTGAACCCAGAATAAGCTCACGTGGAAGTTTTATAGACCATTTATAATAGCTGTCACCTACTTTTGTCTTATTTGTATTTTTTATTATTGTGCCAAAGTCCTTGATACTGTTTGGGTTTGCGATTTCTTTTGTGAAAGTCACCTTTCCGCCGCTGTTTGTAAGGTCAGCTCCGAATACATCTGCAAAAAAAGTGACAGTTGCCATAAATGACGAATTTTTTATGTACGGAGCAGCATCCATTTTTGTTTTCTTGCCTGCTATCAAAGCCTCTTTCTTTTTATCTGTAATTTTTATTTCCACATCATTATATTTAATTACAGCAGTTTTTTTCTTTAAATCTTGGGTAAATGAAGCCCCCAAAGCGTCTGATATAACCTTGACCGGAACAAAGGTCTTTCCTTGTACAACTGCACTGGCTTCTGCTTTTATTGCCTTACCGTTGACAGTGTAGCTTCCTGTACCTGCTTTAAAAGATACTGTTATTATGGTTGAGGTGCTTTCATCAAGATAATCATCTGATGCAAATACACTAACCGAACTTAAAATCAAACAAATAATTACGCTGAACAGCACAAATAGCTTTTTCATTTTGATATCCTCCAAGTGCCTCTATAGGGCATATTTAAACTGCTATTTCAATTCGTCCATTACCACATTGAAACTCTGTGCCTTGCCGTTTCTTCTTACACCTACTTTGATTTTACTACCGGGGAGTACGGATTTATATGCTTCATTGAGGTCAACTTGTGTATTTACATATACACCGTTTATACTATAAATGAAATCGTCTTTTTTTAATCCGTATTTTTCAGCACAAGACCCTTTTTCAATGCTTGTTATTTTTAAACCATTTTTACTTGGCAAACCATAAAGGGCAACATAGTCTTCTTCAAAATCAGCACCCATCGTTACTCTTTTGACTTTTCCGTATTTATAAAAGTGGTTTAAAACATACTGAACAGTATCTATAGGTATGGCATAACTTAATCCTTGGGCGTTAACAGTTGTCATTGAGTTAATACCAATAACTTCTCCCTTTGTAGTAAGCAACGGCCCACCGCTGTTACCGGGGTTTATGGCAGCATCTGTCTGTATAAGCTTATATTGATAAAAACCGTCTGCACTTCTGTTAAGTCCGCTGATTACACCAACTGAGGCAGAATTCCTGTTTTGAAACGACATAGGTGTTCCAATAGCTATAGCAGTCTTTCCTATTACTATATCCTGCATTGTGCCCAGTGTGGCCGCTGTAAGTCCAATCTTGTCAATCCTTATTACGGCCAGGTCGCTTGGCCTATCTATGTATTTGATTCTGGCTTGGTATCCTGTACCATCAGTTAATACCACGACAATTCTGCTCATATCCTCAACTACATGAGCATTTGTAAGAATATCTCCGCCGGATTTGATTATTATGCCCGTCCCAAGTACAACTCCGTCAGCAGTGGAATCCCCTGAATCAATATTTCCAATAATGCCAACAACCGATGGACTTATTGATTTGATTATGTTTGGAATAATATCATCATTTCTTGTTGAAATATTCATAGACTTGCTTGTTTTACTTGCACTAAAGCCTAATTGCTTTACAAGAGCCTCCGCGTCTACATAGACTTTGTTATTGACGGTTGCTGTTCCAATATCGGTTGAAATACCGTTTATAGACAACTTAAACTGAGCAGCACCTGAAACAAGAAAATTAAAACTTAACAATAAAATCATTACTAATAGTACTACTAAATATCTTTTTTTCATATTGTGACCTCTGTTGGAATTAATATAGTAATTTTAGCACTATTTAGCAATCCACTTCAAGTAAAATATTACGTATTCTAAATTTGTATTAAAATGGCCTTATAAAATTTCTTACTACAAAATATACTATCGAAATAGTGCCTAACGTCCACCAGATAATTCGATTTCTTGGAAATACCTTTTTATGCCTGCCAAATACATAAGTTATCAACTCAATATATGCCAGTATCACAAGAATAATACCCAGCAACGGTATTGGGTTAAACCTTATGGAACCATAAATATCACCTTTTAGCAAATGCTGAACACTTCTTGTATTTCCGCATCCCGGACAATATATGTTGAGATAAGTATAGCTTGGACACGAAGGAAAAAGTGTCCCTAAGTATATAATCTGATTTCTTAGGAAATAAGCTGCAATAATTAGCGCAAAAGGAAAAATACAAACAGCGACCTTTTTCCATTTTAGGTTGTTTTTCAAAATCTACTCACCTTTCACTTATTCTAGTCTAAAATCTGATTAACCGGAATTTGACTGCGTACACTGTTTATCATATTAAGGTCAATATCCGCTATCATTATTCCCTCTTTTTCGTCTGCCCTTGAAACAACACTTCCCCAGGGGTCACATACCATTGAATTTCCGTAAGAGACATAATCAGCAGTTGTATTCCTGGCAGAAGAAACCGCTACATGAAATACTTGATTATCGAGTGCTCTGGCTCTTACAAGCAGTTCCCAGTGAGCAGGGCCTGTTGTCATATTAAATGAGGCAGGCGTAATAATAATTTTTGCTCCCGACTTAGTCATTTCAGAGTAAAGTTCTGTAAACCGCATGTCAAAACAAATAGCAAGGCCAACACGCCCAAATTCCGTTTCAGCAACAGTAACCTTAGTTCCTGCTTTCAAAACATCGGATTCCCTGAATTCAATACCATCCCTGACCTTAACATCAAAGAGATGTACTTTTCTGTGTTTTGCAATTATGTTACCCTGTCTGTCAAACATTATGGATGTGTTATATATACAACCATTGGAACTTTCAGGAATAGTCCCCGCTACAATATACATATTATTATACTTTGCCACCTGCGAAATGACTGATAAGGTTTGACTATTTTCCATAGTTTCAGCATATAAAGGAAACAGCTTTGTATCATAAGGACAATTAAACATTTCAGGAAGTATTGCTATATCTGCACCTTGTCTACAGCACTCTTCAAGCATGGACAGTGCTTTTTCCAAGTTATCATTTTTGTTATCCGTAACAGACATTTGGCATAAACCAAGTTTGATTTTTGTTTTCATGGATACCTCCATTAGAAAATTCATATATATTACAAGGGTGACAAATTACCAGTATTTGGTATTCGCCACCCTTATAGTATATTATCTAATTTAAATTAATTCTTCAAGCTATGCATTGGAGCCGGAATTCTTCCGCCTCTTTTAATAAACTCATTGCTGCTGAAAGGATTTACCTTCATTACAGGGCCTGAACCCAGCAATCCTCCGAACTCAACCGTATCTCCAACCTTCTTGCCCGGGGCAGGAATTATTCTGACAGCAGTAGTCTTTGTATTAACCACACCGATCGCAGCTTCATCAGCAATTATTGCAGAGAGGGTTTCAGCACTGGTATCACCCGGAACAACAATCATGTCAAGACCTACTGAACATACACAAGTCATTGCTTCAAGCTTTTCCAGAGTCAATGCCCCTGACAGTGCTGCATCAATCATTCCAGCATCTTCACTTACAGGAATAAAAGCACCGCTAAGACCTCCCACGTAGGAAGAAGCCATTACTCCGCCCTTTTTAACTGCATCATTTAAAAGAGCAAGAGCCGCGGTAGTTCCGTGAGTTCCACACTTTTCAAGACCCATTTCTTCAAGAATATATGCAACACTGTCTCCAATTGCAGGAGTAGGCGCCAAAGACAAATCAACAATACCAAAAGGAACATTTAACCTTTTGGATGCCTCCCTTGCTACCAACTGTCCCATTCTGGTTATCTTGAAAGCAGTCTTTTTAATAGTTTCGGAAACAGTTCCAAAATCAGCACCCTTAACCTTTTCCAAAGCACATTTTACAACACCGGGTCCGCTTACACCAACATTTATAACACATTCCGGTTCTCCGATACCATGGAAGGCACCTGCCATAAACGGGTTGTCCTCAACGGCATTGGCGAACACAACTAGTTTGGCACATGCAAGTGCTCCACTGTCTGCAGTCAATTCAGCACATTTCTTTATAACCCTGCCCATTTCAGCCACAGCATCCATATTTATACCTGCTTTTGTAGAAGCAACATTTACAGATGAACAAACAATCTTTGTCCGGCTTAACGCTTCAGGAATGGATTGTATAAGTCGCTTATCACCTATTGTGTAACCCTTATGAACAAGAGACGAAAATCCGCCTATAAAATTTACGCCCACAGTTTGTGCAGCCTTGTCCATTGCTTCAGCAAACTTAACATATTCGTCGCTTTCACAACTCTCAGCGATAAGGGCAATGGGAGTTACAGATATTCTTTTATTAATTATGGGAATACCGAATTCCCTCTCGATATTTTCTCCCGTAACAACAAGCTTTTCAGCATATCTGGTTATTTTGTCGTAAATCTTTTTACATGAAATATCTATATCGGGATGACAACAATCCCTTAATGAAATACCCATGGTAATAGTTCTTATATCAAGATTTTCTTTTTGAATCATATCAATGGTTTCTAGTACTTCAAAAGGACCTAACATTTATTGTTCACCTCATATCCTATGCATTGAATTAAAAATATCTTCGTGCTGAATCTGTATTTTCAGGCCCATTTCAACACCCTTGGACTCCAATTTTTCAGAAATATCATGAAATGGTACGTTGCAATGGGATATATCTACAAGCATTATCATCGTAAATACATCCTTTAAAATAGTCTGTGTTATGTCAAGTATGTTAACATCACTCTCTGCCAATATGTTGCTCACACCTGCAATTATTCCAACTCTATCCTTACCGATTACTGTTATTACTCCTCTCACGCTAATACCTCCCGTATATGGTTATATATAATGTTTCAAATTAACTTACTAATGTACTCAGAGTTGGTTTATATTATATATCTTTAATATACAAATATCAATCAAAAACATTTCGAACATGTGTTTGATTTACAGTAGAAGATATGGTATACTATTTTTGGATGTAGAAAACATCTTGATTTTGGGTAAATTATCTTTACGAGGAAAACAATTATGGATTTGAATGAAAAATTAGGTATATTAGCAGATGCAGCTAAATATGACGTTTCATGTTCCTCCAGCGGGGGAACAAGAAAAAATAAGAACGGTGTGGGAGACAGTCATGCGTGTGGTATCTGCCATACATGGGCAGACGACGGAAGATGTGTGTCTCTGCTAAAAATACTATTATCAAATGAATGTATTTACGACTGCGTATACTGTATAAACAGGTCCTCAAATGACGTTCCTCGTGCAAGCTTTACTGCTGAGGAAGTTATTGAGCTTACTATGAATTTTTATAGAAGAAATTATATAGAAGGACTTTTTTTAAGCTCTGCTGTTTTAAAAAACCCAAGCCACACCATGGAATTAATGCTGGAGATTGTAAAAAAACTCCGTACCGAACATGGCTTTTTCGGCTATATACATATAAAAGCAATTCCCGGAGCTGATGAAAGGCTTATAAACGAAGCCGGGATGTACGTTGACAGAATGAGTGTCAACATTGAACTGCCCTCAGACAAAGGACTGGAAGTACTTGCACCACAAAAACCTAAAAAGGCTTTATTAAAGCCAATGCATCAGATAAATAATAAAATAATTGAAAGCAAGGAGAATAAGAGGTTATTTAAAAAGGGTGATTCTTTTGTACCAGCCGGGCAAAGTACGCAACTTATTGTAGGAGCAACACCAGATAAGGATTTAAGTATTCTAAAGCTCTCAGAAGCCTTGTACGGCAATTTTAATCTCAAGAGAGTTTATTACTCGGCTTTTGTACCAACCGTAACAGATCCGAGACTGCCGGCTCTTATCAAGCCTCCTCTTCTTCGTGAACACAGATTGTATCAGGCCGACTGGTTATTAAGATTTTACGGTTTCGGTGCTGATGAACTACTCAGTAAATCAAACCCCAATTTTGATCCCGAACTTGACCCTAAAGCCAATTGGGCTTTGAGAAACCTGCATTTGTTCCCGGTAGAAGTAAATATGGCAGAATATGAAATGCTTTTGAGAGTACCGGGAATAGGTGTAAAATCTGCACAAAGGATTATCACTGCCAGAAGGGTTGGCAGACTGACTTTTGATAACTTAAAAAAAATGGGAGTAGTCTTAAAGCGTGCAGGCCACTTTTTAACCTGTCAGGGCAAAACATATGATAGTTACAGCTCAAACGAAGCTATTGTGAAAGAATCCCTGGTGAGCGCAAAACTACAGCCCAAAAGCAAGAAATCTGTTGCGGGACAAATGTCATTGTTCTCACTTGTAAATGACAGTGGAGCTGATGAAAGCCTGTCGGAGTTTCTTCTAGCTGACTCTCCTTCAAATACCGGACAATGGCTGAGCTATTACAACCAACCTCAGGATGGGAGGCTCTTGTTAAGTGATATACATTTATGACGGAACATGGGATTGCTTTTTGACAGCAGTTCACCATTATTATTATGACAAAGAAGATGTTTCAAATATTGAATCAGGTCTTTGCTATATACCAAATCTTATTGACGAATACAGAACCATAACTTCAGATGTTATAAAGGCTAAGGCCGTAGAAGAAGCAATCCTCCACAAGATTTCAGCCGAAAGTCTTGAAAATCTTCAAAAATGTTTCTTCTCAGAGCTTCAAGGTCGTGAGATGTGGATTCTAAAATATATTCGTATGGGATTTAAAATTGGTATGCGCATAGACAGTATGCTCGGGGACAAAACCGTCCTTGATGTGTTAATACCCGCCAGAAAAGTAGGTATGGAATGCCATAGAATGCTTGGACTCCTTCGTTTCGAGCTTTTGGAGGGCGGTATTTATTATGCAAAAATCCAGCCTGACCACAATATAATTTCTTTTATATCCCCTCACTTTAAGAACCGCTTTGCAGACCAGAACTGGATAATACATGATACAAAACGAAAAATTGCTTCTTTGTACAACACAAAAAAAATGCTTCTTTCCTATATGGATCTGTCCAATATCCCTGAACTTCATGCCGAAGAACTCAAATTTCAGGCACTCTGGAAAAATTATTATAAGCATATAGCAATAAAGAACAGATTAAATCCTAAACTACAAAAGAGTTTTATGCCAAAACGTTATTGGAAAAACCTTACAGAAAAGAAGCCGGATTAATGTCTGCAACAGTAAATAGGGGTTGTGGCAAAATTAGTTTTTATCTTATTTAACCTGTACTTAGGGTATAAATTGTATCAATGAAAGCTTGGTTAAAGATATTTGTTTGGCAACGGCCCCTTTAAATCCAACTATCTCAGCTCATTAACCAATTCTTTAAATACATTCCCACGGTGTTCAAAATTTTTAAACATATCAAAGCTTGTGCTTGCAGGTGATAGAATTATGCAATCACCCTGTTTTGCTTCCGCATAGGCTTTTTGAACGACTTCTTCGTAACTGTCGCAATGCAGAATTTTTATTTCATTTTCCGTATCTATTTGATGCAGGTAGTTTTTATATGCTTCTTCGATTTTAGAGGCAGTAGCACCTATCAGCAACAAGCACTTCACCTTCTCAGCGATAATTTCGCCTATTGAGTCATAGGGTATTCCCTTATCCTTCCCTCCTGCTATCAGTATTACTTTATTCTTGAAAGTTTTTAATGCAGCTATTGTTCTTGAAGGACTGCTGTCAATGGAACTGTTGTAAAATTTTACTCCATTAAGTTCCCTAACCAGTTCTATTCTATGTTCAACACCATTAAATGTAGTTGCAACCTTTGCAATGGTTTCGGGTTTAACATAATCTATAGTTGCTGCGGTGGCCGCCATGTAATTCTCTATGTTGTGAACTCCAGGTATTTTAATTTTGTCACCTTCTACAATTTCAGTGCTGCTTTCACCTTTTTTAACCATTATCTTGCCATCTTGATATACAACACCTTCCTCAAGATCATTTAATCTTGAAAAATAGATATGCTCACCACGAGCCTCATAATTAAAGTTCTTTGTAATTTCATTATCATAATTCAGAACCAGCTTATCATTTTGCTTCTGGTTAATAAAAATGTTTTTCTTTGCATCAATATACTCCTGCAATGACTTATGGACATCAAGATGATTTGGTGTAATATTTGTAATAACAGCGACTGACGGAGAGTCTTTAATGGTCATTAGCTGGAAACTGCTTAGTTCCAATACTACTTTGTCTGTTTCTGCAACATCATCTATTTTACTTAGCAAGGGTGTTCCTATATTCCCTCCAAGCCAGCAGTTATAACCTTCCTCCGTTAGTATCTTGTAAATCAAAGTGGTTGTAGTAGTTTTTCCGTCACTTCCGGTTACTGCAAAAACTTCTGCCGGACATAGCTTTAGAAATACTTCCATTTCCGATGTAAGCTCAGCACCGTTCTCCACAGCCTCAACAAGTTCAGGCAAATCAGGTCTCATTCCCGGTGTACGGAATATCAAATCAAACCCCTTTAATTTTGAAAGATAATCAGGGCCAACACTATATTTAACAGACAATCCTTTTAATTCATTAAAAGCATCTGTAAGTTTTTCTTCCGGTGATTTATCAAATGCAGTTACATCTACCCCGAAATTTACGAGATATTTAATCAGTGGAATATTGCTTATACCTATTCCCATGACAGCAACTTTTTTATTTTTAACGTCTTTCTTGAACTGTTCCAGCTTATTATTCATAATTACCTCCGTTATTCTCCATAATTCACATAAAATATATTTTGCCTATTGAAAAACTAAAATACATATAGTAAAATACTTATGCAGTTAAGTCGTGCGGATATGGCGGAATTGGCAGACGCGCATGGTTCAGGTCCATGTGAAAGCAATTTCATGCAGGTTCAACTCCTGTTATCCGCACCAAAAGAGTTTGAAACTAAAATTTCCAAACTCTTTTTTTATTTTCTATAATTACTTAAACCGGATAAGTAAAATTATCTGAGTCTTTTATATAGAAAAATGTCTTTAGTGATTTAAAATTGTACTTATTCGCCATTATAAGCTGCTCCGTACTTCCCACAAATAGTATACCTTGATGATTTAAAGCCATGTTGAACTTTTTGTATATTTCAGTTTTTGCTTCCTCTGTAAAGTATATCAACACGTTTCTGCAAACTATTAAATCAATGTTTGCAGGGTACGGCTCTCTTAAAAGATTGTGTTGCTTGAACTCAACACAATTTTTTACTTCATCCTTGATTTTATAGCTCTCACCCAAGATTGTAAAATACTTGGTTTTAAACTCCTGTGGTAAATTCTCGACACTTTTGGCATTATATATACCAGCTTTAGCCTTTTCTATGGCTCCCAAGTCTATATCTGTTGCCAGTATCTTTATAGAGCTGAGAGGCATAATTTTATTGAGTACCATAACCAGAGTATATGGTTCATCTCCTGTAGAACATGCAGCACTCCATATGGTCAGCTTCTTTTTCTTGCTCAGCAAAAGCGGAAAAATTTCTTTTTCCAAAACAGACCATTGGTCAGGATTTCTGTAAAACTCAGAGACATTAATTGTAAGGTAATTAATGAATTCTTTGAACAATTCCTTGTTATCTTTTAATGCCTGCACATAATCCTTGTATGTATTATAATTGTTCTTTCTTATAAGAGCATCGATTCTTCTTTTCATTTGCTTTTCTTTATAGAGAGTTAGATTTATCTTCGTCATTTTGAAAATTTCTTCTTTAAAGCCCTCGTAATCCATGTGAACCTCCTCATTGGTGGATTATTACGTTTTTTATACAATATTATATTCAGAATGAGCTATGATGATGTTTTTACACTTAAATAAAGGATGTACCAATGTACATCCTTTATTATAATTATTAAAAATGAAAAGTATAATCAAGAATTATTCTTTAACGCTCTCACCAATTGTGTTTGTCATTTCTTCAACATGTTCTTTTGGAAGTTCTTCAGCTTCTGCCGCTGAAATGCTTTCTTCCTTTTTTGCTCCTACAGGATCAATTGGGCTAACTTCTTTTATGCTAAGACTGACTTTTTTCGCTTCAGCATCAAATTCAATTATCTTTGCATCAACCTGCTGACCAACCTTCAAAGCATCACCCGGTTTTCCCAAACGAACTGATGAAATCTGTGAGATATGAACTAATCCGTCAATTCCTTCTTCCAGTTCAACAAATGCACCGAATGGTACTAGTCTTACGACCTTACCTGTTACTACACTACCTACCTGATATTTTTCTACAGCCTTTGCCCATGGGTTCTCTGACTGTTTCTTGTAACCAAGTGATATACGCTTCTTTTCCTTATCAAAATCAAGCACGGAAACAATTATCTCATCTCCAACCTTCAAAACCTCAGAAGGATGCTTTATCTTGCTCCATGAAAGTTCACTCAGGTGAACAAGTCCGTCTACTCCGCCTATATCAACAAAAGCACCGAAGTCCATAAGACTCTTAACCTGACCCTTGTAAGTTTTTCCTATCTCAATATTATTCCATATTACGCTGGATGCAGCTTCCTTGTTCTTTTCAATTAAAGTTCTTGCTGATCCAACTACTTTTCTTTTTTGCTTGTTTACTTCTATAATTTCAACCTGTAATACCTGTTTTACAAATTCGGAAAGATCCTTAACGAATCTGTCACTGATTTGTGAAGCAGGAATGAATACTCTAACACCACTTGCATTACCAATTACGCCGCCGTTTACCTTTTCAGTTACTTTAACCTTTATAGGTTGCTTGCTCTCAAAAGCACTTTCGATTACGTCCCAACCCTTAACGGCATCAACTCTCTTCTTGCTCAGAAGAACGTTGCCTTCACCATCGTTAACCCTTACTACAAAAACGTCAATCTCGTCCCCAACTTTAAGTGATTTTTCAGGATTAAAGTCCGGATCATCAGAAAACTCCTGCATTGGAATTATTCCGTCTGATTTGTACCCCATGTCAATAAATACTTCATTATAGTTATATCCAATAATTTTGCCTTTTGTAATCTGACCCGTAGTCAAAGTTACGAGTGAGCTTTCAAAAGCATCAGCAAAGCTCATTTCCATATCCTGTCTATTTAATTCACTCATTTTATGAATAACCTCCTTGATTACCCAGTCAGGTGTTGACGCCCCTGCAGTAATACCAATTTTTTTAATTTTTTTTATATCAACCGGTGGAATATCATCGGCTGTTTGTACTTTAAATGTATTATCACAATTTGCTTTACAAATTTGATAAAGTTTATTGGTATTGGAACTGTTATTTCCCCCAATAACCAACACCATGTCAACCATTTTTGAAATTTTTTCCGCTTCAGTTTGTCTTTTGTCCGTCGCATTACATATTGTATCAAATTTTAAAACATTTTCAAACCTTTTATTTAATCTAAGTATAATTTTTTCCCATTTCTCACGAATAAATGTAGTTTGAGCAACAATACATATCTTTTTTTTGATGTCGGGCAGTTCATCAACCTCATCCTCATCTTCAATGATGAAGGCATTATTATCACACCATCCGTTTATTCCTATTATCTCAGGATGGGTCTTGTCGCCTGCTATAATTATCTGATAACCTTCACGATACTTTTTGTTGACCAGACCGTGTATCTTTTCAACATATGGGCACGAAGCGTCCACTACCTCAAGTCCACGAGTTTTTAGTGCTTCAATTACCTGTGGCCCTACACCATGTGCACGTACGATTACCTTTGCAGGTGATGTTGCTTCTTCAGGATTGTTTATTGTGGTTACTCCGTAATTTGTTAGCTTTTGTACCACCTGATCGTTATGAATTATAGGGCCCAGTGTGTATATTTTATGTTCTGATTTTGTAGCCAGGTCAAAAACTATTTTGACGGCATTATTTACTCCAAAACAAAACCCGGCGGTATTGGCTATAACCAGTTCCATGAATTTGACCTCTCAGTTTATATGTTTGCATAATTATTATAGAAGTATAATATTTTCTCAGCTACTTCTTCGATTGTCATGGACGTCGAATCTATTTCAACAGCATCCGGTACTTTTTTGAGAGGGGCAAAGGCTCTTGACATATCGTTATTGTCCCTTTTCATCATATCTTCTCTTACTTCTTCAAAATTGACGTTCTGACCTTTCAAAACCAATTCTTCATATCTCCGCTTAGCTCTTTCATCTACGTCAGCTGTAAGAAATATTTTAAGATTGGCCTGTGGCAGTACATATGAACCTATATCCCTGCCATCCATAACAACATCTTGTTCTTCGGCAATCTTTCTTTGCAGTTCAACCATTTTTAGCCTTACTTCTTTGATAGCAGCTACATTTGCAGCACCTGCCGATACTTCTCCTGTCCTTATATCCTCTGAAACATCACGACCATCCAAGTAAATCTTCTGGACATTGTCGTCATGTGTAATGGCTATATCTACATTATCAATTATTCGGATTAAATCCTCCCTTGACTTGGTGTCAACACCACTTTCTATTGCCTTTAACGCTACAGCCCTATACATTGCTCCTGTGTCAAGATATATAAAACCAAGCTCCGCTGAAACCTTTTTGGCAATTGTACTTTTTCCGGCTCCTGCCGGTCCGTCTATTGCTATGCTCTTTGGCATTTCTTATCATTCCGTTTCTTGTATTATATTTATCCTACGTCGGTTGCTACTTATACTAAGTCTGGCCTTAATATCTTTGCCCCATTTAGATATACATGTTTTATTTCAGTATTACTCTTTTCAGAATTAATGTGGAGCAGCACTCGTATACATTTTGTGAGACTACCCGGAACATCGATTTCTGTCGTACACATCAGCGGAATATCGTTCCAACCTATTTGTCTTGCTGCTACTGCCGGAAAAGTTGCATTCAAATCATGTGTAACCGTGAATATTGCACTTATAATATCTGCATTATCTAAAGAATTTCTCTCTATGATTTCTACAAGAATCTCTTTAGTTCCTTCTAAAATTGACTCTTTTGTATTTTCTGATACCGTTATTGCCCCTCTTACCGCTCTTACAGCCATTAGTTTCTCCTTCATTTTTATTGGTAATTTAAAAATTATACGACTCTGTGTCCTAGTCCTATTGAAACCTCATTTAAATTCAAGAGACCGATACCAAAAAATACAGCAACACTTACATGATCCTTGTATCGTGCTATTCCGATTTTTCCGCCGACATTCAGACCTATTGCTTTTGGCATTATCTGAGATATGGCCTCCCTTGTTGCACCTGCTACGGCACCCTGTTCTGCATGACTTTCACTAATAACTCCTTCACGTTTTGACGATACAACTGCTCTCTCCACAATCTTCATTACGGATGAAATGAACTCGCCACCGTAGTCAACTGCAGCAGTACTTATTCCCGTTTGCTGGAATTCCTGCTGAAGCTTTTTCTCAGTTGCCCTGTCACTGGTTAGTGCAATTCTTATTGCTGCACTTGCTATTTCTTTGCTTCCGAAATCTTCATTAGCCATATTAACCTCCGCTAGCCACAGTGCGACTACAAATAATTTTTATATATAAAGAACCATTCATTCCCTTATTAGGCGTTTTAAGTCAACAAAAACCTACACAGTTAAATTATATAGGTTTTTGTATTATAAAACAATAATTAAGTTAATTTTGTCAATGGCAACAACCAAATTAATTAAACTGGATCTTAACCAGATTCTTAATGTTTTGCTCAATATTTGCAATTGCGTTAATGCACCTGTTGTTTATGTTTGATGAAGCGTTTTGCACCTTTATCATATGACTTGTGGAACATTCACTGCCATCAATCTCTATGACATCTCCATCGTTCACATTAACTGGTACTTCTACCTTGTCGAATACTGCAACCTGTTCACCATTCACCAGTATCTTCGCCTGGGGATCAGACTCTTCACTAATCAACGCTAAAGTGACCTTTCCTCTGCCATAGAGGTATTCGTCACTTCCAAGTGGTATTCCCACAGACTTATCCATGATGTTCAGACGTGCCCGGACAGATGGTATAGAAAGGATTATCTGAACAGAAATAAGCGATATAAAAAATATAATACAAGTCCTAAACAGTATCTTTTCTAATGTTGCTGTTTTATCTGTTTCGTTGACCTTATCATTGTTCTTTTTTAAGTTAGTTTTCATATATTAAGCCTCAAATTTGTTTATTTACTGTTAATATGTACAAATCTTCAGCTGAATACACATAATTTCCCAAAATCAATAACAGCAATTAACAATTTAGCCCAGCAAGGTATCCGGTTGAAAATGCAATCGTCAGGTTAAAGCCTCCTGTATATGCGTCAACGTCAATTACCTCACCTGCCAAAAATAAACCGCTTATCTTTTTTGATTCCATTGTTGAGGGATTTATTTCACTTGTTTTTACTCCTCCGGCTGTAACTATGGCTTCCTTTATAGGCCTTGCACCATTTATGCTTATTTTAAGACACTTTAACAATGATACAAGCCTTTTTCTTTCATCCTTTGTTATTTGATGTACAGGTTTCTCAGGGTTGATTTCCGATAATTTTATTATTACGGGTATGAACTTTTGAGGCAGTAAGTCGTCCAGTGAATTTTTATACTGCTTCCTTGAATACTTGTCGAAATCCCTTTGAACTCTTTCGTCCAGCTTTTCCAACGTCAATGCAGGTTTTAAATCCAGAAAGAGGTCTACATTTTTAAAATCATAAGAGAGTAAATGCCTGCTTGCGCTTAGAATTACGGGCCCTGATACTCCGAAATGCGTAAATATCATTTCACCAAAGTCGCTAAATATTTCTTTACCTTTATTGTTTTTAAATGAAACAGCCACATTTTTAAGGGATAGTCCCTGTAAATCAGGAATCCACTCTTCCTTGGTAATTAGCGGTACTAGGGATGGTTTCAAAGCTGTTACGGTATGTCCCAGCTTTCTCATCATTTCATAACCATCCCCGGTTGATCCTGTTCCCGGATAAGACATTCCGCCTACCGCAAGTATAACCGATTCAGCTTCAATAGTGCTTTCATCGGCAAGGCGAACTCCCGTCACTTTATTGTCTTGGACGAGAATCTCAGTAACTGCCTTATCTGTATTTATTTTAACACCGTTGGATTTTAGGAAATCCATAAGCGTGTTCAATACATCTCTGGAAGAATCTGATTCAGGAAAAACCCTTCCACCTCGTTCTACTTTGGTAGGAAGTCCCTTTTGATTGAAAAAATCAATTAAATCCTGATTTGAAAACGTATAAAAAGCCGAGTAAAGGAAGTTTCCATTCCCCGGCGTATTTTCTATCAAGCCTTCAACATCAGTATCATTAGTAATATTACATCTGCCTTTACCTGATATTAAAAGTTTCTTACCAAGCTTGCTGTTTTTTTCCAATAAAAGAACGTCCCGTCCTCTTCCGGCTGCAACTCCTGCAGCCATTATTCCTGCCGGGCCGCCCCCGATTACTATTACTTTACCCATATGTGTCCTTTCATCGCTAGTCACAGTTTACAGTTTTTCATCATGATAATCGTCTTTTTCGTAAACCTCATATTCATCCCATATCTTTTCAAGCTTTTCAAAGGTATTGTATACATCATTTTTCCTTCTCATACCTACCGCTACTATTAATGCATTTATAAGGCTCAAAGGGGCAACAAGTGAATCTACGAAGGAAGCCATATCGCTTCTGGCCAGCAAATACTGGTTGGCCGCCTGTGCCACCGGAGATTCTGAACTGTCAGTAATGGCTATCGTATTAACACCCTGGTCTTTTGCAAACTGCAATGCCTTTATGGTTCTCTTTGAATAACGCGGATAGCTTATCCCTATAACAACATCTCCGGGCTGTGCTTTTATAATTTGTTCAAACATTTCACTGACACTGGTGGTATGAACAAGTCTTATATTATCAAATATCAAATTGAAGTAAAAACCTAGAAAACTTGCAAGAGGAGCAGAACTTCTTACCCCCAGAATGAATATCCTTTTTGCTCCCAGTATGGTTTCAACTATTTCATTAAAATTGTTTGTATCCAGTTGTTCAAGAGTTAATTTTATTTTATCCATATCGGATTGCAATACACTTTTTAGTATATTGTCTTCATTGAGTCTGTTGGATGACACCTCAATTCTCTGTACTGAAGTAAGCTTGCTTTTTATAAGCTCCTGTAGAACCTTCTGAAGCTTCGGATACCCATCAAACCCCAGTTCTATTGCAAATCTTACTACAGTCGATTCACTGACACCTACTATTTCACCAAGCTTAGCTGCGGTGACAAATGCAGCCTTGTCATAATGGCTTGTTATATAGTTGGCAATAAGCTTCTGTCCCTTGCTGAAATCATTATATTTCTGTTGTATTAAACTCAATAAATCATTATTTTTTAGGCCGTTCTTCATATTCTCCTCCAAATGCACTTCTAAACAATATAAATTATATATTACCTTTTTGCAGGAAAAAAATCAAGCAATTGCATTTTTTTAAGTACATAGATTCGGAAATAACTTTTTTAATATTATTTCAAAACCGACTAATAATAATTGATATACATAATCATCAGGAGGTTAAACACAAAAATATGATACAAATTGATGATGCGGGCAGTGGAAGTTTTATCGGTGGCACATGTATCGGCTTTTACAGACCTGAAACAAACGAATACTATTTTGATATTATTCCCGTGGAACTTTATAATTCAGATAATTTTAAAAAAAAATTGTATCTGGACGATGTCGTTGAAATAGCAAAAAAGGCCTTTACGGCTCTACGTGTATCAAAGTCTGAATCCATCGAAATATGCCGAGGTTATATGTTCGAACGGCTGAAATGTTGGTTGACAGATGAAGGCTTTTGCTGGTATGTAACGCAAATAACTGGACGGATTCAGGAAGTTGTTGAAAGGAACTTTGAATTATATGCCGTTAATCTTGGACTTCCCAGAGATTATATAAAATTTACCAGGTTCCCTTTTCACTTTCACAAGCTTCTCAGATGGGTGCTGTCTGATTATGAAAACAGAATAAGTCTGTGCAAGGTTGGATGGAAAAGCTGGCAAAAAATCAAAGATATTTCCCCTACTTTGAGTTATGCACAAATTCAGCAGTCAAATTTTGTATGCCTGAAATGCGGAAAACATATAAAAAAAGGCTCAGATGTTGCAATACTTGAGTTTTTCAGTAATAAACAAAACTATATATATCTTCACAGCGGGTGCGAAAATTAATGTAAAGCGAAAACCCCCCCACAGAATTACCGTGGAGGTCTCGCAATTGTGAAAAATCAAAAAGTATTTTATGTTTTTAAATTTTTGTTCTGAATCTTTCCAGCATACCGTACAGGCTCCATCTGTTCTGATTATGGTTAAGCTTTGAGATATTGCCTATTCTGTACTCTCTACCGTCTCTTTCACCCATTTCATTGACTACGGCTGATATTGCCGCTACAACTTCAGGGTTTATTTCATCTGTTGCAGGTGCTGCAACTTTATTTCTATCCTCAATTCTCTGTTTAAAGAATTTCTCGGCAACCTGAGGAAGCATTGCGTATGAAAGTACATCTTCATCCTGTTCTATATAGTCCTTAACAGCTTCTCTATTCTTTTCAAGCTCAGGTTCAATAAGATCTGCTGGTCTGCAGGTAATTTGCTCTTCATCCCCCAGAATCTTAGACTTTATCTCTTCACTGATAGGCGCAGGTGTTTTACCGTATTCACCTTTTACAACACCTTTTGATTCCTTGGGTACCATCTTGTATCTCTCACCTGTCAAAACGTTCAGGACTGCCTGTGTACCAACTATCTGACTTGAGGGTGTAACAAGAGGAGGATAACCGAAATCAGCTCGTACTCTTGGAACTTCCTTGAGAACCTCCTCATATTTATCCAAAGCATTTGACTGCTTTAACTGTGAAACGAGATTTGAAAGCATTCCGCCCGGTACCTGATAAATAAGTGCGTTAACATCAACGCCCATTACCTTCACATCCAAAAGTCCGCTTTCAATATATTTCTCTTTAAGGGGTCTAAAATAGTCTGCAATTTCACTGAGCTTCTCCAAATCCAGTCCCGTATCGAATTCAGTTCCCTTTAAAGTTGCCACCAACGGCTCTGTAGGAGGCTGTGAAGTTCCCATTGACATAGGCGAAATTGCACAGTCAACAGCATCCACACCTGCTTCTATAGCCTTCAGATATGTCATAGATGCTACACCACTTGTATAGTGTGTGTGGAGCTGTATAGGTATTTTTACATTTTCTTTTAGTGCCTTTACCAGTTCATATGCCTGATAAGGTACCAAAAGGCCCGCCATGTCCTTGATGCAGATAGAATCTGCTCCCATACTCTCCAACTGTTTTGCATCTTTTACGAAAAGTTCCAGATTGTGAACAGGGCTTATTGTATAGCAGATACAGCCCTGAGCATGACCGCCTTCTTTTTTACATGCCTTAATTGCTGTCTCAATATTCCTGGCATCGTTTAGTGCATCAAATATTCTCATTATGTCCATGCCGTTTGCAACAGCTTTTTGAACAAAGTACTCTACTATATCATCGGCATAGTGCTTGTACCCTAAAAGGTTCTGGCCTCGCAGAAGCATCTGCAGAGGTGTCTTTTTAGCAACATCCTTTATTTTTCTAAGTCTCATCCATGGATCTTCATTTAAAAATCTCATACATGAGTCAAAAGTAGCCCCGCCCCAAGCTTCCAGCGAATGGTAACCTACATTGTCAAGCTTCTCTATAATAGGAAGCATTTCTTCTGTTCTCATTCTGGTAGCTATAAGGGACTGATGAGCGTCTCTTAGTACTGTTTCCGTAATTCTTACGCCTGACATTTTTCCATCTCCTTTGCGGTAAAGTCAGCCTTTCAGGCTATAGATACCATTAATTGCCCAGCTGTAACAGACTTTCCAGCTTCAACGTTTAGTGCTGTAACTTTTCCATCAGTAGGTGCTACTATTTCATTTTCCATTTTCATAGCTTCCAGTATTAAAAGTACCTGTCCTTTTTTAACCTCGTCCCCCTGATTTATCTTTACCTTTAAAACTGTTCCAGGCATTGGAGCAACAACATCCCCTGCTTTGCCCGATGACTGAGGGTGTACCGACTTTGTAGTGGCTGTACGTCCGGGCTTGGAGGCTCCTAGCTTTGGAGACACCGCCGATGGCCTTCCCCCGCCAACTTCTTCAACCTCAACTTCATAAGGAGTTCCGTTAACCTTAATTATATATTTATTCATCATACTCATCCTCCAGATATTTTGTTTCATTATTATAGCGGAATATTGCCATGCTTCTTTGAAGGCCTGTTTTCCCTCTTTGTGTCCAGCATTTCCAATGCAGTTATAATTTTTGTTCTGGTTTCAGAAGGCTCTATAACATCATCAATATAGCCTCTTGACGCAGCAACATAGGGATTTGAGAATTTGTCTCTGTATTCTGCAATCTTTTCCTGTCTTGTTTCCGCCGGATTTTCCGATGCAGTAATATCCTTTTTAAATATAATGTTCGCTGCTCCGTCAGGACCCATAACAGCTATTTCGGCTGATGGCCATGCAAAAACCATGTCTGCTCCTATTGTCTTGCTGTTCATAGCAATATACGCTCCACCGTAAGCTTTTCTGAGTATAACATTTATCTTTGGAACTGTTGCTTCTGAGAAAGCATACAAGAGTTTTGCACCATGGCGTATTATACCGTTATGTTCCTGAGCCACACCCGGCAGAAATGCGGGTACATCTGTAAATGAAACTACGGGTATATTAAAAGCATCACAGAAACGGACAAAACGTGCCGCCTTATCTGCTGCATTCATATCAAGGGAGCCGGCCATTACTTTTGGCTGATTTGCAACTATACCAACACTTTTTCCATTAATTCGTGCAAATCCTATAATTATATTCTGTGCAAAATAACTTTGGATTTCAAAAAAATCGCCGTCATCAACTATTTCACCTATCACGTCAAACATATCGTAAGGCTTGTTTGATTCCTCAGGAATGATTTTGTTGAGGCTTTCGGCTAATCTGTCTGTAGCATCGGATACGCCGTAATACATGGTGTCTGATACGTTATTATCCGGAATAAAACTTAAAAGTCTCTTTATATCTTCTATACACTCTTCTTCACTTGAAGCCTTGAAATGTGCTACACCGCTTATTGCAGTATGAACATCCGCACCTCCCAGATTTTCAACTGATACATCTTCACCCGTAACAGACTTTATTACCTGTGGTCCGGTAATAAACATCTGGCTTGTTTTTTCTACCATAAATATAAAGTCGGTTATAGCCGGTGAATAAACGGCACCGCCTGCACATGGTCCCATAATTACTGATATCTGAGGAATAACACCCGATGCAAGAGTATTTCTGTAAAAAATATCTCCGTACCCCGAAAGCGCATCAAGACCTTCCTCGATACGAGCTCCGCCAGAATCATTAATAGCTATGAAAGGTGCTCCCATTTTAAGAGCCATATCCATAACCTTTGTAATCTTCTTTGCATGCATCTCTCCTAATGAACCGCCTATAACTGTAAAGTCCTGTGACGCAACAAAAACTTTTCTGCCATTAACCGTACCGTAACCGGTAACAACACCGTCACCAGGATGTTTCTTCTTCTGCATACCAAAGTCAAAGCATCTGGATTCTATGAATGCATCTACTTCAACAAAACTTTCCTTGTCAAATAACAAATCAATTCTCTCTCTGGCAGAAAGTTTTCCATCTGCGTGTCTTTTTGCTATTTTCTCTTCTCCGCCACCTTGAGCTATGGTTTTCTTCATGTTTTTTAGATTTTGCAGCTTTTCAATTTGTGACATGCAATCACCTCTTTAAAATATATACTAGATAAATTATTCTATAAAATCAGCGTGTTAATTCTCAAATTTATAATTTATCTGGGCAGATTTATAACTATCATTAGTTATTAGTACCTAGTAATAATTATAGTATATCGTGAAAAGGGTGTCAATACAGCATATAAACTCCCTTAAATTAATTTGATACAACATGAAAACTTATATATAATGTAGTTGGAATTTTATTTATGTAAACAATAATGTTTTTATAGGTTTGTTTAAAAGAATTTCCCCGTTTTTTGCCCCCTAAAAATCGGATGTACCTGCGAATACTATTGTAAGGAGTGAATATATAAGTTGACCATTCTAAATTTGTTTAGTAAATCCAGAAAAAAGTCCAAGCCTATTGAAGAAACTGTGGCTAAAATCAAGAATGGAGATACTCATCTAAAAGAAGGTTTCATTTGTGATTATACGCCCTTCATTTTAAAGGTAATATCCACTGTCACAGGTAAATTTGTTGACACCAAAAACAGTGATGAACTAAGTATCGGCCTTATAGCTTTTAATGAAGCTATTGAGTTTTATGATGCTGAAAAAAATGCAGGTTTTCTGAGCTTCGCTGAAACGGTTATAAAAAGAAGAATAGTCGACTATTTGAGAAAAGATTATAAAAATAGCAAAGTATACCCATTTACCTATTTTCAAACTAATGATTCTGATATTAAAGAGATTATTGAAAATAAATACATGGTAGTAGAAGCTGGTACTTTTTTTGATAATGTGGAACTAAAAGAAGAAATTGAGCTATTCAGAACAAGGCTTAAAGATTTCGGCATAAGTCTGTCTGATTTGGTTGGAAATTCGCCAAGACATACAGATTCTAAAAAACTTGCAATAAGCATCGCCCGGGTTTTGTCAGAAAATAAAACGCTATCCGATGCACTAATAACAAAAAAGACTATACCCATGTCACAATTAATGAAATTAGTACAGGTAAATCGTAAGACAGTTGAAAGAAACAGAAAATTTATAATAGCAGTTTATTTAATACTAAACAGCAAACTTGAAGTGTTACAGGATTATGTGAGCAATATAGAAGGGAGGAAATAACCATGGGAAATAGAACCGGGATGATTCTTGAATTCAAGGGTAATAAAGCTATTGTAATGACAAGTACATGTGATTTTATAACCATAACCAGAATGCCTGAAATGTTTTTGGGACAGCAAGTAGATTTAAGCAACTCAGTAATTCCAAGGAAATCTAATCCGTTGAAATATATTGCTATTGCAGGAATGTTTGTTTTATTGTTTTGTTCAGTTTTAATTTACCAGTTGGGAAAACCGTCTGCTGTTTTTGCATATGTTGATGTTGATATTAACCCAAGCCTTGAATTATCAATTGATAAAAGAGCCAAAGTTATAGAGGTTAAGGCGCTAAATAGTGATGCAACAGCTCTTGTTGAAAATTTAAGGCTTGTAAACATG
Organism: Bacillota bacterium; assembly: GCA_023443515.1. Taxonomy (GTDB): domain Bacteria; phylum Bacillota; class Clostridia; order Acetivibrionales; family DSM-1351; genus Ruminiclostridium. The sequence continues at coordinate 141,048 of JAEZUC010000097.1, forward strand.
CCCTTGACCAGTGCTGTAAAGAATATTTTAGAAGAATCTCAAAACAAGGGGTTTATACGTCCTGACACAAAAAATGCAGTATTGATTTCAGCTTCAATAAAGCAGGGTAAATTGGACAGTTCTACTGTTTCAGGTGAAAAGGTGCTGGATGGTATTGTGTCAGAGCTTCAAAAAACAGATTTCAGAGCAGGTTCTGTATCAATAAAGCCGGAAGTAATAAAGGTTGATCCTGCAAAAAGATCCGAGGCTGTTAAAAATAATATTTCCATGGGACGTTACAAGTTGTGGGAAGATACTTTAGAATCTGACTATATTATTAATATAGAAAAGGCTAGAAGTGAAAATCTTTACAATATGCTTGAAGCGTATGAATTTAAAAAGCAGAACAAAGAAACTTCTGATAAAAATAAAGATAATAGTTATAACACCGAACGAGTCAATGATGCTCCCGTGGTTTCTAATAGTATTGAGAAGCCTGATAGTAATGAGAAACCTGAAAATAAAAAGCCTAAAAAGTATACTGCCAAAGAAAGCCCTAATACTAAAAAAAGCCCTAGTATTAAAGAAAGCCCTGACAAAAAGGAAACTTTTAATCAGGGCTCGAAACCTATTCCCTCTGAATATCGTAAAAATGCTCCAAGTGACAATAACAATAAAAAACCTAAAAACAATCCCTCAAACGGGAAAAAAGAAAAAAGTAAAGATAACAATAATAATCAAAAAGGAAATGGCAAAAAGTAATTGTAAATAATATAACTATCCCAGTTTCTCTAAACAAACAAAAATGGGAGGACAGTTTATTTGATTGACAAATTCGGTTTGCATTACACTGAATTTCTTGCAGTCTATGGTCTTAATATAGTTTAAAACTTCGTTCTTTTCATCAAACCCGCTGTCTCCCCCATAGTATACAACTATGCTGATTATCCCATGAGGAACTACCAGCTCCATGGCACTTTTTATGGCTTCGATGGTAGTTCCTCCCCTAGTTCCTATGTTATGGTCTCCTCCGGGAAGGTACCCCAAATTAAACATAGCCACTTTAATGGGCTTATTTACATACTTCATCATATTTTGATGACCATCATTTATAAGATTAACCCTGCTCAGAAGATTTTCAGATTCCAATCTGTTTTTTGTTGTATTAAGTGCCGATTCCTGAATATCAAAGGAATAAACCTGCCCTCCCTGACCCACAAGTCTTGCCAGAAATGCTGTATCGTGTCCGTTTCCGGCAGTCGCATCAACAACCGTATCGCCATTGCAGACCACACATGAAACTATTTCATGAGATTGGTATAATGAATTTTTTAAAATACACATTCAAAAACTCTCCTTTTATATAATAACGGTTTTTATATATCGGTTTTTATGCTATAATTTAAGCACAAATTCTAAAACTTGTTTAAGGAGATTTAATTATGGATCAATATAACGAATCAGATACTGCTTTACAGGAAAATCCCCCATCGGCAACAAATAACACAGCAATTAACAACAATACCTATCAGCAGCAACAGACGATTCAACCGGGTATATATAATTCCATTATTAACAGCCTATCCGGATGGATGAAATTTCTTGGAATCTATACGATTGTTATGGGAGCAATATCCTGCTTAGGTATTATAACAGCTGCAATTGGTGTACCACTTATATTTGCAGGTATTTCCCTTACAAAAGGCTCAACCTCTATCAAGGAATATGCCGATTTTAACAGTCCTCACATTCTTTATAATGTATTTAATTACCTTAAAAAGTATTTTAAAATTCAAGGCATACTGGCAATCGTCAGCCTGGCACTTACTGTTGTTTATATTGTTATAGTACTGGTTATTCTTGCTCTTGGTACTTACAGTTATATGTACAATTATTAATATAGCATTTTTAATTCTTTGTCAGAAAGATGTCTCCACTTTCCCTCGGGAAGGTTATCCAGAGCTATAGGCCCTATCTGAATTCTCTTTAATGCAACAACCTTGTGGCCTATAGCTTCGCACATCTTTCTCACCTGTCTGTTTTTACCCTCGTGTATGGTAATTTTCACAAGTGTATTTATTCCTTGTTTTTCTAAAATCAAAAATTCTGCAGGAGAAGTCTGATAGTCTTCTATTTTCAATCCGGCCTCAAACCTTTTAATTTCACTCTTTTCAGGAAAACCCGAAATGACAGCCTCATAAACCTTGTTTATTTCATGCTTCGGATGTGTCAGGCGGTAAGTGAAATCACCGTCATTTGTTAGAAGAATAAGTCCTGATGTGTCATAGTCAAGTCGTCCAACAGGATAAAGCCTCTTTTTAACATCCATAACCAGGTCAGTAACCGTTGGTCTACCAAACTGATCTTTACTGGTAGAAACGTAACCCACAGGCTTGTTCAGCAATATATAAACCTTTTCTTCTTCTATATTAACAGGTTTTCCGTCTACGGTTATAATATCATCGTTTGTTACAGTGAATCCCATATTTTCCACAACAGTATCATTTACTGCTATCCTGCCCTGCTTAATCATTTCTTCGGCAGTTCTCCTTGAAGCAACTCCCGCATGCGCTAAATACTTCTGTAATCTGATTCCCACCATTTATAATATCCCTTATGCAAATTTTAATATACCATTTATTCTATATTTCATTTTAATTTGAGTCAACATTAATAGCACCTGCAGCCGGTAGAAAACTGCGTTAAGTAAAACAACAACTGACATCAAAAGGCGTACTGCCCTTTGTGAGTTGTTGTTTTGCTATAACGTTTAAAATTTTATTATTCTTTGCACTTTTCACTATCTTCTTTTTTTTGTTTCGAGTTCTCACCTTTTGGCTTGGACATCTTTTCGTTAATCATTTCACTTGCTTTCTGAACTAACTCTGGAACCATATCCAGAATCTTGTCAACAGATGAATTTACATTTACAGGAAGGAGCTTAACCTGATTCTGTCCACATACCATAAAGGCCACCGGATTTATTGAAACACCCGCTCCACTACCTCCTGCAAAAGGGAATTTTCCTTTATCTTGCTCTTCCTGAGAATTATTAGAGGATGAATCTTCTCCATAGTCCCCTCCACCAGCTGCAAATCCAAAACTAACCTTAGATATAGGTATAATAACAGTTCCGTCAGGTGCTTGAACTGCATCTCCAACTATTGTATTAACATCAACCATTTCCTTGATACTTTGCATTGCTGTAGTCATTAGACCTTCTATTGGATGACTTGACACCAGCACCACCACCCTTTCTATTTTTTAAGTACAGTATGGCAATTACTTTAGCTACAGTAATAATATTTACAATTTTTAGGCTAAATATGCAGTCTAAGTTTACTTTAATATATTTTCCATTAAAATCGGCCTCAACTTTAATTTCTTTATTTTTAACCCTATATTGTGTAAAAATCAGATTTTCTATCATTCCTATTGCACTCCATAAAAAGCCATATAAAATAGCTGTATTGAACGCATCTCCGGTTCCTTCCTTTACATGAAGCTTAAAGTCTTTTATTATTAACGATCTTCTGAAAAGCCTTCTCAATATCTGCAAGCTTCTTCTTAATTCTTTCAAGTCTCTCTTACCGTTTACCGTTTTTCTCTTAGGCTTTTTATTCTTTTTGGGAATAGGATATATCATTAAGTTTTTAACAACTTTATTTCTAAATGAATATATAGTAATAAAAACCGAACAGTCTTTGTTTTGCAGTTTTGCTGTAAAACCCAGCGTCAGTCTGGTATTCAAAATTATTGTTACAAGAATGCAGATTATAATAATAACAACTAAAAAAATAACCAAGAGAATCACCTCTTGGTTATTTTTGACATGATTTACAATTTTAAATCACTTGTCATCCTATGTTTGTACTTCTTCCACAAGTTCCTGAAGACTGAGTTCACTTAAATCATCAATATCCAGTAGTGGCAAATCTCTTAGAGATTTAAATCCAAAGCACCTCAAAAACTCATCAGTAGTTTCGTACAATCTGGGTCTTCCCGGTACATCCAGTTTTCCTGCTTCTTTAACCAGGTTTCTTTCCATTAGCCTTGTTACTGCACTATCAGAATTAACGCCCCTGATTTGCTCAATCTTGGCCTTTGTAATAGGCTGATTATACGCAATAATCGCAAGTACTTCATATGCGGCCTGTGAAAGAGCTTGCTTCTGCCTGATTTGATAAAGTTTCGATACATAATCAAAATATTCCGGCTTAGAACACATCTGGTATTTATCATTTATTTCTCTGATAATTATACCTCTGTTTGAACTGTTGTACGAATCCATCATATTTTTAATTATGCTTCTTGCAGTTTTTTTATCCAGCTCAAGTATTTCGCATATTTTATCCAGTGGTAATGGATCGCCGTAGGAAAAAATAAGGCTTTCAATTACGCACTCAATAGTGCTTATTTCCATTTATAAACCTCCAATTAAAAGCTAGTTCTAGAATTCACTTATGTTTTCATCTATATCATCATATAATTCATAGTCTTCTTTTTCGTTCTCTGTATTGCCGATTACATGAATATCAGAAAATTGCTGATTCTGAACAATCTTGACCTTTTTCATCTTAGCAAGTTCCAAGATTGCCATAAAGCCTGTAACAACCTCTGTTCTGGACTTGGTTTTAAAAGAAAAAAGCTCTGAAAACTTAAAGGATACCTTGTGTATCAGTTGCTTTACTACCTCTCTCATTTTGCTCCGCAGAGAAACTTTTTCGTGTTCAACAAGCTTTGTTATGTTTTTTGCACCATGATTTATTTTTTTCTTGTTTCTGTCCAAGATTGAAAGGTACTGCTGGCGCAAAATCTGCGGATCTATCTCCATGACTTCCTCTTTTACAGGTAAATCAAGTGTTTCCGGAAGTCTGAACGAAACCCTATCCCATTTCTTTTCCATCTCTTTTAGTTCTTGTGTGAATTCTTTGTATCTTCTGTATTCAACCAAACGTCTGACCAGTTCTTCTCTTGGGTCTTTTTCCTCTTGTTTCTCTTCTTTTTTGCTTGGAAGAAGAGTTCTTGACTTTATATGCAGCAAGGTTGCAGCCATTATCAGAAATTCGCTTGCAACTTCAAGGTCTAGCTGTTGCATTGCATATAAATAATCCAGATATTGGTCTGTAATTGAACTTATAGGTATATCGTAAATATCCACTTTATTCTTTTCAAATAAATGAAAAAGCAAGTCAAATGGGCCTTCAAAATTGTCAAGTTTTAAAGTACAGGCGTTTGTAAGGGAGCTTTCCATCAACTACCACCTTAATTATTATGTAATATCGTTGTATCAACCTTTTAATCTTATCATAAATGGGGCAATAATTACAATATTATTGCGATGGTAGACATATCATCAAAGTTCTAGTAAAATTTATACAGCGACATCGATGAGATGCCAATAAAGTCAGCCTTTCAGGCATGGAGGAAATATGCTTTTTTCACGCGAGTATATAATATATAAGTTAATGATACTACCCGGAATCCTCTTGGGTTTTGTACTGCATGAATTTGCACATGCTGTTACCGCCAACAAGCTTGGTGATCCTACCCCCAGGGTTCAGGGAAGAATTACTCTTGACCCCAGAGCCCATATAGATATTATAGGCTTTATAATGATTCTTATTGCAGGATTCGGTTGGGCAAAACCTGTTATGACCAATCCAAGACATTATAAAAAGCCCAGAAGGGATGACATTCTTGTTTCCCTTGCCGGGCCTTTCATGAACTTGCTGGTAGCAATCGGTTTTTTATTGGTTTTAAAACTGGTGGCAGTAACGGGGTTTCTTTCAAATAATCCGGCAGTATTTGGTAATGTAGTGGATATTCTTAGATATTCAGCGAGAATAAATGTTGTGCTGTTTGTGCTGAACCTCCTTCCAATACCGTTTTTTGACGGATATCATGTTATTGCAAACATTTTTAATACTTGGAAGTATCGCTTCTTCACCATACTGGAGCAATATAGCATGATTATCTTCATACTTTTGATATTCAGCAGAGTTTTTGATAAGATAGTTGGAATTCCTGCATTATATATTTTTGCTTCACTTTATAAGGCAATTATTCTTTAAAAGAGGGAGAGCTTTTATGCTCTCCCAAGACTGAACCACCTAACAATGAGTTTAGAAAAAATCCTGCCGTAAGATATTTTATCAATTTTTTCACTGGCAATGAGGTCAAACCTTCCTGCTTCTTTTCCGTCTATTTTATAAATAACTTCTCCTACTTTTTGATTTATTTCCACAGGAGCAGAAAGTCCCGGGACAAGTGCTACTTCCTTTTCTACTTTACCCTTTTGGCCTTTTGTAACCATTATACTGGTATCAGTACCATATACCGCACTTACACTAAGCTTGCTACCCTTTTTTACTGGTATGTTACCTACAACATTTCCCCTTTTATCAAGATTTATTACCTCATAGTTTGCAAAGCCGTAATCCAAAAGTTTTCTTGACTCTGCAAACCTTGTATTCGAGTCCGGCTCACCAAGTACAACTGATATAATTCTCAAATCATTTCTCTTAGCTGTACAAGATAAATTAAAGCCTGCTTTGTTTGTAAAGCCAGTTTTAAGCCCGTCACAATTTGTATAGAATTTTACCAGCTTATTTGTATTATACAGGTCAAAGGTTCCGTTTCTGAAAGTATCATGCCATTTTCCGGTGAACTGAAGAACTTTGGGGTGCTTCATAACCAGTTCTCTTGACATTAAGGCCACATCGTGTGCAGAACTGTAACCGTCATCATTCAATCCCGTACAGTCCATAAATTTTGTATCTTTCATTCCCAATTCCTGGGCCTTGTTGTTCATATCAGTTACAAAGGTTTCCTCACTTCCGCTGACCTTTTCCGCCAAAGCAACCGCTACATCATTTGAAGAATGTATCGCCAAAGCATTCATCATTTCAGTAACGGTAAATTCCTCACCCGGCTCCATATAAGCTTGGGAGCCACCCATACCGGCAGAATATTCCGACACGCTTACCTTATCGTTAAATGAAAATCTACCTGAATCAATTGCTTCCATTACCAAAAGCATTGTCATAACCTTGGTTACACTTGCAATCGCAAGTTTCTCATGGCTGTTCTTTTCAGAAAGAACTTTTCCGGAAGCCGCATCCATAAGCACAGCAGATTTTGCCTTTAAATCAAGAACATTTGTCTTGGTTTCCAATTTCGTTACCGTAGCAATGTCATATTTTGCCGATGCCTCTACTGCAGCTTCATTTGTATCTGCTAATACCGCAGACGGTAACAGGGTCGTAACTATAGCTATAATCAAAGAAAAAGCTAAAACAGAGTTTCTTTTCACTTAGGTCCCTCCAGTTAACTATTCGTTATTTAAAATACAATTCGTCCTAGTTAATTGTTATGCGGGACAATATTAGTATATTCTAGTAAAAATTTATTTTTTTATGTTTCCTTCACTGTCGATATACGCCAGAATCAGCGGTTTCCTTTCATGAGGTAATTCACTTATTACAACTGCTTCATTTAAAAGGGAAACAGCCTGTAAAAGCGTCTCTTCCCTGTTTGTATACAAAGTTGCGACACAATCTCCAACTTCTACCTTGTCTCCGGTTTTTTTATTAAACATAATGCCTGCACTATAGTCGATTTTACTATCCTTTGTCTCTCTTCCGGCTCCAAGTACCAGTGAAGCCATGCCTATTTTGTCTGTTTTCATAGACTGTATATAGCCCGGCTTTTCACATTTAAAGCTCATTTTGTAAGCAGGCTGCGGGAACAGTGTATAGTCATCTATAACAGCTTTGTCCCCTTGCTGATTTTCAATCAGCTCAGCAAATTTGGACAATGCTCTTCCGCTTATAACTGCATCTACTACTCTTTTTCTGCACTCTTCCAGATTGCCTGTCCCGCTGAGTTCAAGCATTCTGGCAGCCAGCTCAAATGAGACATCTTTCAAATCCTCCGGCCCCTTGTTTTTTAGTGTATCAATGGCCTCAATTATTTCTAGTGAATTTCCTACTGCATAACCAAGGGGAATGTCCATATCGGTAACTACCGCAACTGTTTTCCTTCCTGTATTGCGACCTATCTTTACCATAGCCTTTGCAAGTTCCACAGAATCCTCAAAGGTTTTCATAAATGCTCCGCTTCCGGTTTTTACATCCAGTACAATTCTGTCGGCACCTGAGGCAAGCTTTTTGCTCATAATACTGCTGGCAATTAGCGATATATTATTTACTGTTGCAGTCACGTCTCTCAATGCATATATTTTTTTATCAGCAGGAGCCAGATTTCCTGTTTGTCCTGCTATTGAGATGCCTTTATCTTTAACATTGTTTATAAATTGTTCTGTTGAAAGACTTGTATTAAATCCTGGTATTGACTCAAGCTTGTCTATTGTTCCTCCTGTATGTCCAAGCCCTCTGCCTGACATTTTTGCAACGGGTATTCCACAAGCGGCGACAATAGGAGCAAGGATAAGCGTGGTCTTGTCACCTACACCTCCTGTGCTGTGTTTATCAACCTTTATACCGGGTATTGAAGAAAGATCAATTCTGTCTCCTGAATTTGCCATTACATTTGTCAAATCTGCAGTTTCTCTTTCGTTCATACCTTTAAGGAAAATAGCCATCAAAAGTGCAGCCGCCTGGTAATCAGGAACATTATTATTGCAATATTCCGAAATAAAGAAATTAATTTCATCCAAGCTGAGTTCAAGACCGTCTCGTTTTTTCTCAATTATTTCGTACATTCTCATGATATAACCTCCATTTGGACTTTCTTTTGTTTTATAAATCATATATGTAGTATTTTACCATAAAAAAAGGACATCTCAGTATTAATGAGTGTCCCTTTGTACCACAAAATTATGCTCTGGGATGAGTCTTTTTGTAAACATCTTTAATTTTGTTTTTAGCAATCTGTGCGTATATCTGAGTAGAAGAGATATCTGAATGACCAAGCATTTCCTGTATGGATCTGAGGTCTGCACCATTTTCAAGCAAATGTGCTGCAAAGGAATGTCTTAATGTATGTGGTGTTATGTCCTTATTTATTTTGGCTTGATTCTTGTAATGTTTAATAATCTTCCAGAACCCTTGTCTGGTAAGACGTTTACCGTTTACATTTACAAAAAGTGCTGTTTCCTGACTGTCCTGAATTAAAAAGTTGCGGGATTTTTCAAGATACTCATGTACTGCAGCCATTGATATTGATCCAATGGGAATTGTCCTTTCACGTGTGCCTTTATTGCACTTTATAAACCCTAGTTCAAAATTAATATCATCCAAGTTTAATGATATAAGTTCTGAAACACGAATACCTGTTGCGTATAATAATTCTAGCATAGCCTTGTCACGGATTCCTTTAAGATCAAGGCACTTAGGTTGGTCGAGCAGTAACTCAACCTCTTGGGTTGATAATATCTGTGGAAGCTTTTTTTCTACTTTAGGTGATTCCAACTCTGAGGTAGGGTCATTGTCTATTACTTTATCCTTATAGAGGAATTGATAAAAGGACCTTATGGACGCAAGGTTCCTTGATATGGTAGATGTAGCTCTACCCTTTTTCTGCAAATGCAACAAATAGGCAATTACAGTTGTCTTATTAGTATTTACGATGTTGGTTACGTTAATTTCTTTTAAGTATGTTATGTATTGTTCTATGTCCCGTTTATAGGACTGAAGCGTATTGAGTGATAATCTCTTATCTCTCTCTAGAAAATTAATAAACTTTTCAACATTAGCTTCCATCAAACAACGACTCCTTTATTATCTATTTATCCATTTTATGTAAATGGATAATTATACGAAACCATTTTTTAGTATTTAATGGTTTTCTAATAATATTCTAATACAAATTATGTAATTTTGAAAGGATTATTTAGGATTTTTATCAATTTTTAACAAATTTTCTATCTGTAATTATACAAATGTCAATAATTTTAATGTAAATGGAGCAATAAAGGCATCCAAAATTGTCATAAACAGTATAAATAAGGAAAAGAAAATTGCAACAAAGCAGTATGGCACAAACTTATTTTTTAATGTGTCTTCTTTTTTAACAGGTTTTTTAACCCAATTTTTTAGTATTCCTTTTGTTAATCTTATACCATTTACACCAAGGGCAATAATAAAAGGTACTGTCAGGATTTCTTTGGGAAGAAAGCAGAAAACTGATACCAATATACCCTTTTCTCCCAGAACCCCCATTACAATCCCTGAACTAAATCCTGTAGTGAACCCCCTCATTCCCATGGTCAGGTAATAAACAGGTAATCCTATTACTGTAACTCCAAGCAACCAAAAAAGTATTATAATTCTCATACTACCCAGTATAGAAATCTTCAGCAAGGATATTCCAGTTACGTTGTCACTGTTTAACAGCTTTAAAAAGTCATTAAAAAAAGTAGTCATTTCGGTTTTCTGGTGGTAGTCCAGCTCATTAACCGCCAGAGCTCCTGCCACAATTCCGATTATATAAAAAATAAATAAACTCAGGTATGTGTATTTATTATCTCTTATGTGTTCTTTTACTACATTCGCTGTTTTGTGAATCACAATCTTATCCCCCGGCGTCAAAAATGTTTTAACCCTTGTTACTTATTAAATATATATGCCGGATAAACATAAGATATTACTATAATTTAATAACTTTTTACATTACTTTTCACGTATTATTTTTTCTGCCATCATAACACCTATAATAGTTTTTGCATCTGTTATCTCGTGTTTTAGAATCATGTCAACCAGTTCAGAAACATGAATCTTCTCTACATCCAGAAATTCGTCTTCATCAGTACATGAATCTCCCTGAGTAAGCTCAGTGGCAGCATACATATGAATAACTTCGTCGCAGAAACCCGGCGTGGTATGTATGCTTATCAAATGTTCTAGCTTTCCGGCACGTAGACCCGTCTCCTCCATTAACTCCCTTTCTGCGCATAGTTTTGGGTCTTCCCCCGCTGAATCAAGTTTACCGGCAGGTAATTCAAGGGTTGTCATATCAAGAGGCTTTCTGAATTGCTTAACCATGTACAGCTCACCCTTTTCATTTATGGGAACAACTACCGAAGCTCCGGGATGCAAAACTATATCTCTTGTAGCTTCCTTCCCGTTTGGAAGGCTGACAGTTAATTTTTGTACTTTAATTATGTTGCCTTTATATATATCCTCTGTTTTAAGTGTTTTTTCATTATAATCCATGTTTTAAATTCCTCCTATGTGTTTTTCTTAATTTCATCCGTTGCAAGCTTGTCGCACCGATTATTATACTCATTATCTGCATGGCCCTTAACCTTTATCCACTTTATTTCATGAATTCCTGCAAGGTTGACCAGTTCTTTCCATAACTCAACATTTTTTACTTCTTCATTTTTATTCCGCTTCCATCCGTTTTTTATCCATTTGTCAAGCCACCCCTGCAAAAAGGCATTTACAAGATATGCACTGTCACTGTATAAATTAACTTTGCATGGCTCTTTTAGTCTTTTCAGGGCTTCATATGCAGCAGTCAGCTCCATTTTATTGTTTGTAGTACTCTTTTCAAATCCGGAAATTTCAGTTTTATGCTCACCATACATCAGTACTGCTCCCCAGCCTCCGGGACCGGGGTTACCGGAACAGGCCCCATCAGTGTATATTTCTACTTGCTTCATTCCGCCTCCTGATAATCAATCATCAAATTCATTCTTTATCCGTAGATTTTACCAAGCTCTCTTGCTTTTTTTGTACACTCGTTCATAGCTTCCATTATAGAGTTTCTAAACCCGTACTTTTCCAAAGCAGCAACCGCCTCAATTGTAGTACCTGCCGGTGAGCAAACCTGATCTTTCAACTCTCCGGGATGCTTACCTGTCTCCGCTACCATTTTTGCACTTCCTGACACCGCCTGAGAAGCAAGCCTGTACGCAGTTTGTCTTGGGATACCTGATAGAACAGCCGCATCTGCCATTGCCTCTATCAACATAAAAATATAGGCCGGGCTGCTACCGGTAAGCGCTACAACTTCGTTCATAAGTTTTTCTTCCATACATTCTACCTTACCAAGTGAACCAAGGAGATTCATTGCTTCTTTAACTTCACTGTCCAAAACACATGAATCAAAGCTTATAAGGGTCATTCCTTCACCAATTACAGCCGGAGTATTCGGCATTGCCCTAATTATTTTCTTGTCTTCACCTAGTGTGCTTTTGTAAGTTTTAAGAGGAATCCCCGCAGCAATACTTATAAAAATCTTTTCATTTGTAAATAACTCCTTTATATCTTCCAAAACTATCTTTACGACGTTTGGCTTAACCGCAAGAAATACAAAATCACATTTGTTTACAATTTCTTGGGAATTTCCTTCTGCATTTACTCCCAAATCACTGCATAATACTTCAAGCTTTGCCTTATCCAAATCAAAAACATGAATATCTGAAGGGTTGACAATCTGTGCCCCAATTATTCCTTTTATCATTGCTGTTCCCATCATTCCTGTACCTATAAATCCAATTTTCTTCATAATGTTTCCTCCATTCATATTTTTTTCCGCTTTTTATCAATACTACTATTATATCTCATAAACAGAATTTGAAAAGTAAATATAAAATTTCGTTAAAATGGCACAGTACCCTTTTAGTACTGTGCCACAAACAATCTCAACCAGCGTTTTATTGGTTTCTCATATCAATTACACGCTTTGCTTTTCCGGTTGTTCTTTCAATTGATTTTGGTTCTACAAGCCTTACCTTTGCATCAATCTGCAGAACGACTTTTAGCTCATGACGTATTCTTTTTTCAAGTTTTTCCAACTCACTGAATTTTTCAAGGAGTTTTCCGTCAATAAGCTCTACATGTACTTCAATTGCGTCCATATACCCGTTTTTAGTTACTATTATCTGATAGTGTGGGCCAATTCCTTCCATACCTACAAGTACACTCTCTATTTGTGAAGGAAATACGTTAACACCTCTGATTATCAGCATATCATCAGTTCTACCTAGAACCTTGTTCATTCTGACTGTTGTCCTTCCGCACTCACATTTTTCCGGGTTCAGTATGGTTATATCCTTTGTTCTGTAACGGAGCATAGGAATTCCCTCTTTTGTCAGTGTTGTAAGTACAAGTTCTCCTTTATTTCCATACTCAAGGGCTTCTCCTGATTCTGAATTAATTATTTCAGGGTAAAAATGGTCTTCATTAATGTGCATACCACACTGGCAGTAACATTCACCCGCAACCCCGGGGCCCTGTACTTCACTCAATCCATAATTCTCTGTAGCCTTTATACCCCATCTTCTCTCTATTTCAGCCCTCATTTCAGGAGTATGTCCTTCCCCTCCGAACAAGCCAAGCTTCAGTTTAAGCTTACTTTTGTCAAGACCCATTTCATCTGCAATCTCTGCCAAATAAAGTGCATATGATGGTGTTCCAACAAGAATAGTGGTGCCAAAATCCTGCATAAGCATGAGCTGTCTTTCTGATTGACCGCTGGAGGAAGGAACAACTGTAATACCTACCTTTTCAAGCCCTTGATGCAGTCCGAAGCCACCTGTAAAAAGACCGTACCCGAAAACAACCTGTGCAATATCATCTTCTCTCCCACCTGCTGCAATAACAAGTCTTGCTATATTTTCTGACCAGTTTTCCATGTCATTTTTTGTATAACCTACGACTATGGGCTTGCCTGTGGTACCTGATGACGCATGAAGCCTGACTATTTTTTTGAGAGGTACTGCAAATAGCCCATAGGGATAATTGTCTCTTAAGTCATTCTTTGTTGTAAACGGAATCTTCTCTATATCTTTTAACGTTTGGATATGCTCAGGCTTAAGGCCTATTTCATCAAATTTCCTCTTATACATGGGAACATTCTCATATGCAACTTTTACGATATTTTTCAAACCTTCCAGTTGAATTTCTTTCATTGAATTTCTTGACATACACTCAACCTGAGTATTCCAAATCATTTTAACTTCCCCCTATTTGTCTTATATTTTCAATCCTATTTTAAGTAACATCATTGCGTACACAGATGTTACAAATGTCAAAATTAATGCGAAAACAAATGCTATTCTGATTACTTTGTTTTCTTCACCCAACTTGTCTATTGATGCTGCTGCATTTTGAAGCTTTGCCGGAGAAATAACGCTTGCCAGACCTCCTCCGAAGGCCAGTGTAGCAGTAACAATTATAAGTCCGTCAAGTCCCAGATTCAGTTTATTTGCAGTTTCCATTGTATAGTTTGCAAACATGGCAATAGTTGAAGCTTCACTTCCTGTAACAAAACCTCCGAAGAGACCGATGAAGCCTGTAATAAATCCATATGCCCCGCTGAATGCATCTGCCGAGGTACTGGCCAGAACTTTTATCATACTTTCGGTTTGGTATGCCATAGTTTCAAGACTCCAGCCCGAATAGTTCATTACTTCACCTATTGCAAAGAATATTGCAGCTGAAAACACAGGTCTTGGAGCTCTTTTTATCCATACTTTTACAGAGGCCTTCAACTCTGATTTTTTAGGTTGTATTACAAGCATTGATACAACTACAGCAACTGCAATCCATGTATATGCATTCCATAGAGCTCTTGTTGCAATCGGCTTTCCATCAACTGTTATTCCCTTTATAGGCAGTGCAAGATTGTAAAGTGAATCATAAATCGGCTTTGGAAGATTCAATGCAAGTATGAAGCCTATAAGTATAATCCAGGGACTCAATGCCTTCCACAGAGGATATCTCTTTTCATATTCTCTTTCTTCAGCGGTCAAGATACTTTTATCAATTACTTTTTTACCGGTAAGCTTAAGGTAAAGCGCCATTACCACTATTACTGCTAGCCCACTTAAAACTCCCGTCAATGTTACCAGATTATCCACCTTGTTAGTGAAAAATGCTACAAGTGCTATAACTCCACCTGTTACTATACAGGGTAGAAAGCCCTTCTTTATTCCCTTCCATTTATCAACGATATACAGCATGCAGAAGCCGATCAATGTTGAAACAAGGGGTAAAAACATAAAAAATACCCTTCCTGCCTGAGAAGGCGATATTTCATTCCCTTGTCCCAAAAAGTTGTTTGCAAAGTCCAGAAATGCCACTAAAGGAGCACCAAGAAGCGAGTATGTACAAAGTGAATCATACCCAATAGACGGAAGTGCAATTGAAACATATGTGGAATAACCCATTGCCAAGAGAATTGGCGGAAGAATTGATACAGGTGTAGCACCCACCGCTACCATTAAAGTACCAAATCCTATATTTATCATCATAATTTGAACTGCTTTATTATGACTTGCTATTGTCTTTATAAATATTATTATTCTTTTTAAGGCTCCGGTTTTTTCCATATAAGCCATCATAAATAGCGACGTCAGTACTATCATTGAAACCGGAAATGAACGAATGAAACCCGATACAGTTGATCGGAAAATAACAGGCAAAGAAGTTTCAAAGAATAGAAATGCTACAACAGATACGCAAAGCCAGCCGATGATACCACTGATATCAGCTGACTTCTTAAAAATTACAAGCATACATACTATTACCAATATTGGTAATAGTGTCAAAATAAGTGACCCTACCATTCTACCGTCCTCCATAAAACTAAATTAATTAAAACCCATTCTACTAAACTACAGATGCAAAACAAAAACCATGCAATATTATTTTATTACAAACTTCTACAAAAATAAAGAATTATTTGGAGGAAGATGCAGAATCTGCAGAAGCATAGTATTTTGACAATAACTGATAGTAGTTATATGTCTCCTCTGCATATTTTTCCTTTGTCTTAATAGGCCCGAAATTTCTTGAAATTTTTGACTGATTATATTCAGCCATTATTTTTTGCAGCTGTTCCTTTTTAAGATTATTAAGGTTCACGTTTTTCTCCCCGGTCATTTGAATTGCTCTTGCTTTTAGCTGAACAGCACAAAAATATACTGCCAGTTCCGGGGTTTCAAGCATTTCCCTGATCTCCTTATCGGAATAATTTATTATCAAAGAACTTTTTCCGTGAACAACCTGTTCGTTGAAACGCACATTATCTATACCTATCTGACAAATACCAATTGACTTACCGCCGAACAAAGGAATTCCGTCGAGAATATCCTCCTGTCCCAGAAACATCATTTCCCTGAATAAAACCGCAGATAAAAAGGCCTTGGGCATCTTTTGGGCTTTTGCAGTTTTTGCAATAACAGGCTCTAGATCAGATAAAGCTTCAAAAGTATACTCAAAATCGTTGATATAATAAAAATCAAGCTTTTTATGTCTGTATGAGTCTGAATCAACCTGACTTTTTAACTGCTGAGTTATACTTTTACTCTCAGGTTTGTACATAAAATCATTGAAAGTAAAACCCTCATCGGAGCCATTGTTATTATTTTGTTCCTGAAGGTACATATAGTCATTGGTGTTTATGCTATTAAGTGTTTTTCCGTCATATGTACTGTTTAATTTGTATTTATATGTTACATTATTTCCGTTTTTATTTGGTGAATTCCCGGTGTATCTGTCTCCCCGGGAGGTTCGTTCACCGTACATATACTTCATTTCTTTTTCTTTTATTTTTAAATATGTCTTTCCTATATCAGCCTTTATATGTATATATCCGTTTGCATAATTAAGTAACGTAAAACAAGTCATTATCATGATTAAAGAAAAAGCAATTTTTTTCTTTAATTCAGCCGTCTTCATATGATTTTCCTCCATGCACCGATTTTTTTCGGCACAATAATGTACGTATTCAGCTTTTAGTCTATTTCCTTATTTGTTATACATATTTATAAAGGAAATGTCAATTATTCTATTTTACCAAAAACAATTAAATTCAGTAAGCGTTATCCATTACCGCCTAATAAATCATTTTATTTGCTAATAAGTATGTTTTCCTAGCACATTTGCAAAATTGCTCAAAGTGTTCATTTTCTAAGCATTTCACACATAAAAATAGACAAAAACACAGGAGTAACTCCACCCTTTTTTGTCTATTTTTAATAATCCCATATTTAAAATTACAATATAGTAATTTTTATTTTAAGGCTTCAATAATAGATTTTTCTACCATTTTTAGTTTAGCTGCAACTTCGTCTATTTCCACATCCGACTTTTCCTGCTTTAGGTCATTTTTTAGTATTTCTGACAATTCATCAAACTCTTCTTTCAAGGTTTCAAGCATTTCAACCACAGCAAGCCGTCTAAACCTGTTTCTGGCATTTGGATTCGGCACATGTTCGTAAATGCTTCCACCGCTTATGACATAACTCTCTCCTCTTGAAGGGACTATACACTGCAAGCCAAGCTGGTCTGTAATAGTCTGTGCAAATGAAGCGGCAACGCCCTGTTCTCCGTGAACCACAAATATTTTCTTTGGCTTTCTTCCAATACTTCCGATCCAAGAAAGAAGACCTGACTTGTCTGCATGACCTGAAAACCCGTCTATAGTCTCTATTCTGGCATTAACAGAAATCTCTTCACCAAAAAGCCTAACCTTCTTTGCTCCATCCTGTATTTTACGTCCAAGAGTTCCTTCAGCCTGATATCCTACGAAAAGAATAGTTGATTCCTTACGCCACAGATTGTGCTTGAGGTGATGTTTTACTCTGCCTGCATCACACATTCCGCTGGCTGATATAATTATCATGCTTTCTGCTTTTTCATTAAGCTTTCTTGATTCCTCGGGAGATTGTGTAAACTTAAGTGACGGGAAATCAAGGGGATTATCCCCGTTTGCAATATATTCCTTTGCCTCCTCATCAAAGCAGTCCAGGTTTTGCCTGAATATCTGAGTTGCTGAGGTTGCTAACGGACTATCAACGTATACAGGAACATTCAATATTTCATTAACCTTGTCACCAAAAACATCCATGTGCTTGTTCAGATCATATATCAGTTCCTGAGTTCTTCCCACCGCAAAGGATGGTATAACCACATTTCCTCCCTTGGAGATTGTTTCAGATATAATATTTATAAATTTTTCAATTTTATCGGTTTCTTTTTTTAGTGTATGTAACCTGTCTCCGTATGTAGATTCAACTATGAGGTAATCGGTTTCGCCTATAATACTGGGGTCTCTGAGAATTGGCATACCTTTGTTCCCCAGATCCCCACTGAAAACAATCTTTGTTTCCTGGTTATTCTCCCTGATCCAGATTTCTACTATGGCCGAACCGAGAATATGTCCCGCATCGTTAAATCTCACCCTCACATCATCAGAAACGGATATCACTTCATCATACGCCACACCTTTAAAAAGTCTGAGGCAATCAGTAGCGTCATCAAGTGTATATAATGGTTTAACCGGAGGTTTTCCGGCCCTCTGCCTCTTTCGGTTGGTCCATTCATTTTCCATTTCCTGAATGTGTCCGCTGTCGGGAAGCATTATACCACAAAGCTGTACTGTTGGCTTAGTGGCATATATAGTTCCTTTAAAGCCGTCCGTATAAAGTTTTGGTATTCTTCCGCTATGGTCGATATGTGCATGGGTCAAAAGCATGAAGTCCAATTCACCGGGATTAAAAGAAAATGGTTCTGTATTCAATAAAACTTCATTTGCTTTGCCCTGAAACATTCCGCAATCAACCAGAAATTTTGTTTCCTTTGTCTCTACCAGATAACATGATCCTGTAACGGTCTTTGCTGCCCCCAGAAATGAAATATTCATAAATGACCTCCATTCGACAAATAAATTAAATCTATCTCTCTATATACACTTATTCTTCTTTTAATACAAAAATTCCTTGTTTTACTTATAATGTTTGATAAACAGTCCCGCCAGCTTCACACAGTCTTTTAAGTCCTGAATGCTTACCATTTCAGAAGGAGTATGAACATACCTGCATGGAATTGATATTCCGCCGCATGGAATTCCTGTTCCTGCTGTCTGCATTGCACCGGGGTCACTGCCTCCCCTTTCCAGTAATTCCAGAGTGTAGGATATCCCATTTTCCTGTGCCAACTCCTGAAGCGTCCTGCGAATCTGGGGGTGTGCTATATAAGAAGCATCCTTTACTTTTATTGCAGGGCCCTTACCAAGCTTTACATCCATATTGTGGCATTCAGGTGTATCACCTGTACGTGTAACATCAATTGCAATAGCACAATCCGGCATAATTCCGAAGGAGGCTGTTTTTGCACCTCTTAGCCCCAGTTCTTCCTGAGTTGTAAAGACAAAGTAGATTTCATTATCTGTTTTGGGCATGGTTTTTATAAGTTCAATGAGCACTGCACAGCCACTTCTGTCATCTATCGCCTTTGAAACTGCAAAATCCCCCTGAACATGAAAATCACCTACAAAATTCGCTGCATCTCCAACTTTTACATATTTCTCGGCTTCTTCCCTACTGCTACAGCCAATATCAATATACAATTTGCCAAGTCTTAAATCCTTCATGCTTTCAAGTTTATCTTCCATATTTATACAGCCTATTGTTCCATTTTTAAATCTTACCCGTTGTGCAAGTGAATTAAACGCTGATACTCCCCCCAAGTTGGAGAATCTTATAAATCCGTTATCATCAATAAAAGTTGCTATGACACCTATTTCGTCCATATGGGCTGCTAACACTATTTTCTTCTTTTTGCCTTTTTTTATTGCAATCAAATTCCCCATTGCATCAACTTTTATTTCATCAACATATTTTTTTATCTCAGTAGTAATTATTTCTCTGATTTCTTCTTCGTTTCCGGATACGCCAAAGGCTTGTGTAACTGTTTTCAATATTTCCTGCATTTTCAATCCCTCCAATTTTGGTTTATTCACCTGTGTCTATACTGCTACAATGTTTTTTATAAAATCCTTATCTTTGTTCATTTCGTTTAATGCCACAAGTGTGAGCCTTTCTACACATTCAAAATCGCTTCTGCTCATTACTGACACCGGAGAATGTATATACCTGCAAGGCACTGATATGGAAGCAGTTTTAACTCCAACACCGGTTCTTTGTATTTGCCCCGCATCATTTCCACCTGTTGTGGTCTGTTTGTATTGTACTTTTATTCCATTTTTAACTGCCGTATCATATAAAAACTGTACCAGCTTTCTGTCGCTATAGCAGGTTCTGTCCACCAGGGTTAGAGCAGCCCCATTACCAAGCTCTGTGGAAAAGTCAAAGGGCTTTACTTCGGGAACGTCGGCGCAAGTAGTTCCTTCCAGCACAAGTGCTATATCCGGCATAACTTTAAACGCCGCTACCTGTGAACCTCTAAGCCCTACCTCTTCCTGAACTGTAAAGCAGGCATACAAATCATATTCGTAATTATACTTTAGCGCCTCCAAAAGCACTGCACACCCTACTCTGTCATCCAGTGCTTTTGCTTTTATACAGTCTTTTCCAAATTCTACATAATCACAGTCAAAGGCTATGAATTCTCCCAAAGGAGCTAATTTTTCTGCTTCTTCCTTTGTTTCTGCTCCGATATCTATATATAAGTCCTTGATTTTCGCAATTCTTTCCCTTTCTTCGGGACTTTGCTGATGAAGGGGTTTTGCCCCGATAACACCTTTGAGTCTTTTTTTGCCGATTGTAACTCTTTTACCGGGTAAAATTCTACTGTCAATGCCTCCAACAGATTTAAATTTTAAAAAGCCCTTTTCCATATACCCCGATACCATAAATCCCACTTCATCCATATGAGCCGAAAGCATAACTTTAAACCTACCGCTATTGCCTTTCTTATATGCAATAACGTTGCCTATCATGTCAACTTCTACAGAATCACATAACCCATTAATTTTACTTTTAATATATTCTCTTACCTCATTTTCGTTTCCCGAAACACCATTTAAATCCGTAAGTTCTTTTATCAACGTCATACAATCCTCCATAAGCCTTACTGCCTAAATATATTATTTATGATATGAGTTAATCAGATGGTCTTCCATTCAAGAACTCTCTCTAACTTCTCACTGCTCAGCTTCAAAAACTCTGTTATTATTCTGGCCGTATACTTTATATCTTCTAAGTTAACAGTCTCTACGGCAGTATGCATATATCTGATGGGTATAGATAGCAGAGCGGTAGGTATTCCACAGCCACTGACCTGAGTTGCCCAGGCTTCTGTTCCTGTATCCCCTGACTCAACCATTTTCTGAAAAGGAATGCATATGTCTTTACCAAGCTCAAAAAGTTTTTCCACCATCCCTTGATGAAGGTTAGGGCCTATTGATATCTCCGGGCCTTTTCCCGGTGTTGAGGACACATCCTTTGAAAGATCAGGTATGTCTCCATGACATGCATCAATTACTATTGCAGCATCCGGTTTTAGTGCATACGCTGCGGTTGTGATACCCACAAGGCTTGTTTCTTCCTGTGTTGAAGCAATAAGTATAATATTATTTTCATGATTTATATCCTTTAGGTATTTTAATATTTCTACCATACAAACAATGCCTGTACGATTGTCAAAAGACTTTCCGCTGGCTTTGTTTTTATTCATTATTGAGAAGCCTGCTTTTAGGGATACGACATCTCCGATTGATACTATTTTTTTCAGTTCATCCCCTTTTAGTCCTGTATCAACACGCAAATCCTTTATTTTTACTGCTTTTCCGGCATCCTCAGGTTTCATCAGGTGCGGTGGCATTGCCCCTATTATGCCCGGGATATCCTCTCTGCCGTGGATTATTACTTCCTGTGCCAGCAGTATTTTGCTGTCTATACCTCCAATTGGGCTTATACCGATAAACCCCTTATCGTCTATGGCATTGACCAGAAAGCCTATTTCATCACTGTGTGCTGTAATAAGAACCTTTTTAGCAGACTTATTAAAACCTTTTTTAAGGAAAATTACATTAAAAAACTTGTCAATTCGGATTTCATCACAGTAATCTTTAAAGGTATCTGCAATTTTTGCCGCAGCAGTTGCTTCAAAGCCTGCTACTGCTATCAGTCCAGACAAATACTCCAAACATTTTGCTATTTCCATTGTTCTGATTCCCCTATTTTTATTTTATGTGTTATTTATTCTTTTATATAATACTAGCAAAAAATCATTTATTTTCCTAGAGAATTATGGCTTCTTAGAGTAATTTTTAAATATTTATTAATAAATTTATAATATTACTATTGACTTAATTTTATTTTTTTATTATACTAAAACTCGTCCTTTCGAGGGCCTTTAGCTCAGTTGGTTAGAGCAACCGGCTCATAACCGGTTGGTCCGGGGTTCGAGTCCCTGAAGGCCCACCAATTTGTTTGTTAGTGTTTTTATAAAACACTAACAACTTGCCCAGATAGCTCAGTCGGTAGAGCAGGGGACTGAAAATCCCCGTGTCGCTGGTTCGATTCCGGCTCTGGGCACCAAAAAAGAATTTTTCGTCTATGAAACGAAAAATTCTTTTTTTATTTAATTATTACTATTTATTTTTTACGGTCGTATTAATTTGCTGTCAATAAAAGAATCTGCCACACCTGTTCTGGTTTGTTCATCAACCTTGGGATATATCTTTTCCCCGTTCCTCTTTGTTACATTTACAAGAAATTAATTTACACTACAACATGCTCCTGCACTCTTTTTTCTTCCATCCATGTTATAGGTATAACAGGATCAAAAGTTGTTGTAATCTTTTGAGGCCCGCTAAAGTTTTTGGCATTTTGAATTAAATCAAGGATTTCCATAGCATGAAGGGCATGATCCATATCCAAAAGACATTTTCTATTTTGGCTAACTGATTCAGCAAGCTCAAAGACTCCCTTTGCCCAGTCAACATTAACGTCAGTTCCCGTTTTATAAACGAAATCATCGGATTTTTCAAACTGGTATTCCTGTCTTTCCGATAAATATTCATGGGAATTTTCAAAAGTAGTTGAATTTGAATAAATTCTCTTCTGTATGTATATCTTTTGACGGACATTCCAATACAAATCATCCATGGAAAGTACACCTTCCTCACCGGTAATTATTAAAGAATGATTAATCGGAGCTACAGAACCTATAGTTACTCTGGCTACCACACCGGAATGGAATTCAATACATGATTCGCTGTAATCAGGCCCAAGTTCATCTGTACCGCTTTTGCTTAATTTGTCCGGTACTAAACAATTAGTATACGATTGAATTGTTTTTGCGGGTCCCAAAAGAATTGTCAAAAGGGACAAGGTATATCCCGCATGTTCCAATACGCTTCCAACCTTAAATTCATTTTCGTGGGGCCATGGTAGCCCTGTTTTGCTGACCCATGCCCAATATCTCATCTGATGAATGGGACCGTCGTCAAGCTGGGAATACACTAAGATTGGTTTTCCGATTTCTTTATCATTCAAAGCTTTAATCAAGCCCATTGTATATTCTCCCAAAACCGTATTCGGTGAGGACGCAATATGCAAATTTCTTTCTTTTGCCAAGGATACCAGTTCAGCAGCTTCCTTGAAGTTTAAACCCATGGGTTTTTCAGTATAGACATGCTTATTTGCCAGAAGGCAAGCTTTTGAAACTGCATAATGACTATGGGGATTAGTACAATTCAATATGATTGTGATTTCCTTGTTGTTCAATAGTTCTTCTACAGAATTATAATATCTGGTGTTATAATACTCCGCAAATTTGACTGCTCTTTCTCTGTTGATATCTGTTACACCGACTATTTCAAGTTCCGGGTGGTTAGGCATGGTAGACCCATAAAAATATGAAACAAATCCACATCCTACTATACCAATTTTCATAATATATTCCTCCTTGATTTTTGTTCAATCATTTTAGAATTTCTCTGACTTTGGGTATATAACTCTCTGTTTAACGGCAAATATAATTACGAATATTATTGTAGCTATACCTATTAACAGAGAACTGCATAAAAAGACTTGTCTAATCCCTAGCAAATCGCTTAATCTTCCGCCTATTATACTTCCAATCACAGGTGATATGCCCATACTGATTAGCATATTTATAGTTTGTCCTGACGCTTTTAATTCTTTTTTTACATTGGTGTTTACATAGCATGTGGACGTAAACATAAATACTATAAAAGTAAATCCGAATAATATTTGAGCTATTAATATCATATAAATATTGGAAAAATAATATAACGAAAGCCAACGAGTTGCAGTTACGGCAGCTGAAATTAACAGCAATACTTTTATATTTAAAAGCTTTACAATCCTATCGGCAAATACTAAAAATACTACTTCACTCATTGTAGCAAGAGAAATAGCAAATCCCACTAAAAAATCATCCGCGCCGGCTTGTTTATAATAGATTGAGAAAAAATAATTATAAAAAGCAAAAGTAATTTGAACTATCAAGTTAAAGCTCAATAATAGCACTAGTTCCCGGTTTTTAAATAAATCCAGCAGGTAAATTTTTGTTTCGCCTGACTGATGACCTTTTATTTTAGGTAATTTACTGCTTAAAATAAAATTAGTAGCGGCCAGACAAAAATATATGATAAAGGCATTGTAGATATTTAACTTGATTAAATACCCTGCAATCATTGCTACCAGAGAATAACCTACACTCCCAGCCAAACGGATATGCCCGTATTTCCAGTTTGATGTTTCAATATATTCCAGTGTTATAGTATCATAGATAGCATAAATGGGCCGTTCGAAGAAAACAAAGGCAGTTATCACAGCTAACAGATATGAAAAATTGTTTGAAACCGGCAACAGCAAAAATGAAATTCCGCTACATAGTAATAAAATGTATAATATATAATTCTTTATTTTAACCCTGTCGCATAAAGTCCCCCATAAAGGCTGAGAGATAATGTTGCTCAGCGGTCCCACTGCCATTAATATACCAATAGAGGTTTTATTGAATTTCAAATAGTCAAAATAAAGAGGTATATATATTGTAAATATTGCAGATAGCCCATATACTAATACATATATTAAAAAAAAAGTAAAATAATAGTTTTTTTCCTTTTTTAAATACATTTTTTTGCACCTTGGCAGATTTGATAATTATTCATATATTTTTTTGTTTTTGTTCCGGATATAGTCATAGCGTTCTCAATTAAGTAATCTACCAATTCCCCCTCGTCTTCTCGTTTAAATGTTTCACTTAATTTCAAGTATAGTTTTATCAAAAGATCGCCTACCTCTTCGTGTGTTATACCTCCATTTTGCAGCGCAATACCAATAGCTTCCTTAAAACCCTCTATTTGTATTTGCATAGCCTTTTTGTTAAACTCCTTCCTTCCTCCTTCTCTGGCTCGGGAAGAAGAACCCTCTTGTTTATTTTGACATATTCTATACAATGAGGGAATATCGTCCCGATAGACATATTTGAACCCTGATGCAGAATACCGTAGCCACGTGTGGGCGTCTTCTGCCACGTTATAAGGTGGAAACGGACAATTAAAAGCCAACTCGGTCCTTACCGATGTGGAAGACGTTAGATTGACATATCCATATTTGGTGCCAATATCTATCCAGACATTTTTACCTTGGGGCGGATTGTTGGTGTGAGTTTCCAGTATTTCAAGTATTGAACCTGTTACATTCCTTTTTGGAACAAACTGGTTTTCTTCATCAATTATTTTAAAAGTAGAGTATACAACCCCCGTATCACAATCATTGCAAAAAACCTCTCTGGTTTTTTCAAGCCTGTTTTTATGAGAAATATCATCGCTGTCATTGTATAATATAAAAGGAGATTTATTCTCATATGCCCACTTGACACCCAAGTTTCTGCAAAAGCCCGGACCGTCATTAGAATTTTTAAATATAACATGTATCTTTTCCGGATACACATCTTCTAATTTTTTCAAACTGTCTTTGATTTCCCCCAAAGGAGAATTGTCATCGACAATTACAACCTGCCAGTTTTTATCACTTTGATTAAAAACACCTTCCAGACAATAGTCAAGAAACTTTTTGTTTTGGAAATCAAGACTATAATGCGGTATAACAAAAGTTGCCGTACCATTGAAAAAATCCATAAGCATTATTTCCTTTTATCATTATAAGAATTAAATAAAGATATTATTTCTATTAAAGTTTTAAAATCCGGTAAAATTAAGCTTGCATTCAGCTTTTTATTATTAAATGCCCAAAAAGCAATTCCAGCATTACTTGCGGCCTTTTCGTCAGAAGGAGAATCTCCTATGAATACAACTTCGTCATTTTTTAAGTTCCATTTTTTTAGAATAAGAAGTAACCCTTCAGGATCCGGCTTTGGTTTAACTACTTCCGTAGTGATTATTGGTTTAAGATAGTTGTCCAGCTTATAATGCTCAACAATTACAGATAAGCTTGAATCACGGTTGGACATCACGCTCAAATAGTATCCGCTATTTTTCAGATATGAAAGCATTTCCTGCATATTTCCAGCGGGTCGCATGTATTGGATAAAACCATCATAACGAACCTTTTCCATGGCATGTCTTATCTGATTGTTTGAAGCATTTGGCGCCAGCTCTTTAAGTATGTCCTCCAGCGTAAGCGCAAAAAGATAATCATTTTTAGGATCATCTAAAGGCAAAGGATTTAAACTTAATTGAACGAGATGCTCATTTATGTATAACAAACTTGCAAGTTGCGAGTCAAACAAAACACCATCGCAATCAAAAATAAATCCTTTTACCTTTTGTAAGGTATCCATTAATACATTGTCTAATTCGATCATATGTCCTCTTTTCTATAAAAATAATTACTTATAAGATACCCTAACCCTAAATGACTATAATTCAGATGCTGCAGCTTCATCCAAGTAAAAAGAAACATTTCCGTGTTTTTGTAGTAATGAAGCCGGAAATTCCCGGTTAGGAACACAACTTACTGCTTTGCTAACTACGGAAGCTTTATCTTTTCCGAATGCCAAAAGTACTATTTCGTTGGCATTCATAATAGTCTGTATTCCCATGGTAATAGAATATTTAGGTGTTTTTTCAACCGAACCCCAATCAACACTTTTTTGTTTTAATGTTGCATCCGATAATTTAACGAATCTGGTTGGAGATGCTTCGGAGGATCCCGGCTCATTAAATGCGATATGACCATTGGGACCTATTCCTAATAATTGGATATCTAAGCCCCCACTATAATTTATTTCCTTTTCATAATTATCACAGTACTGCTGCACTAAAATTCTTGAAAATCCTGACCCTTTAGGTATAAAAGCATAATTAGGGTTAATGTTTACGTGTTTATAAAGATTATTATACATTTCACTGTGATGTGACCTAGGGTCCGATTCATGAACAGGCCAGAACTCATCCAGATTGAAAAGCTTAGTATCACTAAAATCCAAGCCTTCTTCCTTATGCATTCTTACCAGTTCTTTGTACACCATAAGAGGAGACTTTCCAGTGGCCAATCCAATGTTTGCTGTTTGATTCAAACCATCAGTTTTTTTTCTGTTCATTATTGCCGCGATCTTTTTTGCAACATCCCTTGTTGCTTCCAAATTACTCTTATACACCAAGATATTAATACTATTCCTGGTTATTTTTTTTACACCATCTGCTGTTGTTTCCAATTCATTGTCGTAACCGTTTCCATTAGTGTTATTTTCAACTAATTTTTCTGCCAATATTGACATATAATCACCTCTCTTTTTCTATTTTTATCCATTTACTCCATTATAATACAATTTATCGCTATAAAAGTCAATTAAACTATTTACCAAAATCTTACATATTAATTATTGTATTTTTATGTATTATGGTTAATAAAGACTGGACCTTTCCTTAAATAACTCTTGACTCTATGCAATA
Source organism: Bacillota bacterium (assembly GCA_023443515.1). GTDB lineage: Bacteria > Bacillota > Clostridia > Acetivibrionales > DSM-1351 > Ruminiclostridium. The sequence goes on from JAEZUC010000097.1 coordinate 168,642, forward strand.
AAAAAATACTCTTTTATGGATAATGCCTATATTCTAAGCCATAAAAGAGTACTTCCTTGTTTCATACATAAAATTATCCCATCGTGCGCAGCCAATCTCCCTGGATTCATAGCCATATATTTGTCAAAAACACCATAAGGAGCGAAAACACTCCGATACTTATTAAAATAAAAGGCCAGACAACCTGAACAACAGCTATAAGTATTGCTAATATATCTTTAAATGATTCTTTTTGTATTAATTTCATGTTCCTGCTCCCCACCTCAGGTAATTGTTACGCAAAATGACATGCCACCTTATGATTTTGTCCCACGTCTTTCAGTTCAGGTACCTGTTGCTTGCAAATATCGCTGCACATAGGGCATCTTGTGTGAAAGCGGCAACCGGCCGGAGGATTTGCGGGACTGGGCAAATCCCCGGATAAAACTATCTTTTCTCTTTTTAGTCTCGGATCAGGCAGAGGAACTGCCGACAAAAGTGCCTTTGTGTACGGGTGAAGCGGATTGTCATAAAGCTCTGTTTTGTCAGCAATCTCAACAAGGCAGCCCAAATACATTACAGCCACCCGATGAGATATGTGCTTTACCACACTTAAATCGTGAGATATAAATAAGTAAGAAAATCCGTACTCTTTTTGCAAGTCAGATAAAAGGTTTATAATCTGTGATTGAATGGAAACATCCAATGCAGAAACAGGTTCATCACATACAATAAATTCGGGGTTTAATGCCAAAGCCCTTGCAATACCTATTCTCTGCCTCTGCCCCCCTGAAAACTCATGGGGGTATCTGTCAATATGAAAGGGCAACAACCCGCACTGTTCCATTACCTGCAAAACTCTCTGTTTTAGATTCTTTTTCTCACAGTAACAGTGTTCAAGCAGTGCTTCACCAATGATTTCACCAACAGTCAATCTGGGATTCAAAGAGCTGTAGGGGTCCTGAAAGACCATCTGAATTTTGGGCCTTAGCTTTTGCATTGCCTGTTTTTTAAGACTGAATAGTTCTGTCCCGTTAAATAAAACCTCTCCTCCGGTTTTTTCATGGAGCCTCAAAATTGTACGCCCAACGGTACTTTTTCCGCATCCCGATTCCCCAACCAGTCCCAACGTCTCACCTTTATTTAATTCAAACGAAATATTTTCTACAGCTTTAACGTGTCCTACTGTGCTTTGGAATACTCCTCCTTTTATGGGAAAGTACTTTTTAAGATTTCTTACCTCAAGCAAAGCTTCACTCATTTTATCACCTCCCCGAATAATGTACATGCAACGAAATGGTCATTCCCCATATCAATCATCTTGGGAAAACCTTGTTTACAGACATCCTTGCACATTTTACATCTATCTGAAAAGTAACAGATTTCTGGTAAATTGATAAGATTCGGTACCTGTCCGGGTATTGTGTAAAGCCTTTCACTTACAGTAGTTATACTCGGTTTTGATTTTAGAAGCCCTATTGTATAAGGATGCATTGGATTGAGATAAATGTCGTTTACATTTCCTTGTTCTATTATTCTTCCTGCGTACATTACTATTACATAGTCCGCCATTTCAGCTACAACCCCCAGATCATGTGTAATCAGCATTATGGAGGTTCCGAATTTTCTCTTTATTTCTTTAAGCAAATCCAGTATTTGCGCCTGTATTGTAACATCCAGAGCAGTTGTAGGTTCATCTGCAATCAGAAGTTCCGGATTGCAGGAGAGTGCCATGGCTATCATGATTCTCTGTCTCATACCTCCTGATAATTCATGGGGATAGGAGTCATATATTCCTTCTGCACGTGGTATTCCGACAGTTGAAATCATTTCAACCGCTTTTTCCCTTGCTTGTTTCTTGGTAAGTTTTTCATGAAGAATAAGTGATTCTGCTATCTGGTTACCCACTGTAAAAACAGGATTCAACGAAGTCATGGGTTCCTGAAAAATCATTGAAATCCTATCCCCGTTTATTTTTCTCATTTCACCCTGGGATAGTTTCACAAGATCCTGTCCGTTGAAAATCACCTGTCCGTCAACTATTCTGCCCGGGTCCTGTATTAATCTCATAATAGAAAGAGACATGACACTCTTTCCGCAGCCGGATTCACCTACGATGCCTATCGTTTGCCCCTTATTTACCTGAAAGGAAACGCCGTTTACCGCTTTAACAACACCTGCATCGGTATAAAAAAATGTATGTAGATCTCTAATTTCCAAAAGTCTTTCTGACATAAATGCTTTTCCCTCCTACTTTTTCATTTTAGGGTCGAAGGCATCCCGCAGGCCGTCACCCACAAAATTAATTGCGAGAACTATTGTGAATATACATATTCCCGGTGGTATCCAAAGCCATGAGCGAAGAATGAAATCGTTGGTATCCCTTACTGCCTGAACCATGTTTCCCCACGATGGGAACGGCATAGCAACACCTAGTCCAAGAAAAGACAATGCTGATTCCATCAATATTGCATCACCTATTCCCAGAGTTGCAGATACAATTATACTGGGGATAACATTAGGAATAAGATGTCTCACTATTTTTCGCCTGTCCTTGAGTCCCAGTGCCTCTGCTGCAATCATATATTCCTGTTCCCGCAAGGTCAGAATCTGACCTCGAACCAATCTTGCCATTACGGGCCAGCTAAGAACTCCTATTATGAACATTACGAAATATATCCTACGCTCTGGAGGTATATTTAGATCAGACATTATTGCACCTATTATTATTACAACAGGCAAAAATGGAATACTCAGGAATATATCAACAAGCCTCATAAGCATATTATCAATTTTACCGCTGTAATAGCCTGCCAAGCCTCCTATAGTAGTACCCAAGAGTATTTCTAGTAGCACGGCAACAAAGCCTACAGTTATGGAGATTCTCCCTCCGTACATCAATCGGGTTAGGATATCACGCCCGCTACTGTCAGTACCCAATAGATGCTCAGGCCCCGGTTTAAGTTTTGCCATAATTATGTCTGTTTTAAGTAAAGGATATTGAGAAAATACCGGCCCGTAAAAGCATATAATAATAAGAAAGGATATCATGAATAATCCAACTATTGCCAGTTTGTTTCTTTTAAATTGTTTAATAGCCATAGTCCAAGGCGTCTGAATATTGTCTCCTTTGTTGCGTTCCCTAGTATCCAGTATTTTGAGAACTGCTACAAAAATCAATGAGACAAATGCAACTATAACCAGAAGCTTTGCGCCCGGCCCGGTCTGAGAGGCAATATCACTGGACTTGAATATAGTTTTACCATCACCGGTTTTTAATTCAAGTAATATAGTACCAAAAAAATCAGTTATGGAAGTCTGGCTGTTGGAAAGCTGTATTCCATAAAATATTACAGCACATATAACTGCCCCCAAAGCACCGGAGAGTGCTTTACTGCTTTTACGGAACTGATAGTACGCTATAAAAGCAATAGCAGCAATAAACAATAAGAATGCTACAAGCAGTGGAACAGATGTACTTGTAAATACATAAGTCTGTACATTTTCGCTAAGCTTGTGAAGCTCTTTTCTTTTGAACAGCGATGTTATAAGATTAAACCCGTTTATTGCACTATAATCCTTAAAAGTGAGAAATGGGAGCATATAACACAAGACTGCTGCAAACAATGATATTATCGTACATATTTTTATCTTCATTTTTCCACCTCACTTTAGCTTAACTCTGGGATCAACAATCGCATAGAAAATATCAGAAAGCAGATTTCCCAGAAGAGTAAGTACGGCAACAAACATTGAAAATCCCATCAAAAGCGGATAATCTCTTTTTGTCACTGCTTCTAATGCAATTTTTCCTATACCCGGAATACCAAAAATGCTCTCTGTTATAATTGCACCTGAAAACAATCCCGGAAGTGAAAGACCAATCAGAGTTACAATTGGAATCAGTGCATTTCGCAGGGCATGTTTGTATATAACAACCTTTTCACTGAGGCCTTTGGCTCTGGCTGTCCTTATATAATCCTGTTTTACGATTTCAAGGACAGCAGTTCTTGTGTACCTCATCATAGACCCTGCACTAATCAATGCCAGTACTAAAACCGGCAGAATCATATGTTTTAGTCGGTCAATGAAAAATTCAAACCCTATATAGCTTGAACCGGGTGTATTTAGTCCCGCCAGTGGCAGAAGATGAAGGTTTACGGCAAATACTTTTATTAATATATAACCGAGGAAAAAGGATGGAAAGGATATTCCGATTAATGCTAAGAAAGTAAAAATCATATCAGTTTTTGAGTACTGCCTTGTGGCAGAAATAATTCCTATAGGAATGGCTATAAGCAGCTCCAGAAGAAAAGCTGCAAGTGCTATACTGAAGGAATTCCATACATATGTATTGATTACGGTGGAAACAGGTTTCTGGTATGTAAATGAATCCCCGAAATCAAAATGAATGGCACCCTTAATCCATTTAAAATACTTGATAAAAATAGGATCGTTAATCCCGTATATATCTTTAAGATGTTGGACCTGCTGGGGTGTCATATGTGTAGAAGAGACTTTTGAATCAATAAAATTTCCGGGAACCAGATTGATTATTAAGAATAATATTATGGAAACTCCAATTATAATGGGTATCATCTGGAGGATTCTTCTGGCTAAGTAATTCCACATGTTACAACTCTCCTGTCATTTGTTAATTTGGGTTAAAGAGAATGCCCGTATCTTTTAGTTACGGACATTCTCAAAACTTAATGTGAAAATTTCTTATTTTCCAATTTCAGCTTTATATAAGTTATAGAAGAAATCCCTAAATGATGAGAGTTCATAGTTCTTGATTCTGGAGTTGGCTACCCACATGTCACTTCTCTGATATACATAAAGTACAGGTAAATCATTATTCAAAATTTTATATATTTTTTTATAAATAGGTTTTCTCTTTTCTGTGCTTATTTCGTTGAGACCTTCTTCACATAGCTTGTCAACTTCTTCATTCTTGTAATTGTAATAATTTTGAGTCGCATCTGATTTATATGCATTTGCTAATGAATTGTCAGGGTCCGGAGTAAGTCCATTTGCCATAAAATAAGCTTCCAGCTGCTTTTTGGTTGCCTTTTGCTGAAGAGTCGGCCAATCAAGATTTTCAACTGTAACCTCTATTCCCAGCTTTGCGTAATCATCCTTCATAACCGGAACCATAATGTCAGTAACTGGATGAGGGCTCATGCAGGAGAACTTGATTTTAAACTCCTTGCCATCCTTTTCACGTTTTCCGTTGCTGTTTAGCTTCCAACCGGCTTCATCTAACAGCTGTCCTGCTTTATCCAGATTGTATTCATATGTATTGCAACCTTCGTCGTCGTATGCCCATGATACGTTTGATTCAGGTATATTCACGACTCTTGCATATTCACCGTATACCTTTTCAACAACAGCCGCTCTGTTCAGAGCATACATAAGAGCCTGTCGTACTTTTACATCGTTGAATTTAGGATTTGCATCGTTAAATCCTACATATCCGTACCCGTTGGTAGAGAATCTGTATATGTCTATAAACCCTGCATCCTTTGCTGCTTTCATATTGTCAGGTGAAACATCAGCCATATCTATATCCGTCTCTCCTGCCATAACTCGCTGAAGTTCCTGTCCTGAAGGAGTTATTGAAAATACCAGATTTTTGATCTTTGGAGCTCCTTTGAAATATTTTTCGTTTGCCTCGAGTTTCAGTTCCTGGCCCGCTTTATACTCAACAAACTTGTATTGACCTGTGCCCATTGGTGCTCCGTTTTTTTCCTTGACCTTTGCTGTATCACCCTTTTTAAAATCAGGACCGTAATACTTCTTTTCAAGTAACGGAACCTGCAATGCATATATTGCGGGACCACTGGCTTTGTCGACGGTTATCTCCAGTGTTTTATCATCAAGCACCTTTATTCCTTCGATTTTGTCAGCGTTTCCATTTTTATACGCATCAAGGCCTTTTATAAATGTTTTAGATATATCCGCAGGTCCATCATATTTAGGATCGGCTTCCAGATAGTATGCAAACTCTAAATCAGAAGCTGTAGCAGGATTTCCATCCCAGAACTTGACTCCGTCTTTGATTGTAAAGGTATATATAAGTCCGTCATCCGAAACTTTATAGTCCGTTGCACCCGGTATCGCCTTACCATCAAAATCAACTTCTATATTGAAATCAAACATGGTAAAGATAGCATACCAATCGTATCCGTTATCGCCATACAAATAATTAAATATTCCTGTTGTATCCGGTAAACCAATAACTAATGTGTCCTTTCTGTCTGTTGCAACCTTAGGACTTTTTCCTACGTCAGTAGCAGCAGTAAATTCAACGCCATACTTCTTGTAATCAAACCCTGTCTGACTGGCCTTTGTTCCTGTTGATGTGTTTAATGACGGGCTTCCGGATGAATCCCCGGTTTCAGGTTTACTGGTACATGCAGGTATAGTCAATATAATTGACAACACTATTGATAATATTGCTAATTTCTTCTTCATTGCAATCCCCCTTAATTAATATTAATAGCAATTTGCTTACAAAAAAACACAGATAGTTCTACATCATAGAGCTCCCTTGCTCCATTTAGAATTAATCCATGTTAATTTCAACATGCATGTTTTGAAATCTAGATTGTGGTTTGTAATTATTTGTTATTCTACCATATATTTCTCAGTTTAGCAATTTATAACTTATATTTATGGCGTTAAGTTAGTATTTTTTAAATGAATTAATTCCCATGTAGTAAAAATATAATAAATTTATCAAAAGTTGTTGACAAGATGTAGTATTTAGTGCATAATCTTATTTGTTGCCGAAAACAACATATTGATTTTGGAGGGGTTCCCGAGTGGCCAAAGGGGGCAGACTGTAAATCTGTTGTCTCTGACTTCGATGGTTCGAATCCATCTCCCTCCACCAACAAAGCTCTGTACATTCGCGTTAACGCTGTGTGCGGAGTTTTTTCATTGTCCTTAATATTCGGGAAACATAATACTTTTACATTTTTTATTTTACAAATATATTACAACTCTTGACAGGACTTACTATGCTGTAATAACATATGCTGGTAATGTATTCTCATATTACAAATTTGGTGAAAGGAGTGTTTAAAAAATATGTACAATATAATTAGCGGGGTAGTTAATCCATAATTTAATATTGGACCTTTATGTAAAGCATATTTTTTTGTTTTACTTTTTAAAGGTCAACACTTTAGTAACCGTCATTCCAGTTAATATGTTAAAATAAAAATATATTGAACACGATGCTTGCGTTATCGTGTTTTTTTATTTCTAATTTTTAGAGATTTTCTTATAGTAAACCCTGTTCTTATTTGACTGTTACTAATAATCATTACACTTTATTAAGGAGAATTTATATGCAATTCAAAAACAAAGGTCGATTCAAGATGCTCTATTCATTCATGAAAGGCTACAAATGGCTTTTTGCTCTTGCTGTCTTGTTTACTATGCTTGCAATAGTATTCAATTATCTGATGCCACAAATAACAAAAATTATTGTTGATTCGGTTATTGGCACAGAGGAGCTGAAACTGCCTAAATTTATAATGAATTTTATCAATAGCCATGGAGGCAGAGATATGCTGAGAAACAACCTGCTTGCCTGCTCCCTTCTGGCACTGGCACTTGCAGCTTTGTCGGGGTTGTTTACATTACTTTTCAGGATATGTATTGCTAAGGCTTCTGAGGGTACTATCCGTAAAATGAGAAACCACCTGTTCAGTCATATTCAGAGACTTCCCTACAGCTGGCATGTCAAAAACCAGACCGGCGACATAATACAAAGATGTACTTCCGATGTTGAGGTTATAAGAAATTTTATCTCCCAGCAGCTTATAGAAATGATTAGAACTGTTTTCTTAGTAGGCTTTTCCATTACCATCATGTTTACAATGAATATCAGGCTGTCTCTTATAGCACTAGCCTTCTTCCCTATCGTCGTGACATACTCGGCAATTTTCTATCATAAAATTGCTGCCAAGTTCAAGTTTGCAGATGAAGCCGAAGGAGCATTGTCTGCAATGGTACAGGAAAATCTTACGGGAGTACGTGTAGTTCGTGCTTTTGGGCGTCAGAATTATGAAATCGAGAACTTTGACACTAAAAATGATCACTTTGCTAACTATTGGATCAAATTGGGATTCCTCCTAAGTAAATATTGGGGCATTGGAGATTTAGTTTCAGGACTTCAAGTTATGCTCATAGTAATCATGGGTTCAATTGATGCAGCACACGGTATTATTACACTTGGAGAATTTCTTGTATTTGTTTTCTATAATTCAATGTTAATATGGCCAGTGAGAAACTTTGGGCGTATTCTGTCAGAGCTTAGTAAAACCAGTGTTTCCTTAAATCGTATACTTGAAATAGTTGCAGAGGAAGAAGAAAAAGATTGTGAAGGTGCCGTTACACCTGATATGACAGGAGATATTGAGTTTAAAAATGTTAATTTTGATTATGAAGGTGTTAAGCCTGTACTGAAGGATATTTCATTTAAAATTCAGGCAGGAACAACTTTTGGCATACTGGGAGGCACAGGTTCGGGTAAGTCAACAATTACATACCTTCTGGACAGACTGTATAATCTGCCCGAAAACCAAGGAGTAATTGAAATAGGCGGAGTTGATATCAGAAAAATACAGCTAGAACATCTTCGCAAGAATATTGGTTTTGTTCTTCAGGAGCCGTTTTTGTTTTCCAAAACTATTAAAGAAAATATAGATATTTTTGAAAATACCGGGGACATGGAACGAATACGATACTGTGCTGATGTTGCCGCTGTTGATGATGCCGTTATGAGTTTTTCCAAGGGTTATGACACTATTGTGGGAGAACGTGGCGTTACTCTCTCTGGAGGACAAAAGCAAAGAGTATCTATTGCAAGAATGCTGATGCAGAAGCCGCCGATCATGATATTTGACGACTCCCTTTCTGCCGTTGATTCAGAAACAGATGCAAAAATCCGTAGTGCTTTAAAGAATAGTACCGGGCAAAGTACTGTACTCCTGATTTCCCACAGAATAACCACATTAATGCAGGCAGACGTAATAATGGTTCTGGATGACGGTAAAATCTCAGAAATCGGTTCACACTCCCAGTTACTTGAAAATGCTAAAGGCATTTATAAGAAAATATATGATATACAAAGCAGTCTTGATACTGAAGTCTCAGATTCAGCTGCTCAAACAGGAGGTGGTAATTAATGGCGTATTATGAAGAAGAAGATTACAAAAAACCCTTTTCAATAAAGGTCTGGAAAAATGTTATTCCTTTTGTAAAGCTTTATAAAAAAGCCTTTGCTATGGCCATGTCATTTTTAATACTTGTTTCTTTGATTGATATTTTATATCCGTTTTTTCAAAGGTATGCAATAAATAATTTTATTCTGCCAAAGACAACAGAAGGAATAGGTAAATTTGCTCTGGTAAACGGTTCTGTACTACTTCTGCAGGCCTTAGCGGTAATTATTTTCATTCGCAACGCTATGACTGTTGAGTTAAATGTTTCAAAATCCATTAGAAAGTCGCTTTTTGTTCACTTGCAAAAGCTTTCTTTTACTTATTACAACAAGACTCCCGTTGGCTACATGATGGCCAGAGTTATGAGTGATACCGGAAGGATAGGCCAGATGGTTTCATGGGGACTTATAGATTTGCTATGGGCTGTTATATATGTAATCGGTGTTTTCATAGCAATGCTGTTCCTGAATGTTAAGCTGGCCTTATTGGTAATGACTATTATTCCGTTCATTTCTGTTATAACTATGTACTTTCAGAAAAAGATATTAAGCGTTAACAGAAAAATCAGAAAAATTAATTCAACCATGACAGGCGCTTTCAACGAGGGGATAACCGGGGCCAGAACTTCTAAAACTCTGGTAATTGAGGACAACAACCTGAAGGATTTTTCACAGGTTACAGATAAGTTCTACTCTTTTACTATGCGTGCAACTGTATTGAACGCAGTATTTATACCAATCATTCTATGTTTCAGTGCCACTTCCCTAACAATGGTATTAACCTATGGCGGCTACATAGTAATGAAAGATCCTAGCGAATTAGGTACTCTCTCTGTATTTATTACCTATGCTGTCAGCATTTTTGAGCCAATACAGCAAATAGCCCGTGTATTTGCTGACTTTGTATCTACTCAGGCAAATATCGAACGTGTTACGGGCCTGCTGGAGACAGAGCCTGATATTACAGATACTCCTGAGGTTATTGAAAAATACGGAGATAATTTCAACCCAAAGAAAGAAAACTGGGAACCCCTTGTAGGTGATATTGAGTTTAAAAATGTCACCTTTAAGTACCCTGACGGTGACGAATATATATTGACGGATTTCAATCTTAAAATACCGGCAGGAACAACAGTTGCAATTGTAGGCGAAACAGGAGCAGGCAAAAGTACCCTGGTCAATCTTGCCTGCAGGTTTTTTGAACCAACCGCAGGTACGATACTTATTGACGGAAGAGATTACAGGGAGCGTTCACAATTGTGGCTGCACAATAACATAGGTTATGTGCTTCAAAGCCCCCACCTGTTTTCGGGAACTGTAAGGGAAAATATTCGTTACGGTAAATTTGATGCCACTGACGAGGAGATTGAAGCCGCCATAAAAATAGTGGCTGCTGACAGTGTAATAAACAGTCTGGAAAACGGTCTTGACACAAACATAGGCGAAGGCGGCGACCGACTGTCTACCGGGGAAAAACAGCTGATTTCATTTGCCCGGGCGGTTATTTCAGACCCTAGGATTTTCGTACTTGATGAAGCAACCTCCTCTATTGACACACAGACTGAGCAAATGATTCAGGAAGCAATAATGCACATTCTGAATAACAGAACATCGTTTTTGATCGCCCACAGACTCTCTACTATCAAGAAAGCTGATATAATTCTGGTTGTAAAAAACGGTAAAATCATCGAACGCGGAAATCACAGGGAACTGCTTAAACAGAAAGGCTACTATTATTCCCTGTACAAGAAGCAGTTCGAGGAGGAAACAGGTGCGGCAGTTCTGAATAATGCATAGAAGAAACCTTGCAATCAGTTAGCACTGTCGTGTAAGCACGGCAACTTCAAATAAATGCGAAGCATAATTCATAGCTTTTGCTGAAATTGTAGGCTCACAGCAATCCTTTTTTTTAAGTCAAGTGACAGGATGTCACTTGACGCAGCACGCCGAGCACACCATGTACAAGTCCTTGCAACGGTAAAAAAAAGGCACGCTGTGAGTCGAACTATTTAAGCAATCCCATTGATAAATTTAAATAATAATTGATATAATACCCATATCAGATTACATGGAGAGATCAAATGAAGGTACTTGGAATAGTTGCTGAATACAACCCTTTTCATAACGGGCATATGTATCATATAGAAGAATCAAAAAAACTCACCGGCTGTGACGCTGTAGTTTGTGTTATGAGCGGTAACTTTATACAAAGAGGCGAGCCTGCTATAATAAATAAATTTGCCCGAACCGAAATTGCTCTTGGCAATGGTGTTGATTTAATAATTGAGTTACCTGTTCCCTTTGCAGTTTCAAGTGCAGAGTTTTTTGCATATGGTGCTGTCAGCATTTTGAACAGTATAGGCATAGTTGACTGTATTTCTTTTGGAAGTGAATCCGGAAACATCAGTTCTCTTCAAAAGATAGCCAAAATTCTCGTGTCTGAGCCGGAAATCTATAAGGATGAACTAAAAAAGCATTTGTCCGCGGGGTTATCTTTCCCTGTATGCAGACAAAAAGCTTTGGAAAAATATATAAGTTCACAGTGCGAGTACAAAGAAAACCTTTCATATTTACTTGAAACCTCCAACAATATTCTTGCTTTAGAATACTTAAAGGCCCTTATAAAACTCAATAGTCCAATTCAGCCGTATACGATAAAAAGAATCTCCAACAGCTATAATACACCTGAGCTTACAGGTAGTATTTCCAGTGCAACTGCTATCAGAAATAGTATTTATGAGAATGAAATCGATGCCGGCAGGCAAGCTCTTCCGCTACTGGCGCAACAGATTATGGAAAGGGAAATTTCTTTAGGTAGAGGGCCAAACAGCTTATATTCCTTTGAAAATATATTACTGGCCTTTCTGCGTCACGCTAAAACACAAGAGCTGAAAAATATTCAGGACGTTTCAGAAGGTCTGGAGTATAGGATTAAAAATGCCGCAGAAAATTCAGGCTGTTTTGACGACCTGCTTGCCAATATATGCACAAAGCGTTATCCGAAAACGCGTATACAAAGAACACTCATTTCTCTACTTGTCGGCATGAAAAGATTTGATATTGAACAATTTATGGAAAGTGGTGGTCCACAATACGCCAGAATTCTTGGATTCAACAAAACCGGACGTGAGCTTCTGTCAGCTATGAAAAAGAAATCAACAATCCCTGTTATAACTAAAACATCCGACTACAAATCATCCTCTGACATTTTGATTTCAAGAATGTTGGATATTGAGGCACAAGCAACGGACACATATGTACTGGCATATAAAAACCCGGCTTTCAGAAAAGCCGGGCAAGAATTTACTCAAAATATTATTGTTTGCAGGTAAACGAACTTATATTTCCATTATTATAGGCAATATCATTGGCTTACGCTTTGTACGTTCATAAATACATTCCTTGAGAGCTTCTCTGATAGCTGACTTTCTGATAGACCAGTCTGCCTGATTTTTAGTCGAACTTTTGAATATTGCCTGTTTTGCTATTTCTTTAAGCTGTTCCATCAAATCCTCTGATTCACGGACATATACAAAGCCTCTTGAGATTATATCGGGGCCTGCAACTACATTTCCGGTATCACCTTCAATTGTAATCACAACCACTATTAATCCATCCTGAGAAAGGTGTTTTCTGTCCCTTAGTACAACATTTCCTACATCTCCGACACCCAAGCCGTCTACAAGAACTTTCCCGGATGTAACAGACCCGTTTATTTTTGCAGAATCATTTGTAAGTTCCAGAACCTTTCCTGTTTCCATTATAAACGTGTTTTCGCTAGGCATACCCATTTTTACGGCAAGCTCAGCATGTTGTCTGAGATGTCTGTGTTCGCCATGTACCGGCATGAAAAACTTTGGTTTAACAATATTATGAATAAGTTTGATTTCTTCCTGACATGCATGTCCTGATACATGAACATCTGCAAGTGCTTCATATATAACCTTTGCACCTTTTTTGAATAGTTCATTTATAACTTTTGAAATCAATTTTTCATTTCCGGGTATTGGTGATGCTGATATAATAACCAGATCGTCCGGAACTATTTCAACTTTCTTATGTTCATTGAATGTAATCCTTGTAAGGGCTGACATAGGTTCGCCTTGACTTCCTGTTGTTATTATTACAAGCTTGTCTCTTGGCACTTTGTCCATGTTGTCAAGATCTATAAGAACCCCTTCCGGCACATTCAGATAACCCAGTTCCATTGCAACATTTACAACATTTATCATACTTCTTCCGAGAACTGTAACTTTCCGACCGAATTTAACAGCCGCGTTGAATATCTGCTGAACTCTATGAACATTTGAAGCAAACGTTGCCACCAGAATCCTGCTTTTACAGTTCATAAATATCTGGTCAAAGGTCTCTCCTACAGTACGTTCTGAAAGTGTATATCCTTCATTTTCTACATTTGTGCTGTCACACATAAGCAAAAGTACACCTTTTTTTCCTATTTCAGCAAGTCTTGCAAGGTCTATAGGCTGTCCCTCTATGGGGGTATAGTCTATTTTAAAATCTCCCGTATGAATTACGGTACCGATAGGTGTAAAGATAGCTAAAGCTACAGCATCGGCAATACTGTGAGTAGACCTTATAAATTCTACCTTAAAAGCCCCCAACTCCACTGTTTGTCCCTGATGAACCGTTTCCATATGAACAGTATCAAGAAGCCCATGTTCTTCAAGTTTGCACTTTATCAAACCAAGAGTAAGCTTAGTTCCATATATAGGCACATTTAGTTCTCTCAATACATATGGTAGTGCGCCTATATGGTCCTCATGACCATGTGTCAGAACAATTCCTCTTACTTTTTCTTTATTTTTAACCAGATACGTAACATCAGGTATTACCAAATCTATACCCAGCATTTCATCCTCAGGAAATGAAAGACCGCAGTCAACAACAAGAATGTCCTCCCCATACTCAAAAGCAGTTATGTTCTTCCCTATTTCCTGCAATCCTCCAAGTGGTATTACTTTTAATTTCTTTTTACTCTTTGACACAATTAAACCTCCAATTTTAACTAAATAATAAAAATCAATCCCTATTTGAGCTGTTATATTGAGAAATAACATAGTTATATTCGTGTATAATCTGTTCCGTTATTCTATTCCAATTATAAAGCCTATGTACACTTTCCAACGCATTAATACTAATCTGTTTTGCTAAATTATCATCACAAAGCAGTTCAAGGATACAGTCTGCCAGAGAATTGGAATTTCCGCTGTAAAATTTCATTCCGTTCACCCTGTGATCCACTATTTCCCTTAGACCCCCGGTATCTGATACCACTACTGGAATGCCTGCAACCATTCCTTCAAGTGCTACAATCCCAAAAGGTTCATAGGTACTTGGAAAAACTGCAATATCTGAACATTTGTATAGCTTCAGTAAAACCTCCTCACCTACAAAGCCGGTAAAATAAACTCTGTTTTGAATTTTAAGATTACGACTTTGTTCAATTAAACTATTTAAACACGGTCCTTTGCCCGCAATTACAAACTTAACATCATTATAATTTCTTAGAATTTCAGGTATTGCATTTAAAAGCACATGCACTCCCTTTTCACTTACAAGTCTTCCCACAAAAAATACTATTTTTTCATTAGGAGCAGCATAATTATTTCTGAACTCGCTGTCACATTTTATATTATTGAATTTGCCAAGTTCTATTCCATTACTTATAATACTTATTTTATCCCCAGTTAAGTTAAATATAGATGTAATTTCTTCTTTCATATATTTACTATTTACTATTAGTTTTTCCGATTCTTCACAAAGCAATACTTCAACACTGTTAATTGCTTTCTGCATATCAGAATAAATTCCGTTGTTTCTACCAAATTCTGTTGCATGTATGGTTGAAATTAACGGAATTGAAAAGGAGTTTTTCAAAACTTTTGCAGCATAAGCAACAAGCCAGTCATGTCCATGAATAATGTCAAATTTAATTTCCCGTAACAGCCTGATCGCTGATTCAAGCATTGAAAAGTTAAGCTGTAAAACCCATTCTATAAAGTTTGTTGTAGCAACCTCGCTGACATGGACTCTGTGTACAGTCACGTTACCTTGAATCTCAAAATCAGGTGTATCTTCTTCCCAGCATGTAACAACGTGAACCTGATTACCGCAACGGCCCAGCTCATGTGCCAAATCATACACTACTCTTGAAATACCTCCGATTATTCTTGGAGGGTATTCCCATGAAAGCATTAATATTTTCATAAATATTCCTCATTTTCAATGAAGATATATAATGTATATACATAAAATTACAAATAGCCTATACTATTTTACCATAATGATATCTCTTTTTCAAAATAAACATTTTATGTTATATTTTTAATTTATTCCTAAAAAGTAATTGACACTATATTAGAATAAAACTATAATATTATTACCAATATACACAGTCTCTTTTGTTTTCCCCGGACGGTTAACAAAGAAGATTACTTAAAAAAACAGAAGTTTCTATAACTTCTGTTTTTTCTTTTATAGAATAAAGTAGTTTAGAATACATGAAAAAAGTATTTCAGTTTGATTTAAAACCAAACTGAAATACTTTTGGCTGCGGGTCAAGGACTCGAACCCTGACAAACTGAACCAGAATCAGTCGTGCTACCATTACACAAACCCGCATCGCTCATCGACAAGAGGTATTGTAGCACATCCTGAATATTTATGTCAATACATTTTTAGCTATTTTTTTTATTTTATTTATTCATTATTTTTAATGTGGACTTCTCCGGTTTTTACTTAAATTTAACACTGGTATAATCATATTTTAAAACTCTACTCATATAATTATATTATGCATTTGTAAATTTCTTATTTAAAAGGCCTGAGAATATAAAGGCCTTTTTTTGTTACATCTCAACAATTTCTCCCGTTGAGAACAAATAAATGTATTTTTCCTTAACCGGTTTTAAGGTCAGCATTTCTAAGGCTCTTGCATAATAAGAAATCTGCAGTTTGTACTTTTCCTTTATGACTGCCTTGTCACCCTTGGATACGTAATCAGTTTTATAATCGATAAGCACGATATTATCTTCCTCTTCAAAATAGCAGTCAACAACGCCCTGAAGAAGTATTTTTTCCTCATAGCCGTTCACATCAGGCAACTGAGGGTAGATTTCCTTATATGTCAGTTCAATGTTGAAGGGAACCTCTCTGTGTATCTTTCCAGCCTCCAGAATTCTCTTCCCCACGGCTGAATCAATAAAAGCGGATATTTTCCTGATGTCTATACTTTTTGCTTGCATTTCAGTTAGAAGTTCTTTTTTGACCATCAATTCAATCTGTCCTGCAATATCTTCATTGCAAAAATCCAGGTGCTGCATTACAAAATGCATGGCAGTTCCCTTTTCTGCAGGACTCAGTCCTTTCTTTTTCTCCATGAATGCAGGTTTTTTTATTGTAGTAGTTTTGTATTCCGGCTGACTGCTTTCTTCATCGTTATTAAGAATAAAATATCTTTTTAGTTCTGTTACAGATATTTTAGATGGTATCCTAGCGAAATCCCTGTATGGGTATTGCCAGTCCAAACGTCGATGAATTTCGTGGCTGTTCCCACTGTCAGTACTGCTTTTTTCATGAAGCCATTTTAATATATCATCCCTATCCTGTGCATCTGTTTCAAATCTTTTAGCCGTAAGTACATCCGACTGGTTTGCAAGAATTATTACCCAGGAAGAGTCGTCTGAAATAACAGACCCGTTATAATCAACCCCAAGACCTGCTGCCTTCCTTAGAAGCTCAGAATCCTTGTGTCTCATAACAGATGGGCATATCCAATCCAAATAATTCTGTGCCTTGAGCATACTGTGGGCATCGAACTTATTGCCGTTGCTCTGAGCTGTACCCAACCATTTAAGTGCGCATTTTTCTATACTTTTTACCGCCCCGGTAATTATCAGTTTTTCTCTGGCTCTTGTCATTGCCACGTAGAGTATTCTCATTTCCTCAGACAAGGTTTCGACTCTTATTTTCTGCGCAATTGCTTGTTTTGGAATGGAAGGATATTTTATTCTCTTTTTATAATCAACGAAATCAGGCCCGAAGCCCAGTTCCTGGTGCAGTAAAACACTTTTATACATATCCTGCATATTGAACTTTTTCCCGCAACCGCACAAAAACACAACTGGAAATTCCAATCCCTTGCTCTTGTGTATACTCATCAGCCTGACAACGTTATCGTTCTCTCCAAGAACCTTTGCACTTCCCATATCTCCCTTGTTGGTTTTCAGCTTGTCAATGAAACTTATAAAATTGAAAAGCCCGCTGTAGCTTGTATTTTCAAATTGTAAAGCACGTTCAAACAGTATTTTCAGGTTAGCCTGTTTTCTTTCACCGTCCTGCATTGCTCCTACTATGCTGAAATAGCCCGTCTCATCATATAGCTGCCATATGAGCTTGTGAGTTGACATATAGAGTGACATTTCTCTCCATTTAGCAAGCTTTTGCAGAAAATCGGAGGATTTTTTTGAAACCTCTGTGTCCTGCTCTGCTATTTCTCTGAGTGCCTCAAATATTGAAGCGTTGCGGTTCATAAGGCGTACTTCTGCTAAATCACCTGTACTGAAATTGACTATCGGTGATCTTAGTACTGCCAAAAGCGGAATATCCTGATAAGGATTATCAATTATTTGAAGGAGGGACAGTACTACCTGCACTTCCGGTGTCTTAAAAAATCCGCTCCCTGTATCTGCAAAAACAGGTATATCAGACTTGGCAAGTTCTTCTGAAAACACTTCTGTCCAATTTCTGGTGGTTCTCAGCAGTATTACTATATCGTTGAACCTTACGTCCCTGTAATCCCCAAGTTTTTTATCGTAGACAGCAAACTTCTTTCCGTCCTCATCGGGTTGAAAAAGCTCAATTATTCTGTTTGCAACCATTCTGGCTTCCTGTTGTATATTATCAAGTATTTCGTCTTCTTCCTGAGAATCTTGCTCATCCAACTGTTCACTGTCTTCTGACTGCACACTGTTATCCGTATGTGAGGTTTCTATCAAATGCAGCTCCACCGCCCCTCCTGTAACCGTTTTTTCATTTTGAGATGGAGGAAAGCCAGCTCCGGGATTTAGTTCTTCTATCTCATTGTAATCAAGTTCCCCCACCTTTTGGGACATTATTTGCTTGAATATATAGTTGATTCCGTCAACGACGTCCTTTCTGCTTCGGAAGTTCTTAAAAAGCAGTATTTTCCTGTAACTGCTGCCCTCGTCAATTGAGTAATTATTGTATTTTTCAAGAAAAAGTTCAGGTTTGGCCTGTCTGAACCTGTATATGCTTTGTTTTACATCTCCCACCATAAAAACATTAGGGCTACCTGTGTCATCTTTAGAAATCATATTAATTATGATTTCCTGAACCAAATTGCTGTCCTGATATTCATCCACTAATATTTCAGTGAATTTGTCTTTGTAATACCGGGCGATTTTTGAAGGATGTATGTTTCCGTCTTCATCTGTTTCGGCAAGTATATTTAGACAAAAATGCTCAAGGTCATTGAAATCTACTGAAGCTCTCTGACTTTTTTTCTGTGAATATCTGCTCCCAAAATCCATAACCAACTTGGCAACACATTTCAGTATAGGATGCATGGTTTTAAGGTCAGAAACTATTTCAGCAGACTCCATGAAAAAAACTTCATTCTTGAGACCTGTAATTACAGTCTTTAACTCGTCCCTTGTTTTCTTTACACTTTCCTGTACTTTTTTTTCTGCATCCTTTCCGCATCTGGGCAAGGTCTGGAATTCAAAACTGTTAATATAATTGTACAGTTTGTCCCATTCCATTCCGCTTTTGCAAACTTCTATGAGCTTATTCAGGTTATCGTTATCCTCAAGAAAAACAGGCAGATATTTTTCCAGACCCTGTGCATATTTGATTTTTTCACACGCTTCATTCATTATATCCCGGAGGCCTTCAAGTCTCATAAGGCTGGTTTCCATGAGAATTGTACCCCAGGGTGTTGCCCCAAAGTCGTTGCAAAAATCTAAATTATAGCTTTCCACCTGTTGTTCAAGCCATTTTTCAGGCCATGGATAGCTCTGCACAAAACTGTATATGCTCAAAACCATCTCTTGAATTTTTTCGTCATCCCTGTTGCTCCCATAGGACTCCAACAAATCAAAAAAATCTTCGTTATCCTCAACATTTTCATAAATTTCTTCAAACAACTCACTCAAGGTTTCGGATTTTAATAGTGTAGCTTCTGTCTCATCAAGTATCTTGAACCCAGGGTCTATTTCTATACTTTGAAAGTTGCTTCTTATGACCTCCAGACAAAATGAATGAATTGTTGTAATTGAAGCTTTGTTCAAAAGTACAAGTTGTCTGGAAATATTTTTTGAACCTTGATTTTTTTCTATTGCATTCGAAATGGCTGCACCTATTCTTTCCCTCATTTCTGTAGCAGCGGCATTTGTAAATGTTACTACCAGCAACGTATCTATATCTACGGGGTTTTCTTCATCAGTTATTTTTCGTATTATCCTTTCAACAAGTACGGCAGTCTTGCCCGCACCGGCTGCCGCAGCCACAAGCAGGTTGCAGTCCTTTTGAGTTATGGCGGCGTATTGTTCTTTTGTCCACTTGGTTTCAGACATCTATTGTTCCCCTTTTACGTTAATTTCGTTCATGAGTTTCCATGTATCATCATCTTCTCTGTCATGCAGCATTCTGAAACTGTTGTCCTTTTGGGACTGATCAAACTGACATACGGATGAATAATTGCAGTAGCTGCAGGAAGTTAACTTTTTCTTTTTGTACGGACTTATTGGAACATTCCCCTTCATAAGTTCGCTGCACATGTCTTTCAAAAGCTGCTTTACAAAGCTTCTGAGAACCGTAAATTGTTCTATGGTAGCGGCAGAGGACTTCCCTAACACATCTCCCTTATTTATTCTTGCA
The DNA here is from genome assembly GCA_023443515.1 of Bacillota bacterium. Lineage (GTDB taxonomy): Bacteria > Bacillota > Clostridia > Acetivibrionales > DSM-1351 > Ruminiclostridium. Next base: position 188,779 of record JAEZUC010000097.1, read on the forward strand.
GGAATAATGATGGAGTTCCCTTCAATTGTATTGTCCATATATTTAATAAGCTGTACATCAGCAAGGAGCAGTCCTTTCATTTTAAGCTTTTTCATTATGGCTGTTTCTATTTCTTCTGGGGTACTGTCGTCAGTACCTCTTATCATCGGATCGTCAACCTTGAAATACAGAATTCCTCCCGGCATAGTCTTTTCACCGCTTTTATCGGAGTACTCCCATAATGCATCAAGATACGTTATAAGCTGCATCTGAAGTCCATAATAAACATCGCTGAGTTTAAAATCCTTTTCCCCGGATTTATAATCTACTATTCTTAAGTATGTTCCGTTATCTGTCTTCAAAGCGTCAATTCTGTCAATTCTGCCCACAAGCTTTATTTTTTCCCCGGAATCCAACTCAATGACTATGGGGGGGTATTCTCCGCCTTCTCCGAATTCCACCTCATAACCCACAGGTTCAAAGCTGCTCCTCCTTATATGCTCTGCAATAAGCCACACAGCCCTTGCAACTACTCTTTTTAGCCTTACTGCAAGTGCTTTAAACCTTTTTGAGCCTCCAAGTATGGTATTTTTCATGTTGGCCAAAAGCTCGTCTACTATTTTTGAAACCTCATCGCTGCACCATTGTCTGTCAAATTCCCTCCAGGAATAGTTGTTTTCATCCACCATTTTTGAAAATCTTTCAATGATTGCATGCATAAAGGTTCCGACGTCAGGAGGACTCAAACGATATATCTTTCTTTCCCTGGCCCCCAGACCGTATTGTACATAAAATGCAAATGGGCATGAAGTGTACTTTTCCAGTCTTGAAACTGTAAAGTATGGATTTTTGCCGTATAGTTCCCGGATTTTTGCCGTATCCACCGGGACTGCTATGTTTCTGTATTTTAATGCATTTAACATTGCACTGCACTTTTGTTTCCATTGTGCCTGACCTGAAAACCATGCAAATAATTCCTTCCACATTTCTCCCGGCTCTATTCCCTCGTTTTTCTGTCTTAGTGCAGAAACTAAATGGTTAAAAGCAGGTACAGGTGATGATATTAAATCAATATTCTGTTTTTCCTCTATAGGTTTTAAAATATTATTTTTTTCGGTTATACAGGGAAATCTCTTTCGCATCCTTGATATTATTGTGGAAGGACGCATTGTTCTTCCCTCATGGTCGGCAATGGGCCAGCTTATTCTCAGAAAGTTTTTTGGCGTTGTCAATGTTCTATATATAAGGTATTGCTCATCAAAAGCTTTTGATTTTGTGTCACTGGCCAGTTCAATACCTCTTTTGTTTAGTACATCTCTATCGTTATCAGATAAAACCCCTTCGCTTATACCTGCGGACGGAAATACTCCGTCATTGGTTCCTAGAATGTACAACGCTTTTATTTCATGGCTCCTCAGATGCTCTATACTTCCTACCAAGACCTGATCCAGTGATGCCGGAATAGATGAAATCTTGTATTCCGTCAGGCCCACCTTAAATACATTGGCAAACCTTTCAATTCCAAAGGTTTCATCTCCCATTACTTCTACAACCTGATCAAGAACATCCATCAATATGTTCCAGACCTGCTGATATTCCCCTGCCAGTTTTAACTGTCCGTTTTGAGTAAATATGTCTATATAATTTCGAATTCTTTCTTCAACACCGATTTCAACCAGATATTCATAAATTCCTGTACAAAATTCTTCCGCGGTTCTTTTTCCCTTTGTCCTGCTACGAAAACGCAAAAGAGGTTCTCGTATTTCGTTTCTGGTGCTGTTTACCTGCAGGAGCATTTCATCATTTTCAGTATTCTGTCTATCCAGAGGCTTGAATTCAATGCTGGTATTCCAGTCTGCCTCCTGAGTCCAGCGGCTACCCCTGATACCGCAGGCCAGAACGTAGTTTTCCAGTAGGTCTATCTTAGTTTCTTCAATTCCTGTAAGCCCTGACTTGAGATACCTGAACACCGCTTCATAGGACCAACTTTCAGTAAATATCTCCAGCATTGAAAGCACCATCCTCACCAGCGGATGATTTGTTATTTCGGTTTTGGAATCTATAAAACATGGTATATTGTACTGTTCAAAAATTACCTCTATAAGGTTTTCGTATCCTGTAAGATTTCTTGTGGCAACTGTTATATCCTTAAACTGCATACCATTATCACGGCATTGCCTGATTATATCTCTTGCACATTCTTCAATCTCAGCATAAATATTTACTGATTCAAAAAGCTCTATATCTGTTGTAGGCTGCCGATAAGCCTTATATGGATAGGAAAAGTAGTTGGCTTCAAGGCTCTGAAGTTCCCTGCTGTCTTTAAACCTGGGAAGAGTTGCCCTGTTCAGTCCCACAGGGGGTAGTATTTCAACACCACATGCCTCAGCAATACTTTCAAATTTTTTGCAGGATTTTTTTACTGTAGCAAAAACTTCTGTTGAATCTGACTGTACATTGTCGTCAAAAAGTATGTCGGTGCACATAGTTATATAAACATTCTCTGCCTGTTGAATGAGCTTTGATATTACATTAACCTCCTGAGGAGTAAATCCCGCAAAGCCGTCTATCCATATCTCAGATTTTCTATACATTTCTGTGGATTCAAGTTTAGTGGCCAGTATAGTTAATTCATCATCCGTATCTCTGTAGCGACTTTCCAGCATATTGTCAAATTCACTGTATATGAGCTTTATTTCTTTTAGCTTGTGTGTAAGATAATTGTCGTCGGTAAGTCCTTCTAGAATTTTATCAAAGCTGTCAGCCCTGACATTATATCTTTTGAGCTCAGTTATCAATGTTGCCAGCGTATTTACAAAGCCTTTGCAATTTGCAGATTTGTGAAATATGGTGAATTGATCCTTCAATCTGTCCAGAATGCGATATATAATCATATTCTTTCCTGCAGGATGTATATGAGGATAAGTAATTCCCCCAACCTCGTTCAGAACCCTGTAGGCCATTCTTCTAAAGCTCAATACCTCAGTCTTTAAAATTCCGCCTGTTCCGAGAACCTTTATCAAGTCACGTTCTGCCTGTAAGGTGTATTGTTCCGGTACAAGAAGGACAAGTTTTTTATTACTGTCATTATTTTGTTTAGTTTTTATTGAATCCAAGCAATGGAAGGACTTTCCTGAACCTGCCCTTCCGTATATAAATTGAAGACTCATAGCTTCTTCCTTTTCTTATGTATTTTTAGCAGCGCCTTTTTATATCTTCTCGGGTTGTACCGGCTCTTTTATGATAAATCCTGTGATAAAGTAAAACAAAATACCTGTAATTATTACTGAAATAAGACTGCCCGTAGCGCTAAAAGTCGATGTGTAAAATATAGTATTTGTTGAAAGTACGTTATCAGGATAGCTTACAACTAAAAACCCTATCAGGTTGTTTACCGCATGTGCCCCGATTGCTGCCTCCAAAGAGTTTGTTTTTATTGTAATCATCGCAAAAATCATTCCAACAAAGAAATAGTTCAGAATCATACATATGGTACTTATAACACCAGTTTTACTTGAAGCAGTCACTTCCGGGTTCATCAGATGAGGAAGCGTGAACATAAATCCCGATATAACCGAAAGCAGCATACCGTTTTTTATTTTAAGCCCAAAGCTCTGGATAACATACCCTCTGAATACCAATTCTTCCGCAGCCGCCTGTAAAGGTGTCATTATAAGAATAAAAGGCAATGCTATCCAGAATTTTGAAGCATCAAAACTGAATGAATAGGTTTCAGGCGATATAGAATAATCGATTACGGAACCCGCGGCAATAAGTCCACCGTAGACTAAAAAACCTATCCAGAATCTGCTCCACTGGATTTTTCTTTTTGTAGTTATGAGTGAAGTAAACGTTCTGTAATGGATGAACTTTGTTGCAATAACCAATCCAGCCATCATTAGGTATATTGTAAAATTTGTAAATATGTAATTGGCAAAAGGGTTTACGTATTTGTCCATAAATGCATAAACGTCCGTTGAAATTGTTAAATCAAAAAGTGCATCCCTATTTTTGAATAACGCAAATACTATCGGTATTGAGCCTATAAAGCTTCCAATAAAAAAATAGAAGTATAATATAACTGAAACAGATGCTACAAATCTGGATGGTTTGGTATTACCTGCTCTAGACATTTCCTGATATTTAATTGTCATCTATGACCTCCGAAGTTTTATATAGTTTTAATTATACTATTTTTTTATTTTTATTAAAATGCTTTATTCCAATATGTAAGAAAGCAACAGTTTTAATGACTGTTGCTTTCTATAGTTTTATGTCTACCGCAAAGCTACAAGGACACAGGCCATAACTGCATTAAGTTCAAGTTCATTAATTCGCTTTAGTAATTCATCGTCATATGTTCCTGGCTGAAGCCAGATATTTTTTATGCCCAATTTTGCAGCTTCTTCTATTATAACCTTCCCTCTTTTAGGGGAAACAACCATATCTATTACTTCGGGTTTTTGCGGAAGAGAGGACAAATCCCTGTAGCATTTGTCACCTTCTACAGTATCGTATCCGGGGTTAACGGGATAAACGTCATATCCCGCGTTTTTCAATTTTTTATATATTCTATTGCCGAACTTTTCGGGGTTCTGGTTTGCACCTACCACTGCCCACACCTTTTTCCCCAGCATTTGTTCCTCATTCATATTGGCTCTTCCTTTCTAACTGTATTTTATATTGGTGAATCTTTTTATGCATATAGTATACCAACCTGTTTTAATTTAAAACGGTAATTAGGTTCAACGCGTATACAGATTTGTACGTGCTATTGCATTTGCGGCTTCCATTCCACTTTGGAGAGCTCCTTGCTGCCACCTGTGTATTGCTGAGACGTGTTCTCCTGCAAAGTAAACTCTGTCCCCATATTCCGGCAAAGTCATTATCCATGAAAATAATTTTTTTTGCTGGGGCGTAAAATAACAGAATGCACCTCTGAAAAGGGGGTCATTATCCCAAACCTGTGTTTTAAAGTCTGTAACAATGTTATTCAGATATCCTTTAGACAGCCCGTGGACTTCTTCAACATTTCTTTTTATTTTGTCAAATCTATCCTCGTCAGTCATATTACCCAGCCTTACGGCATCCAGATTAAAATTATATGAACCCACAATTACACCGGGTTCGGTTTCTGAACTCCTTTGGTTAAGACCCTGTGGTGCCTGCCCCCGGCTGGAAGTATACCAAATTCCAGTTACAGGCAAATCTGTATATGAACCGCCGCCGAATATCCCCTGTTCCTCCCAGAATCTCCTGTTGCAGTTAAGCAAAGTCTTTTGAGAATTACCGTAGGTTACTTCCTTTATTGCCTGCATTTTTAAACTGCTGAATATAGGAGCTATTTCAAAGGTTCTCAAAACAGAGAAGGGAACCGCACATACAATATAATCAAAATTTTCGAACCCTGTTTCCTTCAACTTTGTATTATCATATGCAAGGGTTACCCTTCCGTCTTCAAGGCATTTATATATGCCTTTTACCTTTGTTCCCTGCTTCCATGTAACTTTACCGAGAAGATCAGCCGGTACATCAGGATAGTACTCCCAGGGTGCATTACTTATAAATGATCTGTAGAAGGCTAACGGTAAATTTACCATCCCCCCCGTTATCTCATATAGAAACCAGAAGTTTACAGGAAAATACTCTTGAACTAAATCAACATAGTTGTGATACAGGAACTCACCTCCTATTGGAAATAGATTTGAAAGGAGGTTTATTGCACCCTGGCTGAGCTTTTTATATTCAAACATCTGACGAGTATTAAGGCTGTCCCAAAATAGCAAGGGCTTGCTGTAACGTGGTTTTACCTGAATAACTTCAATTCTGGCAACGGGCGGAGCTTCAAGAACAGGCGCTTCTATACCGTAATACCCCAATTCCTGCCATGCTGTTTTTGCTTCCCATGAGGCAAGGTCGTAGGTTGGATAAATATACCTCATAACATTTTTACCGAAAGGATCATTTCTTGCTCTTCTTTGGTGAAGATATATGAAAGTCTCCGGGTCACTCTGTATAAATGGCCTTGTTCCCAGCTTGAATTTATTGATATAATGCCATACCGTCTCATGGTTAACGGGTATTCTCATCGGCCCTAATTCACCGTAAAGTTTTTTTTCCCTATCAAAATAATATGTATAAACCCTGCCTCCTATCCGGTCCTCTGATGCCTCTAATATTGTTATATCAAAACCCAACTTACGAAGTTCAAAGGCCGCAGCCATTCCTGCGAGGCCACCGCCTATAATTCCGACGCTTTTTCCTTTGAACTGACCGGGCCTGGCTATTGATGTAATATTTTCAGGTGGTGAAAATGCATTCAGAATATTGCAATAGTCCTCAGGATGGCAGGTTCTGTATAATGCATACTTTGCCATAGTCTGACGTTCCTCGAAGGATGGATTATCAGGTTGCGGGGGTCTAGGTTCTTTTGAATAAAGAATATTTGGACAAATCATATGCGCTCTCTCTATCTACAGTACTTCTAATTATTTATATGAAAAGTGGCTATTTTTTGTGTTTTATTTTACTTTTATTTGGGAATTCATATAATATAACATTTAATCTTGGAGGCAATAGTTATGAATGACGTTATAATAATAGGAGGCGGTCCGGCAGGCTATACGGCTGCTCTATACAGTTCCAGGGCACAACTTGACACCTTGGTTATTGAAAAAATGTTTTCGGGCGGACAAATGGCTACAACGGACGTAATGGAAAACTATCCCGGATTTGAAGAGCCTATCGGAGGCTCCGACCTGGCATTGAGAATGGAAAAACAGGCAAGAAAATTCGGTACGGTAGTACTAAATGATGAAGTGCTTGAGCTTGATCTGGATTCACATATAAAAAAGGTTAAAACTAAAAATAATACTTTTGAAAGTAAAACAATAATTCTTAGCATGGGAGCATCACCTAAAATGCTTGGACTGCCAAAAGAAGAAGAATTAAGGGGTTCAGGAGTGTCCTACTGTGCAGTATGTGACGGTGCTTTTTTTCGCGGAAAAACTGTTGCAGTTGTTGGAGGCGGTGATACAGCGGCTGAGGATGCACTTTATTTGGCAAGATTTTGTCCCAAAATATATATTATTCACAGAAGGGATAAAATGAGGGCCACAAAACTCCTTCAAAACGAGCTGTGTTGCAACAAAAAAATTGAGTTTTTATGGGACTCGTTAGTAGAAGAAATTGAAGGAAAATTTGGTGTTGAAGGCTTGAAAATTAAAAATATAAAAACAGGGGAACAAAGTTCCATACAAGTAGACGGCTTGTTTGTAGCAATCGGCTTAAATCCCAATAATTCCCTTGTAAAAGATAAGGTAGAACTTAGCAAGGATGGTTATGTTATAACCGATGAAAGAATGAGGACTAATGTTCCCGGTGTTTTTGCAGCCGGAGATTTACGGGAAAAGTACCTTCGGCAGGTGATTACCGCAGCTGCTGACGGAGCTTCCGCAGCCTACACTGCCGAACAGTATATAAATGAAAATATGAAATATTTTAAATAAAAAAATTTCCACGACTTTAATCATTCCTTTCGGAAACAATAATTTTGAATTCATTATGAAAGGATGATTGCGATGAAAGTAAAAGATATAATGACAACCAATGTAACTTATGTTGAGCCCAATGCTTCTATTCTTGATACTGCAAAATTAATGCAACAGCACAATGTAGGATCTATTCCTGTTTGTGACAAGGGAAGCGTTGTAGGTATGGTAACAGACAGAGATATTGTTGTCAGGAACATTGCTATAGGTAAAAACCCTCAGCAAACACCGGTAAGCGATATTATGACAACTGGTGTAACTTCTGTCAGCCCTGATATGGAAATGTCACAGGTTACTAAAATGATGGCTAACAGCCAGATAAGAAGGGTACCTGTAGTTGACCAGAACAATCTTGTAGGGATTGTTGCACTGGGTGATGTGGCAACCGATGCAAAATTTGACACTGAGGTTGCTGATACCCTTACTGAAATATCAAGACCTTCAAAACCTCAGTAAAACTATTGAGGCGGTTTTAAATGAGTCAATTTTAAAAGCCCCATTACTGATGGAGAATTAACATCAGTAATGGGGCTTTTTACCTTTTTCAGCCTTTCTTCCCGGTGTATATGAGAATTGCATCTCTTAAGAATTCTGCCGTACCCGGTTGTTCCTTATCGTAATATGCTCTGAATCTTTCATCGTCTACATACATTTGTGCAAGTCCGACATGAGCCTCACTGCTGTAAGTTGGCCATGAAAAGCTAAGCCATCGGCGATGAAGATCTGCCGCTTTTTGAGCAAGCTCTCCTGCCGGGTCTCCGGTTTTAAAGGCCTGCTTTAATATCTCCTGAACAAGAGCTGTAAGTTCTTCAAGTTCCTTGTATTGTTCCTCCGACATTCCCTTTAATTTATCGTATGATTGTTTCACAGTGTCTTCCCCGTATTTTTCACGGATTTCCTCTCCATATTTGCTGTCATTATCTTCAAGAATCTTTTGTTTGAAGCCCTCAAATTTTTCTCTATCAGTCATTTCAATTCTCCCTTCACTGGCAGCTAATGTTTTATCAATAGTCCTTATTAATTGCTCCAACTGGCTTTTCTTTTCCAAAAGCTTTCCACGGTGGTCTTTCAAAGCTGAAATACTGTCGTAAGCCGGATCATTCACAAATTCTCCAATTTTATCGAGTTCCACACCCAGCTCACGATAAAACAGAATGTGCTGAAGCCTATCTATTTCCGACTGTCCATATATGCGGTATCCTGATGAGTTTATTCTCGCCGGCTTGAGAATACCTATTTCATCATAGTACCTAAGTGTTCTTGTACTTACACCGGCTATTTGAGCCAGCTTTTTTATTGTGTATTCCATACCTTCTTACCTCCCGACAAGATTAATATACACCTTTACGTAGCGTTAATGTCAACATTATTTTAAGAAATAATTCACCATATATTATTTCAAAACATACAATGTAAACAGTATTCCCTTTCTACATTTTTGTGGAGGTAATAATGAGCTATACATATCCATCTGGCCAGCCTCAAGGCACCGCACGTAAAGTTACCAACAAGTTGAGAGAAATAATGATTTCGGAATTAATGGCTGTAAACGGATACCAAACCCACATTGCTAATTCCAACATGACAAATGTAAACGAGGTGTGGCATCATATAATGCTTGACGAAAAAAGGCACTATGAAACGGCGCTCAGCCTGCTGAGAAAATATGACCCTGTCCAGTATAAAGCTTCTTTAGAGCAACATGAGGATTATGCAAAGTCAGAATCATCAATACAAATGTACAGTCCTTCTTATGACAAGCAAATAATTCTAAATAATATAAGAGAGGACATTAAGGGGGAACTTGAAGCTGTAATACTTTACGAGGAACAAATTGAAGCGTATTCCTCCTATAAGGATATTAAAATTGCAATCCAAGCAATCATAGATGATGAAAAGGAACACGCGGAACACTTAACACAGGTTCTGAAAAAGTATGAAAATGAGCAGTTTATATATATAAAGGAAAAAGTAAAGAATGAATCACACAAACATAGGAGACCGTAAATTTTCCCACGTTTTTGTATTACATAGAATATCGATTTAAACCAATAATAATTTAATGATTAATAAATTTTTATTATTGGGAAGGTAACTACTTTGTTTAAAAAACTATCTAGGTTTATAAATTTCGTTAACAATGTCAGAAGTAAGCAAAGCGATAATAATAAGCCTTCACCTGATAATGTATCTTATGCAGGCAATTGGCAAAGCTTAAATGTCTCTTTGGATGAAAATGCTAAAAATTTGAAAAAAGTACTGGGTAAAAGTGACGACATTATATTCAGGGAGTTTTATTTTGGTGTAAAGCACCAAACCAAAGCGCTCATCAGCTTCATTGACGGTATGGGAGATAAGAAGCTGATACTTGAATATGTTGTTAAATCCCTTATGGTTAATATTCATATTGCAGACCCCCATGGAAAGTTGGTCAATAAACGGACCATGTTTGATGATATCAAAAAATACATCCTAAGTATTGTTGAAGCAACTGAGGTAAGCAATATTGATCAAGCCATCGACACAATTCTATCAGGGAATACTCTTTTATTGATAGAGGGTTGTGACCTGGGAATTTCCATAAGCGCTAAAGGCGGAGAAAGCAGGAGCATACAGCAGCCGGAGACAGAAGTCGTAATCCGAGGCTCACGTGAGGCTTTTGTGGAAACACTAAGGGTTAATACTTCTTTGATACGTAAAACAATAAAAAATCCCAACCTTATTTTTGAAACACTCGTTGTGGGAAAACAAACCCGAACTGATGTATGTATCGGATTTATTAAAGGAATTGCCAATGATAAGGTAGTACAGGAAGTACGGGACAGAATAAACCGTATAAACAGTGATGTTATACTGGAATCAGGCTATATTGAGCAGTTCATTGAGGACAATCCTTTGTCTCCTTTTGCCACAATCGGTAATAGTGAAAGACCTGACAAGGTATCTGCAAAGCTTCTGGAAGGAAGAGTTGCCGTTTTGTGCGGGGGCACACCTATTGTATTGACTGTTCCCTATACTTTTGTTGAATCGCTTCAGGTACCTGAGGACTATTATTCCAGGCCTTTTCTTACCAACCTTGTCAGAATTCTAAGAGTTCTGGCACTATTCATTACACTTACTCTGCCTGCAATATATATTTCTCTTACCACCTTCCACCAGGAAATGATTCCTACAGTACTGCTGGTTACCTTTGCCGCTGCAAGAGAGGGTATTCCTTTTCCGGTTTTAATTGAAACTCTTATAAGCGAGGTTATATTTCAACTTTTGCGCGAATCCGGCATCAGAATGCCTAAAGCCGTAGGTACGGCAGTTAGTATTGTGGGTACTCTTGTTATTGGACAGGCATCCGTTGAAGCAGGAATTATAGGTGCACCAATGGTAATCATAACGGCTTTGTCGGCAATTACCAGCTTTATTCTTCCATCCATATACGATGCAGTTATAGTTTTTAAGTTTATACTTATTTTTTTGAGCAGTGCTTTTGGGCTTTTTGGCGTAATAGTTGGAATGTTCTGCATGTTGGCCCATATGTGTTCCTTAAGAACTTTTGGAACCCCATTTATGTCTCCTCTGGCACCGGTAAACTGGAGCGATATGAAGGACGCTATTCTCAGACTTCCACTCTGGGTTATGAAGAACAGACCTAAAGCAATTACCTGGAAAAAATCCAGACGTCAGGAATCCGGCCAGATGCCCAACAAGCCGGACAAGAAAAAAGGAGGTAAAAACTATTGAATAAAAAAATCGTTGCAGTTATACTCACCATTACATTTTTTTCAATGCTTCTAACAGGTTGCTGGGATCGTAAAGAACTGAATCAATTAGGCATCGCAATGGCTATGGGTTTGGACAAGGGGGACGATGGCAAAATTTTGTTAACAAGTCAGATAGTCCGACCCGCGGCAATGGAAAGACAGGGAGGCGGAAAGGAGCCTCCTTATGAGCTTGTGATTTCCTCAGGTGAATCTATCTTTGAGGCAATCAGAAACACAGTCAAGGAATTTGACAGAAGAAGCTTTTTCTCTCATACTAAAGTAATAGTGGTTGGTGAGGACTATGCCCGGGAAGGTCTTGGGGACACAATTGACTTAGTAACCCGTAGCCATGAATTGAGAAAAACAACTTGGCTTATTGTGGCTTCAGACTGCAAAGCATCAGAAGTCCTCGGTGTAAAACATGGACTTGAAAAAATACAGGCAAATTATATGGAGGGAATACTCAAAACCCAAAGTATAGATTCAAATTCCACAGTTGCAAAGGTTATTGATTTCATAAAAACAATGCCCGGGGAAGGAAGCAACCCCGTTACCGGTGTTTTTTCCTTGATTAATGTTAAGAGTGTCCCTACAGAAGGAACAGAACCCGAAGAGCGTAAGGGACTAAAGCTTTCGGGATCAGCACTATTTAAAAAAGATAAGCTTGTCGGCTTTCTGGATAATAATGAAGCCCTTGCGCTTAATATTTTAACTCATAAATTTAATAGAATACCAATCAGTTTAAAAGTTGACCTTGATAATTCTCAGACTGATTCGGTTGATGTCGTAATTGATATAATTAAAATAAAATGTTCAGTAAAACCGTCTATAAATAAGGGTAATATACATTTCAATGTTTCACTAAAAGCAGAAGGAAATTTAACTGAGGTCAAAGATCAAATTGACGTTACCGATTTACAAATATTTGATAAGATTAATTATAATTTCTCAGAATTTTTAAAATATACTACAGACAAGTCAATCAGGACTATTCAAAAAGATATGAAAACTGATGTACTAGGGTTTGGTAGAGCTTTTGAACTAAAATACCCTAAAAACTGGAGAAAAATCAAAACTCAATGGAATGATGAGATATTTCCTAATGTTTCATATACTGTTAAAGTAGATACTCGTCTCAACAGAACAGGACTGACATTAAGACCTATCAATGCCAAAAAGCTGGATAAGTAGCTTTTAGCGTTTACTATTTGAAATTAGCTT
>JAEZUC010000135.1 GCA_023443515.1 Bacillota bacterium
TCTCAAAAAACAAGCACCTTTTGATTTTGTAAAGAATGAGGCTTTGAATTTGACAAACAATAGTCCTTTTGCTTTTGAAAAAGCAGTAAAGAAGGGTGAGCTTACTTTTATATGCGAGATAAAAAAATCTTCTCCTTCCAAAGGGCTTATTTCTGAAAATTTTCCTTATATTGATATTGCCAAAGATTATGAAGCTGCCGGAGCCGGAGCAATTTCGGTTCTGACTGAGCCTGAATTTTTTCTTGGCAGTGACCAATATTTGAAAGACGTAAAAAAAACAGTAAGTATTCCTGTTCTTAGAAAAGATTTCACAATTGACCCGTATCAGATTTATGAAGCAGCTTTAATCGGTGCAGATTGCGTATTGCTCATATGTGCCTTACTGGATACTGATACTTTGAAAGCATATATTGAGATTGCGGATAGCCTTGGACTATCCTGTCTTGTGGAAGCTCACGATGAAACTGAAGTTAAAAGTGCAATGGAAGCAGGCAGCAGAATAATAGGCGTTAACAACAGGAATCTGAAAACCTTTGAGGTGGATATAACCAATAGTGTGCGTCTCAGGAAACTTGTACCCCAAAGTATAAGCTTTGTATCCGAAAGCGGTATCCGAAATGCCCAGGATATTTCGGTACTCCGACAAATAGGGGCAAATGCCGTCCTCATTGGTGAAACCCTCATGAGAAGCGGTGATATAGGGGCTGAACTGGCAAAACTTCGGGGTTGTGCAAAAAGTTAGGTCAATTCCTAATAGGAGGTTTTTTATGTCTGTAAAAATAAAAATCTGCGGTCTGACAAGGCCACAAGATATTGAATATGTAAACGAAGCTCTTCCTGATTTTATAGGTTTTGTTTTTGCAAAAAGCAAAAGACAGGTAACCGCTGAAACCGCTGAACAGCTTAGAAAGCTTCTGGATTCAAGAATTGCTGTGGTAGGAGTTTTTGTAAATGAGGATATGGATAAAATAACTGCACTATGCAAAAAGGGTATTATTGATATGGTTCAACTCCACGGAGACGAAAGTGCAGATTATATACAGTCACTGCGTCAGAAAATAAATAACCCAATTATAAAGGCTGTCAGAATCAAGGACAGTGAGTCGGTAAAAATCTCCTGTTCCCTTCCCTGTGACTATTTGCTTCTGGATACTTACTCAGGTAATGAGTATGGAGGAACAGGCAAAGTATTTGACTGGGGGATGATTTCAGATACACCCAAACCCTTCTTTCTGGCGGGAGGCGTATCAGCCGAAAATGCAGAGACTGCAATAAAAAATGTAAGGCCCTACTGTCTGGATGTCAGCAGTGGCGTGGAAACAGATTCTTTTAAGGACAGAAATAAAATTTTAAATATTGTAAATTTGGTAAGGAGCGTGAAGTAATGCTAAAAGGCAGGTATGGAAAGCATGGAGGGCAATATGTCCCTGAAATTTTAATGAACACCATTAGCGAGCTTGAGGAGAGTTATAACTACTACAAGAATGATTTTGACTTCAACCGGGAGCTTGATACCTTATTGAAGGAATATGCAGGAAGACCCTCTCTTCTCTATTTTGCAAAAAAAATGACAGAGGATTTGGGCGGAGCAAAAATATATCTAAAGCGTGAAGACCTGAATCATACAGGCTCTCACAAGATAAACAATGTTCTGGGACAGGTGCTTCTGGCAAAGAAAATGGGCAAAAAGCGTGTAATAGCAGAGACAGGTGCAGGACAGCACGGTGTTGCTACTGCAACCGCTGCGGCTCTTATGGGTTTGGATTGTGAAATTTTTATGGGCTTGGAGGATACTAAGCGTCAAGCTTTAAATGTTTTTAGAATGGAGCTTTTGGGTGCAAAGGTTCATCCGGTTATAAGCGGAACACAAACCCTGAAAGATGCAGTTAACGAGACTTTCCGTGAGTGGGCTTCAAGAATGGAGGATACCGCCTATGTACTGGGTTCCGTTATGGGGCCTCACCCCTTCCCAATGATTGTAAGAGATTATCAGAGTGTCATAGGTAAGGAAGTCAGGGAACAAATGCTTGAAAAAGAAGGCAGGCTCCCGGATGTTGCTATGGCTTGTGTTGGGGGCGGCAGTAATGCTATGGGGCTTTTTTACGACTTTATCGGGGACAAATCCGTTGAACTCATAGGGTGTGAAGCCGCCGGAAAAGGTGTAGACACTGAATTACATGCAGCTACCATAGCAAAAGGACAGCTTGGAATATTCCACGGTATGAAATCGTATTTCTGTCAGGACGAGTATGGGCAAATCGCTCCCGTATATTCCATCTCGGCAGGACTTGATTACCCCGGTATAGGGCCAGAACATGCTTCCCTGCATGACACAAACCGTGCTAAGTACGTTCCCGTAACAGACGCCGAGGCGGTTGCGGCCTTTGAATATCTGTCCAGAACAGAAGGTATCATTCCGGCAATTGAAAGCTCCCATGCTGTTGCTCATGCAATGAAAATTGCACCTAAAATGGGAAATGACAAAATAATAGTCATTTGTCTGTCAGGAAGAGGAGACAAGGACGTTGCTGCAATTGCAAAATATATGGGGGTGAACATAGATGAGTAAAATCAGTAATGCGTTTAAAAACGGTAAAGCTTTTATAGGCTTCCTTACGGCAGGTGACCCATCCTTGGAAAAGACTGAGGAATTTGTTCTGGAAATGGTTAAGGCAGGTGCTGACCTTATAGAAATAGGAATTCCCTTTTCAGACCCCATTGCAGAGGGTGATGTTATTCAAAGAGCTAACATAAGGGCATTGGCAAATGGAACAACCATGGATAAAGTTTTTGAAACAGTTAAAAGAATCAGGCAAAAAACTCAAGTTCCCCTTGTTTTTCTAACTTACCTTAATCCTGTATTCACCTACGGCTATGATCACTTTTTCAGGGAATGCAGCGAGCATGGTGTTGACGGAGTTATAATTCCTGATATTCCCTTTGAGGAAAAAGGCGAACTGAGGCCTTTTAGTGATAAATATAATGTTGATATCATTTCTTTAATTGCACCTACCTCTGAGGAACGTATCAACAAGTTAGCCTCCTGTGCAAAGGGCCTTGTCTACTGTGTATCTTCAAAGGGGGTTACAGGTGTACGAAGTGAAATAAAAACAGATCTTAAGTCGATTGTATCCTCTGTCAGGTCTGCAACACAAGTGCCTGTAGCTGTAGGTTTTGGTATATCCACACCTCAGCAGGCATCTGAAATTGCAAAATACGCAGATGGTATTATAGTTGGAAGTGCTATTGTAAAAATTATTGAAGAGTACGGGAATGATGCTGGAAAACCTCTATATGATTATGTCAGCCAACTTAAAATATCTATAAAATAAAGCTTTCCATATTATACAGGGGTTGTTGCAAAACAGAAAAACTTTCTGTTTTGCAACAACCTCCTCCTTATTTTTCACAGACTGCTATCATGTTGTATGCGGTTTTCCTTATTCCTTTTTCCACCTTATAACTTTCTACTGAGTAAAAATCAACCTTATCAAATACTTTGCCGAGGATTGTACTGAATTCTTCAATTTCATACTCTTTTATATGAAAAGGATTATGAACATTTCTTCTCATAGCTTTGTTTGGTGTAGATATTATGAATTTTCCCGGCTTTTTTAAAACTCTGTATGCC
>JAEZUC010000087.1 GCA_023443515.1 Bacillota bacterium
ACAAAATAAACAAGTCAATTTCATATAATCTTTCAAGGATATTGTCAATGGGGATGTCCTTTTTGTAAGGAGGCAAAAAATAAAACAGTTTATATTTCTCAGGCAGTGAGCGCAAGTCATCAATTATATATTTTATATATGTTTGGTCGTGACTGCTGCATGAGAAAAATATCTTTACCATTTTCATCCCCTCAATATTTGCAAGATTATAGTACATTGTATGCCTGTACTAGTGAAAACATGTCAAAAGGGAAGCCCTTTTTGCGACTTCCCTTTTACTTAAAGTTTTATTAATTATTTCGGAGATTTTTTACCCCAAAGGCAATTGAGTTACCTGGCCCAACAGATACCTTTTCAAAATCTGCATATCTAAAGCATCTATGGAGCTGTCCCTGTTAAGGTCGGCTGCCTGAGTGTCAATATTCTGATTTATACCCAATATATATGACTTCAATGCAATTACATCAAGTGCATCAATTTGACCGTCTTTATTAACATCTCCATATTTTATGGTTGGCTGATCCGGACTGCCCAGCAATACGCCATTTTTACCGAGAGGAATTTTGTGATCCAGGCCGATAAACTTTCCTTCGCTGTTTTTCCATAGTACAGGGTACAAGTAATTATCGTACTTATTGTCATTCCACTTCAGGTCTCTTCCACCGGGGAAAGCAGTTCCTTCACCACGGGTGAATAATCCGCCTGTATCCGCTGAGTCAATATTTATACACCAGAAAGTGTGATGGAGCTGGTATTTGTTTTCTAAAATATAATCTCTCATACTTCTGAGATATTTCTTATTGGCCTCCAGAAGTTTGTCTTCACCTTCCGTAAGTCCGCCCCATTCACCTATAAGCAGAGGGGCTGTTCCGTTCTCCATAATATAAGCCCAGTTATCCCTCCAACACTGTTCATACAGTATTTTCTTTGCTGTGGCGTCATCACAGGTTGGGAAATCACCTTTAAACCACTCCTGCTCGAAAACCATAGGGCCGTAATCGTGAGGTGAGTAAACAAGTTGCTTCTGATAAGCACCCAGATTAATAGGATGATCCTTTACACCCCTCAGGTTGCCACCCCACCAGTTACCGTAGTAATCATTGGTGCCGGTCCAGGGACTTGTATCAAAGGATTCATCATTCCATAAACCATCTTTAGGGTACATTTCCACGCCTTCAACAAAAATAAGAGCATTAGGATGAACCTTCATTATAGCAAGGGCCGTTTCTTGTGCTACTCTTTTCCAGTTGTTTGCATGTGTGGAGTCATCCCAAATAGCACTTTGGGACTTCATCTTCAAAGTACCTGTATTTGTGTGAGGCTCATTTTTCAAATCAAAACCAATAATAGTATCATCATTTTTATAGTGATCGGCAACCCAAACCCAAGCTGCCTTGAAGACTTCCTCTGTTATGGTGCCGTTATACCATAACGGATAGGTATGTCCCATATTGTCAGTTTCGGCACTATGAACGTCAAGGATAACCTTGATACCCACTCTCTTGAAGTTTTCCAACATAAAATTAAATAATTCAAAGCTGTTCAAGCCTTCCAAATCGGCATTATTGTAGCTTGTATCCGTAGAAGCAGGGTATTCGCCTTTACTCCATGCGTACAGCAGGTCTGTTGCAATCGGCATTCTGACAACGTTAATTCCTTTGTCTGCAACAATTTCAATGTCAGCAACAATATTACTGTGATATGAATCCAAAAGCATTCTTTCACGGCAATTGAAACCAAACCAGTTGGCACCTGTAATCCATACCTTGTTACCATATTTGTCTACAATATTTGTACCTTCAACGTGAAGCCAATCATCACCGGGCTCTGCTACACCGGGTTCCGCTGCTGAAACCTTTGTAACTGACGGGATTAATAATGTCAAAAGCATTATTAACACAAGAAATACACTAATTGATTTTTTCATACTCTTTCCTCCCAATTAAAATAAAATACTATACATTTCTCTTTTGGGGATTAATATTAAGGGGATGAAATTTGTGAATTGGAATATATAAAATGAGAAAAGTACTTACAAAATCTTTAATTTTACTTTAAATCCACCTATCACCTCCATGGACAAAAATTAAAGTCATACAAATAATACCATATAATCAACATATATACAACAAAATGTAGAGTAGGGGATTTATTTATCTTTTTCTGTCGTATATTGCTAAATTCTATGTAATATGATTACAATACTAGATAATTTATGATAAAATAAAAAGAAATGTATTAGTTTAATAAAATTCCAAAAAACACCCTATAGGAGTATAAGGATGGAGGATAATTATTTTAATCTGAAAAACATACTGGGTATTTTATTTAAAATAACAAAAAAAAATGCCAATATACTAGCAGATAGATATTTACTTAAAGAAGTCTCCATAATATCTAAATGGAAAAATAACAAAGCAGATATTAAATCAGAAGATATATCCAGAATTGTAGAGTTTGCAGTAAAAGAATCAAGTGAAGTACAGCGTAAAATGATCAGAAAAGAAATAATAACGATAATTGACTGTTCTTCCATTACAGAAGAAATAAAAGAAATGATTATCGGAATAAAAGATTTTGGTGAATTTGTCGAGGAATCTTTAAACGTATGCACTTCCTGGTCATATGATGTACCTGATGTAAACCCAAACAATGTGTTTAGCAATAAGCTAGGCACAACAAAGGAATACAGTTTGGACCTGGAAAAAGGGATAGAGGGGGGCTACAAGGGAATAGTAAAGTTTGATCTGCAATTACATAAAAACAAAAATACAGTACTAAAGAACAGTAAAATCAATCTGGTACCCAGTAGCAAACTGGGAAATGCAAAAAAATTCGTTGAAGCAAGAAGTGTTTTAACTGTAATAGTTGTTGTGGCTGTTATAAGCTATATATTTGTTCAGGCAGGCAGCAACAATAAAAAAGTAGCATCCGACATAAATCAGACTCAACCCTCTCAATCGTCGTATCAGCTAAAAGACCCTGGAAAAACAGGGCGTGAGGATGCTTCAGATAAAGTGGAAAAAGAAGTGACTGCACAGAAATCGGAAGAAAAAAATTCAAACGAAAACCGTGAACCTGATAATAAGGAGCAGAAAAAAAGACCTGCTTATGTGGATAAATCAAGCAATAAAACTATAAACAGACCTAAAACAAATAACAAAATAAACACTCAAAACAATCAACAAAATAACGACATAAACATAAACATATCCGGAAGTTCTGATTTAAACATTGGAGTAGGCAACAACATCATAATCAGTAACAACAGCAGTAAGGAGGCTTCAAGTACTTCTGACACAAAAGAGGGAACGGTGGCTTCGTCAACTGAAGCCGCGGATACAAGCGGAAAATAAAAAGCCGGAGGATGTTTATGAAAAGGATTATAGGTATACTAACAATAGCGTTAATTATAATAGCGCAGATAACTTCAGTAGGGGCAAATTCGGATAAAATTAAAATCAAAATTGATAATGAACCAATAGAATTTGCCATGCCGCTTCAACTTATGAAAGATCAGCTGTTTGTACCTTTCAGAGAAACAATGACTTTATTCGGATATGATGTAAGCTGGGATAATAAAACAAAAACAGCCACAGCAAAGAAGAATCAAAAGTTGCTTTCATCCAAGGTAGGTAGCAGGGAAATAACGGCAGATGGCAAAAAAATTACCTTAGGTGTAGCCTCATATTTGTATGAACAAAGGCTGTATGTACCTGTGGAAGTAATCGAAAACGGTTTAAATAAAATTATTAAATGGAATAAAAAAGAAAATACACTATACATATCCGTCTCTAAAAATAATATCAATATAGATGTTGAAAATTCCAACGAATGTATAATAGCTGTAGGAAATAATATTCTGGTAAACATAACAAACAAATATGGAGTTAACGAAATCAACGATATGATAAATGATGCAGATAAGCTTCTGGAAAACAACAATTTTACCGGGGCTATTGGCATGTACGAAACAATTCTTGAAAATATATCGAGCTCTCAAAATCCTGAGGAGTATGGAAGAACCAAAGTTAATATGGGCAATGCATACAATAAACTGGCCGTGATTATTGATGAGGAAGACAATGCTGAAAAAGCGGTGATGGCATACGAAGGGGCTCTTAAAGTCAGTACACCGGAAAAAAACACTGCTGTGTATGCGGCAGCAAGGAATGGTTTGGCATATTCATATGTTATCTTGGCACAGGTAAGAGATACTGAAAAAAGTATATCAAAAGCTCTGGATTCATATTCCCAGGCCCTGAAAATATACAGTCAGGTTGAATATCCCAGGGAGTATGCCCAGATACAAAACAATCTCGGTTCTGCGTATTTAGTCCTGGCAGGTGTTAAAGATCGTCAAAAAAACCTTGAAACAGCGATTGAATATTGCAGTGAGGCTTTAAAGTTTTTTACACCTGATAAATATACAAAGGAAAATATTAGATTACACAATACTTTGGGATTAATCTACACGGGACTTGGAATGCTGTCAGAACCGGAAAAAAATATATCAAAGGCCTTTGAGGAATTCGACAAGGTTTTGAAACTGTGCAGTATTGATAAATTTCCCGATGAATATGGGTATGTACAAAATAATATAGGCCAATGCTATGGAAAACTGTCAGATATCAAAGACCGTGAAGAAAACGGACTAAAAGCCATTGAAGCATACAACGAAGCTTTAAAGGTTATTACCCCGGAAAAGAACTCTGTAAACTATGCCGTGACAAATATGTGTCTTAGTCATGCGTATATCAAGCTTTCAGAGGTAAGAAATTCAGGTGAAAATCTTATCAAGGCAGTAGCAGCCTGCAATGAGAGCCTGAAGGTTCTCACAATAGGAAGATATCCCTTAAACTATGCGGATGCACAGAACAGGCTTGGAACAGTTTATTTCAATCTCTCACAACTAAGTTCAAAAAGGGACAATATTACCAAAGCAATGAGTGCATACAAGGAAGCCTTGAAAGTGTATACTTCAAACAAGTATCCCTTTGATTACTCATTAAATACTTACTATTTGGGAACATGCTACAAAATCCTTGGTGAAATCGAAGACTCGGAAGCCAATACACAAAAGGCCGTTGAAATGTATACCGAAGCATTAAAAATAATCACATTTGAAAAGTATCCCATGTATTATGCTGATATACAGAACAGCTTGGGTAATATATACAGACGTTTATATTCACTAACCTTTAAGATGGACAATCTGTATAAATCTATAGACGCATACAATGATGCAATAAAGGTATATACATTTGAGGGACAACCAATGAGTTATGCTTTAATACAAAGCAATCTTGCATATACATACATGAATTTAGGAGATGTACTTGATGATGAGGAGATTATAAACAAATCAATTCAAGCTTCCCAAGAAGCCTTAAAGGTCTACACATATGAAAAGTATCCGTTGAAATATGCAAATACTATTATAAATATGGGGTCAGCATATTGGTCAATGTCTGAGATTAAAGACACTGTGGAAAATCTGGCAAAAGCCTGTGACAATTATGAGGAATCACTGAAAATATTTACTTTAGATAAGTACCCCTTGGACTATGCCTTTTCTCAATACTGTATAGGATATGTAAGTTCTGCAATTGCAGAGCAAAGTCCTTCTGAGGAAATAATCAACAAGGGCCTTGTGGCATGTAATGAGGCCTTAAAGGTGTATACTTCTGAAGAAAACCCCGGCGAATATATTGAGGTCAGAGCACATCAGGCGGCGTTATATGTGTTGTTGGGACAATTAAAGGGTTCAGAAGATATATTAAAGATTTCTCAAGAAATTTACCAGGAATTGAAGAGTTATCTCGCCGACGAAAATGGGATTGTTAGTGACCCGGGGTATAATACAGAACTTGGATATATGTATTATATTTTATCAAAGCTTAAGGATAGGGAAGTGAATCTTACAAATGCAATAGAAGCCTATCAGATGGCTGAACCCATGGTACCGGAGGAAGATAATCCTGCTATGTACACCAAAATCCAAAAACAACTGGGTATTTGCTTTTTAGATATATCAGTCTTTAGGGACAAACAGGAGAATTTGAAAGAGGCACTGAAATATTTCAATGCTGCTAAAAATTATATTAAAAATGCTTCTGACTTAGAACAAATAAAAGTTTACATAATACAGATAGAAAAAGAGTTGAATATGTTGAACATAAAGTGATGAAAAATGAAAAGGGGGAGTGTTACTGTGAAAGGAAGGCTTTTGATAATAATTACCATATTTCTTATTGTAACGGGAACATTTGTTGTCAGAGCATATGCCGAAAACACAAAAACAGTACAAACTCCCTCTTTTGACTTTGAAGCAAAGCCGGTAATAATAAAAAAAGAACCCTTTATTCCGATAAAGCCCGTACTTGAAGCCCTGGGTTGGAAGATAACCTGGGATTCAAAGAACAAAACAGTGCAAGCATATAAAAACGGGAATGCACTTGTAATAAAAATAGGGAGTAATATTGCCACACTTAACGGAACTGTTGTTTTACAAAACAATCCTCCTACCGTTATTAAAGGAATATCATATGTAAGCACTAAATTTGTAGCTCAGCAATTCGGAGCAAAAATCAGGTGGGATAGAAAGGAAAATCTGATAATCCTTTCGAACAGAGATACCGGGAACATAAAAATCAGCGGTCAGGGCAATATTATAATTGCCGGGGATGGAATGATAGTCAACATATTTGAACCCTATGGAATAGACGTATTATACGACCAAATAGATGATGCAGACATGCTTTTATGCGCAAAAAAGCCCCAAGAGGCTATTACAAAATACAAAAATATCTTAGAAAACATATCCGAGAAAGAGAATCCCGATATATACTGTCAGATTATGAATAATATGGGCAATGCTTACAATATTCTTGCCGGGTTCAGAGATGCGCAAGATAACAGTCGCTATGCTATATCGGCCTATACCAATGCAATTAGAATATATTCATCTGATAAACGGAGCAAAAACTATTTTATTACCTTGAACAATCTTGCTAATGCGTATTTGAATTCATGGGAAGCAACGGGAGATAAAGCTGATTTGGTCACTGCTTCAGACGTCTACGCTGAAATACAAAAGTCCGGGTGTTTGGACGCTACCTATATAGAGAGTGCCTTGATCGATTATAATACCGGTATGGTTTATTACTGGATGGGAAAAAAACAATTAGCTGTTGAAAGTCTTTTAAAAGCACAGAATAAATACCTGCTACTCCTTAAAAAGGTGAACAGCCGGGAGGATGAGCAAATGTGGGCATTATTGCATTATAATCTGGGCAATGTCTACAAATCCTTATCATTTATTAAAGACAATGAAAATAATGCAGTAAATGCTGAAATCGCCTATGAAAAAGCACTTACCGTAATAAACGTAGAGAGCTTTCCGCTGGATTATGCTCAAATACACAAATATCTGGGGGATATTTACAAGGCGTTGTCAAGGGTGGACAACAAACGTAAGTATGTCCTGCGGGCAATTGAGGAATACACGGAAAGTCTTAAAATTTACACGCCTGATGAATACCCGGTTAGTAATATGAGGGTAAACCGTGAGCTGGAAAACATCTTTCATTAATCTTTCATAAAAATTTCAAAAAATATTCATTTTAAATTCCATAATAAACTAACCCCCTGCTTATATAATTATATAAGCAGTATTAGTGTTCCACCAAAACAAATTTATCTCCTTATAATTACGTTACACTTATATATATACCCTACGGTCGGAACATAAATAATAAATGTATGAAGGGCACTTATAACGGTTATATAAGTGTGTTATTTCATCAGGGGGTGTAGGAGTTAATGATAAGTGACGGCATGTTTCTGGCAATTCTATGTATTTCAGCCGTTGTATGTTTGATAACAGTATTCTATATATTTGTATCAACGAAAGAAATAGTACGCAGGGAAAGGTATTTTAAGGGCGGAGGAATTAAAGGATTTATTAATTTTGTATTATCTCTTGCTTTTATGGGATGTATAGGCTATTGCCTTTATAATGTACCGCAAATACTGTTTTTCGGATCATCATGGAACAGCATGGAGAAGGTAGGGCCTGATAATCTTGAAAAAGTTATAATTTGTTTATGTTTTGTAGTTTCTATTCTGTACATATATTTTGTATTAACTTCATTTTTTTATAAACCAAATGATAAACCATACTTTATGGTAATATCTCTTAGCATAATCAGCGGAATCGGAAATTCCATAGTCGTTTTTATAATAAACAGGGCACTTGGGATTCTGGCTGGAGACGTAGAAAAGTGGGCTCTAATAGAAAGCAGACTGTACATATTTTTTATATGCGGAATACTGCTTTTTACAGTAGCAGCCATGATTGTTAGGAAAAAACTCATATCTGTTACCAATAATATAATCTTTGAAAAACGTATCAGAATAATAGACAAAATATTAAAAGCTCCTTATGCAAAATTCTCATCGCTTGAAGATGGGAGTATTTATGCAGCATTAAATAATGATACCGAAACAATAGGAAATTTCGTAGGGCATCTGGTGGCGGGTATAACAGGAGTTATTACACTGATAACTTGCTTTATATATCTTGCTATTCTTGATAAAAGAGGAACTCTGTTCTTCCTGATTGTGCTGATTGTTACAATAGGCATATTCCAACTGGCTGTGTCAGGGGCTCAAAAATTCTTTGAGCAGAACAGAAACTATCAAACCACTTTCTTTAAAAATATTAAAGACCTTGTAGATGGCTTTAAAGAGCTCTATATCAGTACTAAAAAACGAATTGGCTTCAGAAGTGACATTGAAGCTAGTTGTGAGGCTTACCGTGATTCTCGTATAGCAGGGGACTTTAGATTTACAAATGTAACTATACTCGGAGAAATTCTGTATACAGGAGTAATTGGTGCCATCGTCTTCTCATTTCCAATACTATTTGACATACAAATCGCAACTCTACAAAACTTCGTACTTGTACTCTTATATATGGGAGGAATATTAAATGAGGCACTTTTTGCAATTGTTCCTACATGTATGAGAGTGGTGGTAAGCTGGAAAAGAATAAGTAGCTTTGCCAACAGCATTTCGGCAGATGAAGACTATAGAGATTCTGAGATTGAAAACTCAGGGGAACACCTGACAATAGAATTCAGAGGTGTCAAGTTTACGTACAATACCGAAAGCGGTGAGTCATTTGCAGTAGGCCCCATAGACTATACTTTTAAATTTGGAGAAATAGTTTTTATAATGGGGGGCAACGGTAGCGGAAAATCAACTTTTGCGAAGCTCTTGACCGGTCTGTACCTGCCGGACGAAGGACAGGTGTTGGTAAACGGTAAAAGAGTAAATTCAAGAGAACTGGGAGAGTATTTTTCATCAGTTTACAGTGATTATCACCTCTTTGAAAAGTTGTACGGAATCGAATACAAGGACAAGCTTGACGACATAGAAAGATATCTTAAAATCCTTGGTATAGACAGTAAGGTTGAGATAAAGGACGGAGAATTCAGTACACTCAAGCTGTCTTCAGGACAGAGAAAAAGACTTGCTCTTTTGGTAAGCTACCTTGAGGATCGTCCTGCATATCTGTTTGATGAATGGGCCTCCGATCAGGACCCTGAATTCAGAAAGTTCTTTTACAAAACCCTTCTTCCGGAGCTGAAAGCAAGAGGAAAAGCTGTAATAGCAATAACTCACGATGATAAATATTTTGATGAAGCAGATAGGATAATCAAAATGGACATGGGGAAGATAGTCAGCAGTATTATATCGGTAAATGTGTAATGGGGGAGTCAGAATGAAAAGATTATTTGCAGGATTATTATTTATATTAATGGTTTTTCAGACTGCATGCACACAAGATCTTTCCGTAGCAGAAGGTTTGGCGGATTATAAGGTTAACGGTGTAACTATAACGGATAAAGGAAACTATTTCAGTGTTGTACTTGATTTTACAAAAGGCTTAAGCCACAGGGAGATAGGAAAAGAATTTGCCAGAGGAATACTTTTGGCTGTACCTGACTATGAAGCTTTGGTTGATTCCTACATAGCCGAAAACCTTTTTAAAAGTGAATATAATGAAGCATTCTGGAGAGTTGATGATATAAAAAAACAGATTAAAAAAGAATACAGAGAAGAAATTGAAGGTATGTCGGAAGTGTTTTCCGGCGGTGATAAAAATGTCAGGGGAGATAACAAAATTTCAAAGGACGAGTTTTTCATGTTCAATTTATTCCTTGACGTTATCAGATCTACACAGTGCAGTTTTGTATCAGTATTTGGCTCACAGAGTGCAACGGGGAAAACAATTACAGGCAGAATTCTCGATTGGTATGGAGGAGATAAAAACCAACTGCCCAGAATTCAGGCTGTTATAACCATGAAAAACCCAACGGGAAGTATATGTTCCATCGGATACATGGGCTTTATGGGTATAATAACGGGTTTTAACGATAGAAAGATATTCGCTGCGGTTCAGGAATCAACATCAGGGGCTGCATATTCGGCGGCAGGAAAAAGGTCTTACCCGTTGGATTTAAGATATGCCCTGGAGAATACTGACAAAATGAAAAATACTATCGGTTTTATGATGGATGAAAACAAACAGTATGCGGTAAATCACCTTATTGTATTTTCTGACCCTGATGAGAGTAAAGTTCTTGAGAATAATTTCAGCGGAAGGGGTACCGGAACGGAACGGGTAAGGCGTGCCGTCAGAACGGATGAATCAAGGCTTAATAAAGGTGTTTTATGGGGAATAAAGGACGCAGTTGCTTCTGTAAATTCATTTATTCTGGAAGGCAGCACCGACAATCATACAAGAAATAAATTCAATACAAGAAGATGGAAATATATTAAAGAGCAACTGTCCGGAAAACAATCAAAGTTTTTACCGGAGGATATCAAAAACATCATGACTTACACCAAAGGCTCACCGAGGGCTTTGCTGGATACAAAGTATCTGTATACTAAAGCGACACTGAGTATGACTTTATTTCAGCCTGATACCCTTTCCCTGGAAGTATATTTTTTTCCGAGGAATACGTTGAAAGTGCCTAACAAACCTACTTTTGAGAAAATATCTGTATTTCAATAATAATAGTTTAACAGGTGGTGAAAAGAATGTATGCTTTTAAAACATTAGTAGATTTGATTGTTTCAAGACAAGACGAAACATCAAGAGGTATCACATTTATACTAAGTGAAGCAGAAGAACATTTTGTATCCTACGGAGAGCTTTACCTTGGAGCAAGGACTCTGTTATACAGTTTACAGTCATCAGGCTTCAAAAAAGGCGATGAAGTAATATTTCAGATAGATAACAACAGACAATTCATGTTTGCCTTTTGGGCATGCATACTGGGCGGGATGATTCCCGTTCCGGTTACAACAGGGACAAATGACGAACACAAACTAAAGCTGTTTAAAATATGGGATATACTGAAAAATCCTAAAATGCTGGCATCTGACGATTTTTTTGCAAGACTCAAAGTTTTTGGAGACAAAAATGGTTTATTGGAACAAGTTGACATAATGCAAACGAGAACCTTGAGCATAGAGAATTTAGAAAAAACAGATTGTCTGGGAGAAATAGAAAAAGCCGGAGAAAATGATATAGCATTTATTCAGTTTTCCTCAGGCTCTACAGGCGACCCAAAAGGTGTAATAATAACCCACAGGAATGTATTGTACGATATAGGCTCGGTTATACGTTGGGTAAATATAAATAAAGAGGATTCCGGGTTGAACTGGATGCCCCTGACCCATGATATGGGCCTAATAGGTACACATATAAAGGATGTAATTGCATGTATAAACCAATACAATATTGAGACACAGTTGTTTATAAGACACCCTTCATTATGGATACAAAAGGCCAGTGAACACAAGGTTACACTATTGTATTCACCTAATTTCGGGTACAAGCATTTTCTAACCTTCTTCAAACCTGAAGTAAAGAAGGACTGGGATTTATCAAAGGTCAGGCTTATATATAACGGTGCTGAACCCATATCCTATGAATTATGTGATGAATTCCTGGAAAAGCTGGCGACCTATGGCTTAAAGAGAAACTCCATGTATACAGTTTACGGTCTTGCAGAGGGAACTATTGCAGTAACATTTCCAAGACTTGGTGATGACATGAGGTTCATAACCCTTGACCGTAATTATCTGAATATAGGTGACACTGTAAGAGAAGTCAGCAAAGAAGACAGCAGAGGCTGTAGCTTTGCTGATGAGGGATATCCCATATATGACTGCTATGTAAAAATTTGTAATATGAAAAATAATGACATAGGAGAGAACAAAATAGGCTATATATGCATATCTGGTGCCAATGTCACTTCCGGCTACTATAACAACGAAGCAGCAACCCGCAAAGCAATAACAAAAGATGGCTGGCTCAATACAGGTGATTTGGGCTTTATGAGGGATGGAAGGCTTGTTATAACAGGTCGTGCCAAGGATGTAATCTTTGTAAAGGGGCAAAACTACTATTCACATGATATTGAGCGTGTTGCACAGGAGGCTGAGGGCATTGACCTTGGAAAAATTGTTGCGGTGGGTGCCTTTAACGAAAAAATCAAGTCGGATGAACTGATACTATTTGTACTGTTTAAAATGAAGGCAGATAAGTTCATAGGATTAGTTCAAAGTCTTAGAAAATTAATTAGTGAGAGAATGGGAATTGAAGTGTCGCAGGTGATTCCCATAAAAAGTATTCCGAAAACTACCAGTGGAAAAGTACAACGTTATAAGCTTAGGGAAAGCTACATTAACGGCGAGTACGATGCCATAAAAAAAGAAATAGAATTACTTTTGGCGTCTGAAGCCCATATAAGACAAATTGACAAGCCTGAAAATGAAATACAGGCAAAACTGGTAAATATATGGCAAGAGGTACTGGGAGTAAAGAAGGTCGGCATAAAAGACAATATTTTTGAATTGGGTGGAGATTCTTTAAAGATAACCCAAATGGCCTCCCGCATAAGAGAAGAATTCGGAGTTGAATTGGAACAGACGATTTTGTTTGAAAACCCTGTGCTGAGCGTCCTTGCTGAAATCATTGAAAAATCGGACAAAACATCAGAAGATAAAAATCCAATACAGCGTTATTCCAAGAAGGATGTTTTACCCCTTTCATATGCTCAGCACCGGATATGGTTTCTTGACAGACTAAACACTGAACTAATCCGCTCTAAGTCCCCCACCTCTGAGGATGGTGGGTGCCAAAGAGCGGATAAGTCCAGTATGGACTCGACTAACATTCAGCGGGAGTTGAATCTACCGCTGAACGAAGTCTCGTTCAACGAAAACAGCTCCCAATATATGTTGTATTCAGGTCTTAATATAAAAGGAACCCTGAATTATGACATACTGTTGAAAAGCTTCAATACAATTATAGAAAGACATGAGAGCCTGAGAACTTCATTTTTTGAAGAGGACGGACAGCCTGTACAAACAGTACAAGAAGGGGTCTTAATGGACTTGCCTTTTATAAAGCTTGATAAAATTCCTTTTGAGGTGAGAAAAAGCCAAGCAATGGTTCTTGCAAAAGAAGAAATCAGCTGTCCCTTTAACTTAAAAAAGGCACCTCTTATAAGAGGAAAATTGTTTCAGCTTGATACAGACGAATATATACTGATTCTTGTAGCCCACCATATAGTATTTGACGGGTGGTCATTCAAGGTACTGCTGAAAGAACTGGAGATATTATATAACTCCTATTTACAAAATGAACAATATGTATTGCCTGAACTGAAAATCACGTATACGGATTATGCATACTGGCAAATAGACAGATATAAAGAAAGTACTATTCAAAAACAGCTTGACTATTGGAAAGAAAAGCTATGCGGAAAGCTTCCTGTATTGGAACTGCCTTTTTCAAAGCAAAGGCCCACTGTACAAACCTATAATGGTTCCAATTTCAGATTCAGCCTTTCAAGAGAGTTGTATGAAAAACTTAAAAGTGCGGCGGAACAGGAAGGTGCCACACTTTATATGATTTTATTAGCAGCCTTTAAGTTTTTACTTTTTAAATATACCGGACAAGAAGATATAATCATAGGTTCACCTGTAGCAAACAGAAATCGTTCCGAGCTGGAACCGATGATAGGTTTCTTTACTAACAACCTGATTATCAGGACAGCTTTCAGCGAGAATAACAGTTTCCGTGAACTATTGAGAAATGTCAGAAATGTTACCCTTGAGGCATACTCTAATCAGGATGTTCCTTTTGAAAAAATAGTTGAAGAACTTAAACTGGAACGTGACATGAGTCGCAATCCCCTTTTCCAGGTGTTTTTCAATCTTCAGGATACTCCCGTAACAGAAGCAAGGCTGTCTGGCATGAGTATTTCAAGTGTTTATTTAGAGGGTGAAACATCAAGGTTTGATCTGTCTGTTGACATAAACCACAACGGGTCGGGCCTTGAGGTAAATTTTGAATTTAATACGGACTTATTTGATGCAGACACCATAGAACGAGTGGCAGCACACTACACTAACGTTTTGGAAAAATTAACTGCAAATTTCGAAACACAAATCAAAAGGTTTGAAATATTAAGTTCAGAGGAGAGTAAAACCTTACTGGAAGGCTGGAACAATACCCGTGTGGATTTTGAAAGTGATTTGTGGACAAAATTCTTTGAAGACAAGGTTTTAAGTAATCCTAATGCCGTTGCTGTAGTAAAGGGAAATAAAAAACTTTCCTACGGAGAGCTTGACAAAAGGGCTAACCGGCTTGCAAATTACCTTGTATCTCTGGGAGTTTGCCCTGAAACCATAGTAGGTATATATATGGAACGCTCCATAGATATGCTTACGGCTCTAGTGGGCATTCACAAGTCAGGTGGAGCATACCTTCCTATGGACCCCGTTTTTCCAAAGGACAGGCTGGAGTTTATGCTGGATAATGCACAAGTTCCTATAATTCTCACTGATAACACAATCAAAGATACATTGCCTGCAAATAAAGCTAAAATACTATGCATCGACGAGGAATGGGAGAAAATATCGATACAAAGTCCGGAAAAACCTGAAAACAGGGCGACTACAGATAATCTCGCATATGTAATTTATACTTCAGGCTCCACAGGAAATCCAAAGGGTGTACAGATTGAACACCGTGCATTGACAAATTTTTTGCTATCAATGTGTACAAGTACTAACATAACCGAAAAAGACAGGCTTCTGGCTGTAACCACTCTTTCATTTGATATTGCAGGCCTTGAAATGCTGCTTCCATTGGTAACAGGCGCTACGGTTATAATTGCAGGAAGAGATGAAGTAATAGACGGAGAAAAACTTATAGAACTAATAGACAAACATGATATTTCAGTTATGCAGGCAACTCCTGCCACATGGCGATTACTTTTGGAAGCAGGATGGAAGGGGTGCAGCAGTCTTAAAATATTGTGCGGAGGAGAGGCACTGCCAAGAGAACTGGCAAATGAGTTGATAGACAGGTGTTCATGCCTATGGAATGTTTACGGGCCAACTGAGACTACAATATGGTCTACAATAATGCAGCTGGATTCAAAAGAAGGCCCGGTATCCATAGGAAAACCAATTGCAAATACAACGGTATATATACTTGATAAAGATATGAAGCCAACTCCTGTAGGGGTTCCGGGAGAATTATATATTGGGGGAGCAGGCCTGGCAAGGGGATATTTAAAGCTTCCACAGTTAACCCAAGAGAAATTTATACCCAACCCTTTCAGTAGAGAGGAAGGCTCCAGATTATATAAAACAGGAGATATTGTCAGGTTTATGCCTGATGGAAATATAGAATTTGTGGGACGAGGAGATCATCAGGTCAAAATACGCGGTTTCCGAATAGAACTGGGTGAAATAGAGACACTTTTAAACAAAAATACTCAGATAAGTCAGAGTGTAGTTGTATGCAAGGAAGTAGTTCCGGGGGAAAAAGCGATTATAGCCTATGTTATCACAAAAACAAAGGAAACAGATACAGTCGGGTTAAGGGACTACCTCAGAGAAAGCCTGCCGGACTATATGATACCTTCGTATTTTGTAATGCTTGAATCCTTCCCGATGACACCAAACAATAAAATAGACAGAAAGTCTCTGCCAATGCCTGAAAAAACCACCCATGGAGCAAGTTCAGACATAACAACATCGTCAAATGATGTACAGAAAACGGTATCAGACATATGGAAAGAAGTTTTATCCAGAGAAAACATTGGTTTTAATGAAAATTTCTTTGATCTGGGTGGACATTCTCTGCTATTAGCCAAAGTACGAAGTAAAATATTGAAACAAATGAATATAGATTTGCAAATAATGGATTTATTTAAGTATCCCACAGTTAACACGCTGTCAGAATACCTGGAACAAAAACAAGGCAAAAAAGCATCTGTTGTACAAAACAAAACAAATATGCCTGAAACCACACTTTTAAAAAGCAATGACATAGCTGTTATAGGCATGAGTGCAAGAGTACCGGGTGCAAAGAATATAAAGGAATTCTGGGAAAATCTCTGTCAGGGAAGGGAATCAATAACCCGCTTCAGTGACCAAGAAATAATAGCAGAGGGCATAGCTCCCGAACTTTTAAAAAAGCCGGAATATGTGAAGGCTTGGGGCGTTGTAGAGGATGCTGACAAATTTGATGCACAATTTTTCGGCTTTAATCCCAGAGAAGCGGAAATACTTGACCCCCAGCAGAGAATATTCCTTGAAGAAGCTTGGAAGGCAATGGAGGATGCCGGCTGTGATTCAGAAAGGTTCAACGGTGCAATAGGAACCTTTGCCAGTGTCGGCATGAATACATATATTAAAAATCTTTCAGGTGACGGCGAATACGGCAATGTTGCCAATGATTACCAGATAATGATTAATAACGACAAAGACTTTCTTGCCACCAGAATAGCGTATAAGCTAAATCTGGAAGGGCCCGGAATAACCGTTCAGACGGCCTGCTCGTCCTCAATGGTTGCCGTACATCTTGCTTGCAAGAGTCTTTTGAATAAAGAATGTGATATGGCCTTGGCAGGCGGTGTAAGTATAAGGCTTCCGCAAAAAACAGGTTATTTGTATCAGGAAGGTATGATACTGTCACCGGATGGTCATTGCAGAGCCTTTGATGAAAAAGCAAAAGGGACGGTAGGAGGAAACGGAGCCGGAGTAGTTGTTCTAAAAAGACTGGAGGATGCCATAGCACAGGGGGATAACATCTGTGCAGTAATAAAGGCAACTGCGGTGAACAATGACGGGTCGCTGAAAGTAGGTTACACTGCCCCGAGAATTGAAGGTGAAGCGGGAGTTATTGCAAAGGCACAGGAACTTGCCGGAGTAAGTCCTGACACCATTACATATATTGAAGCCCACGGAACAGGTACACCACTAGGAGACCCTATAGAAATAGAAGCACTGGGAAAGGTGTTCAGTGAAAAAACTAATAAGAAGAATTATTGTGCAGTTGGTTCCGTCAAAACGAACATAGGCCATCTGGATGCGGCATCAGGGGTAATAGGACTTATAAAAACAGTTCTTTCCATTAAGAACGGCAAAATACCTCCAAGTCTCAATTTTAATAAGCCTAACCCAAAGTGTGATTTTGAAAACGGGCATTTCTTTGTAAATACAGAGCTGTGCGACTGGAAAACTGATAGTATGCCCCGCAGAGCAGGAGTAAGCTCATTTGGAATTGGAGGTACAAATGCACATGCAGTTCTTGAGCAAGCTCCTGTAAAAAGAAATACAGCACCGGGAAAACAAAGAAAATTACTGATATTTTCCGCAAAAACACCAAGCGCTTTATTATCGATGACATCAAACTTTGCAGGATACTTAAAAGAAAATTTCGATGTAGATATGAACGATGCGTCATATACTCTGAAATTGGGACGCAGAGAGTTTGAGTACAGATGCTGTCTTGTTTGCAGTACAAGGGAAGAAGCAATAGAAGCAATAGAAAATGATAATTTGATATACGCCAACCATGTAAACATTGAGAAAAGCTATAACCCGGAAAAATTGAAGGAGTATACCGAGGAAGAACTGGGACTTTTCTGGATCCTAGGTGAAAAAATAGATTGGGTCAGCTTATATGAAGGACAAGTAAGAAATAAGATAAATCTTCCCACGTACCCCTTTGAAGGGAAATCCTACTGGGCAAAGCCAAAAAAAGCAGATATTAAGGACATAAAGGATTATTTTTATGCACCGTTATGGAAACAGACTCTTTACAATATTCCATTAGAGCTGACACTGCCTGAGAATGTGAAATCCATACTGGTGCTGGCAGAAAAAAATACCTTTGTAAATAAGTATTTGGAGCTTCTGAGAAAGGCCGGGGCAGAGGTTCTTGAGGCCAATCCTAAACAGCAACAGGACTATGACGTATTACTAACAGAACTGAAAAATCAGGGACAACTGCCGGACAGAATTATAAATATGCTGGGTATTTCAAATGAAAACCGAGGCAAGGCCCTTTTCTACAGTATGCTGTACCTTTCAAAAGCACTGGGAAAGCAGGAGATAAAAAAAGAAATATCAATTATTGTCCTCACAAACGCAATGCAAAAGGTCTCGGGTGAAGCAGTGCTGTATCCGGAAAAAGCTTTGGTACTGGGGCCTTGCAGGGTAATACCCAAAGAATATGAAAATATCAAGTGCAGAAGTGTGGATTTTATGCTTTGTGAGGATGGCAATCCATTTGAAAGAGAGCTGTTGGAGCAACTTTTGTATGAAACCTGCTGTGATTCCGAGGATACAACAATAGCGTACAGAGGGGACACTCGATGGATTCAAAGCTTTGATAAAATGGAACTTCAGAATACAAAGAAGCCTGTACTTCAAATAAAAAACAATGGGACTTATCTTATAACAGGCGGATTGGGCGGAATCGGACTGGTACTGGCAGAAAACCTTGCCCAAAAGGAAAAAGTAAATCTAGTCCTTGTGGGACGCTCATCATTCCCTGAAATGGATAAGTGGGATGAATGGCTGAAAGATAAGGGAGAGGCTGACAAAAACTCCATAAAAATAAGAGTCTTAAAGCATATAAGAGAACTTGGTTCTGAGGTTATTATCTGTCGTGGAAATGTTGACAATGCGGAAGAAATGATAGAAGTACGTCAGCAGATTTGGAATCGCTTTGGTAAAGTAGACGGTGTAATTCATGCAGCCGGAAATCCCGGGGGCGGAATGATTCAGATAAAAGAAGAAAGCTTTGTTGAAAAGGTATTTGCACCAAAGGTTGAGGGAACACAGGTGTTGTATGAAGTACTAAAGGATTGCAACCCGGATTTCTTTATTATGAGTTCTTCACTGAATTCAATAACCGGAGGATTTGGACAGGCAGATTACAGCGCTGCTAACAATTATATGGATGCATTTGCAAATGCACATGATTCCAGACACGGAACACGATTTGTATCAATAAACTGGGACAGATGGCCCGGAGTGGGTATGGCTAAGGGCAATAAAAAACCCATTCATCCGTTAATTGAAAGAAAAATATCTGATACTAAGGATAAAGTCGTATATTTTACACGTCTGAATCCCAAGAAAGACTGGGTGCTGAGTGAACACCTTGTGATGGGAATTCCTACAATAGCAGGAACTACCTATATAGAAATGGCCAGAGCTGCATTTGCAGATATAAATGGAGACAAACCTGTAGAATTTTCAGATGTGACTTTCTTAACTCCAATGGCAGTTAGGGAAAACGAAGAACAGGATGTATTGACAATTTTGGAAAGGAAAGACAAATACTATGAATTCAAAATATTCAGCAGACTCCATTCAAAAGTGGAAGACAACCCTTGGAGAGAACACGTACAGGGAAAGATTGCAGCTACAATTGACCCGGAATACAAACAAATTGATCTTATTGGAGAAGCAGACAGTTTTAATCAGAAAACGATTGATTACATTAAAAAAGATATTAAAGAATTTATAAGTTTCGGGAGCAGGTGGAGGACACTGAAAAGGCTTGGTTTCCACGGCAGAAAAGGAATTGCAGAGATAGAGATGTCCCCGGAATTTATAGATGACTTAAAGTACTTTAATATACATCCTTCTCTTTTGGATGTTGCTACCGGTTCGGTACGGCTGGCATCCAAAAGAAATTTTCTTCCTGTTTCATACGAGAAGATAATTGTAAAACAGAGATTGCCAAAGAGAATATATGCAATCATGACTTTCAGGGATGAGTATAATGCCCAAAATGAAATAATAACCTGTGATATAGATATAACAGATGAAAAAGGTGTTCAGCTTTTGGAAATAAAGAATTTTTCCATGAGGCATATAACAGATGAAAATAGTCAAAGCATAAAAAACAGAAAACAGAATTTACATATACCTACAGAAGGCACCGAAGGCTATACTAGCTTAATTAAAAGTTTAAATAGTGACAATATTATGGATTCGGGACTGACAACGGATGAAGGCAGAAAGGTATTTGAAAAAATCCTGTCAGGACAATACTTCAACACTCAGGTCATTGTTTCAACCAAAGATATTAAAGAAGCCATTGCAGAAGCGGGTTATATAAATAAAAAAAGCAATATTGTTGCTGAAAAGGACGGACAAAAAACGTTGCATCCAAGGCCCGACCTTGATAGTGCCTATTCTGCGCCAAAGAGTGAGACGGAAAAAAAGCTGGTACCCGTATGGCAAAATCTTCTTGGCATAGAGGGAATCGGTATTCACGACGAGTTTTTTGCACTGGGTGGTGATTCCCTTCTCCTGGTGCAGCTTCATACTAAAATTAAAGAAATATTCCCAACAGATTTAGCTGTTGTTGATCTGTATAAATACAACACTATAGCACTATTAGCCTCGAAGCTGGGTGAAGGAAACAGCCAAGTGGAAAAACCCAATTTTAAAAATGTAAGTGAAAGGGTCAGTAAACAGCAAGAGAGGTTAAAGCAAAGAAAACAAAGGATGATGATACAAAAGGGGGGGAATCATTAATGAACAATCAAGAAGAAAACAGCCGTTCCATGGACGGTGCAATAGCTGTAATAGGTATGGCAGGCCGTTTCCCGGGTGCTGATAATACCGATAAATTCTGGGATAATCTTTATAATGGTGTCGAGTCTGTTAAATTTTTCAAACACGATGAACTTGTAAAAATGGGTATAGACGAACATCTTCTGGATAATCCCAAATATGTTGCAGCTGATGCTGTTCTTGACGGAATGGATATGTTCGACGCAGAATTCTTTGATTATTCCGCCAGAGAAGCAGAAATAATGGATCCACAGCACCGTTTATTTCTGGAGAGTGCATGGGAGGTTCTTGAAAGTGCCGGGTACAATTCAGACCTGTATGACGGAAGAATCGCGGTCTACGCAAGTGCTAACCTCAGCGGATATATGGTAAGAAACCTTTATTCCAACCCCGGGCTTGTTGAAAGTCTGGGCACGTTTAAGATAATGATAGCAAACGGACAGGATTTCCTTGCAACAAAGGTTTCATACAAAATGAACCTAATGGGGCCAAGTGTCAATGTAAATACTCTTTGCTCATCATCCATGGTAGCGGTTCACTATGCTTGTCAGAGTCTTAACAACTTTGAGTGTGATATTGCTATGGCGGGAGGCGTCAGCTTTCAAGTTTCCAGAAATGAGGCCTTCTTTTATCAGGAAGGCGGAATAGGTTCAGCAGACGGACACTGCCGTGCTTTTGATTCCAAAGCCAACG
The DNA here is from genome assembly GCA_023443515.1 of Bacillota bacterium. GTDB lineage: Bacteria > Bacillota > Clostridia > Acetivibrionales > DSM-1351 > Ruminiclostridium. The sequence continues at coordinate 21,682 of JAEZUC010000087.1, forward strand.
GTACGGTAAGCGGAAGCGGACTTGGTGTAGTTGCCTTGAAGAGATTGGAAGATGCAATAGCAGACGGAGATTATATACATGCGGTTATAAGAGGGACAGGCATAAACAATGACGGGTCTTCAAAAAACAGCTATACTGCTCCAAATGTAGACGGGCAGGCTGAATGTATAGCTGAGGCTATAGAGATGTCGGGAGTGAACCCTGAAACAATTACATACATAGATGCTCACGGAACGGGAACAAACCTGGGAGACCCTATTGAAATAGCCGCTTTGACCAAAGCATTCAGGGCCTATACCGATAAAAAAGGATTTTGTGCCATAGGTTCGGCAAAAACCAATATAGGGCATCTTGTAAACGCAGGTGGTCTTGCCAGCATGATAAAAACGGTACTCTCAATGAAACACAGGGTAATACCGGCAAGTCTTAATTTCGAGGAGCCAAACCCAAAGATAGATTTTGTAAACAGCCCGTTTTATGTAAATAGAGAACTTTCAAAATGGCAAACAGAAGGTTTTCCACTTAGGGCAGGAGTAAGCTCCTTTGGAATCGGAGGTACCAATACCCATGTTATTCTGGAGGAAGCTCCGGTTACTGAGTCATCTGATAAATCATGCAGACCTCTTCAGTTAGTTTGTCTTTCGGCAAAGACTTATACGGCACTTGATAAAATGACTCAAAACCTTAATGAATACCTGAAAAATAACCCTGACAAAAATTTAGCAGATATTGCCTTCACTCAGGCAATGGGCAGAAGAAACTTTAATCACCGCAGAATGGTGGTATGCAGTGATATTGCGGACTTAAAATGCAAACTTGAAAATTCTGAATCCGAGTACGTAAGGTCACATTTTCAAAAGCTTAAGGACAGGCCTGTTGCATTTATTTTTACAGGGTACGGGAAGTTTTTGAATATAAGCAAAGAGCTATACAACACAGAAATTAAATATAAAGAGACAGTGGATTACTGTGCAGAAATTCTTGAAACCGTATTGAATACCGACATACGTAAAATAGTCTATTCAAATGAAGCTCAAGTAAACAATGCAGCTACTGAAAGCTTAATGATGTTTGTTAACTCATATGCTTTATCAAAATTGTTCATTGACCTTGGAGTAAAGCCTCAATGCATGATAGGTAACGGAGTGGGTGAGTACGTAGCCGCCAGCTTGGCCGGAGTTTTCACCCTTGAAGATGCGCTTCTGGCTGTGGCTTCCACGGATGATAAATTGCCGGGCTTATTGTCGTCACTAAATATAAATAAAGCAGAAATACCATTTGTTTCAAGCCTCACAGGCAAGTGGATTGAGGCTTCTGAAGCAACGAACCCGGAATATTGGATAAAGCAGCGTGATGGCATTATGTTTGATAAAGGTTTGCAGGAGATTGTATCCAATGACGAACTCATTTTAGTTGAAATGGGAGCAGGTGAAAAGTTAAGTTCCAATATGGAATTAACCAAAAACAAAACATATCTTAGTGCTATGCCTTCACCTACAGGTAAGGAGGGCGATTATGAAGCCCTATTGAATTGTATCGGTCAAATATGGTTATACGGTGGGCGCATTGCTTGGAATAATTTCTATGAGAGTGAAAAGAGACATCGTATTCCACTGCCTACATATCCCTTTGAAAGGCAGAGATACTGGATTGAACCGGGGGTAAGAAATAAAAACACACAAAAACCTGAATATCCTGTCATAGAAAAAAATGATATAGATGAGAAGCTGCTGACGGATTTAAAAGAAGGAAATATATCAATTACCTTTGACCTGGATGAAAACTTATATGACGCTGAAATAACAGCAGCTAAGAAAAAGCAAATAGAAGATGTGCTTGAGTTCAGAGGGGAACTGGAAAAACTATGCTCCAAGTTCCAGACAAAGCTAAAAATATCACCCCTTTTACTAAAAGGCTCTGAAAAGGCTTCCGACAGTGAAACCGGAAGTGCTCACAAGCTTAGTAAAAGGCCACGACCCGACTTGGATGTACCATATGCAGAACCCCGTAATGAGGTTGAAAAAATTATTGAGGAGCACTGGAAAAAGGTTTTGGGCTTTGAAAAACTGGGAATACATGATGATTTCTTTGAGCTGGGCGGGCATTCACTGATTGCTGCCGCCGTAGCAGCAGATTTGAGCAAGGTATTCAATATCCAAATACCAATGACCAAGCTTTTGGAGACTACAACCATAGCCGCTGTTGCAGAAATGGTTGAAACCTTCCGTTGGGCTATGCAGGGAGAAGGAGAGGTATCAGCTACGGAAGAGGACATGGAAGGCGGAACAATATAATTTCAAGAGGTGGTTAGAATGTCTGTAATGCAATTTCTGTCAAGACTGCGTAATATGGAAGTTAATTTATGGCTGGACAAGGGCGAATTAAAGTATCAGGCTCCAAAAGGAGTAGTAAATAAAACATTACTTGCTGAAATATCTCAAAATAAACATGAAATAATAGAATTTCTTAAAAAAATAAAAATGGAAGCAAGTTCAAATAATGAACAGATTCCGCAGGCTCCCAGAGATGGCATAATGGAATTTCCACTCTCCTATTCACAACAGTCCATGTGGTTTTATGACCAGCTTATAAAGGGGAATCCCGCTTTTAATATATCAAATGCGGTAAAAATAACAGGTAAACTTGACATAGATGCTATTGAAAATGCAATAAATGAACTGGTAATAAGACACGAAGCCTTGAGAACTAACTTCAAAGCTATTGACGGAAATCCCGTTCAGGTAGTACAAGCTGAGTTAAAAGCAGAGCTTTGTAAAACCTATATAGAGAATACAGTTGAGGAAATCAGGCTTAAAGACCTTTTGAAAGAGGAAGCAAGAAGGAGCTTTGATCTGGAAACAGGCCCCTTATTCCGTTTTCACCTGTTTATACTTGGTGAAGAGGAATACATATTGACTATGGTTATACATCATATAATATCTGACGGCTGGTCAAATACAGTATTGGTAGGTGAGCTGTTTACTCTTTATAAAGCCGGTATACAGGGCATGGATCAAGACCTGTCGCTACCTCCGGTACAATTTGCGGATTATGCATGCTGGGAAAAGAAAAGGCTACAGGGAGAAGTCCTTGAGAATTTGCTGGATTACTGGGAAAAAAAGCTTGCAAATACAAGTACCTTGAAACTACCGTTGGATCGCGAAAGACCCACTGTACGAGCTTTTGAGGGCGGATATGAACCCGTCGTAATATCCCCTGAACTTACAACAAAAATAAATACTGTTTGCAAAAACAAAAGTGTCACTCAGTTTATATTGATTCTAGCTACCTTAAAGACTTTGCTTTACAGGTATTCCGGTCAGCAGGATATTTGTATAGGCACTGTTGTAGCAAACAGAAACAAAAAAGAAATCGAGGGTGCAGTGGGATTTTTTATGAATACTCTCGCGCTAAGTACTCGAATTGAAGGAGAAAGCAGTTTTTCAGAGGTACTTGAAAGAGTAAAGAAAACCACATATGACGCATTTACATATCAGGAACTGCCTTTTGACAAAATGGTAGAGGAGCTGAAACCTCCCAGAGAGGACGGCGTAAATCCTTTTTTTCAGGTTATGTTTATACTTCAAAACACTCAAAAAGTGGATTTGGAGCTTCCGGGAGTGAAAATGCAGACTCTTGATATAGAAAGCGGAATGGCTCCATTTGATTTAAGGCTGCAACTGACCGAAACAGAGGGAGGATTAAAGGGAGGTCTTGACTATAACCTTTCAATTTTTGATTCCTCTACCATCAGAAATTTGACAAGGCACCTGATATCGACACTGGAATGTATAGCAGAAAATCAGGAGCAGAAAATAACACAGCTTCCGATTTTCACTCAGGAGGATATCAAAAACATACAGAAAATAAAAATAGCTGTTGCAGCAACCTTTACAGCTGAACCTATGGAAGGCTATATAAATTGGTGGTGCAAACAATTCGGCATCAAAAATGAGGTGGCTTTTGCACCGTACAACCAAGTGTTTCAGCAACTATTAGATGAAACAAGCCTTATTTCTGTAAATGATGGTGTAAATATATTACTGATACGTTTTGAGGATTGGCTCAGAAATGATGTGTCAGGCGATGCAGAACAGATTAAAAAGCTTGAAGAGAACTATTGCAATCTTGTAAGTATTTTAAAATCAAAAGCAAAGCAGATACCTTATTTTGTTGGGGTGTTGCCTGTAGGAAGATATTCAAATATCAGTCAAAAAGTTAGTAGATACATTGAAGATATGAACAGAAGATGGAAACTGGTTTTGGAGGATATGGAAAATGTATATGTAATGGACTGCGGGACTTTGGAGGAGCAGTTTGCCATAGATACAGTTTTTGATCCCCTCAAGGATACGGAAGCACATATACCCTTCACGGATATGTATTTTGGTGCTTTGGGAACAGCTGTCGCCAGAAATATATGTGCGTGGAGAAAGCAACATTTCAAGGTTATAGTACTTGACTGTGACAATACTCTGTGGAAAGGTGTATGCGGAGAAGAAGGAACACATGGTGTGGTAATAAATGAACCCTTTAAAAGACTGCAGGAGTTGATGCTGGAACATTGCAGGGAAGGTATGCTTCTGGCTCTCTGCAGTAAAAACAATGAAGCAGATGTATGGGATGTATTTGAAAACAACAAAGGAATGTTGCTGAAAAAGGAGCATTTTGTGTCATGGAGGATTAACTGGCAGTCAAAAGCAGACAACATAAGGGAAATTGCCCATGAGCTTAATCTTGGTATGGACAGCTTTATATTTATAGACGATAGTCCTGTGGAATGCAGTGAGGTAATGATGAAACTGCCGGAGGTGCTTACCCTTAAACTTCCTGAAGATGTAGAACAAATACCGGGATATCTGCAGCATGTCTGGGCCTTTGACAGATTCAAAGTTACCGCAGAGGATGCCCAAAGAACACAAATGTATATAGCCGAGAAGGAAAGAAAACAAATACAGGCAGGTGTTCAGTCTCTGGACGATTTCATACATGGTCTTGAACTTAAAATGAGTATGAACCTCATAGAGGATTCAAAGTACATGAGAGCAGCTCAGCTGACTCACAGAACCAATCAGTTTAATCTTAGTACTATAAGAAGAACGGAAGAGGAATTGAGGTTGCTTACAAGTTTGCCTGGTTTCAAATGCCATGTAATAGAGGTCAGCGACAGATTCGGTGATTACGGGCTGGTGGGTGTGATAATAACAAAGGAAAACGGTGACAAGCTGTTAATAGATACATTCCTGCTAAGCTGCAGAGTATTGGGAAGAAGGATTGAAGATGCGATACTTGTTGGTCTTAAAAAGTTGTGTGTTGAAACTGGTGCAAAGATTCTTGAAGCAGAGTTCAGACCTACTGAAAAAAACATGCCCATTAAGCATTTTCTTGATAAGTCTGGTTGGAAAAGTACTGAAGAAGGGAGCGGATTCCGCAGATACCAACTGGATATTGAAGCAATACCTGACAATGAGAATCTGGTAGAATGCTATTTTGATTCAAAATTTGAGCCTTCAGTGAAACGGGCAGGAGCAGAAGAAGCTGAACATGTACCAGAAATTTATATAAAACAAGAGAAGGAAAAAAATTCATTTAATAATAATTGGAAAGTTCTCTCGGTAAACAGGGAAATGCTTTTACACAAAGCATATCTGCTTCCCCTTGAGAATGCTACAGGAGAACTGCTTACGGCACTATCCTTTCATAGTGTCGGAATAGCCAAGAAACCTGTAAAAATAAATAATGTTGAATATAAAGCTCCCGAAAATAAAACACAAAAAATATTGGTAGAAATATGGCAGGAGATACTTGGAGTTGAGAAAATAGGCATAAATGACGATTTCTTCAGGCTGGGGGGACACTCTCTTACTGCTGTTTCCATAATATCAAGACTTAGGGACAGGTTTCACAAGTATATACCTCTCCAATGGATTATTGAAAACAGAACCATAGCACAGTTGGGAAAATTAATAGGAGAAATTGAAGAAACAGATAATTCGGAGGATGCAAAAGACATTATATCAAGGACTTGTGACGGAACAAAAGAATTTCCTCTTTCCTTTTCTCAACAGTCCATGTGGTTTTATGATCAGCTGAACAAGGGTAATGCAGTATTCAACCTGTCCAGTGCTGTACGTATAAGCGGAGGACTGAATATTGAAATCCTAGAAAAAACACTAAAAAATGCAGTTATGTCACATGACGCGTTAAGGACAACATTCAAGAACGAAAACGGAAGCCCTGTTCAAGTGATAAACGACAGTGTCCACGTGGAGATAAACAAAATTGACCTTACTTACCTGAAAAAAGAGGATGAAGAAGAAATCAGGGAGCTTTTAAAGCAGGAGGCACGCTATATATTCAATCTGGAAAAAGGCCCGTTGGTAAGATTCTGCCTTTTCCTACTCAATGGAAATGAATATATTTTTTCAATGACAACACATCATATAGTATCTGACGGTTGGTCAAATACAATAATAGTTGAAGAATTTTTAAGAAATTACAGTCAGCTTGCCAAAGGACAAGCATTAGAAATAAAAACGCTCACCATAAGGTTCGCAGATTATGCCATTTGGGAAAGGAACAGATTCTCAGGTGAAAAATTGAACAAGCTCATGGAATATTGGAAAAAGCAGCTTGAAAATCCGACAACACTAGAACTTCCCACCGATAAGGCAAGACCTAAAAACCGTACATACGAAGGTGGCTTTGAGAGCATTGTAATTCCTGAAAAACTGGTGCCTGAGCTGAGAAAACTTTCAAATGATCAGGGTGTAACTATGTTTATGCTGATTCTTGCGGCATTTCAGACACTATTGCACAGGTATTCGGGACAAAACGATATATTTACGGGTACAGTGGTAGCAAACAGAAACAGAGCTGAAATTGAAAATACAGTGGGGCCTTTTATAAATACGTTGGTACTTAGAACTGATTTTGAGGAAGACCCTGACTTTATAAGCCTTCTTTCAAAAGTTAAAATGACTACTCTTAAGGCATATGAACATCAGGAACTGCCCTTTGACAAAATGCTTGAAGAAATGAGACTGGAACGTGACTTAAGCAGAGCTCCGTTATTTCAGGTTATGTTTATACTCCACAACAATAAGAAAGCTGAACTGGAGCTTGACGGGATGAAAATAACCGAAATAGATGTATCAAGCGATATGGCTCCTTTTGATTTAAGGCTGCAGCTTACAGAGACAGAAAAAGGGATACAGGGCGGGTTTGATTATAACATATCCCTGTTTGAACCTTCAACAGTAAAAGCGGTATCACTTCATTTGGTTAAGCTGCTGGAAAATATAGTACAAAAGCCTGACCAGAAGGTTTCCAGAATTGAATATATTACAGAACCAGAAAAGATACGGATATTATCAGACTTCAATAATACTGATGCAGAATTTCCCGACGACAAGGTTATATATCAATACTTAGAGGAACAGGCGGCCAAAAATCCTTCAAATCCTGCAGCGATATTTAAAAATGAAAAGCTGAGCTACGGTGAACTCAATGACAGGGCAAACTGCCTTGCAAGGCTTCTTCTGGAAAATGGAGTAGGACGGGATAGTATTGTAGCTGTTATGATGGAACGTTCACTTGAGATGATAATAGCAATAATGGCCATACAGAAAGCAGGAGGAGCATACCTACCGATAGACCCGCATTTTCCTGCAGATAGAATAGATTATATACTTAGAGACAGTAATACCGGGATATTGTTGACCCATAAGGAGTTTGGAGCTTTTGAGATTCCGAAGAACATAAAAAACATAAATCTGGATTTAGTTGATTTATCCGATGGAGAAAAAGCTAATCCGCCTTTAATAGCTACTCCTGAGAATATTGCATACGTAATTTATACATCAGGCTCTACGGGTAAGCCTAAAGGAACGCTGATAGAACACAGATCTTTGGTGAACAGGCTAAACTGGATGCAGAAAAAATATCCTTTGAATAAAAATGATATTATCCTCCAGAAAACACCTTATACCTTTGATGTTTCTGTATGGGAAATGTTCTGGTGGTCAATGGCGGGAGCCAAGGTATGTTTTCTTGAGCCCGGAGCTGAAAAAGACCCCGAAAAGATTGTTGAAGCTATTGAAAAAAACAATATTACAGTTATTCATTTTGTACCGTCAATGCTTGGTATCTTTTTGGAATATCTTAAACAAACGGGCGAAGCTTCAAGAGTTGCGGGACTTAAACAGGTTTTCGCCAGTGGGGAGGCATTAACAACTTCACAGGTAAAGGTTTTTAAGTCACTGCTTTCAAAAAACGGAACAAGGCTTGCAAACCTTTACGGGCCTACAGAAGCGACAATAGATGTATCATATTTTGACTGTGATACACAGGCAGAACCGGATTCAATACCAATTGGAAAGCCTATTGATAATACAAAGCTGCTAATAATAGACAAAAATATGCAGCTCCAGCCTGTGGGTGTAGCAGGAGAACTGTGTATCGGCGGAATCGGTCTGGCGAGAGAGTACCTTAACAAACCTGAGCTGACAAAAGAGAAATTTATACAAAACCCCTACCAACCCAACGAGAAGCTTTACCGGACAGGTGACCTGGCAAAGTGGAGAAGGGATGGAAATATTGAATACTTGGGAAGGATAGATTTCCAGGTAAAAATAAGAGGACTTAGAATTGAACTGGGTGAGATAGAAAAGCTGCTGACTGCGCACCCGGAGGTAAAAGAGTGTGTGGTAATTGCATGGAGAAAAGGTGAGGGTGATATCCAGCTGGCAGCATATGTAGTATGTGAAAATGGTAGGAGAACTGAACAAGGAGATCTTCAGTCATTCCTTGAAAAGAGTCTCCCTGAATATATGGTTCCAAGAATCTATGTGTTTCTTGAAAAAATGCCGCTGTCTCCAAATGGGAAAATAGACAGAAAGGCACTTCCTACTCCTGTGATTATAACCGACAAAGTTTATACGTCTCCAAGGAACGACACGGAAAAGCAGTTGGCAGATATATGGCAGAAAATATTGGGTTTAGACAGGATTGGAATAAACGACAATTTCTTTGAAATCGGCGGAGATTCCCTGAAGGCAATGGAAACAATCATATTACTGAAAAAACAGGGACTGCAGCTTGAAATAAAAGACTTGTTCGAAGGCCAGACAATAGCAGCTTTAAGCAGCTTGGTAAAGGATTTCACAAAGACTGACGCAGAGGAACCCGTTACCGGCGAAATAGGCTTACTTCCTACCCAAAAAGGATTTTTTCGAAAAACAAAAACGGAGATAAATCACTGGAACATATCGGTAATGATGTACAGAAAAGACGGGCTTGATGAATATATTATAAAAAAAGCTTTTACCAAAATAATAGAACAGCATGATGCACTCAGAATAAATTACAAGATTGACGGAGAAAAAATAACCCAATACAACAGAGGCATAGACGGTGAATTATTTGAAATAAGTATATTCGACTGTATAGCTGACAAAGATGATACAACCAATATGGATAATACGGCATATGCTCTACACAGGAGTATGAATCTTACACAGGGGCCTCTTGTAAAGCTGGCACTTTTCAGACGCCATGACGGAGATCATCTGTTGCTTGTGATACACCACCTGCTTTGTGACGGGCTATCACTTATGACAGTACTAGAGGATGCTGCCGCGGTGTATAATCAGCTGCAAAAAAATGAGGAGATATCACTTCCTCCAAAAACATCTTCCTTAAAAGAGTGGTCGGAGAGAATATATGCTTATTCCAATAGCAGTGAATTTCTAAAAGAAATTGATTATTGGAGAAAAATAGAAAACACACCTATAGCACTGCTCCCTAAAGATACAACCTTTGCCGAGGAAAGGCATAAGTATGATGTTGCAATCTGCGAAACACTGCTTTCGGAAAATGAAACAAAGTTATTAATGAAAAATGTAAATCAGAGCTTGGATACAGATATAAAGGATTTACTGGCAACGGCTTTCGGGGCAGCTGTAAAAGAGTGGACAGGCACGAACAATATACTCATAGATTATAAAATTCATGGAAGAGAGAACATCTTTGAAGGGATTGATGTATCAAGGACAGTGGGCTGGTTTGCCACAGAGTTCCCGGCAATACTTGATATGTCCAAGCTGGAAGATCTTCCGGCCCAGATAATATCTATCAGAGATATGTTCAGAAATGTTCCGGGCAGAGGTCTTGGGTATGAAACCTTGAGAGAGGTTACACTGCCGGAAAATAAAAAAGAATTAAAACTTAACTTGCACCCGGAAATATTATTCAATTATTCAGGTGATTTTGCAGGCCGCACCAATGAGGATTTTCAGGGGTTTGGAATATCACCATTATATAAAAACCTTAATGAAAGTCCTGAATCTGAAAGAAAGTATACCTTGATAATTGAACTCATGATTCTGGAGGGAAACTTGAATGTCACTCTGCATTACAACAAGCATCAATACTATCAAAGCACTATGACAGAACTGCTTGATAGATTTAAAAAATATCTTTACGAAATTATGGATTTAGGTATGGAAAGCAAATTGCAAAAGGAGAGAAAAGGGTATGAATAAGCTGGCATTTTTGTTCCCGGGACAGGGGGCTCAATATATTGGTATGGGCAGTAAGCTTTGTGAAAACTTTTCGGTTGCAGGACAGGTTTTTGATGAAGCAAATGAAGCACTTGGCTTTGATTTCAAAAAACTTTGCTTCCAAGGAAGTATGGATGAACTTACAAAAACGGAAAATACTCAGCCTGCCATTCTGACCGCAAGTGTTGCAGCCTTTAGAGTATATATGCAGGAGATAGGCATTAAGCCTGACTATACCGCCGGACACAGTCTTGGAGAGCTTTCCGCACTTTGCTGTGCAGGAAGTATTGTTTTTGCGGACGCTGTCAGGCTTGTAAGGCAGAGAGGAAGGCTCATGCAGACAGCAGTTCCGGAGGGTATGGGCAGTATGGCTGCCATAAGCGGTGTTGAAAAGGAAGTTATAGAAAAGGAATGTTCCAGTGTATCAAAAGACGGAAATATTGTGGTGGTTTCCAATTATAATTCATTGGAACAAATAGTAATATCGGGACATATAAAAGCAGTTAATGCAGCGGGAGAGAAGTTGAAGTCCATGGGAGCCAGGGTGGTTTACCTAAAAGTAAGCGCACCTTTTCACAGTCCTTTGATGCAGCCTGCGGCTGACAGCTTCAGAGAGGAACTGGGAAAATATAATTTCCGTGAAATGGAATGGCCTGTAATTTCAAATGTTACGGCAAAGCCATACCCCGGCAAAGACCAAATTATTGATTATTTATCACTGCAAATAACTAGCCCTGTAAAATGGCAGTCCACAATAGAATATTTACAGAATTCCGGGATTGATAAAGCTGTTGAAATGGGGCCGAAAGCAGTTTTGAAAAACCTTTTGAGAAGCAATACGTCAATAGCAGTATTTTCATCAGAAACAAAGGAAGATATATGGCTTATAAAGAAGAAGCTGACTTGGGCAAAGGACTCGGAAAAGCCTGCAAATGATGTTCTAAAGTTTATAACCGGATGTATGGCAACTGCAGTCAGTACCAAAAACCGCAACTGGGATGAAAATGCATATCAGAAAGGTGTAGTAGAGTCATACAGAAAATTAGTTGACATGAAAGAAGAGTTGATAAAACAAAGAATCCGGCCCACCAATGAACTTATTGAAGAGGCTCTGGATTTATTAAAACAAATATTCAATACAAAATTATTACCGGTTAATGAACAGAAGGAAAGATTAAACAAGCTGTTCATAGAAGCGGGATTACAATCTGAAATTGTCAGTTTATAAGGAAGGCAGGTATTTTTAAAATGGAACAGAAGGTATCAGTTAATAAAAGAGAAAGATTTCACTTTGAAATAAGTAGGGAGTTGACAAATAAATTATGCTGCATTGAAGAAGATAAAGATATTAATGTTTTCATAAAGCTCACAGCTGCTATAAATATCCTTCTTTATAAATACACCAATCAGAACGACATTCTTGTCAGCATACCTATTTTAGACGGGATACAGGAGTTTTATTCATGTGTACAGGGTAAAATGACTATCAGAGATTATTTGGAGAATGTAACTCGAGAAATAACTACAAGTTATAAAAATCAGTATTGCTCCGAGGACAGTACATCCCTGTTTAAAGTTATTTCAATTTATAAAAACATACATAATGTTAATGAAGACGAAATAATAAACACCATAGAAAATGACCTTGTTTTTTGCTTTATTAAGACTGATGATTGTATAAATGTACAGTTTACATGTAATTCAAACAAGTTTATTAATGATAATTACCTTCAGTTTCAAAAATCTTACCTTTACATATTGGAACAGCTCCTATCCGGTACGGATGTTCCAATAAAAGAGGTAGAATTGCTTACCGCTATCGAACGTGAAAAAATTATTAAAAATTTTAATGCTACCGCAGTAGTATACCTTGAGAGTAATATTTTACTTCATAAATTGTTTGAAAAGCAGACTGCACTTACCCCGGACAATACGGCGTTAAGTTGCGTTTCAGAGCAGAACGGCAAATGTGTTGCACAAAATATTACATTTAAAGAACTGAATGAAAAATCCAACAGGTTGGCAAGGCTGTTAAGGGAAAAAGGAGTTATGCCCAACAGTATTATAGCTATAATGCCTCGCCAATCCTATGAGATGGTAGTTGGCATACTGGCTGTATTAAAGGCTGGAGGGGCATACCTTCCCATTGACCCTGATTACCCTCAGAATAGGATTAACCTGATATTGGAAGACAGTGAAACCAATATGCTATTGACACATAGTGAAGTTGCAGACAAGGTTCAATTTCATGGAGAAATTATACATATAGATAATGAAGAAATATACCATTTAAATAATGAAAACCTTGAGGAAGTTAACAAACCGGAGGATTTGGCATGTGTTATATATACATCGGGTTCAACCGGGACGCCTAAAGGTGTATTGGTAAAACACAGAAATGTGGTAAACTTTGCAAATTGGCGTATTGACAATTATAACTACAATACAAAGGATGTATCCCTTCAATTGCTGTCCGTTGCCTTTGATGGCTTTGGCTCTATTTTTTATTCCAGCCTGTTGTCCGGCGGTACACTTGTAATTATAGAGGAAGAAAACAGGATGAACTACAGCTTTATAAGAAATGTATTAAAGGATAGAAGTGTAACAAATATGTGTCTTGTACCATCTATGTACAGAGCTATTCTTGATGGGGCAAAGAGGGAGCAGTTGGGGACTGTTAGATTTGTAACCCTTGCAGGAGAAAAGGCCGATGAGAGTCTCATAGATATGAGTAATTACATAAATCCTGAAATTGTGATATCAAATGAATACGGCCCAACTGAGAATACAATTGCCACAACAGCATATAAAGGAATGACTCGGGACACCACATCCATTATTGGAAAGCCTGTATCAAACCATAGTGTATTTATTGTAAATGGGGATTTAAACCTTGTTCCTGTGGGTGTTCCCGGTGAATTATGTGTTTCGGGTGCAGGTATTACGGGAGGTTATCTAAAGCGTCCCCAGCTAACTGCAGAAAAATTTGTAACAATACCAACTATTAATGATTCCTGTACAATTTATAGAACCGGCGATTTGGCTAAATGGCTTGATGACGGAAATATAGAGTTTCTGGGCAGGACAGACTATCAGGTAAAAATAAGAGGTTTCAGAATAGAACTGGGTGAGATTGAAAACAGCTTATTGAGCTATGAGCCTGTCAAGGAATGTATTGTACTGGTTAATGAAGATCGTAAAGGTAGCAAATACATATGCGCATATATTGTTTCAGAAAGGGAATTGACTGCTGTAGAATTGAGAGATTATCTGTCGGAAATGTTGCCGGAATATATGATACCCTCGCAATTTATTAAGCTACCTGAAATTCCGCTGATGCAGAATGGAAAAGCAGATAGAAATGCACTTGCCAAATATACGGTAAATATAGCCACAGGGGTGGAGTATTCGGCACCTGTGAACATTCAGGAAGAAAAACTTACAGACATATGGCAGGATGTATTGGGTTTGGAAAAAGTAGGAGTAAACGACAGATTTTTCGATATTGGCGGAGATTCAATGAAAGCTGTGAAAATATCTGAATTATGTCTGGAAAATGGGATTAATATATCTGCAAAGGATATTTTTACCCACAAAACCATTTGTAAAATAGTACAAAATGTGAACTTTGATACTGTAAAGTGCCATACTCAAAACTGCATAGACACAGGTATAAATGAACAGGTCGGTACTAAAAAGCTTAAAATAAACCTTCAGCGGGAGATAACAACTTATTTGCACAGGTCACTGCCGTTATGCGCCATACTTTCTTGTGAAGAAAACTACAAATGGTTTTATCAGCACTATATTGAAGTCTTTTCAATAACATATCAAAACGGTTTTTCCAGACTTGAATTTCTTGAAGAAAAAAATAACTACGATGATGTATTCGAAGAGGTCTTTTTGAAATTTGAGGAAGTACCTGATATTCTGCAATTTATAAAGGATAAAATTGACTCAGGGATATATGTTTCAGTGCATATAGACGAATACTGCCTTCCACAGAAGGGAAGTTACGGAAAAAATCACTTTGTACACCCGTCTCTCATATATGGCTATGACAGTATACAAAAAAAGCTTATGGCAATAGGGTTTGACTCTGAAATGATATTCAATGAAATTACTTTTGATTTCAATGATTTCGTTGAGGCATATGAATCAGCAAAAGTACATTACGGGGTATTTGCACCCTGGGCTAAAACGGAAGCCGTACAACTGCTTATTCCCCGGGAATTTGACAAAGAATATAAATTAGACCTGAAAAGTGTACTTGTGAGTATTAACAATTACCTGACTTCCTCACCAGTAAACAGCGATAAAATTGCAAAACTGGTATCGCAGGATGAAATGCAAAACTTCGGTGAGTTGAGGTACGGTGCAGATGTATATGATGTCATTGTACAAAGTCTGGAAAAGCTTGGCAGTGATATTATGAAGGGTCTGGATGTGCAGAACATCATCGAGCAGTGCAGAGAAAAAGCTGAAGCTGATATTATGCCGTCAATGGATTACAGGAGCATGCACTTGCTTTATGAGCATAAGAAGTGCATTTACAACAGAATAGTGTATGTTATGGATTCTTATGGTTCTACTGAGGTATTAAGCCTGCTGGCGGAAAAGTATGTGAAAATTATAGAAAAATTAAATACTGCCAGACTTATATTCTTTGATCTGGAGAGTATGTTTAACGCCGGGTTTGATCCGAATAAAATAGATTTTAATGAATTGTTCCTGTCATTTCAGCAAATGACTACTGCAGTCAAATCAGCTGGAGATGAAGAAAAGACTTTACTCAGGCAGATATATACGGAAATCAAAAAGAATCTTAGCGGAGGAAGATAAGTATGTCAAAAGTATTCTTTTTCAACATTCCTTTTCACGGACATGTTAATCCAAGTCTGGGACTGGCACAAGAATTAGTAAAAAGTGGAGAGGAAGTTATATATTATTGTATAGACAGCTTCAGGGAAAAGATTGAAAGTACAGGTGCCAAATTCAGAAGCTATGGGGATGACTTTTATCTGGATGATAATTTTGTAACCTATAACTTAACAGAATTGTTCAAAGTTCATATGGAACTTACGGAATTGATAATGGATAAACTGTTGCAGGATATAGAAAAAGACAAACCGGACTATATCGTACATGACTCTTTGGCAACATGGGGCAAATGTGCGGCAGCGGCGGCTGGTATCCCTGCAGTCGATACTTTCACAACGATAGTACTTGCACCTGACGGATTTTTGCTAACAGCAGGCTTTATTATTAGTTTTGCGCTTGCTATGCTCACCAATATCCCCAACGTATTAAAAATTCAAAGGATAAGGAAAAATCTTAAAAGGAAATATAACGTACATATAGAAAGCTTGGTTGATATTTTGTGCAACAGGCAGGAGCTGAACCTGGTCTATACATCGGACATATTCCAGCCCAAAAGTGAGGCACTTGGGAATGAGTATAAATTTATCGGGCCTACCAGTATGTTCAGAAAAGAAACTATAACAGGATTAAACATGGTCAGGCGAGAAAACAGGCCCCTGCTATTTATTTCTATGGGTACAATATTTAATAACAACAAGGAGTTCTTTGATAAATGTACAGAGGCATTCGGGGATATGGAGCTGGATGTATTAATGTCAGTAGGCAAGAATATTCATATACCGTCCCTGTCGATTCCCGGAAACTTTACAGTAAAGCATTACAACGAAATTCCACAGTTGGAGGTACTTAAAGAATGTAGTATTTTCATGACACATGGCGGAATGAACAGTACCCATGAAGGCCTTTATAACGGAGTTCCTTTGATAATAATACCCCAGCAGCAGGAGCAGGCACATGTAGCAATGCAGGTAGTAAGAACCAAAAGTGGTATTTGTCTCAAAAATTCCAAAATTACAGCATCATTACTTAAACAATCGGTACAAAAAATTATGTCCGACCATTCATTCAGGGAAAATGCATTGAAAATGAGAGATTCTTTTATTGATGCAGGAGGCCCTGAAAGGGGAGTTAAGGAAATATTTTCATACATTAGAAAGAAGAAAATAATTACTTCTATTTTTGAAATTGGAGGTTGATATGTCAAAAGTATTTTTTTTCAGCATTCCATTTTCCGGACATGTTAATCCCGGGGTGGGATTGGCCAGAGAATTGGTGGAAAAAGGTGAAGAGGTCATATACTACTGTACTGACAGTTTCAGGGAAAAGATTGAAAGCTCCGGTGCTGAATTCAGAAGCTATGGAGACAAATTTTACCTGAATGATGATTTTGTTACACACAATAATATTGAAATTTTGAGAGTTCACATGGAGTTAAGTGAACTGATAATGGAACAATTGTATAATGATATAAAACGGGACAAGCCTGACTATATAGTTCATGATTTTATGTCTACATGGGGAAAACATGCTGCCCAGGCATCAAATATACCGGCTGTTAATATGTATACAACATTTGTGGAAAGACCGGAAGGTATTTTTAAGACAGTCGGATTAGCTTTGGCAGTGGCATTTATGATACTCAAAAACCTTCCAAGAATGATAGATATTCGTAAAATTTCCGGAAGGTTAAAAAAGAAATACAATATAAAAGTACAAAGCTTGATTGATATTATCGACAATAAAGAGGCCTTAACACTGGTATTTACATCCCGTAAATTTCAGCCGTATCCTGAAAAGTTTGGGGATGATTACAAATTTATAGGGCCTGTAAGTATGTATAGAAAGGAGGAGATAAAAGATTTTAAGCTAAACAGGTCAGAAGGCAGACCTTTGCTTCTTATTTCCCTTGGTACGGTGTTTAACAATGAAAGAGAGTTCTTTATAAAATGTATCGAGGCCTTCGGTAACATGGATATGGATGTTCTCATGTCGGTAGGTAAGAAAATAGATATATCATCCCTTGTAATTCCCCAAAATTTTACAGTAAAGCATTTTTATGAAATACCTCAGTTGGAGGTAATAAAAGAATGTGATGTATTTATTACTCACGGTGGAATGAACAGCGTCCATGAGGGACTTATGAACGGAATTCCGTTAATTGTTGTGCCACAGCAGCTGGAACAGGCTCACATGGCAAAACGGGTGGCTGAAACAGGAAGCGGAATTTATCTTGACATGTCAGAAGTCACACCGGAGTCGCTAAAAGAATGTTATAAAAAAATAACCTCTGACGATTCATATGGAAAAAATGCTGATAAAATGAAGGATTCGTTTTTAAAAGCAGGCGGGCCGGAGCGTGCCGCAGAGGAGATATTTTCTTATATAAAAAAGCATTGATAGAATGACATAATTTAAAAGAAAGGGTGTTGGATATTATGAAAGGAAAACAGAGTGTGGGGCAGATTGAGGGCATACTGACAAATATCTGGAAAGAAATACTGCATGTTAAGACATTAGACGTAAATGACAGATTCTTTGATTTGGGAGGAGATTCATTTAAGGCTGAAATGATATCGGACCTTTGCTTGGAAAAGGGTATTCAGGTAACACCCAACGACATTTTTAATTATAGGACAATTTCAGAAATAGCTAAAAATACACATATTACTGACAGTTTTGAGAAAGAGACAGTTAAAGATCATCACAAAACAACAGGAAAACAACTGAAAATAAAATATCAAAGGGATATAACAACATATCTACATCGATCTATTCCTTTATGTGCTATTTTATCTGACGAAAGGTATTATACATGGTTTTACGAACACTATATTCAACTCTTTTTCATTACATACAACAACAGTTTTTCAAGATTGGAGTTTTTAGAACCAAAAAACAATTTTGAAGATATCTTTGACGAGAAATATCTGACATACAACGAGCAACAGTCTGATATTATTGAATTTATTGAAAAGAGTATTGATTCCGGCACATATCTTACAATAAATGTTGATGAATACTACCTGCCTCAGAAGGGTAGCTACAATGAACATCATTATGTTCATCAATCAATGGTTTTTGGTTACGATAAATCAGAAAGAAAACTAATGGCGCTGGGATTTGACACAAATATGGTTTTTAAAGAGCTTGAGTTTGACTATGATAATTTTGAAAAGGCATATGAATCGGCTAAGACAAATTACAAGCTTACAGCACCTTGGGCAGAGACTGAGGCAATACAACTGCTTACACCAAAACAAACGGCAGGGGAATACAAATTTGACTTAAACAGGTTTATGGAAGAAATGTATAAATACATTGACGGCTCCAACCTTGATAAATCAAGAATTGAAAAATTGATACCTCTGGAAGAACAGCAAATGTGTACCGACTTAATATATGGCCCCAAAATATACAGCGCAATGGTAGGAAGCCTTGAAAGGCTTGGCAGGGACATCCTTCAAGGTTTGGATGTTCAGGGAATGGTAGAGCAGTTCAAGGAAAAGATGCTAGGGGATATAATGCCCGCAATCGACTACAGAAGCATTCATTTACTATATGAACATGAAAAAGGACTTTATGACAGGTTTAAATATATTTCAAGTAAATACTATACATCAGCAAAAGTAGACGACTTATTGAAGGAATTTAATAAGCTGGTTGAAAATATGAACACTGCAAGGCTTACATTCTTTGACCTGGAGCATATGTTAAGATACAATTTTGATCCGACTGCTGTGAACTTTGAGGACATAATGGTTTCCTTTCAGAAAGTAATAGATACAATAAAAACAGTGGGAGAAAGAGAAGAAGAATTATTGAGAGAAATTTGCAGGGAATTTGAAACAGGCTATAAAGGAGGAAAATAAATATGTCCAAGGTGTTCTTTTTCAATATTCCTTTTCATGGACATGTAAATCCCAGTTTGGGCCTGGTTAGTGAGCTGGTTAAGAGCGGCGAGGAAGTTATATATTATTGCAACGAAAGTTTCAGAGAAAAGATTGAAGGCACCGGAGCTATGTTCAGAGGATACAGCAGTAAATTTTATCTTGATGAAAACTATGTAACATATAATATTACAGACCTGTTCAGGGTTAATCTTGAATTGAGTGCATTAATACTTGATGAACTGATAGAGGATGTAAATAGAGATAAGCCTGATTACATAATACATGATACCATGTGTCCATGGGGAAAGCATTTGGCCCAAATTAAAAATATACCTGCAATCAATACTTTTACAACTATAGCTTTGGAACCGGACGGTTTTTTTTTAACCGCCGGTTTTGTCTTAGCGCTGTCTTTTAGTATAATAAAAAACATACCTAACATGATAAAAATACGCAGAATTAAAAAAGTGATTGAAAGTAATCATAAAATAAAAGTAAACAGTCTTATGGATGTTGTTCTTAACAAAGAAGAAGTAAATTTGGTTTATACCTCCAAGGAATTCCAGCCAAGGTCCGAAAAACTCAAGAAACATTACAAGTTTGTGGGCCCATCCAGTATGTACAGAATCGAGAATGTACCGGAACTGAAGCTCGACAGGAATACTAAAAAGCCGTTGCTGTTCATATCCATGGGAACCATATTTAACAATAATACAGATTTTTTCAATACATGCACTGAGGCTTTCGGAAACATGGATATCGATGTACTCATGTCAGTAGGGAAGAGTGTAGACATATCTGCTTTGACAATCCCGGATAACTTTATCGTGAAACACTATTTTGAAGTTCCCCAGTTGGAAGTATTAAAAGAATGTAATATATTTATGACACATGGAGGAATGAACAGTACACAAGAAGGACTATACTACGGGGTTCCGTTAATTATCATACCACAGCAGCAGGAACAGGCCCATGTAGCAATGCAGGTAGTGAGAACCGGCAGTGGAATCTGTTTGAAAAAATCTAAAATAACCTCTGTATTGCTAAAAAGTTCAGTGGAAAGAATAATTTCAGATCATTCTTATCGTGAAAATGCATTGAAAATGAGAGACTCATTTATAAACGCCGGAGGCCCCCGGCAGGCTGTTAAGGAAATCTTGCTTTATGTGGGCAAGAAAAAAATAGTAGAAATGATTAGGTAATTTCGGACTATGGATTATAAAAAAGGTCTGGTATAATTTAGTTTGCGTCATGTGCTAAAAGAAGCAATGAAAAAGTAATTGAATCGGAGAATGATAATGGAAAAAATACTCGTTATAGAAGATAACAAAGACGTAAATTCAATGCTGTCGGAAATACTTGCAGAGGAAGGCTTTGAAGTATTTTCGGCATATACCGGAACCGATGGCTTAAAAGAGATAAAGAAGAATCAATACGACTTGATTCTTCTTGACATTATGCTTCCCTTTAAAAGCGGTGACGAGATACTAAAAGAAGTGCGTGAATTCTCAGAGGTACCTGTTATAGTTATTTCAGCCAAGGATATGATTGGATTAAAAATCGATTTATTGAAAATGGGTGCGGATGACTACATAACAAAACCTTTTGACTTAGGTGAGGTTGTTGCCAGAGTTTATGCAAATCTCAGGCGTTCCCGCATAAAGACACAGACAGAAAAAGTATTGCGTTATAAGGATATGGCTGTTGACATTGATTCAAAAAGGGTAATTGTCAATAACACCGAACTTGACCTGACAGCCAAGGAATATGGCATAATGGAATTGCTCATAAGGAACAGGGACAGGGTATTTACAAAAGCCAATCTTTATGAAACCATCTGGCAGGATGCTTACCTTGGGGATGATAATGCAGTGAAAACCCACATAAGCAATCTAAGAAGTAAACTTAAAACCGCAAATTCTCAGCAAGATTACATAGAAACAGTATGGGGCCTTGGTTACCGTCTGTACAAAGAGTAAATCTTATCAAAAACCTTACATTTTTGTTGCCTGGCTTAACCTTTTCTAAACCATTAGGTTTTATACTAAAAACATAGTCAGAACGTTCCTTTTTAAAAAGTGTAGAGAATGGAACTTTAGGTGAAGAAAGGGAAGTGAAAAAATGAAGGAATATGTATTGAAAACAAATAGCCTGACTAAAACTTATCATGGTATAAAAGTACTGGATAATGTATCTCTTGCTATGGAGGCTGGCAGGATATACGGATTGATAGGCAGAAACGGTGCCGGAAAAACGACATTTATGAGGATAGCAGCCGGACTTGCTTTTCCAACCGGAGGTCATGTGGAACTGTTTGGAAAGAAAGGGGAAAAGCTGCTTGAGGACCAAAGGAAAAGAATGGGCTGCATGATTGAATATCCCGGTTTCATACCTTACATGACAGCACAGGAAAACCTCAGGTATTATAGAATAATAAAAGGTATTCCAAATGTTAATGTAGAGCAGGAGCTCCTTGAACTTGTAGGTCTTTCCAGTACGGGGAAAAAGAAGGCTAAAAACTTTTCCCTTGGAATGAAGCAACGCTTGGGGATAGCCATAGCGTTACTTGGAGATCCGGAATTGCTGATTCTGGACGAACCTATTAACGGACTTGACCCTTTAGGGGTAGTAGAGGTAAGGAAGCTTCTTAACAGGCTGTGCGATGAAAGGCATATGACTATCCTGATATCCAGCCACAATCTGCCGGAGCTTTATCAGGTTGCTACCGACTATATAATAATGCATCAGGGAGTTGTGAAACAGGCTGTTACACTGTCGGAACTGGAAGAGAAATGTAAACATCATATTTTTATTGAATGCGACCAGCCTGAAAAACTGGCAAGTGTTCTGGAAACCGAGCTTAAAACAACAAACTATAAAGTAATGCCTGACAAGAGAATAAAGCTTTACGATTATCTTGATAACAGAGAAAAAGTAGCAAGAGCAATTTTTGATAATGGTATTGTGGTAACTGAATTTTCAATACAGGGCGACACTCTTGAAAATTACTTTATTTCAGTGATTGGCGGTGAACAGAATGGTTAATATAATAAGAGCTGATTTATATAAAATTTTTAGTTCAGCAGTAATAAAGGTTTTATTTGCAATTACGTTATTCTGCTCCTTAATGATGATATTGTTCGCATACCTTATTCCGAAGGGCAGTCTTGGAGGGGAATATACGGGAATTGGTTTCATGTTCTCAGATATGAATACTATGAGCATACTAGGAGCTGTAACTGCCGGGATTTTTATTTGCGGAGATTTTGAAAACAAAACAATCCATAACATTATAGCTGACGGGGGTCGCAGGGGCAGGATAATAGTCAGTAAATCCATTGTGTTTTTCTGTTCAATTCTGTTTATTATACTTCCTTACACGCTGGCAACAATTATTGCCGTTTGTACCGGCTATAAATTTGATATGGGTTCGGTATCCATTGGATATTTAAATTTATTATCAAAAGAATCAGGTATTGAACTTAGTGCATCTGTGTTGGCAAAGTTGATTGTAGTAGCAGGTGCGCTGATAATTGTTCACATATCACAGTTGAGCTTATGCCTGCCCATTGCATTTGCGGTTAAAAAGCCGGTTCTGGTTGTTGCAGTATATTATGCAATTTCAATTATTAGCGGGCAGGTGTCATCTTTGGCATCTCGGTCAGAAGTTGTTAATAATATTTTCTCTTTGACGCCCTTTGGAGGAAACAGAATGTTTTTGACTGTACAATCCGGAGCGGGAGAACTTTTTAAGGCATTTGCAGTAAGTATAATATTTGCCATTGCAGTAATTATAGTTACTTATGGTATTTTCAGAAAATCAGAAATAAAGTAACAGAAGGTCAGGTGAAACGGTTGTCAATTGCAGTTGGAATTCTATCAATCATTGTATTGCTGCTGATTATTTATATAATAGTTATACAGACTCAATTGCGGAGAATCAACCGCCAACTGGAGAATAGGCTGGAAGGAGATACAAGACAGCCTGTCAGGGTGGAGCTTATTAACCGTGAGCTTAGTCAATTGACTTCCAACATAAACAAGTGCTTGAAGGCGGAGGAGACCCTCCGTCTTGAGTCCGTTAGAGAGGAAAAACGTTTTAAGGAACTAATAGCAAATATATCCCATGATTTACGTACTCCCCTTACCGCAATAAGGGGATATCAGCAGTTGATGGAAAAGGGACACTTGACAGAGGAGCAGAGAAATAGACTTGGCGTTGCACAAAAACATGCCGAGCAACTTGGACATCTGGTGGACCATTTTTTTGAATACTCCTATCTTTTGAATTCTGAACTCAAACCGCAGTTGGAACGAATTAATCTCACAAATCTTGTAACGGAATGTCTTGCAGGGTATGTTTCCTCATTTGAGGAACATGGTTTGACATTGTCCTTCGATGAAACACCTCCCATATTTGTTATGGCTGATAAAGAAATGATATTCCGTATTATTCAAAACCTTTTGCGAAATTGTCTTACACATTCTGCCGGAAATGTTGAAGTTAAACTTACAGCATCTCAAGAGGCAGTCATATCTATAAAAAATCCGGTAGAAAATACATCTCAGATAGATATTACACGTCTGTTTGACCGTTTTTATACAGGAGACAGTTCAAGAAGCAGAACAACAGGTCTTGGCCTTGCAATTGTAAAAATCCTGGCAGAGGAAATGGGCGGAAATGTAAGTGCAGAGTTGTGTAAAAATCAGCTCACAATACAGGTTGAAATCCAATTAATAAAAAATCAATAAGTAAAAGATATAAGATTTTTCGGTACTAATTATGTAAAATCAGTCGTGACTTGTAAAAACAATAGTAGTATTTTAAATATAGTATTATATTCCAGTTTATACAGTGCATCAGTCCTAATTTCAAGGAGGAATTTTAAGCTGTTATAATTCATAAATTTATAAAAATACGTAATACTGGTTTAATTTACATAAATTCTTAAATCTTACCACGCAACAATGAAGAACCTCGATTAACTAGACTGATATAGCAGAAAAAAATTTACTGCTGTAATCCCTGTTTTTCACATAAATTGATACTATAGCCACTTTAACTACGGAATTGGTAAAAGTAATTAACAAAGCAACTATGCATTTTGAAAGGGGGGATAGTACCGCGATAATCAAGTTCACAGAAAAACCTGCACAAAATTTAAGCAAGTGAAAAAACATTTAAAATCAGGAGGACGATTGAATGTACAGAAAGAACAGAAATAAAGTCTTAGCATTGCTTTTAGCTATTGCAATGCTCATTTCCGTTATGCCTTTCAAGCCGGTAATGGCTGAAACAAAAACTACTTATCACGAAACCTTTGCAGATGGAAAGGGTCTAGCTTCCCAATCCGGAGGAGCTAATCTTGAAAAGGTTGGAAATAAGGTTTTTGAAGGTAACGATGATGGAGCCGCATTATATGTAAGCAACAGAAAAAATAACTGGGATGCGGCTGATTTCAAATTCTCAGATATAGGATTAAAAAACGGTAAGACTTATAACATAACAGTAAAAGGTTTTGTTGACTCCAATGCCAAGGTTCCGGCAGGCGCACAGGCATTTCTTCAGGTTGCAGACAGCTACGCGTGGCTGGCAGGGGCAGAATTTGTTGCAGGAAAGGCTTTCACATTAAGCGGAAAGTATACTGTTGATACTTCGAAGGACAACAGAATACGTGTTCAATCCAATGATGAGGGCAAAGAGGTTTCTTTTTATATTGGAGACATTTCAGTTACAGAAGAGGCCGTTGAAGAAGTGCCCGTTGATCCTAACAAACCAAAGGCGGAAACCTTCAAAACAATATCATTTGAGGACAACACAACAGGTGGCTTTGGAGGCAGAGACGGTTCAGAAAAGCTGACCGTAACAAAAGAAGCTAACCATACCGACGGCGGTGCATATGCCTTAAAGGTAGAAAACAGAACAATGTCCTGGCATGGTCCTTCTATGAATGTAGAAAAGTTTGTAAGCCAGGGCAGTGAATACAAGATTACTGCATGGGTAAAACTCATTAGTCCCGAAAGCTCACAACTTCAACTTTCTACTCAGGTTGGAAATGGAGGAAGTGCTTCTTATGTAAGCCTTGCAGCAAAAACAATAAGTACTTCTGACGGATGGGTTAAGTACGAGGGTACATATCGATACAACAATGTTTCCAGCGGATTCATCACTATATATGTGGAAAGCGCAAGCAGTGCCAATGCTTCCTTCTATATTGACGATATCAGCTTTGAAGATACAGGCTCAGCTCCAATTAAGATTCAAAACGAATTGGCTTCAATAAAAGATGTATACAAAAAAGATTTTCTTATTGGAAATGCAATAGCAGCAGAGGATATGGAAGGGGTCAGACTCGACCTTTTAAAGAAGCACTTTAATGTAATGACTGCCGGCAATGCCATGAAGCCTGATGCATTACAGCCTACAAAGGGTAACTTTACATTCGGGGATGCAGATAAGCTTGTTGACAAGGTTCTGGCAGAGGGCTTTCAGATGCATGGACATACTCTTGTTTGGCATCAGCAGTCACCTGCTTGGCTAAATACAAAAGTTGATGCAAGCGGAAATAGTGTACCTTTGTCACGTGACGAAGCTCTTGCAAATCTGAGAACTCATATCAAGACAGTTGTAGAGCATTACGGCAACAAGGTAATATCCTGGGACGTAGTAAATGAGGGTATGAATGACAATCCTTCAAACCCTGAGGACTGGAGGGGAGCATTGCGTCAAAGCCCATGGTATCAGGCAATTGGCCCTGATTATATGGAACAGGCATTCTTAGCAGCCAGAGAGGTTCTGGATGCTCATCCTGATTGGGATGTGAAGCTTTATTACAATGATTATAACGATGATAATCAAAATAAATCCAAAGCTATTTATTATATGGTAAAAGAATTAAATGAAAAATATGCAAAAACCCACCCTGGCAAGCTTCTTATCGACGGAGTAGGCATGCAGGCACATTACAGTATGTCAACAAATCCTTCAAACGTTGAACTTTCATTGGAAAGATTTATTTCTCTGGGCGTTGAAGTAAGCATAACAGAGCTTGATGTTCAGGCGGGTAGCGACTTTAAGTTGACCGATGACGTTGCAAACGCACAAGGATATTTATATGCACAGTTATTTGATATATACAAAAAAAATGCAGCAAATATAAGCCGTATTACTATTTGGGGACTGGATGACGGCACAAGCTGGAGATCCTCCACAAATCCTTTACCGTTTGACAAGAATCTTCAAGCAAAACCTGCATTTTTTGGAATAGTTGACCCGGCTAAGTTCATGAACGAAAATAAGCCTCAAACACCTAAAGGTGCAAAATCTGCAACTGCAAAATACGGAACACCTGTAATTGACGGTAGTGTAGACAGTGTTTGGAGTAAAGCACAGGCCATACCTGTAAATCAATATCAAATGGCATGGCAGGGAGCAACAGGAACTGCAAAGGCTCTATGGGATGACAAAAATCTGTATGTTCTTGTTCAGGTAAGCGATTCAGAACTTGATAAGAAGAGTGCAAATACATACGAACAAGACTCAATTGAAGTATTCGTGGATGAGAACAATGGGAAGACATCATACTATGAGAATGATGACGGACAGTACAGGGTTAACTTTGATAATGAGACTTCATTTAATCCTGCATCAATTGCAGCAGGATTTGAATCAGCAACAAAGGTTGCAGGAACAAACTATACAGTAGAAATAAAGATTCCTCTTAAATCAGTAACTCCATCCAATAATATGAAAATAGGCTTTGATGTTCAGGTTAATGATGGAAAAGACGGTTCACGTAAGAGTGTTGCAGCATGGAATGATACCACCGGAACAGGCTATCAGGATACATCAGTATATGGTACCCTTACCCTAAGTAATTCCGACAGCAGTAGTACAGCTAAATACATTACAAGAGGAGAATTTATTGATTCTATTATTAAGGCTTTGGGTCTTAGTAAAAATGTTCAGGCAAAAGACTCCTTTAAGGATGTAACCAAGGATTCCAGCTATTATGCTTCTGTAAGTGCCGCTTACCAGAAAGGAATAGTATCGGGATACAAGAACGGGGAATTCAAACCACAGGCTAAGATTACTCGTCAAGAAGCAATGGTGATAATTGCCAAGGCTATGAAGGCAGCAGGAAAGAACATAAATTACTCAGCTGCTGAGGTAAATAAAATACTTAAGGAATATAAGGATTCAAATAAAGTTGCCGGTTGGGCAAAAGGTTCTGTTGTCGCTTGTATAAAAGCAGGAATTGTGTCCGGAAAAAGCGGAAAAATGCTGGCTCCACAAGAAAATATAACTGTTTCACAAACAGAATCAATAGTAAAGAAATTGTCTGCAAAATAAAAACTGAATTTCATTTTGAGCCGGCTCCGTAAAAATTTGGGGGCCGGCTTTTTACTTTTTAATAAGATATTGATGGGTACAAAAAGCAGATATTTAGAATTTATTTTTATGGAGGTGCATTTATTTGAGGAGTAATGCAAAATGTAAAAGAGTTTTATCAGTTGTAATGATAATCGCTATGTTTTTTTCGGTAATGCCTTTAAACAATGTGGTAAAAGCAGAAATTACAACAATTTATCACGAAGATTTTGCTAATGGAAAGGGAGTAGCTATACAAGCCGGAGATGCGACTCTGACAACAGTTACTAACAAAGTTTT
This sequence comes from Bacillota bacterium, assembly GCA_023443515.1. Taxonomy (GTDB): domain Bacteria; phylum Bacillota; class Clostridia; order Acetivibrionales; family DSM-1351; genus Ruminiclostridium. The sequence continues at coordinate 49,686 of JAEZUC010000087.1, forward strand.
CACAGGCAATGACGACGGAGCTGCTCTGTATGTAAATCCCAGAAAAAACAACTGGGATGGAGCTGACTTTTCATTTAAAGATTTAGGAATGGTAGAAGGAAATAAATATACCATAACAGTTAAGGGATATGTTGACTCAGACGTAACAGTACCTAAAGACACTGATACACCAGAAAATTCAAAAGCATTTTTACAGGTTGTGAACAGCTATGTCTGGCTGGCAGGTGCTGATTTCGTTGCAGGAGCAGAATTTACATTAACCGGAACTTATACCGTTGATACCAGCAAGGATACCGCAATACGTATTCAATCCAATGTTGTAGGAGCAACAGTTCCTTTTTATATCGGAGAGATAACTGTAACAGGTGAAAAGTCAACAGCACCGACACCTGTAACTGAAAAGACAATTTACCACGAAACTTTTGCAAGCGGTAATGGCTTGGCAAAACAATCCGGAGATGCTACTCTGATGCCTGTTACTGAAAAAACCTTTCCTACAGGTGATGTAGAGGAAACTGTGTTAAATGAAGACGGGGCTGCTTTATATGTGGATACCAGAGTTAACAACTATGATGGGGCAGATTTTTTATTCAGTGACATAGGTCTGGAGAATGGAAAATCCTATGAAATAACAGTAATTGGCTATGTAGATACAAATACTGACGTACCGGCAGGAGCACAGGCATTTCTGCAAAGTATAAGCAGTTATGGTGTAGTTGCTAGTACAGATTTTATAGCAGGAAAACCTTTTATATTAAAGGGCAAATACACAGTAGATACAAGTAAGGATGATAGGATACGAGTTCAGTCAAACGGTGAAGGAGCTGCCGTTCCTTTTTACATAGGTGATATACTTATAACCGGACCTGCACCTTCAATGAAAACCATTGACTTCGAGGACGGGACGGAAAGTGGCTTCACACCAAGAATCGGGAAAGAAGTTCTTAGTGTAACAAATGAAGCCAATCATACTGATGGCGGAGGATACGCCCTTAAAGTAGACGGAGGCAGAGAAAACGCTTACTCTGGCCCGTCATTGCGGGTGGAGAAGTATATAGAGCAAGGCAGTGAATATAGAGTGACAGTTTGGGTGAAGCTGGCACCAGATGCAGAAAGTGCAGAAATTGATCTCAGTACACAGATTGGTAATGGCGACGGTGTTGCTGAATACCCTTCATTGTCTAAAAAGATAATTAAAGAAAGTGACGGTTGGGTCAAGTTTGAGGGTAAACAACGTTATTATAATACTTCAAGCGGATATATAACTATATATATACAAAGTGTTGACACATCAGTTGCGTTTTATATCGATGATGTCAGCGTAGTAAATACAGGTTCAGTGTCACTACCTGTCCAAACCGATCTGATTCCTATAATGGACGTATACAAAGATGACTTCCTTTTCGGAAATGCAATAGCACCAAATGAACTTGAGGGAAAAAGCTTTGAGCTTTTAAAACATCATTTCAATGTTATTACGGCAGGCAATGATATGAAGCCTGATGCACTTCAAAGGAACAAAGGCGTATTCAGCTTTGAAACAGCTGATGCAATGATACAAAAAGCACACGACAACAATATGCAGGTTCACGGGCATGTATTAGTTTGGCACCAACAAACACCTGTATGGATGAATGGGGTACCTGATGCTTCTGATATAACAAAATATAAAAAGGACGGAAACGGTAAAAACATTACCCTTTCAAGGGAAGAAGCCCTTGAAAATATGAGAACTCACATAGAGAATGTTGTTGAGCATTTCGGTGACAAAGTCATATCATGGGATGTAGTTAATGAAGCAATGTCAGATGGAATCAGCGACCCTTCAGATTGGAGGAATTGCTTGCGTAGAGATTCAATGTGGTATCAGTCTATCGGCGATGATTATGTAGAGCAAGCATTTTTAATTACGAGAGATGTTCTTGAAATAAATAATCTGAACGATATAAAGCTTTATTATAATGACTATAACGAAGATGATCAGAATAAATCTCAAGCTATAGCTAACATGGTAAAGGAAATTAATACAAATTATGCAAAAGCTAACCATGGCGAGCTACTTATTGACGGCATAGGTATGCAGGCTCACTACAGTACATCTACTAACCCTAAGAATGTAGAGGCATCCTTGGAAAGATTTATTAATTTGGGAGTAGATGTGTGTGTTACTGAGTTAGACATTACAGCCGGAAGCGGCCAAAAGCAGAGCAACGATGAGATAAATGCACAGGCTTACTTGTACGCACAGCTAATGAAAATTTACAAGGCTCATGCTAATAATATAAGTCGTGTTACAATTTGGGGACTTGATGACGGAAACAGTTGGAGGAAAGAAGCTTGTCCTCTGCCTTTTGACAGTGATTTGCAGGCAAAAAATGCATACTACGCTATAATTGACCCTGATAAATATATGGCTGAGCACGAGGCACCGCCTGCAGTAGAGATAAAGCAGGGAACAGCTGCAAAGGGTACACCTGTAATAGACGGAACGATAGATGGTATTTGGAACAACGCCGAGAAGCTTCCGATAAATCAAACTATAACAGCATGGGAGATAGCAAACGGAACTGCCCAAGCGCTGTGGGATGACAAAAACCTCTATGTTTTAATCAAAGTAAATGATTCAATTCTTGACAAATCAAGTGCAAATCCTTGGGAACAGGATTCTGTAGAGGTATTTGTTGATGAAAATAACGGAAAAACAGCTTCATATGAGAATGATGACGGACAGTACAGAGTAAACTATGACAACGAGATCTCATTTAATCCTGACAAAATAAAAGAAGGATTCGAATCGGTTGTTAAAGTTTCAGGTACAAGCTATACTGTAGAAATGAAAATACCGTTTAAAACTGTGACGCCGACAAATAATCTTAAAATCGGATTTGATGCTCAGATTAATGATGCCAAGGATGGTACACGTACCGGATGTAGAAACTGGAACGATACTACAGGAGTAGGCTATAAGGATACCTCTGTATACGGAGAGCTTACATTGAGCGATGGTAGTACTCCTACAACACCTTCAAATCCAGCATCACCATCGGACAGTAGTCCTACTTGGGACAACGTAAAGAGTACTGTTAACGGAAAGGAAGTATCTATTGCAAAAGCTTTCACTGAATACAAGGAAGGCAAAAAAGTTACAAGTATAGTTGTAGATGAAAATAAGGTTGCAGAATTGCTTGGTCAAAAGGCTGTAATAGTATTAGAACCACTTACAAAATCGGATATTGTAGCCGGACAGCTAACTGTTAAAATAATAAAAAATATGGCTGAGAAGGAAGCTGTTCTGGAGATAAGAAGTGGCAACGTGTCGTATTCAATACCGGCATCGAGGTTAGATATTGAAAAGATTGTGTCTGCATTTGAAGGAAACCTTGACGCTAAGGTAAATGTAAGTATTTCAGGAGTGACTGATGCTGTAAATAATACTGTAAAGGAGACCGCAGGTAAGAATAATTATAAGCTGGCTTCCAATCCGGTAGGATTTAACGTAACATGCTCAAATGGCACTAAAACCATTGAAATCCTCAAATTTAGCGGGTACGTTGAAAGAACAATTGCAATAAATGATGGAATAATCCCGGGGGAGATTATAACAGGAATAGTGCTCAATAGGGACGGTAGTTTCTCACATGTACCGACAACTATAGTAAGCAAAGACGGCAAATATTATGCAAAAATAAACAGCTTGACCAACAGCACATATGCGCTGATATCAAGTACAAAAAACTTTAAAGATACTGAAAACCACTGGTCGAAGAGTTCTGTAAACAATATTGCTTCAAGACTTATTATGGACGGTATTGATAATGACAACTTCAATCCTGACATGGCTATCACGAGAGGCGAGTTCATTGATTCTATGGTGAAGGCTATGGGACTTTACCGAACAGGTGAAGGGAAAAACATTTTTGCAGATGTAAGCAGTAGCAACAACTATTATGATGCAATAGGCATAGCATATGAATGTGGTATCATCTCAGGTTATGGAAACGGTGAATTCAGACCTATGGGTAAAATAACCCGTCAGGAAGCTATGACTATAGTTTCAAAAGCAATGAAGATTACCGGTTTGAAAACTAATTATACCACTGAAGAAGTAGTTAATTCACATAAAGCCTTCAAAGATTTGGACAAACTGGCAGCATGGGCAAAAATTTCAGCTGCTGCCTGCGTTAATTCCGGAATTGTATCAGGAAAAAGTCTGACAGTAATTGCACCAAAAGATAATCTTACACGTGCTGAAACTGCGTCGGTTATTAATAAGTTTTTAACCAAGTCAAGCCTTATCTAGAGAAATTGATATGCCGACAAGAGCTCAAAAAATACAAAGCCCGGGAGAATTTCCGGGCTTAATTTTTGATAAAGTTTCAAGAATATCTGAACTCATATAAAGAAATACTAGTTAGTGAAATTAAATCTCATAATAACCGTATATATATGAGGGGGTATACATAAGAAGGGAATAATGAATGTTAAGTGATTTGATAATAAACGCAGCTATACTTATTTCATTTATGAGCATAGCAAATCAATTATATAGAGACCGGGATTCAGAAATACAATCCAGTCCTCTTTTTAAGCTGATTACAGGAGCTGTATGCGGGATTTTGGGTATACTTTTGATTTGGTATAGTGTTAGAATCCAAAATGAAACACTGGTGGATTTCAGAAATATTTCTACCTTGCTGGCAGTTACAGTAGGAGGAGGAATGTCAGCTGTTGTTTCAGGCATTGTCATGGGGAGCTTTAGAATTGCATATTTTGGACTTAACAAATACTCCGAGGCGGGTGTAGTAGTTATTATGTTGGTAACAGCAGGCATAGTGTTAATTTTTAAAACAAGAAGGACACTGGGCAGGAAATGGCTGTTATCTACCATATACATGACTGTTGTCAGCTGTGGTGTTTACTTTTATATTTTTCAAAAAAATGTCTCAATTCTTTTTACAATATACCCATACTTTATTACGGGAACTGCTGTCGTTAGTTATACAGTATATAAATATATGATATATCTTAATAACATGAGCTTATTGTTTATAAAGCTAAAAGAGGAATCAACCAAGGATTACCTGACAGGCCTAAACAATGTAAGGGAATTTAATAAATTATTCAGGCTGGTAATAGAGAAGGCCGTAAGTACTAATCAAAAATTTTCTTTACTTTTGATTGATATAGATTTTTTTAAAAAAATAAACGATACACATGGTCATCAAGCAGGAGACAAGGTACTGAAAGAGATTGGAAAGATATTAAGACATAATTGCAGAGCAGATGATAAGATATCACGAAACGGAGGGGAAGAATTTTCAATATTGCTTGAGAATGCTTCAAACGCCAAGGCTATAGAGATAGCTGAAAGGATCAGGAAAATAATTGCTGAAAATGAGTTTGAGATTTCCTGTGGCAGGAAAATCAATTTAACAGTATCCATAGGTATTTGTTCTTATCCTGAAACGGTAACAGATATAACACAAATAATAGAGAGGGCTGATGCTGCTCTTTACAAGGCAAAGCGTACAGGTAGGAACATGGTAGTTACAGATGAGGTAAGCTCATAATGGTTTATGAAATAGTTTTTAAAAATCAGAATTTGTACCCGCAACTTATGTAAATAAATAACGTATTTCCATAAATGGTCTTGTTCATGAAATTAGAATGTGCTATTCTTTTATCAGTGGAATAAATGTATCCAAAATATACAATATTAAACTAAATATTTAGTATTTTTGTGCTGGAGGAAAGTATGGAAAAGTTGAATTTGGTATTAAGACATTTTAATAAGGTCAAACCTATGCACTGTACTGTTGTAAGTGGTGATACTCAAAAAGTGTTTACTGTTAAATTATGTAATGAAGAAAAAAACGGTGCTCAAATTCTAAAGGGAGACCCCGTACTTATTGGTTTTCTTAATAGTGACGAGACTCTTTATCTGAGTGGGGGTAATGTTATAGGTGCCATACCAAAAGAAGAAGAATACATAATCCATGCAAATAATCCTGAGAATATAGCTTTTGAAACTGAAAGAAGACAATACGAGAGATTTCCTACTTCCCTGACCGGTGAAATCAAGCTTGCAAATTCCAGCAAGAGAGAACCCATATGTATAAAAGATTTTAGCTATGCAGGCATGTGCATATATTCTACCGACGATTTCGAAAAAGACGATGAAGTTGAGATTAGTGCGTTTCTTAGCAATAATGTTATTAAATATGATGCAACCATAGCTAGAAAAACAGTAAACTTTGGCAGGTGTGAGTATGGTATACAGTTGACCCACAGGGACAAAAACTCAATGTATGCAACTCAGAATCAATTAACATCTTTTATACTCAGTGAGAAGGAGATCATGTACAGGCAGTTAGTAAGTGCTAATTTTAAATTTGAATAATAAGTTAATCCCTATTAAAAGTAACGGAGCAGACTTTATTTAATATTGGTATTAGGAATAGTTTATACCAATATTTTTATGTATTTAAACACCAGCCTAAACTGTTCAAGAACGTATACCTATTTCTTAAAAAAGTCAATAGTTGACATAAATATTGGATAAATTTATAATATATTTGTAAGCATAAGCTAAATTTAGTAATGCTTTTAAATTTAACGGTAAACTAATTATTCCAACAAATCATAACTTATATGAATAGGTGAAATTCATTATTAGAAATTTCGCCTTCCGTGAAAGGATACATAAAATGGGAAAAAAGGTGCTTGTTGTTGATGATACTGTTTTTATGCGTACTTCATTAAGGCTATTACTCGAAAAAAATGATTTTGAAGTCGTGGGTGAGGCTGAAAATGGTCTTTCAGCTATTAATAAGTACAGGGAATTTATGCCGGATGTAGTAACAATGGACATTACAATGCCGGAAATGGATGGTTTGGAGGCTTTAAAGGCTATCAGGCAAATCAATGCTAATGCAAAAATAGTGATGGTTTCTGCAATGGGTCAGGAAGCACAGGTAAGAGAATCCATATTACATGGAGCTAAAAGTTTTATCGTTAAGCCATATAAGGACGAGCATGTTATAAACACATTAAGAAAGATTGCCGATTCTTAACCTTTCTTTTTTATATTCTTATTTCTAAACTTTTTTCAAATATTAATATTACTAAAATATATCAGTTATCACGGATGTGGGGGTACATTATGTCAGAGCAGTCCAGTAATGAACCAATGCTTGAGATATACTTGTATGAGACAGATCAGCTTATAGAACAGCTTGAAAGTATTATAATTGAAAGCGAAAAAGTCTGTTATTATACTTCTGAAACCATAAACGAAATATTTCGAATAATGCATACCATAAAAGGTTCTTCTGCCATGATGATGTTTAATCAGATATCTACTTTGGCACATGCCCTTGAGGATTTATTCTTTTGTATCCGAGAAGAAAAAAATCAATACATTAATTTTTCTGCCATGTCAGATATTGTTCTGGACGGTGTTGATTTCATTAAGGTTGAGCTACAGAAAATCAAAAGAAACGATACTGCTGATGGGAAAGCAGATAATCTTATAGCCGGTATAAGAGACCTTTTAAGTTACATGAAAAGGGACAGTAAAGGTAAAGAAGCATTAAAGTCAAATAGTGTTTGTGCAAAGGAGGAACATGCTTTAGTCAGCACTTCCCGAAAAGAATTTCAGGTGGTAATCCGTTTTGAGGATGGTTGTGAAATGGAAAATATCCGTGCATATTCGGTTATCCATAATCTAAAGCAGATTACTGAAGATTTTTATTATATACCTGAAGATATCATAGACGATGATAACAGCTCAAACATCATCCAAAAAAACGGTTTCAAAATCTTTTTTAATTCAAATAAGACATATGAAGAATTGCATAACTTTTTCAGTCAAATAATATTTCTGAAGGATTTGGAATTGGTTCAAAACACTAGTCAGGCCTGCGAAAAACATGAAGAAGCAAACAACAAATGCCAAGACGGAACAAAAACTTGTACACCTACACAGCAAAGTATGATAAGCGTAAGTGTCTCAAAACTCGATACCCTTATGGATCTTGTTGGGGAGATGGTTATTGCCGAAGCCATGGTTACTCAAAATCCTGACCTAAAGAATCTTGAACTGCCGGATTTTTATAAAGCAGCACGACAAATGCGAAAAATTCATAATGAAATTCAACAGATGGTTATGTCTATTAGAATGGTGCCTTTAGCAACTTCTTTTCATAAAATGCACAGGATTGTACGGGATATGTGCAAAAAGCTCGATAAAAAGGTGGAACTGGTTTTAGTGGGAGAGGACACTGAAGTAGATAAAAATATTATTGAGCATATTTCCGACCCACTAATGCACCTTATAAGAAATTCCATAGACCACGGAATTGAAACAGCCACAGAAAGAGCAGTCGCAGGAAAACCCGAACATGGTACGCTCACCCTTGAGGCAAAAAATTCCGGCAGTGATGTATTGATTATGGTAAAAGACGACGGGCGGGGACTTGATAAGAACTCAATAATGGATAAAGCCATAGAACATGGTCTTATACAAAAACCTGAAAATGAAATGGCAAATAAGGAAATATACAATTTGATTTTTCTTCCGGGCTTTACCACAAATAACAATATCACTGAATTTTCCGGCAGAGGTGTAGGGATGGACGTAGTTGCAAAGAATATTGAAGCTGTCGGCGGAAGTGTATCTGTTGACAGTACGGAAGGAAAAGGTACCGTTATTACACTGAAAATTCCCCTAACCCTGGCTATTATTGATGGTATGAACATAAAAGTAGGCAACTCACGTTTTACAATTCCTACAACAGCTATAAAGGAGTCATTCAGACCGGGACAAAAGGATTTAATAACCGATCCTGACGATAACGAGATGATTATGGTTAGGGGAGTTTGTTATCCCGTATACAGGCTTCATCGCATTTATAACATAAAAACAGAAATAACGGAATTTACCCAAGGAATATTGATAATGGTGGAACAGGACGCAAAAGCTATATGTATATTTGCTGACGAATTACTGGGTCAGCAGCAGGTAGTTGTTAAAACACTGCCTCCATATATTAAGAAAACTTACCAGAACTCTGATTTTGCAGGATGCACTTTGCTTGGTGACGGTAATATAAGTCTTATATTTGACGTACCCCGACTTATGTTGACAAATAAAATATAATATCTTAATACAAAAGGAGCTGTGATTATGGAAAATGCAGTAGGACAGGAAATAGACGAACAGGATGAAGATACCCAAAAAGATAAATTTCTTACATTCCTGTTGGGAAAGGAATTCTACGGAATGGAAATAAGGCATGTCACGGAAATCATTGGAATACAGCCGATTACTGAGGTTCCGGAACTGCCCGAGTACATCCGGGGAATTATTAATCTGAGAGGAAAGATAATTCCTGTAGTAGACGTAAGACTGAGGTTCAAAAAACCTTTCAAGGAGTACAATGACCGGACTTGTGTTATTGTCATAGATATTGATGAGCTATCGGCGGGACTGATTGTAGATAGTGTATCAGAAGTAATAAAAATACCCGAATGGGACATAGTTCCGCCTCCTGATATTACAAAAACAGGTAACAGATTTATTAAAGGCATAGGAAAAGTAGATAATAACGTTAAAATGCTGTTGGATTGTGAGAAATTGTTGAACGAAGATGACGTAGATATGTTAATCAATTTTAATAATTAGGGGGCATTTTCAAATGAAATGGTTTAACAACTTGAAAATAGGTACAAAGCTTGTAGCAACCTTTATAATTGTGGCATTATTAGCAGGAGTAGTTGGAATAGTAGGTATAATTAATATCAAAAAAGTAGATAAAAACTATACCGAGCTTTATGAAAACTTCGGTATAGCCACCGCGGACATAGGCAAGGCCAGTACAGATTTTAACAGTATCAGGGCAGTCACAAGAGACATATTGCTTAGTAATAATATGGAGGAAAAGAAAAACTACAGCAATCAGATTAAGGAGCTGGACAAAGATGTTCAGATAAATCTTAAAGAAATGTTCAATTCTTTACAAACTGAACAAGGACAAAAGACCTATGCTTCCCTAAATGAAAATCTTAACAAATACAATGAAATCAGAGACAGGGTAATAAATATGGCCATTGCAGGACAGAATGAGCAGGCTAAAACACTTTTCTACAGTGAGGCGATTGAACCTGCAAAGTTGGCTAAACAATACATAGATGAATTGTTTGATCTAAAAGAAAGTGGCGGGGTTGAGCGGGAGGAACAATACGCCCGAGACACAAATGCCACAGTATACATAATGGTTACAGTTGTAATTCTGGCAGTAATTGCCGCAGTACTCCTGGGAATTTTTATGTCGAGAAAGATAAGTAATCCAGTTAACAGGCTTGTTATTGCTGCCGAAAAAATTGCAGACGGTGATTTGAATGTGGATATTAAGGAAAATTCCAAAGATGAGATAGGTTTGCTTGCTGAAGCCTTTAAAAAGATGTCGGATAATTTGAACAGTGTCATATCCAACATCAGCTCTGCTGCGGAACAGGTATCCTCAGGCTCCAGACAGGTATCTGATTCAAGTGTGGCACTTTCCCAGGGTGCAACTGAGCAGGCCAGCTCAATAGAAGAATTGACTGCCTCCCTTGAAGAAATATCAGCCCAAACAAGATTAAACGCGGAAAATGCAACACAAGCCAGCAGCCTTGCGGGAAATGTAAAAACTATAGCTTTAAAGGGCAACAAGCATATGAAAGAAATGCTCAATGCAATGGATGAGATTAACGATTCATCAAGTAGTATTTCAAAGATAATCAAGGTAATAGATGAGATTGCTTTTCAGACAAACATACTTGCCCTTAATGCTGCTGTAGAAGCGGCTAGAGCGGGACAGCACGGAAAAGGTTTTGCTGTAGTTGCAGAGGAAGTCAGAAATCTTGCTGCACGTTCGGCAAATGCCGCAAAAGAAACAACCGATATGATTGAGGGTTCAATACGTAAGGTAGAAGACGGAACAAAGATAGCAAATGAGACGGCAGAGGCGCTGGGACTGATTGTGGAGGGTGTAGCCAAGGCAGCTGATCTTGTAGGTAATATTGCAGAAGCATCTAATGAGCAGGCTTCGGGAATTGAACAAATAAACCAGGGAATTATGCAAGTTTCACAGGTGATTCAGGCTAACTCTGCAACCTCTGAGGAAAGTGCTGCCGCAAGTGAGGAGCTCTCCAGCCAGGCAGAGGTATTACGAGAACAGGTGGAAAGATTCACTCTCAAAAAAACATCCCGTTCGGTGGAGAACTACAAGGTAGACGGAGAAATAAGCCCCGAGATATTAAAAATTCTTAATCAAATGAGTGAAAAGAACAGAAATACAACCCAGAATGTAAGGGGAAAGACTATAGATTTAAGCGATAAGGAATTCGGCAAATATTAATTATTACATGGTGGGAATAATTTAATGATTTCTATTACTGACAGGGAATTTAAACAGCTATCGGAGTATATTGAATATAAATATGGCATTCACTTGAAGCCTGAAAAACGCATCCTTGTAATGGGGAGGCTTCAAAATGTCTTAAATTCACTGGACATTGATAATTTTACAGATTATTTCAGTCATGTTACCAACGACAGAACGGAAAGTTCAGAACAAATACTCGTAGACAAGATTACAACAAACCATACATTTTTCATGAGAGAGGCTGAACACTTTGAATATTATAAAAACAAAGTACTTCCGAATCTGGTAAGAGATGTAAAAAACAAAGATTTAAGGATATGGAGTGCGGGGTGTTCCACCGGCGAGGAACCCTATACTTTGGCAATGATAAACCGGGACTATTTAGGAGCTGAAAAAGGATATTGGGATACTAAAATACTGGCCACAGATATATCCCAAAAAGTACTGGAAACAGCTGCAAACGGCATATTTAATGATGAGGAGCTTTTGCAGCTTCCGGTTTGCTGGAGAACTAATTATTTTAAAAAATATAATAGCCGGAGTTCGGTGATAAAGGATCAGATAAAGGAGGATGTTATATTTCGAAAGTTTAACCTGATGGCTAATTTTCCGTTTAAAAAGAAATTTCATTTGATTTTTTGTAGAAATGTTATGATTTATTTTGATAATATCACAAAAAATACCCTTATTAATAAGTTTTATGATATATTAGAACATGGCGGATACTTGTTCATAGGTCATTCTGAGTCGATTAGCCGGGAAAAAACAGGTTTCAGATATGTTATGCCTTCTTTGTACATAAAAGAGTAAATGGTGCTAATTCTGCTTACATGAATTAAAACAGAATTTGTGCAAATAATACTTTAGAAAGTTCATTTCAAAGGAGGAATAAAAATGTCTGTTAAAAAAATGAGCCAGCCAAATACTGGTATAAAATGCATTGTTAATACATGTCACTATTATATGACGGGTGATCACTGTGCTGCTGAGCAGATAGAAGTTCAGCCCAGAGATGCAAGAGACACTCAGGAAACAGATTGTGCTACATTTTTACCTGAAAACCAGTAAGCTGTAGATAGTAATTAGACTCTAAATACGCCATACCTCTTTAAGACAGGGGTATGGTGTTTTAATATAAAGAAGGCAGACCGTACGGATTATTACAGGAGATGTTTATGATATGAAAAAAATCAAAGTACTGGTGGTTGACGACAGTTTATTATTTCGTGAAGTCATTTCGAGAGGGATAACCCTGGACCCGGAAATTGAAGTAGTTGCAAAGGCGGTTGATCCCTTTGATGCAAGGGATAAAATAGAAGAGTATGATCCCGATGTTATGATCTGCGACATTGAGATGCCTAAAATGAATGGTATTGAGTTTATCAGCAGGCTATTACCCCAGCATATGATTCCTATTATTGTTGTAAGCTCAATAAGTGAAGCTGTGTTCGATGCAATAAAAGCAGGGGCAGTTGATTTTATTCTGAAGCCGGATATGCAGATATCAAAAAATGTAGAAGAATTTATAAACGAAATGATAACTAAAGTTAAAACCGCAAAAAAATCCAAACTTCCGGAAAGAGTCAGAACTATTGGTGAAAATGTCTTCTGGGATATGAATTTTAACAGCAGAAAAATTATAGCAATAGGAGCTTCCACGGGAGGAACTGAGGCTGTTTTCAACATTCTTAAACAGTTGCCGAAGAACATTCCCGGTATAGTTGTAGTTCAGCATATACCTCCTATGTTTTCACGGATGTTTGCCGAGAGATTAGATAAACAAACAGGGCTAAGAGTCAACGAAGCTCAGAATGGTGACTATGTAGAAGAAGGCAAAGTGCTTATTGCTCCCGGAGATTACCATATGCGAGTCAGGAAAACAGGTGAGCGCTATAGGGTTGAGGTATTTCAGAGTGAAAAGGTTAACGGACATTGCCCTTCTGTCGATATACTATTTGAATCCGTAGCCAAGGAAGCCGGGAACGATGCAGTTGGAATTATATTAACGGGGATGGGTGCTGACGGAGCCAAGGGACTACTGGCTATGAGAGGGAAAGGCGCAAAGACTATAGGACAGGATGAGAAGTCCTGTGTTGTTTACGGTATGCCAAAAGTTGCGTATGAAATTGGAGCAGTGGAAAAGCAGACATCACTTGAGAATATTCCCAAGGCACTGTTTTCAATGTTAAAGTAATCTATTATATAGAGAGTCAAGTGCAAAGGAGTTTTATGAATATACAGATATATGGGGCCAAAGGGTTTGATACACAGAAGGCGGAGAGGTATTTTAAAGAGAGGAAAATCAATTACCAGTATATAGACCTTTTTAAGTACGGAATGAGTAAAGGGGAATTTGAGAGTGTAAAAGCCGCTGTAGGTATAAGTGCATTGATAAATACAAAAGCAAAGGAATATGAAAAGCTCAATATGCGAAATCTTGGAGTGGGTAAAGTAGCTCAAGAGGTTCTTTTAAAAAACCCAAAGCTCTTTAACTCTCCCATAGTTAGAAATGGAAAGCAGGCAACTGTAGGCTATGAGCCGGAGATATGGAATCAGTGGGAATAACAGATTAATGACGTATATAATAAACCACTTTTACAGTCATGTCCCCAATATCCTTCAGTCTGTGAAACACCAAGCCGGATACCCAGTGGATATTATTTATACCATGGAGGCTTGTAAATATGGAAATGCATAGGTCTGCCGAAATCCATAAAAAGCATATATTACTGATTAATGCCTTGCTACGCTGTGAAAGCTTTCCTATTTTCCTAATTACAACAGGATGAATACTATAAACAGCTACAAGGGACATTAATCCCCAGATCAGAGTATTCCTCAAGCATATTATTCCTAAGAAATTCAAGGAATCTCCGCTGTAATTCCATAGTTCACGATTAAGTACCCTTTGCAGCAGTAGGCCTGTTATAAGCTCCAGTACAGTAGTAATAAGTACTGCACCAAAAAATACAAGGACGGGGCGGGACTTTAATTTGTCCAGAAGATATACAACTAAAATTGTGCCCACTCCATAAATCCCGCATAAAGGGCTTATGAGAAATCCTCTTTTTATAAATTGCCAGTTATAAACGGACAAATACACTGTTTCCATTAACCAACCGCAGAAGGAATATATAATAAAGCATAGAAATATATCATAGACCTTTGCTAAATACCTTGATATGTTAAAGTTCATATATGCGCTCTCTTATAGGTTTTGTTTAATATCATGCTATGAAATTGAAACAAATAGCGTTACTTTTATATGTGTATTCAGCGTCGTATAATAATATATCAATATAAAATCTTGTTAATTGACTTTGCCGGGATGCTTTGCTAATATCGGATACAGTTATTTATGTTTGCGGAGGTCATACAATGAAAAATTCAAATAAAATTGTGGAAAATTTATCAAGGATAAAATTGGGGGGGAAAGAGCTGGAATATAATCTTAAAAGAACCGGCAGAAGAACAATTTCCATCATGATAAAAAATACCGGACAGATTATCGTAGCCTGTCCTATAAAAACTCCGTTAGCATATATCGAAAAACTCTTGCATGAAAAAGAGGGGTGGATTGTACAAAAGCTGGCTGAAATCAGGGAAAAACCGGTGGCTGGGATAGAAAAATCCTTTGATAACGGTGAGGTGTTTTATTATTTAGGCAGACCATACAATCTTAAAATTGTTGAGAATAGTATTACAAAAAAACCAAAAGTGATATTTGAAGAGAAACGGATGGTTTTGGAGATACCCGGAATCGCGGACAGGGACAATATAAAATCTTTTTTAAAAGGTTGGTATATTTCAAAAGCCAGAGAGCTTCTGGAACAAAGAATCAGTTTATACTCGCCTGCTGTAGAGGTGTCTCCTAAAAGAGTGGCCATAAGGGGGCAAAAAACCAGATGGGGCAGCTGTAGCACAAAGGGCAATATAAATCTAAATTGGAAACTGATTATGTCGCCTTTAAAGGTAATAGATTACGTGGTAATCCATGAACTTTGCCATATGAGAGAAATGAACCATTCTGAGAAGTTTTGGAAAAATGTTCAAAGTATTATGCCTGATTATAAGGTATACAAAAAATGGTTAAAGGACAATGGTTATACTTTAACCTTTGAGTAAAACAGTTATGAAATTACATGTAAAACATAAGAATGTACATTGAAATTTAGTATTATAAAATTATAATTTTAACTAGAAATATCAAACTACATGACAATAACAGGACACCCGGAGGTATTATTATATGATCTACAAAAAATACGGTAAAACAGGCAAGGATATATCCGCAATAGGGTTTGGGGGTATGAGGTTTCCGAAGTCAGGAGATAACTATGACTACGATAAATGTGCAGAGATAGTAGTACGCGCAAATGAACTCGGTGTAAACTATTTTGATACTGCACCGGGGTATAACGATGACCATAGCGAATTTATTATGTCCAATGCCTTTAAAAGCATGAAGAAGCCATTTTATGTTTCTACAAAAAGCAGTCGCAAGGATGGTTCAAAACTACGTGAACAGCTGGAGACATCTTTAAAAAGAATGAATCTTGAAAAAATAAACTTTTTCCATATATGGTGTATCCTTAGTCTGGACGACTACAGAAGCAGGATGGTAAAAGGCGGTGCTTATGAGGCTGCCTTAAAGGCAAAGGAAGAAGGACTTATAGAGCATATAGTATTTTCTACCCATTGTACAGGTGATGAGATTGAAACAATAGTAAATGAAGGTTGCTTTGAAGGAATGACAGTGGGTTACAACATACTTAACTTCCCGTTCAGGCAAAAGGGCTTGGAGGCTGCTTATAAAAAGGGTCTTGGTATTGCTACAATGAATCCTCTTGGAGGGGGGCTGATTCCTCAAAAGGCAGAATATTTTGATTTTATCAGAAGTGAAGACGACCAAAACGTAGTTGATGCTGCATTAAGATTTAATGCCTCCCATGATGAAATAACCACAGTATTAGCCGGAATGGGCAGTATTGACGAGGTAATTCAGAACTGTAAGGTTGGCGATAGTCTGGTTAAACTTGAGCAAACCAAACTGAAGGAAATCGAAGGAAGGCTTTTTAATTCTATGGATAAACTTTGTACAGGTTGTCGCTATTGCGAGTACTGTCCAAAAGAAATCCCTGTATCAAAATATATGCTTTCTTACAATAACCACATTTTAGGCAATACAGAAGACGTTCTTAATAACTTAAAAGGTCACTGGGGAATTAAGCAGGAGGATGTTAATAACTGTATAGAATGCGGTTTATGTGAAGGAAAATGTACACAGCACCTTCCAATAATAGACAGACTGAAAGAAATTGGTGCATTTGAGGATGC
>JAEZUC010000001.1 GCA_023443515.1 Bacillota bacterium
ATCCAAATACCCATGTTCAGTCCGAAAGCCATACTCTTCCTTCAGGTTGTTTATCCCCCTCTGCATATCTGCAACCCACATTACATCCAAATCCCCGGTTTTAAATGCATTTTCCAATTGTTTGATGGATGCCGTGTTGGATTTGATACAATTAAACAAATACAGCCTTATAAATGCAGCAGTCATACATTCACTGTATAGTGATTTTTTTGTGATTGAATCAGTTTCCACAAACAGCTTTGAATCCATGTAATTATCTATTTGCTTGAAATCCTTGTGTCTGTTTGCGATGTAATTCATTACAGATGCCCAGTTCAGAGCGAATATTTGCGTAGACCCGTTCAAATGAAAATGATTTTCAGCCATCCCTTTTTTCAGAATATTGTGAAGTCTCTTGTTGTCTGTTTTAATTATAGGACTCCATGCAAAGAATTCGGTTCTTTGACAAAACAGTGTATCAATCTTTGCAAGATAGGCACAAGTAAACAGGTCTTGTCCAAGCTTAAAGGAAATATCTCTCCATCTGAGAATCTGTTCATATATACATTGGGGTTCGCTTTCATCATATGTAAGGAATTTTTCTGCCACATCAGCAACGAAACCAAAAACTCCATAATCCTTGCTGAGCTTGGCATTGAGGTATTCATAAATATTCTCTGTTTCATTAATGGTATAGTGGGGAAAAACACTTGCAGAGTATTCACAAAATACCTTTTTAGATATTTTAGAATAACTGTTTTTTTGCTGTGGTTTTCCGTTTACTATGTCATTGAGAAAATAGGAATTAGGTATCCTTTTAAATAATACATCCAAGCAACCTCTTTCTATATCCATAAAAGCAACATCCTCCGTGTATTACTGCTCTTTGTTTAGGGATTCAATTATATCCTTCATTTTATTTGCAACGGACATGTATCTTTTTCGTAATTCAATTATAAATGCTAATCTTTGGTTGTAATCAGCTAATTTATCGGCGTACACACAAGATGTATATATATTCTTGATTTCATCGATAATCTCTTGACTGAACTCCAGAATATTGGTAGTACGATAATATGCAACTACTTTGGCTAAAACAATAGTCTCCTTCTTAATCTTATTTAACTTTGCTTTTTTCATATCCAGGATAATCTGCAAACTACCATTGGTTTCTACTGAGTTTATTCGTTCATCTATCTCCGAAAAATATATAATGGTATCGAATATATTCTCTTCGTCTGAAAGGACTGGTTTCAAAACTGATTTACTGGTATCTTTGTCTTGCTTATCATTTTCTGTTTCACTCACATCTTCTGATTTCTTAGTTTCATTAGTATCGCCCTCATCCTCACTTTCCGGTTCATTCTGTATATCATCGATTTTTGTGATTCTGTTCTCATAACTCTTTACAAAAGCTCCTTTTAATTCGGCTTCCAGTTCTTTGTCAGTAAACAGTTCAATATAAGATACTTCATTTTTTCTCGTCTTTGTTTCAGCTAACTTTACATAACTATTTTCTCCCAAAGCATTTTCTATTACGTCAATAAAATTCGCGATATATGCCTCATCTGTTTCAGCTTTTTCTTTCAAGTTCCTTTTTTCAATTAAACAATTAAGAACATACTCATTGAGCTCCATGTTTATAACTATTTTTCGCAGGATATCCAGGTTTGCACCACTTTTTAATGTACTAAAATATTCTTGGCAAGAACAACCGATAGTGTTTAAGCCACTTCTGTCTTCTAGAAAATCTAAATTCAAAAATGTTATAAATAAATTATCTATACTAAACTCAGCGTTTTTACGTCCCCAATAATTGTCCGCAATTAAGTTATTTTTATATAATACCTGTTCATATAAACTTTTTTCATATATTTTAAAAGCATTTTCATATTTTTGAATGTATTTCAATTTATATGCTAAACTCTTGTCAACCTGAGGAAACTTTGCCAATATGGATATAATCACTAATTGTTTTTCTTCCCCATTCAATTTGCTTTCTTGTGAAAAATATCCCTTTTCCGGGTAGACCGCACCAAGAAATTTATCTACATGGAATAAAAATCTTGCCCTGTCACCTCTTAATGCATTTGTAACCCTGCTACCCCACAGACTGTCCCCCACAAACCTGTAAATATTGTTAGGGCAGAGCTTGCTTTCTTCTGTCTCATTAAGGCAAATCTTGTGCATTGTCAATGTATAAACGGTCTTAATAGCAAAAACCACATTAATGGTCTGGGTGTTTATATATCTTGTTGAAAGGATATACAATATATCAAAAACGTCTCCCAGAGAATAGCTCATGTGATTTGTATTTTGCTTTGAATACTTGGTTCTCAAATCAGTCAAGGTAATGTCTAGTTGGTTAACATTATTTTTGGGGTCTACAGTATAAACTTGGGTGTTTTCAATAACATCCATTAGCTTGACACAAAGTAACCTGTGCTTTTCAAAGTCACTTACCGAAAGCAGCTCATTTATTATTTTCATATTCCCATCATCCAGATTATCAGGCATCCAGGTATGAAGAAAATAGTCTTCAAAAAGCAGTATATTTCTTAGCTGTGTTTCTCTTTTTGACTCTCCCTCTTTTATATCCTCCATTTTCCCTAAGACGGATAAAAGATTCACTACACCTCTCAGGGTATTTGGTATTAACCTGTGAACCCCATTTTCTGGTTTGATAAAAACCAACTCTGTCTTATCATATATGTATCCAAGAATTCTTTCTTCAATTCCTTCACGGTTTTCTTTTTTTAGAATATTATCTTTTGACACTCTTTCATGGTAAATAAGTTCTACAGCATCATTGCCACTTTGTGATATGGCACGGATTTCCGGAAGTGATATTTTCCTGCCGTCAGGAATAAGCTTCTCAACATACTTTGCAGCCATATTAATAAACTCATTATCCGAAAGCGGGTTCTGCCTGTTCATTAGTGTGGAAAACTGCTTTCTGAATTCCATCTCAGCACACTTTTTCAGTTGGTCTATGTTAATAGCCATGATGATTAGTACATTTGGCAAAACCAGATATTTTCTGATCTGTTCAGTAATTTTGTAAGCATACTTAATATTTATATCAAGGTCATCAATAGGTATTATGAGAAAACTTTTACAGTTTCCCTCAGTCATTATATTAAGGTATGATTTAATAAGTTTTTGGAGTATTTTATGTAAATTCGTACTATCCCCAATTTGAGCTATCTTCTGAATACTACCTTCATAGTCATATTCAAGTTCTTCCAGCTTTTTAGGATTTCTAATAAGGCAGAGGCTTTCATATGCTTTCTGAAAAAGTTCATTAATTTCATTCTTTTTATCACGTGAAATGCAGGTAGTATCTTTTTTATATTTTTCAGAAAAGTTATTATACATTCTCGCAATTACAACCTCAAGAATGTTGTGCATATCTTCAAAGGTTGATGGGTCAACTGTTTCAAGAGAAACAAAGTTATATTTTTTTGTATTTATCTTAAACGCATCTATTTTAGACACATTTTCCAGATAATGTGTGAAAGATAACATGGCGCTACTCTTTCCCTGTCCACGTTCTCCCGTAAAAGCAATTATGTTATTCAGATAGTTGCCTTGAGAATTATCATCATTTATATTATCAGTGGCAGTAACTATTTCCTCAACTCTGGTTGCCGCCTGTATGTACGCATCTCCGAATATATCACCTGCAAATGCATTGGAATTACCTTCGCTTGGGATTTCACGAATTTTGATTTTAAATTCATTCCCCTTTTCAACCTCTATCGTTTTTGGTGTCATTATAAATTCTCCTTTAGAATATTTACACAATTCTCCAATTAATACACATTTGACTATAAATATTTTATCATGTTATTGTTATTTTTTTAATAAATTTGGAATATTTTATACTAACCATGAATAAAAAAAACCTCCCACCGCATTTTTTCTGCGATAGGAGGCACATTTTTGGTTTTTTCCTTATTCCACCGACTTCAGTGATTCTATCATGTCGATTGTCTGCAATTTGAAATAAGTCACTATTTGCATTACCACAGAGAATATCACCGTGAGTAACGCTGCCAGTAAAAAGCTAAGCCATTTTATTTTCTTGAACAACACCATTGAGTTTTCCCCGATTACCTCAATTACCAAACCGTGTATATAAATTCCCAATATCAGTCCCACCAAAATGCTTATTAGTGTAAGTATAAAGGCTTCACGGTAAATATACCCGTTTGTTTCTTCGTCGGTAAAACCCAGTACTTTTAGTGTTGCAATTTCTCGTGTTCGCTCGCTGATGTTTATGGATGTCAGATTATAAAGTACGATAATTGCTAAAAGTGAGGCAACTACCACAAGCAACAAAATTATACTGTTCAGGCTTTCGTTACTGTCAAGAACCTTTTTTATCAAGTCCCCGTTAAACACCACATTCAAAACCAGCCCGCTGTCAATAAGCCTTTCTGCAAAAGCCTTTTGGTCTGATGCATTATTTGACACTATGGCATTATAAGACGTAGCTTTGCCGAAAACCTTATTGTACATTTGATTGTTCATATAAATATAATCGGCTGTATAGTTTTCTGCAACACTACTAACGGTCAACTTATAAGAATTATTTTCAGCATCTTTCACGGTAATGGTATCGCCTTTTCCGGCATTATATACATCAGACAGCTTTTTTGTAATAATGACCCCGCTGTCATTGAGGGGTAACTGTTTTGTGTCAGAAGGAGTTTTCAGATTAAAATATTTATAGAAAATGTCCTCATTAGCAGGTACTATTAAAAAAGCATCGTAGGTTTTATTCTTTGTTTCACATTTTAATGCAGTCTGTTTAAGTAAAAGTGGCTCTTTAATTTGCTCCTTTGTTAAGAGCTTTTCCAAGTCACCTTGTATGTTTTTTATTTCATCCTTTAAAATAAACATATTATCATAACGGAAAATTTCACTATACTGTTTTTCCGCAACGCCATTCATGCTATCCCTCAGACCAAAGCCCACAAGTAGTAGAGCCGTACATCCTGCTACCCCCACAATGGTCATAAAGGCTCTCTTTTTGTACCTGAACATATTCCTCAAAGTTACCTTCCATGTGAAGGACAAGCGACTCCATAGAGGTTTGATTCTTTCCAGGATAATTGTTTTACCATTTTTAGGGGGAGCCGGGCGCATTAATGCCGATGGCTTCTGCTTAAGCTCTTTGTTGCATGACATAACCGTTACTATGCTCATAAGGGCAAAGGTAATAAGTAAAATCACCGAAAATGTTGCCATGCTGTATTTAACAACAAGTGGCGGCAAATTAAACCGGAAAGTCGAATAAATCAACGGAGGAATAACCCCGCAGCCTGTGAAAAACCCTACAACAGCTCCCAATCCTGAAGCAGACAGTACGTAGAACAGGTATGTTGATATTATACTGCTGTCTTTGTACCCCAGTGAGGCTAACGTACCCAACTCACTTCTTTCTTCTTCTATCATCCTGACCATTGAATTTGATGCCATCAGCATTACAATAAGTATAAAAAAGAATGGAAAAAGTGCTGCTACCGAAGTAACCACGTCGATACCCGATTTCAATTCACTGTAACCCACGGCTGCCTCTCTGCCGAATATATGCCATTTTGGCTTTTCAATATCAGAAACATCTTTTTGTGCATCTTTTATCTTCGCCTGTGCATCTGTTATTTCTTTATTAAATTTCTCAAGATTTTTATTGTACTCAGCATACCCGTCCGTCAACTTCTTTTCATTCTCAGTTAACTCTTTTTTACCCTGTTCTATTTTTCTTTTTGCTGTAGCAATTTCGCTGTTAAAGGTTTTGATACCCTTTTCCAACTTTGCTTCCTGGGTGGTTAATGTAGTTATTGATTCCTTCAGCTTTATCAAACCTTTTTGCATTTCGGAATATTGATTTATAGTGTCATTGAGCTTTATATATTCCTGACTTTCGACGGGAAGCTGGCTTAGCTGTGCTTTCATACCACCAATGGCGGAATTCAGCTCATTGATTTTAGTGTCTATTTCTTCTTTTTTTATTTGATTCTTTTTTAGTGCATTATTTATATCCTTCCAGCCGGCAGATATTTTTTCTTTTGCCGAAGCAAACTCTGCATTTTGCTTTTCGGTACTTTTTTTCAGTTTTGCCTCGTTAGCAATAAGTTCGGATTTTCCTTTTTCCAGTTTCCCGGAATTTTCATCAAGGGTAGCTTTTGCATCCGCCAGCTTCTTTTCTCCCTTTTCCTTTTCGTCATTCAATTTTGTTTCATTTTTCCTTATTTCACTGTCAGCTTTGGTATAAATCTCCTGATACCTTGCGTTTTCTCTGTCTGACTTTATTTTCAGAAGTTCGGCTTTCAGCTTTGAAACTTCGTTATCATACTCTTTGGAATATGCTGATGTTTTCTCTGCACCTGTAGCTATAAGGTATATTTCCGTATATGCATCTAAAATAAAATTATCCTTGTTTATAAAAATAAATGATGACAGCTTTCCGTCGCCTATAGTGGTGTTCCCGTAATCTTCTGCCAGATACAGCACTGATTGTACTGTGCCTGTAACGGTATATTCATTGTTTTTCAGCTTTTTGTCGGTATCGCTTGTAATTTTTATTTTGTCCCCTGTTTTGTAGGTTTTACTGTCAGCAATACACTCGTCCTCTTTTTGTGGCATTCGACCGTCCACAAGCTCTAAGTTATTAACCCTGTCTTCTAATGCGTGAACCCTGATAGCTTTATCCGTATCCAAAACATCCAAAGAATAGCTTGGTATAACTGCATTTACATTTTTAAGTTTCTTAATTGAATTAACATCTTGGTCAGTTAAGCCCAATGTACTGACTACTTTGAAGTCCAAAAGATTATTTTCTTTATAATATTTATCCGCTATGTCTGTAATATCAGGTGTAGTGGCTTGTATCCCGGCAAAAAAACCTACCCCTATCATAACTATAATAAAAAGAGATATATACCTTCCAAAG
>JAEZUC010000158.1 GCA_023443515.1 Bacillota bacterium
CATATATGTAGCGGGTTTCATTGCCCAATGCATCTGTTGATTTTATCTGTTTACTGTTTTTGTTGTACTCTAACTTTTGTATGGTAGTGTAAGGGTCTCTTTTTTCTATGAGTCTGTTTAA
Source organism: Bacillota bacterium (assembly GCA_023443515.1). Classification (GTDB taxonomy): domain Bacteria; phylum Bacillota; class Clostridia; order Acetivibrionales; family DSM-1351; genus Ruminiclostridium. Next base: position 122 of record JAEZUC010000158.1, read on the forward strand.
GGGATCGTAGACATTGGTGCTTGTATTGCCGAGCCAGTCGGTTTCAGAGGTTTTGTTGCCGTTGGCATCATATGTCCAAGTAGTTGTTTTTTCCCTGCCACCTACCGTTGTTTCAACAGCTAGAAGTCTGTTTAAACTATCATAGTTATATGTTTTTACATTTCCATTTCCGTCAGTTTCCGAGTATTTGTTTCCATTTAAATCATAGGTTGAATATGTAGTTATGGCTTGGGTATTATCGGACTTTTTCTCTGTATGGGAAAGCTGTCTCCCCTGATTATCGTAGGTATAGAGGTCAACCTGTCCCATTGAATTTAGTTGTTGTTTCAGTTGTCCCATTTCGTCGTACTGGCTTGTTACCATTATTGACGGGATGGTGCTGTCTCCCGGTGCAACTGTCTTTCTCACTTTCCCCAGAGAGTTATATTCAAATGTAGTGGTATTGCCGTTTCCGTCAGTCTGCGCCAGTATCCTGCCTGCAAGGTCATAAGTAGAATGCTTTATTATCTTTGGTGCAGACGAAGGATTTTTTTTCAGACTTACTGACAGTATATCGCCTGCATCATTGTATGTGTACAGGGTTTCCACTTTGTTTGCATTGGTTTCGGATATCTTTCTTGCCAACCCGTCATATTCATATCTGGAAGTAAATGCTAGATCATGTTCCTTTGCTACCGGGTCTTTGGACGTTATTACCATATTTGCCAGATTATATGTATACTCGGTACCATAACCTGAACTTATTTTTTCTTCCGGTGTTGTTCCTACTCCTGAGTCATATCCCGCTGCATCGAGTTCTTTTATGAGATTGCCTGAATTATCATATATGCAGGTTTTTGAGTATATGGTTACCCACTGGTTTGTGACAGGATCTACATATATGTCCTTTTTTGCTATGATTCTATCCCTTGCATCGTAGACATATTCAATCCTGCTCATGTCGTAAATGCTTTTTGTGGTATCATAGTTTTTTGGTGTTACTTCCGCTATCTTCCTTCCTGCCAGGTCGTAATCATACGCCGTTACGACCTTTTGGGCATCTGTTACTTTAATCAGTAATCCCCTTTGATTATACTCATACTTTGTAATACCGCCCTTTGCATCTGTTTTTGTAAGTGGACTTCCATCCCAACTATAAGTTGTGGAACTGGTTATTGTAACGGTTGCACCTTTTTCATCCACTCCGGGTTCACTTTTGGACAGCTGTCTGTCAAGTACATCATATTCAAAGGTGGTAGCCACTTTATTGGGAGCTGTCATAGTTTTTGTATTACCATTTTTATCATAGGTGTAGGAGGTTGTAAGTACAATGTCCTTTGTGTCGTCAAAGTCGTTTCCGTACAGGTCTCCTGTTTTTACATGCTGCTCCTTTTTTTCCAGCTTTCCAAGGTAATTGTAGGTATAATCTGTTACTAGCTTATTTGTTGCATCGATATATACACTTTCTTTTATCACATTTCCGTCATCATCGTACAGGTATTCTGTCTTTCTTCCTTCAATATCGCTTGTCTGGCTGACGTTACCGTTTTTGTAATACCGGTAGTTTGTTATTGCAAGGCTTTCAGGTATTGACCACAGGGTTACCTTGTCTTTGCCTGATTTAACCGCAGATTTTCTTCCAGCCTTGTCATATTCGGTTTTGGTGTAAGTGTATAGTGTGTTTCCATTTGATACTTCAAAAGGGGTCCATTGTTCTGTCAATCTGTTAAGTCCGTCATATTTGAAGTATGTACTGCTTCCATTGGCTGCAATCTGCCTGTTAATGGTTCCATTTGCATTGTATATTGTTCTGAGCCTGGTACCGTCGGGATTTTGCTGTTCTACAAGCCTGTCGGCATAGTCATAGATATAAACAGTAACAGCCTTGTCTTTGGAATTCAGGTATTTTGTTTCTGTATTTTGTGTTTTTCCATCCTCCAAAGTTGCATAGCTGTATTGGGTAAGTAATACTTCAGGTGCTGATGAATTATCCCTGAAATATATTTTAAGCAGTCTGTCCATAACATCATACTCATACCTGTAAACTGCGCCATTTGGTTTTGTTTCGGTAAGAGTGTTTCCGTATACATCGTAAGTGAAGCTTGTTTTCTCCCCTAACGCATTGGTTTGTTCCTTGATTTTACCACTGTCAAAGTAATCGTATTTGGTTCCCACCGCTTTGTCAGTGTACGTATCGGCTTCTAAATTATCCTTTGTACTGTCATATTGGTTTGGAGTAATTTCTTGTATTTTTCTTCCCAATATGTCAAATACAGTTCTTTGGGTCTCATTTTTTGAGCTTACTATTGTAGTTTTGATTAACTGGCCGTTTTTATCGTAAGTAAATTCTGTTCTGTTGCCCTTGGGTGTTATTTGTGCGGTTTTCCAACCTATCCGGTTGTACTCATATGTTGTAACTTTGCCTGTCTCCGGGTCAGATACAGTTTTTACATCACCATAAGTGTTGTAGGTGTATGTGGTGGTATTGCCTTCCGGGTCAGTTTCACTTTTTAATAATCCCTTTGCAGATGAACCTGATTCTTCTCCTGTATAATACTGGTATAAGGTTATTGCAAAACCTGTATCACTTGTGCCGTCGTATACATTTGTTCCGTTAAGGGGTTGTACCTTCTTTATCAGGTTTATCTTGTTTTCATCGTACAAATTGCAGGTTATTTTTCCGCACTCATCTACTTCCTTGATTACATTGTTTTTTTCATCATATTCTTTTAGTTGAGTACTTCCGTCAGGATTTATAATTTTGGTTACATTACCTCTGGCATCAATCTCGTATTGAGTTTTATTTCCGTTACGATCCGTTTGAGATTTCACATCACCATATTTGTTTTTGCCTCCATATTGGAAATACTCCGTATAGCTGGATTTTCCGTCAGGCTCCTGTATACGTGTTGTAAAAAAGGAGGAGTCGAACCAATAGGAGGATACCCTTCCATTTATATCGGTAATGGTTGTTTTCTTATTTGTCATGTCATAGGCGTATTTAACTGTATCTCCCAGAGAATCTGTTGCCTCCGATACCTTGTGCTGGTTTTCGCCTTCTGCATGATTATATGTAATTTTTTCAACTAGCTTCTGGTTGTGGTCTTGTATCTGATTGAGGTATCCCCATGTATCATAGAAGTACCTCATTTTACCGCCCATTGGGTCTGTAACTACCGAAAGTCTGTTATTAGAGTCATACTCATATATTACCGCCCTGTTTTCAGGGTCAGTAATTTTTTGAACCAGTCCGTTTGTTCCATAGCTGACAGTAAAAGCCCTCCCTACGGTGTCGGTTATTTTAGTTATTTTCCCACTGCTGTCAATAGTAATATTTATGGTATTGCCGTTTCTGTCCTCCATTTTTACAAGGTAACGGTTGGTATTAAAGGTGTACTTATATTGATCCGGGGTAGTCAATGTATATGTACCGTCTGCATTTTTTACAAATTTACTTCTGGATTCCTCCGGCTCGTAGACATTACCATTTAACCTGAATCTCTCAACGCTTCCATTTGGAAGTGAAACATCTACCACTTCCGTTCCCTCGACTCTTCCGGTAAAACCAAAGGTCCAGCCTCTGCCAAATTCCTTGCTGATATCATTTCTTGAGTTGTAGGTACGTGATATGTTTACCTGAAAACCGGGAGCTGGCACACTCATATCATTTACTGTCACCGAGAAGTTTCCTGATGCGGGATTCACACCTGATTCACCGTAATGGAGCTTTTCTTTTATTTTCGCAAGTTGATCCATAGTGTACCATGTGTCAATATTACCGCCCTGTTGTCCTCCAGTAACTGTACTGTTGTCATTTCCGGGGCCATCATATGTATCCGGTTCCGGTTTTGTGTTTGTCAAGGCAGCATACGCATCTACCCTTCCCCCTGCAGAAACCTTTCCGCTTAGGTTTGTGCAGGTTACCACGTTTTCTTTTATACGCTGTGAAATCTGTGATATGGTCAGGTTTGGTACATAACTTTGCAATAGTGCTGTAATACCCGTTACAAAAGGAACGGCTGCCGATGTTCCGGTGAAATAATCATATGTGTTTCCGGGTGTTGTACTTAGAATATTTACTCCCGGAGCCGCTACATGTATTTTGTTTCCAAAACTGGAATAAGGCGAAAGCACTCCCTTGCTGTCTATGGAAGCTACTGATAACACATTTGGAATGTCAAAGCATGCGGGATATACCGGAGACACAGCAACGTCCGCTCCTCTGTTTCCCGCAGCACATATGAACAGGATGCCACTGTTTTCCATGGTATCCTTTAGTGCAAAATTGTCATCGGTGCCTCCAAAACTACAGTTTATTATTTTGACACCCATTTTCATTGCGTATTCTATTGCATCTATTGCATCACAGGTATAGCCCCAGTTTCCGTTAATGAATTTTAATGGAAATACCTTTACTTTTGGTGCAATACCACATATTCCCTCACTGTTTGCTTCTGCTACAATTATTCCCGCAACATGTGTTCCGTGCAAGTCCAGTGTTGCATCATCATAAACGGTTTTATCTGAATTTACGAAGTCCCAACCATTAATATCATCTATATATCCGTTATTGTCATCGTCTATGCCGTTGCCCGCAATTTCCTTTGTATTAACAAAAATATTGTCTTTTAAATCACTATGACTGATGTCAACACCCGTATCCAAAAGTCCTACTACAACAGAGGAAGCCCCCTGAGTCAGATTCCATGCATTTAATGCATTTATATCGACTCCATTTCTTCCCAGCTGCCCCTCTGTTTCCTGACCGTTGTTTTGAAGACCCCACTGATGTTCAAACATCGGGTCTGACGGAGCAGACATTATGTCAAGTTTATAGTTTGGCTGTGCATACAAAACATCAGGGTCTTTTTTTATCTCATCAACTACTTTTGATATATCATCCTTTGTGTCTATCTCCAGTAAATCGATTTTGTTTTTTTCATATTTCTTTTTTACATTGAGCTTTTTAAGCTTTACTTTCTTTTTTAGGTTATTTTTAACCTTGTCCTGATTTGCACTGCTTTTATATTTAACCAGAATTTCAGTTTTTTCATGGTGAACCATTGTAGCAGTTTTTTTGTCAGCTTTTTCATTAATGTTTCCTGCTGCAAAGCTTAGAGACGGTAAATATACGAGTATATTTGTTATAAACATGGCCATAACAAGGATTCTTGCTATTGCTATTCTTATTTTTTTCACTGATGTATCACCCCTTTTCATCCTTTACTGTATGGTGTAGGTAATTTGAGCTGGGCCGTCATGCTTTGCCCTGAGCCTTATACTATTAACAATACCTGACCATATCTGCCAGGACTGTGCAGAACCGTTCTTAACAAACACAATTGTTCCGGGAGCTACCTGTTTTACTGTAATATCAGTACCATAAATAACCCCTTCCTGTGTGTCTGTCTTTGGAGTGAAGCCACAAAGGTCAATTAAATCAAAATCGTTGGTATCGTACTGAATCGAAAAGGTGTATTTGTTTAAATCCTGAATGTCTGAACCGGATAAAATCAGGTCAAATTCTTCACCTGTCATTGAAGTAATGTCATATGTCTGTACTGAATTCAGGGTCTTTACTATCATTGGGGTACTCCATTCACTAGTACCTGAAACACTTCTGGCTCTTACTCTGTAGGTATGTGTAGTACCAGGGGATAGTCCTTTATGTAAATAACTTGTTCCTGTACCGTTGTCAATGATTGTTCCGTCAACCTCAATTTCATATTCCTCTGCACCTGCTACTTTATCCCAGCTCACAAGTATGGAGGTCATGTTAGAGGAGGATACCACATTGGAAGGTATAGCGGGGCCTTGTGGAAGCGTTGAAACAGCAAATTGACTACACCATTCTCCTGCCCCGGAAGTATTATTGGCTCTTACCCGATAGGTATGTTTTGTTCCTGCCAGAAGTCCTTTGCTCGTAAATGTTGTTGTATTCACATTTGATGTTACTATGCCGTCTGCTTCAACATCATAGGAAATTGCACCATCAATTTTATTCCACATGATTGATATAGAAGTCTTTTTAGCTATAGCTGATACTTTTGGTACATTGCCGGAAGTAAATTTTGTGGACTTGATTAATGTATTGCTCCAGTTACTGGTACCACTCTCACTTACTGCCCTGACTTTTATCTCATGTTGTGAATTTGGCTCCAGACCTTCAGCCAAATAATTTGTTTCTGATATTCCTGTTATAACAGAACCGTCAAAATCCAGTTCATAGGTTGTTGCTCCCTCAATAGGCTGCCAGTTGATTGTCATAGAGGTTTCTTCTGAGGTTGCTGATACACCTTGAGGGGTTTGGAGTAAAAATGTATTAACTGTCATTGGTTCTGTCCATTCACTTACCTCTGTGTCATTTTTCGCTCGTACTCTGTAGGTATGGGTTGTATTGGGTAATAATCCATTATGTATACAGGAGGTTTCATCTCCGTTGTCGGTAACCGCACCATCAACTTCCACTTCATAGCCAGTTGCATTGGCAACCGGATTCCATGTCAATACAATTGAAGTATTATCTGCATTTGTCTTTAGGTTTGAAGGTGTTCCAAATTCATTTGTAAGTGTAGCGGAAACAATTGCAGCACTCCATTCACTTGTTATCCCGCTCTTCTTTGCCCTTACTCGGTAAACATGCTGTGTCCCCGGTGCAAGGTTACTGTGGGTATAAGTAGTTCGTATACCATTGTCAAAGGCAGTTCCATCTACTGATATCTCATAGCCTGATGCTCCGGTTACCTTGTCCCAGGTGAGAGTTATGCTGTTTAGAGCCATAGTTGCTGAAATATTTATCGGTACAGGAACTGTATCAAGAAGTGTGGTGGTATTCACATACCCGCTCCATTCACTCTTCCCTCCCGGATTAATGCTTCTTACCCTATATGAGTGATGGGTTCCCGGAGTTAGGCTGTTATGAATGTAGTTTGTATTTGGGCCATTGTTAACCAGCACTCCGTCTACCTCTATATCGTACCCGGTTGCTCCTGAGACATTGTTCCAAGTAATCGTAACAGATGTACTCAAAGGCACCGTATTAAGGTTTACAGGTATATCCGGTGAAGCGGGTAGTGTGGATTTTGTGATTGGTGCACTCCAGTTGCCGGGGCCTCCTGCATTTCTGGCCCTGACCCGATATGTATGAGGTGTTCCGGGATTAAGACCGACATGTGTGTATCTAGTTGCAGTATCAGTATTTACAACTGTTCCGTCAACCTCGACTTCATAACCTATAGCCCCAACGGAAGCGTCCCATGAGATAGTTATGGTCTTGTCTGTGGCCGTAGCAATAATATTTGCAGGTGAACCGGGAGGAGCAATGAGGGTTGTCCCACTAACGGAAGAACTTGCAACAGTTTCGATATTTTCACCATTTCTTGCTTTTGCAGTAAAGGTATAGGTTTTCTCAGGGGATAAGCCCGTGACAGTTACCTTTTTGTTTGTCAGAGTAATCCAAACCGGAGTCGCAGTTAGAGTTCCCTCTTGGGTTACATACTGACTGCCGCCACTTGTACTTATCTGATATTGAGTAACGGATGGGTTTTCATCGTTTGTCTCAATGTCAATAGAATATGATGAAGGATTGCATGTGGAAAGCACCGGAACAGTGGCCTTTGTATACATATTTTTAAAACTGCTTGCAATGTGATTCTTAGCATCCCTTGCTTCAAACCCGGTCTGATACTGAGTATTTGGTGTTAAATTACGCTGGGAGGTGTAGGTACCGGAGTCAATCCATGAAGACACCTCAGAACCGATAGTATATCTGTAAGGTTCAACAGAAAGCCCGGATATCCCATCTGTGGCAGACCCGGTAATTGTTATGGTATCGGTTGTTGACGAACTTGTAATTTCACCAAGAGTTGGAGCAGACTTGTCCACTTGGAAATTGATAGTCTGAGTAAACGGTTCAGTAGTCCTTCCGTCGGTAACCTCACAGGTTAATGTGTGAGCCCCTTCTGTTAATAAACTCATGTCAATTGGATTAAATGATACTGTCTTAGTTTCCGAAGTGTTATTTACAGACTTAGTATCCCTTGGGGTTGTTTCAGAGTCGATATAGTATTTACACGTTAAAGTATCATTGTTTTCATCAGAAACAGTAATTTGAGGAACAAAATTTGTGTCTGCATCCGAAAGTATTTCATTTTGCTTTGGAGTTACAACTTCAAAAACAGGATAATAGTTTATGGAATATTCAGTTAATGCCCTTATAAAATCACCCGAACTACTGTTTCTTACTAAATCACTACCACCATAAATATACATTTTATCGTTCATTTCTGTAGCCGAGTTACGACTATGAACACCACTCGCCTTTCTTTGCGCCCATACATCGGTTTTTGGATTATACTCCCACAAGTCGCCTCTACTCCCATCATTATCCGAACCCCCTGATAGATACATTTTACCGTTTAATGCTACAGCTTGTTGTCCGACCGATTCAACAGGACCATCTTTTTTCCTAATCCAAGTATTTATAGCCGGGTCATATTCCCACAACTCTCCTAAACGATTAGATTTAGAGTCATAAGTCCCATATAGGTAGACTTTATCGTTTATAACTACCGCTGTTTGGCCTCTATGATTATTGGTTGTTTTTTGCTCCCATTTGTCTGTAACAGGATCATATATTAAAAGATTATAACCTGAAAATACATACATTTTCTCATTAAATACTACTGCGGCTTTGCCTCCTCCCGTAGTTGGGGCATCTGCCTTCTGTGTCCATTTGTTAGTAACAGGATCAAATTCCCACAAGTCTTTATAATAGACAATAGAGTTTAAGTAACTCATCCCACCAAAAACATACATTTTACCGTTTATAGCCACAGCTGCATGCCCTTCCCTGACTGTAGGTCCAATAACCTCTTTTCTTGTAAACGTTTTGGTTGCAAAATCATATTCCCATAAATCCCTATTATAGCCTAGAGGAGAATATGCCGATCCTCCGTACAAATAAATTTTATTGTTTATTGCAACTGAAGTATTATCCCTATAGCCTATAGGCGTATATCCCATTACTTTCCATTTATCCTCAAAAGTCGCCTTGCTACCCTTTACATACCAATACCCGTCGGTATGAACCCCGTCATCGGGATAAGTCCCATCCGGAACCAGGATATCGGACTTGGTTACGAACCTCTTAGTAATTACTCCATTTTCTAATTGGGTTAAATATTGATTATAGTAATACATTGCCGTAACCGCATTAACCTCATTCCCAAACCTTACAAAGTCTTTCTTTGCTATGGGATTTCCAACTATAGTAATCCCCGACAACACAACAGCCATTGCCAGCAGCAAAGTTATTATCCTCTTACCTGTTTTGTGCAAAAACATAACATAATCTCCTTTTTTATTGAATTTTGTCAAACTATGGGTTATATAATATTACCATCATTTACAACCTCTTTCAATTATGTTCTGTTTTTGTTTTATAGCTTTTTATTTACACATTCCAGCTCTCTAAAATCCCTCTAACCCTCTTTCCTCCCCGCTTTCAGGAATACATCCATGATATAATGTACTGCTCGTTGTACCATGTATCTATTCCAACGGTCTCATTGTCCTTAAGACTATCATACCTGCCGTCGGATGTAATAACACGTACACCGTATTCCTCCAGAAAATCAAGGAAAAGCAGAGTTTTGGCGTTGTTTCTTCCCAATCTTGATAGATCCTTTAAAACAACGAGATTTACATTGCAGGCAAGCACATCTTTTTTCAGTTCCTCAAGGGCGTACCTTTCAAAGCCTGAGCCAGATACATTGTCATCCACATATGTTTTATAGATAGTTCCGTAATTATTTTTTCTCACAAAGTCTGCCAGAAGCTTTTTTTGCGTTTCAATTGTCTCAATATTTTCCTCATTTTCGTCTCTGCTTTGCCTTACGTATATACCTATATGATAATTGATATCAGGTTTGTTAAATCCAAACATGGCGTCCTCCCCATTTTTTACGAATTAATCTGGATAAATACTATTCTATTTATATTCAGTTGTTTCGGATTATAAAAATTGTCCATAAAAAAGGCATACTAACCAATTAAACAGTTAGCATGCCTTTAAATGTAATTATTCTTTTTATACTATAATTTTTTACCCTCTGAAGTAGGAAGCATTTCTTCAAGATACTCGTTTATTAATTCAGCAGGTTTATGCCCCGGTCTTTCAAACCCAAGTATCATATTGCAGTGGGCATAACCTTTCACAATATACAGCCTTGCATCTTTTGCCCCTTTTTCAATCAGCTTGTCATGTAATTCTATGGAATTTGTTTTGGGAACAAGCCAGTCATCTCCTCCATGCAATATCAGACAAGGGGGTTCATTTCCGGTTATATGTGAAACAGGTGAACATTCAACTTTATTTTCTTCCCCTCCCAACATTGCAATTATTGCCGCACTCAGCATAGGGGGCATGTAATTTTCCGGGAGGTTAAAATCATGAATACCACTCAAAGGTATCCAGCACTTAACCTTTTTAATATCTATATCATACTTTTTGTGCCATTTAGCTCCTGTAACAAGAAGAGCCGCCAAATGCCCTCCTGCCGAATGTCCTATTACACAAATTTGATTAGGGTTTCCGCCATAATCATGTATGTTTTCCTGTACCCATTTGAGAGCTTTTGCACAATCTTCTATGATTGCAGGATGTGTCACATTAGGTGATAATCTATAGTTTATGGAAACAACTGTGTATCCATTTTTTATCCAGTCATGTGCTACAAATCTTGTATTGCTTTTATCTTCATTTGTCCAACCGCCTCCATGTATGTAGAAAATAACAGGCCGTTTCTTTTTTTCTGCAGTTTTTAAATGGTGAATGTCAAGTCTTTGCAGCGGGTCTTCACTGTAGGGCCTCGCAAAGTAGTCTTCACGATTTGGATCTGGTGTGGCATAAAGAAACGGATACTCTAGTCCACATTGTCCGTAAAACGCCCAATCCTTTTCCAGAATTGTGTTTAACGGTTCCTCTGAATCTACAAACTGCCTATAATCAGTCTCATAATTCATAATTCTCTGCCTCCGTATTTTGTTTATGACATTGATTTCTAGTTTCAATTTGTAGATTCTACAAAATATTTACAAATTCCTCCTATTTGTACAATATTTTTATAAAATAACATCAAATTTCTATACTTTCAAATCTCTGTTTTTATAAAATAAATAAGTCGAGCTCACCAAAATTCCAACAAGTACAATACACAAAACTACTATTGTGACGTCAATACCCTTACCCTCAACCATATCCTTGTAGCTGAAATATTTAAAAGGCGAAAAAACATTAATTATATTCACTTTATCTGTCAAATCAGTAATCTTGGCCACAATAAATGTTCCCATCAGTATTCCTGTTGCTACTGACCCTGAAGCTTTTGGTTTTTTCATTGCAGAAGCAAGAGCTAGACCTATGGATAAAAATACAAGCTGAATAATAAACATACTCACAAAAAATACTGCAATATTCCCAGTAATGTCCTCTCCCTTGTTATAAACATTAACCATCATTAATGATGAAACAAAGCTTATGAGGTTGACAATAACCACATTTACCAAAGCCACAAAAAACTTTGAAGTAATTACCTTTGTACGGGATACAGGTTTCACCATCAAAAATTCCGTGGTTTTATCCCTTTCTTCTTTTGCAATTATTCCGCTTCCAAGAAGTACGGCATGTATAGCCACTGCAAGCTCAATATATACAAACATCATTCCAAAAAATCCTCCGATAGTTGTTACATCGAAAGAACTCATTCCTAAAAGTGCCTTCAAGGAATACGGCATTTTTTCAAAAACATCACTCCCTCCCCCTCCCGAGGAGTAAGCTGTATATTTTCCCATACCGCTAAGTATCAATAAAAACATGCAGACACTCCATATAATCAAGGCTTTTCTGTTTGCCTTCAGTTCTCTTAAAAAAATATTCATAATAAAGCCTCCCTATAGCTAATCTGGTTGTTAACTAACAGCATGGATATCCTTCTTAATATAAATGATATAGCTTGTAATAATGGCTGTAACTACTATTACAGCAGCCGTAACAAGGTATGAAGCTTCATACCCTGCATTTTTAATGATATAAGTTATATCAAAATATTTGAAAGGAGAAAAGTATCGTGTAGAAATCAGAGCTCCTACCATATAAAACCCAAAAACCACTCCAAGAGATATTGGAAGAACAGATTTCAGTTTTTTGAAAAATACTGATACAACCATGCCAATAGCCATAAAAATAATCTGTAGGAAAAATAATGTCAGGTTTATCATAAGGAACAGCTTATTACTGTAGTCTTCCGTCTTAACAGCGTTTACTATCAGGAGTGTTGGAACATAAAATCCAATATTAGTAACAATTATAGTCATTAATGCAGCCAACAGCTTTGCACTTACTATTGACTTGCGGGAGACAGGCTTAACCAGCAGGAAATCTGCCGTACGCTCTCTGGACTCTCTTGAAAGTATTGAAATACCAAGATTCATACCCTGAATAGCACCACAAAGTGTAATAAACGAAAATACCATGGAATAAAAGCCCAATATGGACGCAATAATATCAAGATTTATTCCAAGCATATCCCTTATTTCAGGATTATAATTGGCAAGAAGTTTTTTAAATCCTTCGGCATCAGCAGCTACGCTGGGATATATGCAAAGAAAGAGTGCTGACAAAGCTATCAGGCTGATTGTCCATATAGCTGCTGTCCTTCTCATGGCTTTAAGCTCATGCAGAAATATATTCATATAAATCAATCCTCCTTTACATAGTAATGCATAAAGATTTCCTCAAGGTCAGGTTCTTCGATTGAGATATTTCTAAGGTCAATATCAGCTATCTTCCCCATAATCAGGTTAATATTTCCTTTAAAAATAAAATTAATACTTTTACCTTTACTTTCTAATTTGCTGACACCCTTTATATCAAATATATCCTTAGAAATAATAGCTTTAGTTTCAATGCTAATCTTCTTATAACTGTTTTCCTGAAGTGTACTCATCTTTTCAAGCTTTATAAGCTTACCGTCCTTTATGAAAGCCACTCTGCTACACATTTTCTGAACCTCACTTAAGATATGCGAGGAAAAAAATACTGTAGCTCCCTTACGGTTTTCCTCTGCAATAAGTTCAAAGAATTTCTGCTGCATGAGAGGGTCAAGTCCACTGGTAGGTTCATCAAGAATAATCAGCTTTGGTTCGTGAAGGAGTCCTTGCACAATACCCACCTTTTTCTTATTTCCAAAGGAAAGGTCTTCTATTTTCTTTTTCAGATCCAGATCCATTACCTCTGCAAGTTCTTTAATTCTAGCGGTACAGTCCTTTTTATAAAAGCTGGCGGAATATTTCAAGAGGTCAATTACCCGCATATTGTCATAGTAAAAAACCTCTGAAGGAAGATAACCCAGTTCCTTTCTCACCTCAGGATGTTCAGTGCAGCTTTTGCCGAATATAGTTGCGCTGCCCTCTGATGGATAAATAAGGCCAAGGAGCGTTCTGATAGTAGTTGACTTGCCTGCTCCGTTGGGACCGATAAACCCGAAAATTTCTCCCTCTTCTACGCTCAGACTTATATTGTTTATACCTCTTGCTTTGCCATAACTTTTAGTAAGATTCTTAATTTCAATGACACTCATAAATACTCCTCCTTATAAAAATTGTCCCTGAGCAAATCCATACATTCATAAAATTCCTTTAACATAACATCTAAATCCATTGTAGAAACAGACAATTGGCTAGTGTATCCCTCAGCCATCCATATAAGCATTTTCAACACCAACTTGGGATCAATACCTTCTTTAAATTTTGAAGTATCCATTCCTTCAAAAGCGATTTTATCTCTGTAATCATCTCCAATTGCAAGCAGAGATGTAATATCTGACTTTACTTCCGGGTCGGACTCAAAATATGCACCTATTAGAAAGGCGGGAATATCAGTATGTTTCCTCATTACTGAAGCTTTAAGTTCGGAGGATTGTTTGATTCTTTCAAAGAAATCAGTAGTGGTGAAATCAAAACCATTATTTAATTCATTAATAATTATGTCAGTGCACATTTTTACCAAGTATAGGTACAAGTCTTTTTTTGTTCCAAAATAATGAAACACCATAGCTTTTGAAATATCAGCAGCTTTGGCTATATCACTCACTGAGGTTTTCTTGTAGCCATTTGCACCAAATGATTTTAGAGCCGCATCAACAATTCTTTTTCTTTTCTCTTCAGGTAAATTAAAAAACTTATCCAAAAATATCACCTCAAAAATTTATCAACCGAATCGGTTGATAATAGAATATCACCATAAACCGATTCGGTCAATACATTTATTCAATAAATTTATTAATAAAAAAAAGCATAACAGCCGTACTATACGAGGCCTTACAGACTACTCGTTTTACGGTTGTTATGCTTTTAGATTTCTTTATTTAGATGTAAATTACCATCCTAAATCAGTTTTTATAGTTGCAGCAAGCTGATTTGCCATCAGCTCATGAGTTTTAACGCTAGGATGCCAATCCTCTCCATAGCCGTTTGATTCAACCTGTCCAGGAAATTCTATGAAATGAACTTTTGAATCCCCTGAAGTTTTTTTCTGGTCAACAACACTAGTTATGGCATCCTTGCACTTTGCAAGCTGATCCCATGACAGCATTGGCCCTACTGCACAATAGATATGAGCATCCGGATACTGTCCTCTTATTTTTGTTACAAAGTTTGCATATGCCGTTGCGAAAGTTGTTTTTTCAATAGAACCTGTACTAAAGTCATTTGTACCCAAATTGATTACAACCACCTGCGGAGTCCATTTACTTGTATCCCAAGTGAGGGTTGTATTATAAGGTAGTACTCGGGAATAAACCGCAGGCATCAAGTCATTCAAATCCCCGCCATAGTTTTGTACCAATCCTTTTCCTGACCAGCAGACAGTTACCGGGTCAGCATTCAGAAGTCTGGCAGTTATTGCCCCATACGCCATATATGCATTTTCATTTTTGTTGGTAAACGACTGATACTGACTTGTTCCTTCGTTACCGTATCCGCAGGTAATAGAATCACCTATAAATTCTATCCTTCTTGTTGAAGGTGAAGGAGCAGGTAGCAAGCCACCTCCGGTAACGTTAAACCCTAAAAATTGCGTTTCACCGATCCAAGCTTCGGTTCTTCTGACCAGTTCAATACTGTGAACACCATCCTCCAAACCGGTAGCAAGAGTAATCGCAGAAGAAGACCCGGCAGGTACGTTAACCGGTGTTTTTACAACGCCGTCGATTATAACATTAAACCAGTTGTCCCCTGATGATTTAATAGTTGCACTAATTGCGGTTCCGGTAAAGCTCGCCTTTATAGTTGAAGTACTCCATGCAAACTTAGGGCCTGCAGAATCGCTGGTGTCAAATCTTCCGACTAAAAGTACCCCCGGTTTTTCAGGTGTAGAATTAATTGGAAGGGTCTTAACTATACCCAGCAGATATTGTTTCAAAATAGCAAAATCCATTGCATCCAATGCACTGTCGCCATTTAAATCCATATAATAGTAGTAGGTAGTACTTTGATCCATAAGATATTGCTTTAATTTCATAAAATCCAGAGCGTCCACATTTCTGTCATCGTTGAAGTCACCATACACTCCGGGTGGCTCAAGTGCAGAAACGTTAGTGCTTCCTACGGAAGCTAGAAATAATACAAAAAGCATTGAAAATACAATAAGAAGTGCCCCTGATTTTCTTGTCATTTTAATTTTTGTCATAACTAAAACTCCTATATTCTTTATTTTTAAAATTAGCGTAAAACTTTAATTTTGAAATATATATTTCGCCGCATCCCCCCTCTATAAATAAAGTCAGGAAACACCGGTAGAATACAGGAATAATGCAATGTAATTTCAGAAGTGAATAAAAAATATTAATGTATGATAAGTAGTAAGTTAACATAATAAATAATAGAACAAAACCGGTAGTTTAAGCTTATTGTAAATTCCCACCTCCTAAATTAAAACGAAATTTATTTTCATAGAATACTGTAATATTTATCTATATTAATTTCAATATATAAATTTGTACACTTTTAGTTGTAATAAAAATATTCACCTCATAAATATTACAAATTACGAGTGAACAGCTTTATAATAAGTTCCTTGATATCAATTTTACCTTTATAAACGCTAACAACCTTTTTCGTTTTTGACTTTGCCATAATAAATACACCTCTAACCCCGTTAGAAATACTAGTATATTTATATTCAATTAAAACTAATTTAAAATTTGTCCTTCAAAAATCAAAAAGCACAACAGTCAGAAGTAACCCGGAAACAGTTAAAAATTGAGTGTTGTGCCTTGCATTTTCAATAACTGATATTTAGATAATTCTTTGTTCTGTAACTATGATATCCATAGGAATATCATGTTCATCGCAGGGTATCTCATCCATTATCTGAAAATCAAAAGCAATACCTACCTTAAAACAGTTGTCTGATATTAATTGCAGAAACCTGTCATAATACCCGGCACCATATCCCATACGGTTTCTATGTAAATCAAAAGCACATCCCGGGACAATCACAACATCGATTAAATCGGGGTTTACTACGTTCTTTTGTCCCGTAGTCGGTTCCAATACCCCGTAGGTTCCCGTCTCAAGTTCTTCAAGACTGCTGATTTTTACCGCCTCCATGAATTTTCCCTTACCTTTTATAACACGTGGAACACACACCTGTTTACCTTGTAAAAGCCAGGCATTAATAATATCATGAGTAAAAACCTCGCTCCCAAAGCTTACATAACACATCAAGGTTTCTGCACCCTTTACAAAATCCAGTTCGTTTAGCTTTCGGTCAATAATTTGAGACTTACTGTGTAAATTTTCTAAACTGATATTATTTCTAAAGGAAATATATTTCTTTCTCATTTCATTTTTTATTATATATATTACAGCTTTCCCTCCTTAAAAAGAAACCACAAAAAAGCCAGTATAGAAAAAGTAATAATAGAAATAGCTATTAATACGGATCCAAAAGACCTTTTATCTTTTGCTTCATCAGATAGAAACACCAATCCCGCAATCAAACCGATAATCTGACCTATCCCCGGAATCAGTACGGTCAGGAAGGTTAATACGCCCTTTGTCCAATTACTGATAGCCTTACTGTTTATGTAATTGAGATTCCCCAGTAACATTTCCCGTTCGACACTGGTTACCTCACTATCAAAAACATTGTTATTGCTGTATTCCTGATTCATCTGAATTAACCTCCAAACCTATTATGTTAATATTATAACATAATTTAACAACTACGAAATGAGACCTTCTTATCATTTTATACAGGAACATAATACATTTCAAATAGTCCCCTTACAACATCTTCATAGTTTGAGTTTGTTATTCGATATAAGTACCCGTTTTCCATATGTAAATACATAGCTAAATCATACTTGTCGTTGTTGTCCATTAACGCACAAATCATGTCTACTGAATCCAACGGCTTGCAAAAGTCTTTTGCCCATCTACGCAGTGAACAATCTACCTCCGTGTTTTTCTCATAAAAGCTGTCTAAAAACCTATTTAATTCCCCATGTTTGGTTGTCCACAAACTGATTGTAATTGCCATGACTATTCCCCCATAAAAAAATCTGAAGTGCCCAACAATATATATTTGACATTTATCCGGAATAACCTTTATGTAAATTGTGTTAAAAAACAAGGAAAATTTATCTGCCTAGAAGCCTCTTGGATAAAGTATCTACCTCAAACTTGATTTTTTCTTCATCAATATGTGTAAATTGGCGATTCTTCATGAGAACTTTTCCGTTTACTATAACCGTATCCACATCAGATGCCTGTGCAGAATATACCATCATCGCCATAGGGTCATTTTTAGGGTAAAAGTGCGGCTTGTCAGTGTCAACCAGTATTATGTCTGCTTTCATTCCCTCAGATAATATACCCGTGTCATCAAACCCTATAGCCCTTGCCCCATTAACCGTTCCCATTTTAAGAACTTCCTGTGCCTTCATAAGCTGTGGATTCATAGCCACACCCTTGTGCAGTATTGCCGCAATATTCATTTCCTCAAACATATTAAGGTTGTTATTACTTGCAGCACCATCCGTACCAAGGCATACATTAATACCCATGTCCATCATTTCAGGAACCCTTGCAATACCGCTTCCCAGCTTGAGATTACTTGTTGGATTATGAACCATACTGGCATTCTTTTCCTTCATAATTCTAAGGTCACTGTCAGTCAGGTGAACACAGTGTGCCGCCATAACCGGAACGTCAAGTACACCTGTTTCCCTGCATATCTCGATAGAAGTCATGCCGTAGTCTTTTTTACTGGATTCTACTTCGGATACAGTTTCCAGCAAATGTATATGAATACCAGTATTCAGCTGTTTAGCCAGCTGTGCAGCGTTTCTCAGGGTATTTTCATTAAACATATAAACTGAATGTATTTCAACAAAAACCTTTATTCTTCCGTCTGCCGAATTATGATAGCTGTTGTAATAGTCAATAGTTCCCTGGCTTTTGTCAAGTCTTTTCAATTGCCCATCCTCAAAAAACTGTACCGGGCTTTTACAAAGGTTTGCCTTTATACCTGTTTCAGTTACAGCACGTGCAACCTCATCCATAAACATATACATATCTGCAAATGCAGTAATTCCTGATTTAAGCATTTCTGAAATACCAAGCATAGTACCCCAGTATACGTCTTTATCAGTAAGTTTCGCCTCAACTGGAAAAATGTTATCAAACAGCCATTTTTCAAGTGCCATATCATCAGCATAGTTTCGCATTAAAGTCATGGCACTATGACTATGAGCGTTTACCAGACCGGGCATGGCAATCTTGTTTCTTCCGTCTATTACCTCTCTGGCTTCTGCATTTTCAGGAAGGCTGTCTGAAATAAAAGCAATACGACCATCCTTAATTCCTATATATCCATTAGTAATCAAAGGCTTAATTTCATCAATAGTTATTAATTCAGCATTTTTTATAAGTACATCTAACATAAATATTCATCCTCTCACAAACCGAATAAAATAAACAAATTAAAAATTAAGCATATTACCGATATCCTGCAAAACCGCCGGTTAATATGCTTAATCTAAATTTACTCATACAATTTTAATTCTGTTATTCTGCCCAACTGTTTAAATAACTCTTTTGCTCTTTTGAAAGCTTATCTATTTTTACTCCCCATGATTGAAGCTTCATGCTTGCAACTTTTTTATCAAGATCAGCAGGAACATCAATTACCTTGTTGCCCAGCTTATTATAATTTTTCATCATAAACTCGGCTGAAAGCGCCTGAAGAGCAAAGCTCATATCCATAATCTCAGCCGGATGTCCGTCTCCTGCAGCAAGGTTTACCAATCTTCCTTCTGCAAGAAGATTTATCCATCTTCCGTTTTCCATCTTGTACCCAGTAATATTATGTCTTTGAATCTGTTTCTCAACTGCAATCTTTTCCAGTTCGGCAACCGAAACCTCAACATCGAAATGACCTGCATTACAGAGAATAGCTCCATCCTTCATAAGATTAAAGTGTTCAACAGTGATAACATCACGGCAGCCTGTTACGGTTATAAAGAAATCGCCCACTTTTGAAGCATCAGACATCTTCATTACCTTGAATCCATCCATTATTGCCTCAGCAGCCTTAATAGGATCAATTTCCGTAACAATTACACTGGCACCAAGGCCTTTAGCTCTCATAGCGATACCCTTGCCACACCATCCGTAGCCTGCCACAACTACGTTCTTGCCTGCTACAATAAGGTTTGTTGTCCTGTTAATACCGTCCCAAACTGATTGTCCAGTACCGTACCTGTTATCAAACAAGTACTTACAGTTTGCATTATTAACTGCAACCATTGGGAATTTTAGTACTCCTTCTTTTTCCATAGCCTTTAAACGAAGAACCCCGGTGGTTGTTTCTTCACATCCACCCATGATATGCGGGAGAAGCTCTTTTCTCTTTGTATGCAACAAATTAACCAAATCGCCACCATCATCAATGATAATATTCGGCTTGTAACCTAAAGCCAGATTCAAATGCTCCTCATATTCTTCTTTAGTTGAATTGTACCATGCATATACATCAAGGCCATCTGCAACAAGACCGGCTGCTACATCATCCTGTGTGGATAACGGGTTACTTCCTGTAACTGAAACCTCTCCCCCTCCGATTGCAAACAACTTTGCAAGATAAGCTGTTTTAGCTTCCAGATGAACTGACACTACAACTCTTACTCCGTCAAAAGGCTTTGTCTCTCTGAACTCATCCTCCAGACTTCGTAAAATAGGCATGTTTTTTCTTACCCATTCAATTTTTTGCTTTCCTTTATCTGCTAAAGAAATATCGCGGATAACACTTTTCATAAACCTAACCCCCATCTTTTATTTAGCTTCCGTATGTATGTTTACAGAAAACCATAGACAATCGACATATTGTACCTTTTTCCATATAAATTATTTTTTCATCACCGGATAAAAATATACATTCAATAAAACAAATATACCCGATGTAAACTATTCTATAAGATTCTAAAAAATCCTGCAAAAAAAGTCAAAATATGATAACTAAAATCAGCTACGCTTTATCTTCAAGGCATTTGATGCTTTTGTTTTCTGTCTATTTCTTACAGGTTTCTTGGAAATGGTAAAGACATAATTTTCTCCGGCATTATTATCCCAGTTATCTGCTGAATCCTTAAAACAAATGCCGCAGGTTTTGCCGTCTTTTATATCAATTTCTGCTTCGAATGCATCGTTTTCT
The DNA here is from genome assembly GCA_023443515.1 of Bacillota bacterium. Taxonomy (GTDB): domain Bacteria; phylum Bacillota; class Clostridia; order Acetivibrionales; family DSM-1351; genus Ruminiclostridium. The sequence continues at coordinate 20,880 of JAEZUC010000158.1, forward strand.
TTTCTCATAGTAGCAAAGTACTTATTATCCCAGTTTTCACCGAATCCAACGTGAGCATAGATACTCTCAGCACCAGCCCGGGAAAGTAACCCCTTGTATTTCAGAATTACCTTGTCGCCGCTGTACAATGTTTTTCTTGATAAAAATACTCCGCTATTATCATAACTTTTTTGTGCCATGCCACTCCCCCCTTGATGTATATTCAACATATATGGCCTAATTATTTGCTTTCACGAATATTATACACTTGGTATTTGCAGTTGTCAAAATCTACCATATAAATTTAAAAATACGGCTTAATAAGCTTTTCAATAGTAGGATGTATCCCCAGTGTCTGTTTAAGATTCTTGTACTCATTTATAAGACTGTAGTTTATACCTCCTGTTTTTTCAGCCCTTATCATAAGATTTTTTGGCGTTTCCAGTGGTGAAACATATTCTACAATAGATACCTTATAACCAAGTGCCTCAAGAATCAGTAATCGTATACCGTCTGTAAGCACATCGGCAAGCCTTGCTTTCAGAACTCCATGCTTTGTAATACTGTGGAGCATATCAAAAGAATACTGGCTCAATATTTCCTTTTGGCAACAGGGAACCATAACCATTGCCTTTGCATTATTCCTCACAGCAAAGCTAATTGCTTCATCTGTAGCCGTATCACAGGCATGAAGACTTATTACAAGATGAATATCCTTATCGGCAGTATAATCCCTGATGTCTGTTATCTTGAAGTCCATATTCTTGTAGTCAAGGCTTTCTGCAATTTTATGAGATGCTTCGATTACCGTTTTTGAAATATCCAGTCCGGTAAAATAGCAGTTCTTTTTCAGTACATCCTTAATATAATAGTTCAGGACAAATGAAAGGTATGACTTCCCGCAACCGCAGTCAATTATGTTTAAACTTCCATATTTTGAACATAATGTTTTAAGCATACCATCAACCAATTCAATGTAATGATCAATCTGGTTGTATTTCCTGATCATATCATTTCTGATTTTACCGTTCTCTCCAAGAATACCAATAGCCTTTAGCACATCGTCGGCAGGCCCCACTTTTATAAAATAATCCCTGTTGGTAATCTGTGCGGTTTCATTATGGCCTTTAGAGGATTCTGATACATCTGTATCCTTCGTCTTCATTTTAACATTTTTGTCATCAGCTTCAATTAATATAGAAGTCCCCCGTTCTTCATATACAAGGGATAAAGCTTCATAGCTTTCGGCAATCTTTGAAACTCTTGCACAAAGCCATGAAATCTCCAGTTTGTCCGTTCTGCCATTATAATTTAACAGAAGCTTGTCGTCCTTTAGTGTTATATTGGCTTCATACTGCTTCGTCCCTGATTTAAGCTTAATAATAATACCCTTGAAAAAGCTTGAATTGTCTACAATTCTCTGCTCCAAGCCTGTCAGGAAAAGCACCAGTTTTTGTATACTCTTTTTATTCATATCTCTAACCTCAACTATTTTTTATTATCAATAATCACTGCCTGTTTTAGCAGTTCAATATCACTTTCTCCGAGCTCCTTACATTCCCCCAGTTTCAAATTCTCGTCCAACCTAAGGTTTCCCATGCTAAGTCGTTTAAGATAAATTACTTTTTTACCTACAGCCTCGAACATTCTCTTTACCTGATGAAATTTCCCCTCTACAATAGTGAGCTTTATTTCTGATAAATCATCTGATTTTAATATTTCCAGAACAGCCGGAAGGGTCTTATACCCATCGTCAAGTGTCACTCCACGGCTGAAAGCTTCTGCATCATCCTGATTAACCCTTCCAAGCACTTTTGCATAATACTGCTTTGGAACATGCTTTTTCGGGGAAAGTATTTCATGGGACAGCTGACCATCGTTTGTCATTAGTACAAGACCTTCTGTATCTATATCCAGTCTCCCTGCAGGAAAAAGATCAAAACATTTGTACTCTTCGGGAAGGATGTCAAAGACAGTTCTTTGCTTTCTGTCACTTGTAGCCGAAATAACTCCCTGTGGCTTATTCATCATAATATATATATACTTACGGTAATTTAATCTTTCTCCGTTTAATTCAATCATACTTGCTTCAGGGTCAACATGAATACCGCTGTCTTTTACGAGCTGACCGTCTACTTTGACCAGACCTTTTTTAACAGCACTCTTTATATCATTTCTTGAACCAAATCCAAAATTTGAAAGAATCTTATCTAACCGTTGTTTTTGCTTCAAACTTTACTCTCCTTTTTTATTAGGTAATTAGTAACCTAGGACATCTTTCTCCACCCTTTAGGGTAGAGATTTTTAAGCATACCTCCGGCTTCCTTTGCCCACCCAAGGGGAAAATCGTCCACACAAATACCATTATAACCTTTTTCACCTGAAACCATCAGTGTTTCACCCTTTAAATAACTGTTAATCTCGCGTGAGCCAGACTGAAAACTTATAATGTTCCTCATCTCGTTTAGATTCATTGATACTGCCAGTGAATGAGAGGGAATAAACCCTTTTTTTCCGATTTCACCAAGATACCAGCCAAATTTTGCAACCTTTAGGCCTGATAAATCGGGACACTCAACCGGTAAATGATATATATTGTCACCCTTTTGGAACAAATACCCGTCAAGACAAAGATTAGTGTTATTGTCTATAAACTCACCCAACTGGGTGCTAAATTCTTTTATATCTCTGATACCGTTTATTTTCACCGCCTGAGACCTATCCCCGGATTTGTATACTGCATTTTCACTCTTGTATAAGTCTTCTGAGGAATCCTTTTTTCTCAACAGCGCTGCAAAATGTCCTTCTCCATTGAGTTTATGAGGCCACAAGCGGGCAGCCTTATCAAAGTCATACCCTCCTTTTGACCAATGAGTACGACCTCCCTCAATACCGCCTGATTTAGGTATTTCCAGCAGTTCGTAACTCCCTTTGTGTTCATCCATAAACTTCTCTATCATTAACTCATCCTCTTCAGGTGAAAAGGTACAGGTTGAATATAAAATAACTCCCCCCGGCTTTAACATGGTATCAACCTTCTGAAGAATATCCCACTGCATTCCACAGCATTTTTCACATTTATATTTTTCCCAGCTTTTTATGGCATCTTCGTCTTTACGAAACATTCCTTCACCTGAACAGGGTGCATCAACCATTATTTTGTCAAAGTAATTCTGAAAGTTCACAGCCAGTTTATCCGGGGTTTCATTTAACACCAGGGCATTTCTTACCCCTGCCAACTCTACATTTTTTACCAGTGCCTTTACCCTCTCAGAATTAATGTCGTTAGCCACCAGCAGCCCCTGTCCCTCCATTTGTGTAGACATTTGGACAGTCTTGCCTCCCGGTGCTGCGCAGAGATCCAAAACCCTATCCCCGGGTTTAACTCCTATAACGGCCCCGGGAAGCATGGCACTAGGTTCCTGAATATAGTATAACCCTGCATAGTAATACGGGTGCCTCCCCGGATTGTCTCCCTCCTGATAATAAAAACCATCCTTGGTCCAGGGTACAGGTTCAAGATGAAAGGGTGCTATTTTTAGAAATTCTTCCACAGATATCTTCAAAGTATTAACTCTCAGGCCGTAAAATCTTGGTTTTTTATATGATTCAAGGTAACTGTTGAATTCTTCACCCATCAGACCTTGCATTTTTTCTACAAATTCAATCGGTAGCTTCATATTAAAAATATAACTCCTATGTTAAAATTTTTACAGGAGTTATTATAACACATACTTATAAAAGATTTTATAAAATTTTGTAAACCGCACTTGAAAAATGGAAATCACCGTGCTATAATAGCTTTTGTCATTGAGAAAATGGCCCATTGGTCAAGTGGCCTAAGACACCGCCCTCTCACGGCGGTAACAGGGGTTCGAATCCCCTATGGGTCACCACAAAGAAGCTTTGCATATTTGCAAGGTTTCTTTTTATGTACTTAAATAAAAAGTCTTGTCATTTTCCTTGAAATATGCTCGCAGTTCTTCAAGCCTTGGAAGTACGCTTGTATTATGTAAAAACACAAGCGTACGATCAGTTATACAAAGGTGCACCCGCTTTTTATTTCGATATGAGTTAGGGGATAACTATCATATCATCTATGATAAAGCAATAAATTTTCTTACTCAGCAAAAGAATATAAAAAAGAAAAACATTAATATGAAAACCAAAGGCAGTTCTTGGCCGTCTAATAGTTGACCGGTCAAAAATAACTAGATAACAAGGGGGATAAAAGAGTGACATGTGACGAATTTTCAACGCGGATCGTTGCAATGATGCAAACACTGTATCGCGTCAGTTATGCACAGTTATCACAAAGCTGCGACCGAGACGAGGCGGTTCAAGAATGTTTGTGCAAGGCGTGGAAGAAGCGCCATCAACTCAAAGATGAGCGCTATATGCAGACTTGGGTAATCCGTATTCTGATCAACGAATGCCATAATATTCAGAGAAAAGCAGGCCGAGAATTACCGCTGAATGAAGTGCCTGAACGAGTCGCGCCTGCGGATGCCAATTTTGAGATGCATGATGCGCTGTTCAGTATAGACGAAACGCTTCGTATGCCCATTATACTGCACTATATTGAAGGCTTTTCAATATGTGAGATTGCTCAAATTTTACGATGTCCCCAAGGCACAGTAAAATCACGCATGCTGCGCGGACGACAGAAACTAAAAATAATATTATCCGAGGAGGTTCAATTGCCATGCGAGATATGAAAGAATTAAAGAATGCTTTCGGTCAGGCTGATAACAACTTTGTCAACAATGTATATCATACCCTGACCGATATCCAATTAAAAAGGGACGAAAAACCTGTAAAAAAAATATACTTTCGACTGGTAGCTGTCATTACCATTGTCTGCATACTGTCTGCCGGGACTGCTTTGGCTTTTACTAACACCTGGGGAATCCTTGATTTCCTGAGCGGAAGAAGATCTAATGTAAAGGTTTTGCCCGAAGCCTCCTCAATTGTACAAAAGGTGTTGCCTCAAGAAAGCAAAAAGACCGAAATTGCAGCTTTTACGGTACGCGAAGCAGTCTATGACGGGCAGAGCGTCTATATCATCCTTGACGTCAAGCCCTCTTCGCCCGATTACCTGCTACTGGGTCCCGATGCCTATCCGTCCGATCAAATCGCAAATATGGGGCCGATATTCAGCGGGGAAACCGGTATGATTGCCGATTACGCCCGTAAAAACCATAAAGTGATGTTTCAAACTTCCATTATCATCAATAATGCTAACTGCTCCGTCTCTTATCTGCTGAAAGAAAACGGAACCCTAGTGTATATGCTCGATGGGCGTTATGAAGGTGATTTCACTGCGCCGGATGTGGAATTTAAATGTGTTACCGTTCCTTTTGTAATGGAGAACGGTAAGTACACGATAGATATGGGTAGGAGAAAAGATACGATGCTCTCAGTCACGCTCAAAAATACCGGGACTAAAGAAACCAAAACCAGCAAAGAACCTGCCGTATACGGGAAATGCGGAGTTCGGGTGGACAAAATCACCCTCAAAAGTTCTGATATGTCGACCTATGCGGAAGTCGAGTTCACTGTCATAGACAAAGAAAAATACGCCGAAACCGACGGTATATTATTTGAATTTATTGACATATACGGCGAACGCATTCCGAACGGTGCCGCTTCAGGCGGTGGCATTGAGTCAATCGATAAAACGCACTATATCGAAAAGATTTCACTGCAGGCAATGGAGAAACTGCCAAGCGAGGTCATCCTTCGCGGATATAACTATTTGGATAAGGACCGATACGATAGTCATACGTTTGAAATGAAATAACGGCGTAAGACTAGATACAGATATATACTGGACAAAATGAAGGTGACACAGCCAACATCAAAATCAGAAACGACAGTTAACGTCTCTACAGAACCACACACCTTTTGTAAAGGTGCATGGTGAAAGGTTTACAATATGTAAAAAAAACGTCTGGAGCATACCTTGTTGGCTACAATAGCTTAAAAAAATCAGACATCTACCCATTTAATAGTGAATTGATGTCTGATTTATTTGTTGCCCCGTAGCGGTTAATCCCTCGGTTCTAAATCTTTATTTCTGATGCTTTTCATTGAAAATCCTGCTGGCATTTCTGATATGTTCAATTGTCAGCTTCTCAGCAGTTTCTCCGTCCTTGTTGCTTATTGCCTCAAATATTGCACGATGTTCATCAAGTGCTTTGGCCGGTCTGCCCGGCGTTTCAAATGAATTGTTTCTGGCATTTTGTATATAGTGATGAAAAGTACTCAGCATATGCATCAAGGGTCTGCTCTTGCATGCTCTGAAAATAATATCGTGAAACCTAGAGTCATATCTCATCAGATGCTCTGCATCGTTCTTTATAGTATAGAACTCTTCAAACTCAAGGGCTTCTTTCAGTTCAACAATCTCTTCCTTAGTAATCTTTTCAGCTGCCCATCTGGCAGCAAGGCCTTCAATCATTGTCCTGATAGTAAATATGTCTTCTACATCCTGATCAGTAACGCCCTTTACCACTGCGCCCTTATTCGGTATTGATACTACAAGGCCTTCAAGCTCGAGCTGTCTGATAGCTTCACGTATAGGTGTCCTGCTGACTCCGAGCTCTTCTGAGAGACGCAACTCTATGAGACTGTCTCCGGGTTTGTAAGCTCCTGTCAGAATCTGCTTTCGAAGCTGATTGAAAACCCTGCCCCTTAATGAATTTACTAAGTTATCACTTTCATCGTAGTCCAGCTTAGCCATTTTGTTTACTCCCCTTAGGGCATATTTTTTAAACCTTTTTAACCATTGTTTACTTTGGTATAGTTAAGCAATCCGCCTGCAAGAATCATCTGAACCTGTCTGTCTGACAAGGTAACCTTTACATTAAACTGTGTATTCTTTGTAAGATTCTTAACAACTATAGTATCGGCATTTTTAACCTGTTCTATAGCATTATCTATTGCAAGCTCATCATTCATATCTATTGTATCGTAATCGGCTTCGTTTTCAAAAGTCATTGGTAGGATTCCTGAGTTTATAAGGTTAGCCATATGAATTCTGGCAAAGGATTTTGCAATAACTCCCTTAATTCCCAGCTGTAATGGCGCAAGAGCTGCATGTTCTCTACTTGAGCCCTGTCCATAGTTTGAGCCTCCGATTATAAATCCGCCGCCATTTTCCTTTGCTCTTGCAGGGAATTCAGCATCACAAGGAGTCAGACAGAATTCAGCAAGGTAAGGAACATTGGATCTGAAAGGAAGCAATTTAGCATTTGAAGGCATAATATGGTCAGTAGTTATATTGTCTCCAACCTTTATAAGAGCTTTGCCATCAACTTTGTCTGTGAGCGCTTTGTTAATGGGGAAAGGCTTAATATTCGGGCCTCTCACAACCTTTACATCGCTTCCTTCCGGAGCAGGTTCTACAACCAGATTATCATTTATAACAAACTCTTTAGGCATTTCTATCTTTGGAGCCTCTCCGAGTTCTCTCGGGTCGGTCAAAACCCCTGTAAGTGCACTTGCAGCAGCAACTTCAGGACTTACCAAATAAACCTTTGCAGAGGTAGTTCCGCTTCTTCCCTCAAAGTTTCTGTTAAACGTTCTCAGTGAAACTGCATCAGAGCAAGGTGCTTGTCCCATACCGATACATGGGCCACATGCTGACTCAAGAATTCTTGCTCCTGCTGAAACCATATCTGCCAAAGCTCCGTTTTGAGCAAGCATAGTCAAAACCTGCTTGGAACCCGGTGCAATTACCAGACTGACATTTGGATTTACAGTCTTACCCTTTAATATTGCAGCAACCTTCATCATATCCATATACGATGAATTTGTACAGCTTCCTATTGCTACCTGGTCAACTTTTATTTTTCCGATTGTTGATATCTTTTCAACATTGTCAGGGCTATGTGGTTTAGCTGCCATTGGCTCAATAGTTGACAAATCAATAACGATATGTTCTTCATATACCGCATCAACATCCGGCAGAAGCTCAATCCAATCCTGTTCTCTTCCCTGAGCCTTGAGGAATTCCAGTGTTACATCGTCACTTGGGAAAATAGAAGTAGTCGCACCAAGTTCTGCACCCATATTTGTAATGGTTGCTCTTTCAGGTACAGTAAGTGTCTTTATACCCTCTCCTGCATATTCAACAACTTTTCCTACTCCACCCTTAACAGACATTACCCTTAGAACTTCCAAAATAATATCTTTTGCGGTAGACCATGGATTGAGTTTTCCTTTTAACTCAACCTTACAGACCTTAGGCATGGTGAGATAGTATGGTCCTCCACCCATTGCAACGGCAACATCAAGACCGCCTGCTCCTATTGCAAGCATTCCTATTCCGCCTCCGGTTGGAGTGTGGCTGTCAGACCCCAGCAGTGTCATTCCGGGTACTCCGAAACGTTCAAGCTGTACCTGATGGCATATACCGTTTCCGGGCTTTGAGAAGTATATACCGTGCTTTGAAGTAACTGTTTGTATATACTTGTGATCATCAGCGTTTTCAAAACCTGCCTGTATAGTGTTGTGATCGATATATGCTACTGATTTTTTAGTCTTAACTCTCGGAATACCAATAGCCTCAAACTGTAAGTAAGCCATTGTTCCGGTAGAATCCTGTGTCAGAGTCTGGTCAATTTTTATGGATATTTCACTGCCTGCAACCATATCCCCGCTAACCAGATGGTTCTTTATAATTTTTTGTGCCAAGTTCAAACCCATTATGAAAATTACCCCCTAATTCATTATATTAATCAGTTATGATTTACGATTTTTTGTATCCGCTTAATATAATAACATTTTTACGTAAAAAAGCCATACGTTAAATACCATATTTTCAAGAAGGAATAATATCAGGTGCAATTTCCCTAATACCCTTAAGCATTTCCTTATCGCTTATAGAGGTAATTCTGCCTGCCTGATACTGAGCATCTACCCATTCTTTTATTTTTCCGACTCTTTCATCTTTTTTATCAATTAAATCGTTTCCTCTGAATCTGAAATTATTGTTAATCCATAGTGCAATACCCGCAAGACCGGAGGTCTGAGTAATTGCAACACCTATTGGCCTGTTAAGCAGCTTGTCGGTATTAAAAATATTGTATATCTCCTCATCCTTCAAAAGTCCATCCGCATGAATACCTGCCTGTGTAACGTTGAAGTGCTTTCCTACGAAAGGTGTTCTTGGCGGAATTTCATAATCAAGTTCTTTTTCATAGTATTCTGCAATCTCAGTAATAATTCTGGTATCCATACCGTCAGTTGTTCCCCTCAGTGATGCATATTCAAATACCATTGCTTCAAGAGGAGTATTACCTGTTCTCTCTCCTATACCAAGAAGTGAACAGTTAACTGATGAACATCCATATAACCATGCTGTGGAAGAATTGCTTACAGCCTTGTAAAAATCGTTATGACCGTGCCATTCAAGTAATTCACTTGGGAAGCCGGCGTGATGTCTGAGACCGTAAATAATTCCGGGAACACTCCTTGGTAGTGCAGCACCCGGATATGAAACACCATATCCCATTGTATCGCAAGCCCTTATCTTTATAGGCACTCCACTTTCATCCATCAATTTTCTAAGTTCTAGCGCAAAAGGAATAACAAATCCATAGAAATCAGCCCTTGTTATATCTTCCAGATGGCATCTTGGCCTTATGCCTACGCTTATAGCTTCCTTAATAACACTCAGATAACTCTCCATAGCTTGTTTTCTTGTCATTTTGAGTTTTCTAAAAATATGATAATCAGAACAGCTTACCAAAAAGCCGGTTTCTTTCATTCCCATATCCTTTGCCAGCTTGAAATCACTTTTTGAAGCTCTTATCCAACTGGTTATTTCCGGGAAATCATATCCTAACTCCATACATTTGTATACAGCTTCCTTGTCCTTGTCGCTGTACAGGAAAAACTCCGTCTGACGTATTAAGCCGTTAGGCCCGCCCAATTGATGAAGATATTTGTAAAGCGTAACAATTTGTTCTACGGTATAAGGAGCACGTGACTGTTGACCGTCTCTGAAAGTAGTATCTGTTATCCAAATCTCATCAGCAGGGTACATAGGCACTCTACGGTGATTGAACGCACACTTAGGGACATCATCATAGTTATATATCTCTCTATATAAATTTGGCTCTGAAATGTCCTGTAGTGAGTATTTGTACTGAGTTTGTTCCAATGTATTGGATTTTTTATTAAATTCTATCATTTTCAAACCTCCTGGAAATTGCTTTTATGTATTAATGGATATTTGTATATGTGTATAATTGTATACAATCATACAGTGGATGTCAACTGACAATATTTCTGTTTTATAAAGTATTTCCTATAACAGATGGAATTTAATTTTCAATTTAGAATTATTGTTGTATAATGGAATATATTATTTAAAAAATTAATACATATTTAGCTAAATCGGGGGGATTATATTATGAAAAAAACTGAGGAAAGAAGTGGCTCCACCAATTTGTATGGTATTGGCGCTATAATTAGTATTGTTTTGTGTATTATCGGCGGTATTATAAGTGGCAAGGCTCAATTTGCAGTCTATACTTTCTTTGCCTGTCTTGTATCCTGTGTAACCTTTATAAGACTTTCAGGTTTACAGTACAAAAAGACTATCAAAACCTTTTCTAAAGATATTGACGGCTTCAAGTCAGGGGACTTTTCCCGTATGATTGAGCCTAAGCAGTATGGTATTCTGGGAGTTGTAGCATCCGTAGTAAATATCGTAATCAGTGATATACGCTCACTGATAGAAAGTTTCTTTAATCTCTCCTTATCTATAACACAGGCATCGAGAAAAGTAACTTCTACTGCTGAAAATGCATCAAACGCTATTGAAGAAATCTCAAAAACCATTGATGAAATAGCAAAAGGTGCATCCGCACAGGCTGCAGAAGCTCAAATGGGTGTTCAGGTTGTTGATAAGCTTTCTGATCAGATTAATTTTGTTTATGAAAGTTATAGTGGAATTACAAATGAAACCAACAAAATTATTGATTTAAATACTGTAGGTTTGAAAGCAGTAACTACCCTGAGAGACAAATCAAAAGAAACTTACGAAACTTCCGAAAAAATATTTGCTGTTGTTGAAAAACTTACTAATACAACAAAAGATATCGGACTCTTCGTTGAATCAATCGAAAATATAGCTGAGCAGACTAATCTACTTGCACTCAATGCTGCTATCGAAGCTGCAAGAGCCGGTGAAGCAGGAAAAGGTTTTGCTGTAGTTGCCGATGAAGTACGTAAACTAGCTGATCAGAGCAGAAAGTCCACAGAAGAAATTAACAACATGATGGAAAGCATTCAAGAAGAATCAGCTTTAGCTATATCCTCAATGGAAATAATGAAAAAAGTTTCACAGGAACAAAATTTTGCTGTTGATAAGACAAACAGCTCCTTCAGTGATATTGCCAACGCTATTGATTTTATAGTTTCAAAAATCAATGATGTAAATGAAGCAGTTATTAAAATGCAGACAGATAAGAGCGAAGTTATCAGTGCAATAGAAAATATATCATCTGTATCTCAGCAGACAGCAGCATCAAGTGAGGAAGTTGCTGCTACTACCGAAAATCAGCTTAAAATTATTGATGATATGAAAATAGCTTCTGAAAGCTTGAATCAGTTGGTTAAACAGCTGGATTCAAAACTAAAGAAGTACAAATTGAGATAACCTTTAAAAGACGTTCAAAAAGGGAGATTAAAGCGTCAGCTTTAATCTCCCTTTTTTGGTTTAATAATTGTTTTTTATTACTTTCGTCCGATATCTTTTCTGTAGTGTATACCCTCGAACTGAATCTTGGCAATCCCGGCATATGCCTTTTCAATTGCCTTATCCATTGTTGATTCTACCGCCGTAACACCCAGTACACGTCCTCCGGCAGTGTAATACTTACCGTCTTTACAGGATGTACCTGCGTGGAACACTATAGTCTCACCGTTTGCTTCAGCCTGATCAATACCATTTATTTCGAGTCCTGTTGAATACTTCCCGGGATATCCGCCGGATGCCGCTATTACGCAGACAGCTGCATTTTCATCCCATTCTATATTTATTTCGCTTAGTCTTTCGTCAATGATTGCTTCAAAAATGTCTAAAAGGTCAGTCTTTAATCTTGGAAGGACAACCTGTGTTTCAGGATCACCGAAACGGGCATTATATTCAAGAACTTTTGGGCCATCCTTTGTTATCATCAGCCCAAAATAGAGAACACCTTTGAATTTACGTCCTTCTTTGTTCATAGCTTCAACTGTTGGTAGGAAGATTTCCTTCATGCAGTAGTCAGCCAGCTTTTTGTCATAAAGAGGGCTTGGAGAAAAAGTCCCCATACCGCCTGTATTCGGTCCCTGGTCGTTGTCAAAAACACGTTTGTGGTCCTGGGATGAAACCATAGGGACAATTGTTTTTCCGTCTGTAAATGCTAATATAGAAACCTCAGGGCCCTGAATGAATTCTTCTATTACAACCCTGCTTCCTGCGTCACCGAAAACCTTATCGTTCATCATACCTTTTACGGCTTCCTGTGCTTCTTGTATGGTCTGAGCAATTATAACACCTTTACCAAGGGCAAGACCGTCAGCCTTTACAACTATAGGTGCTACACAGGTATCCAGATATTGCAATGCCTCTGGGCAATTGTCAAATACCATATAGCCTGCTGTAGGTATGTTATATTTTTTCATTAAATCCTTTGAAAACGCCTTACTTCCTTCGATTATGGCAGCTGCCTTTACAGGCCCGAAAGCCCTTATGCCTGCTTCTATCAGCTTGTCAACCAACCCGGCTGCAAGTGGATCGTCCGGTGCAACCACAACCATATCTATCTTATTTTCTTTAGAAAACGTTACTATTCCGTCCAAGTCCATTGCTTTTATGGGAACACATTCTGCAATCCCGGAAATCCCGCCGTTTCCCGGTGCACAGAATAATTTAGTAATTTTAGGGTTTTGTGCTAGCTTCCATATAATGGTATGCTCTCTTCCTCCCCCACCGACTACAAGAACCTTCATATTTACCTCCAAATGTCATTTCTCCAGTGCTACAAGTAATCAATGTTTGCAGCACCAGAGGTAGGCTTTTTTAGTGCTTAAAGTGTCTCATTCCTGTGAACACCATTGCAATTCCGTATTTATTGCATGCATCTATTGATTCCTGGTCTTTTATTGAACCACCGGGTTGAATTATTGCTTTTATTCCGGCAGCTGCTGCTGCTTCAACACAATCTGAGAACGGGAAGAATGCATCTGATGCCATTACACCACCCTGTGACCTGTCTCCTGCATATTCAATAGCTACTTTAGTAGGAACTATTCTGTTTGTCTGACCGGGGCCAACACCTATTGTCATCTTGCCTTTTGCAAGAGTGATTCCATTTGACTTTGTATGTTTAACAACCTTCATTGCAAAAATAAGGTCTTCCATCTGTTCCTTTGTAGGCTGTACATTTGTCACGCATTTCAAATCTTCCTGGTTGAACAGCTTACTGTTATATTTCTGTACCAATAAACCGCCTGCAACCTTTTTCATATCGTATGAATCAGGTGATATTTTGGCGGTAATATTTTCAAGCTTCAATACTCTTATGTTTTTCTTTTGAGTTAGAATCGCCAATGCTTCGTCTGTATATGAAGGTGCAACAACTATTTCAACAAATATCTTGTTGATTTCTTCAGCTGTTTTAGCGTCGATTTCTCTGTTTGCAGCAATAATTCCTCCGAAAATGGAAACAGGGTCGGATTCATATGCTCTCATATAAGCATCATATATATTGTCTGCACTGCCAACGCCGCAAGGATTGGTATGCTTTACTGCAACAACAGTAGGCTCGTCAAATTCCTTGACAAGTTCTATAGCACCGTTTGTATCATTTATATTATTGAAGGAAAGCTCTTTACCGTGAAGTTGAATTGCACTTGGGAGAAGTCCTGTGTTTGCTCCGACTTCTTTATAGAATACTGCTTTTTGATGTGGGTTTTCTCCGTAACGCATCTCCTGAACCTTTTCATATGTAAGTGATAAAGTTTCAGGGAAATCTATATCTCCAAGAGTGTCTCTCAGATATTTTGCAATCAATGTATCATAATGACTTGTGTGTTCGAATACCTTGTAAGCCAATCTGAATTTAGTTTTAACACTTACATCCCCTGATTGGTTCATTTCATTAAGTACATTTTCATAATCAGCAGGATCAACAATAACTGCAACATCCTGATAATTCTTTGAAGCAGCTCTAAGCATTGTTGGGCCACCTATGTCAATGTTCTCTATAGCTTCTTCCAACTCAACATTACCTTTTAGAATTGTTTGTTTGAAGGGATAAAGGTTTATTATTACCATATCAATTGTATCAACGCCCAGTTCCGCTATCTGCTTCATGTGCTCTTCGTTGCTTCTGATTGCCAGAAGTCCAGCATGTACTTTTGGATGAAGAGTTTTTACTCTTCCGTCAAGACATTCAGGAAACCCTGTTATGTCTGATATGTTTATAACCTTTAGGCCTGCCGCCGCAAGAGCACTTGCAGTTCCCCCGGTGGAAATTATCTCAACACCCTTTGATGCTAGTGCAGATGCAAACTCAACAATACCTGTTTTGTCTGAAACACTAATTAATGCACGTTTAATCATTTTTAAAATCCTCCAATCACTTTATGTAAATTTAAATTATCTTTACTCGTCTTCCTTCAACTACTAACCTGTTTTCTGCAAAAAGTCGTACAGCTTCAGGCAATATATCCCACTCGGCCTGTTCCATTACTCTCTTTTGCAAAATCTCAGGTGTATCATCATCCTCAACACAAACTGCTTTTTGAAGTATTATAGGCCCTGCATCAGCCTCAAGTTCAACAAAATGCACTGTGGCTCCGGTAACTTTGACACCCGACTCCAGTACTTTCTGATGGGGTATAATTCCATAAAATCCCTTTCCGCAAAAGGAAGGAATCAAAGCAGGATGAATGTTTATTACCCTGCCTTCATAAGCCCTCGTAAACCGTTCTCCAAGTATCGAAAGGAACCCTGCCATTACAACCAAATCAACCTCAAGTGCTTTAAAATGGCTTATAAGGGCTTCATCGTACTCCTCAACGTTGTTAAAAGTTTTTCTGGATATACATATACCTTTGATACCGTGCTTCTTTGCCCTTTCCAGAGCATAAGCATCAGGCCTGCTGGAAACTACGGTAACTATGCTGACATTTTTTATGTAGCCGCTTTCCACCTTGTCAATTATGGCCTGGAGATTGGAGCCTCCCCCTGATACCAATATACCTACATTTAACATATATCCACCCCTGCTTCGCCTTCGGCAATTGAACCGATAACATAAGCTTTTTCACCTTTGGAATCAAGGTAACTGATGATTTCTTCTGCTTTTTGCGAATCAACAGCAAGAACCATTCCTATTCCCATATTGAAGGTATTAAAAATGTCCTTATCAGCCATATTTCCAAGGTCTCTGAGTAAATCAAATATCGGTAGAACAGGCCATGAACCTTTTTGGATTTGAACTCGCAAACCCTCAGGAATCATTCTAGGAATATTCTCTATGAATCCTCCGCCCGTAATATGGGATATTCCCTTTAATTCGAATTTTTCTATTAGGTCAAGAATTGTTTTTACATATATTTTTGTTGGTTTTAAAAGTTCTTCTCCCAAAGTACAGCCAAGCTTTTCAACATATTCTTTAAGGTTGTTTTCAGTAGGGTTTATTAGCTTTCTTACCAGGGAATATCCGTTACTGTGAATTCCCGATGACGGAAGTCCGATTAATTTGTCACCTGCTTTTATTTTTTTACCGTCGATTATCTTGTTTTTATCAACAATTCCTACTGTAAAACCTGCCAGATCGTATTCATCAACAGGATAAAAACCCGGCATTTCAGCGGTTTCTCCTCCTATAAGAGAACAGCCTGACATAACACAACCTTCGGCTACCCCTTTTACAATTTGTGCAACCTTTTCGGGATAGTTCTTTCCTACTGCAACATAATCCAGAAAAAATAACGGTTCTGCTCCACTGCATACTACATCATTTACACACATTGCAACACAGTCAATACCAACGGTATCATGTTTGTCTGTCAAAAACGCTATTTTAAGTTTTGTACCTACTCCATCAGTTCCCGAAACCAATACCGGCTGTTCATACTTGGATTTATCCAGACTGAAAAGACCTCCAAAGCCTCCCAGTTCAGTCATAACCTCAGGCCTTAATGTACGTTTTACATGATTCTTCATTAATTTGACAGCTTCATAACCTGCCTCAACATCTACACCTGCTTCTCTATAAGTGGTCATGCAAATTACCTCCAAAGAAATTTGTTAATATCTATTTAACAGCCGCAGCTGAATTTATCTCCTTCTTCCGGAACCTCGATAGGATAATTTCCGTCAAGACATGCCGAACAGAAACCCCGTTTTGAGCCTATAGGAGTTTTGAGAAGGCCCTCCAGACTAAGATACCCCAAAGTGTCAGCACATATCATTTCTCTGATTTCCTCAACTGATAGCTTATCTGCCACAAGTTCCTTTCTGGAAGATATATCTATTCCAAAATAGCATGGGAATTTTATAGGCGGAGAACTGACTCTCATGTGAACTTCCTTGGCACCTGCTTTTTTAAGAATCTGCACAATTCTCCTTGTTGTTGTTCCCCTTACAATAGAGTCATCTATGATAACAACCCTTTTTCCTTCAACTGATTTTCTTATGGCATTGTGCTTTATTCTCACAGCTACTTCTCTCATACCCTGACTTGGTTGAATAAAGGTTCTGCCAACGTACCTGTTTTTCACAAGCCCCTCTCCGTATGGTATCCCGGTCTGGTTTGAAAAACCGATTGCCGCAGAAATACCTGAATCAGGAACACCAATTACCACGTCAGCTTCTACAGGATGCTCAATTGCCAGACGTTTTCCCGCTTCATATCTGGATTGTTGAACACTTGCGCCGTCTATAACACTGTCAGGTCTTGCAAAATATACAAATTCAAATATGCAGAGTTTTGTATCCTTATTGTTAAAAGGCCTTACCGACCTAATTTCATCATTTTCTATTATTACTATTTCACCCGGTTCAACATCCCTTATAAATTCGGCATTTACCGCATCCAATGCACATGATTCGGAAGCCAGAACATATGCTCCGGCAGTTTTACCAATACATAAAGGTCTTATTCCATAAGGGTCCCTTACTCCCAGCATTTTTGAAGCTGTCATAAGTATAAGCCCATAAGAACCCTTTACGTCCACCATCATTTTTTCTACAGCTTCTTCCAGCGTTTCTGATGTAATACTGTGTTTAGTTATAAGATTTATAAGTACTTCGGTGTCATTGGTTGTTTGAAATATTGTTCCTATGTTTTCCATCTGTTCTCTGAGTACAGAAGCATTTACTATATTTCCATTGTGAGCAAGTGCCAGTTGCCCGTTTCTTGATCTTACTACTATAGGCTGAGCATTTTCCCGTCTGCTTGCTCCTGTAGTAGAATAACGGACATGTCCGACTGCCATGGTACCCTTCAAGTGGCTCAGCATTACCTTGTCAAAAATTTCGGGGACCAGTCCCATGTCTTTTTGATATACTATGGTTTCCCTGTCACTTACTGCTATTCCTGCACTCTCCTGACCTCTGTGCTGGAGTGAATAAAGACCGTAATATGTTAATCCGGCCACATCTACTTCATTGCCGTCCAATGAATATACACCAAACACACCGCATTCTTCGTGCATCTTATCCATTCTTTCATCAAAACAGTCAGGATTATTGCACTTCAAACAATCACCAAAATTACACATGGGTAACTCCTTTTATCCAGATATGTGAGCGGTTTTGCCTATAACAAAACCGCTTTTCCTATTTTTATTAATTATAATAATTTTTTAAGACTTATATTTCCAGAAGCTTTTTTTGAAGCTCCGCATTTTTCTTTTCTACTTTTTCTTGAAGGGATTTTTTGTAATCCAGCATTTTATGTCTTAATTCATGATATGCTACTGAAAGAATCTGTACCGCCAGCAATGCAGCATTCTCCGCACCGTCTACCGCAACTGTTGCAACGGGAATTCCCGCAGGCATCTGAACAATGGACAGCAGTGAATCCAATCCGTCCATAGTGGAAGATTTTACCGGTACTCCGATAACCGGAAGAGGTGTGTAAGCTGCCAGTACCCCCGGAAGATGTGCTGCTTTTCCTGCTGCTGCAATGATAACATCAAAACCGTTAGCCTCTGCATTTTTCGCAAACTGTGATGCTTTATCAGGTGTTCTGTGTGCTGAACAAACCATTACCTCACAGTCTATTTCGAAATCCTTTAAAATTTTAATACAGCTTTTCATAACTGAAAGGTCTGAATCACTACCCATGATAACAGCTACCTTTGCATCTTTGGAAATACACATAACATCTGCCCCCTGTATTTTATTTATTTTTTATGAACAATTTTTATATTTTCACAAAAATAATTCGTCTTTTTATGCTTTAATATTACCAATAAAAAGACTGTATTGTCAATTAATCTAATAAAAAAAGCGAACGTTTTTTAAATGTTCACTTTAAATATTCGGTATGTTTTTATCCAAGGAGATAAACTATTAACGGAAGTGTAAAAATTGAGAGGATAGTTGAAACAAATATCCCTTCGGTGGCGGCATTATAATCTGATTCATACTGCAATGCCAGTGCCGAAACAATTGTTGAAGCAGGCATAGCCAGCTGTAATACAACTATTTTGACAACAAAGTGGTTGAAAACTCCCTTTGTTAAATTGAAAAAAAGTATTGCCACAAATGGTACTATAAGAAGCTTGAACAGGGACAATGCAAAATATTTGAGTTTTGATACTATGTCACTGAAGCGCGTAATTCTTATACTGGAAAGAATTAACCCTATAAAAATCATTGACAGGTAGATAGTAGTATGTCCTAAGCCGTTAAAAGCCTCATAAAATATACTCCAAGCTTTTTTATATACATAGTTTTTTCCAATATCGAACTGAAATTTTAAAAATATCATTGCTATCCCACCCAAAAAAGCAAGCGTGTTGGGATTTATCAGGTGAAGCAGATTGTCTCTCCAGTTTTTTGTGTTATGCTTGTTAAACAGATATATTCCCAGTGTCCAAAGAATTGCATCGTTTGCAATATTAAAGAATATTGCATAGACAATTCCTATATCTCCGTACATTGCTTTTAGTAAAGGGTATGCCATAAATATAACATTTCCGAACATTGATTGTGCAACATATATATTCTTTGTCTTTTCCCCTATTCTTAGTATTTTACATTGCCCTACTGCAATAGCTCCTGCAATGAGAATAAAAATTACGCCGAAAATAAATATATAAAATCCATTTGTCAGTGTTTCACGGGTAAAAGTGTAATTGCCCATAGTTGTAAATATCAGAAACGGCATGGTTATTTTCAGAATCAAGACAGATATATATTTGTGAGAATTTTCAGGCAAAAACCCGGTTTTTCCTGCTGCAAAACCTGTCAGCCCCAGAAGTGTAAGAATTATTATCTGGTTGGTTATAATCTGTATCTGATCCACGGTAATACGCCTCCAAAATTATGATATATTGCAAAACAGAAAGTTTTTCTGTTTTAACATAATACTTCCGTATAAAATTATATCAATGTTTGCTTCCAAGATATTTGCAATAGTTTCTAGCGGCTCATCTTAGGATGTTTTACCGTCGCTCACATTCATCGTCCATGATTCATTGTGTCGCTAAAACCTACATCGTGTAGGTTTTCCGGTAAAACATCCATTTTCGCCGATAAACAACTGCAAATATCTTTAACCAAGCTTCCATTGATTCAATTTATACTCATTAGTACAGGCTAAAAAAAGATAAAAATTAATTATCAACAAGCCCCATGATATCATATAATTTTGTTTTAACGTTGTCTACTCATTTTTGCCGTTCAGATTCAATCCGCAGGAAGGACAAGTATCATGTTCAAGTTTAACAGTTGCTCCGCACGCCGGGCAAATATCATATGGGTTATCAATTATCTCATAGTCTTCATTTGTTTGTTTTTTCTGTTTTAGTGATATTGCATACTGTTTTTGCAATATCATTCTTATGGTCCTGATTTCCTTGGCTGTTTCGGAGCCATCGATTGCCGATTTGATTACCCAACATAATATAAATAACCACACAATAAAAAAGAATAAAAACAATATAATCTCCATAGCAAACCCCTGACATAGTTTTTTGTAAAATATACCATATATTCAATATAATAGCTATATTATTTTTTAGAACTATCAAGTAAGTAGTAATAGACATTCCTCCGGGAAAAATAAATTAACAGGCGTACCCTTTTCTCTGATTTTTTTCCATATGTCTTTATCCACTTCCCATCTGATTTTTGAATTATCTGCATCTGAGTTTTTATGTAGGTTTTCCAGCATAATAATATAGGAAAAAGGATTTTCAATAATCTTTACAGCTTCACAAGACATTACATTTGTACCGATGCTTTTTTCCGAGTACTGGAGATAATGAGCTCTCATGCCTACAAATTTAATATCCCCCGGTATTTTTCGGTCACAAAACAATGTTATGTTCCAATCAATAGCCAATAGTGAATTTTGTGATATTTGCCTTACGGCAGAAATATTTTTGCACCCTGTCAGAAGTGCTGCCGCGACGGTTTTAGGATTTCTAAACAAATCCTCTTTTTTATTTACGGTTTCGATTTTTCCATCCGATATCACTGCAATATCATTTGATAATCGGTAAACCTCATTTCTGTTGTGTGAAACAAGAAGTACTGTGCCCTTGAATTTTGACAGAATTTCAATAATTTCCTGCTCCAGCTGCCATTTCAAGCAACTGTCCAAAGCGGAAAACGGCTCATCCAACATGATTATATCCGGCTCGGAAGCAAGTATCCTTGCCAGTGCCACCCTCTGTTGCTGACCGCCGGACAACTGCGACGGACGCTTTTTTTCCAACCCTTCAAGAAAAAAGGTCTTAATTTTCTCTTTTACATGTCTCTCCTTTTCTTTTTCCGGCAAATGTACTCCTGCCCCGATGTTTTCTTCTACCGTCATGTTAGGAAAAAGCGCATAGTTCTGAAACAGGTAGCCAACCTTTCGCTTTTGAGGAGGTAGATTTATTTTTTTTTCAGAGTCAAACAAAATACGGTCGTCCAGAACTATCCGGCCTTCATCAGGAGTTTCTATCCCCGCTATGCATTTTAAGGTCATGCTTTTACCCGAGCCGGAAGAACCAAGCAGCGACATAATACCCTGGCTTGAGCTGAATTGAACATTGAGATTAAATTTTCCAAGTCTTTTTTTTATATCTACATAAAGTGCCATCATACTCCTCCTCAGCTTTTTTTACCGGCCTGCCTGGTGTTCCAGAAATTCATGAGAATCATCGACCCGAAAGACATCATACATATTATTAATACCCACTTGTATGCTTGTTCCCTGTCTCCCGCCTGAACTGCAGTGTATACTGCAACAGCCATTGTGCGAGTCTTCCCCGGAATGTTTCCGGCAAGCATTATAGTGGCTCCGAATTCTCCTAAGGCTCTTGCAAAAGCAAGTACAGTTCCTGCAATTAAACCCGGTAAAACATTTGGGACAATAATCCTGAAGAATATTTTCATTTCCGGCATCCCAAGCGTTCTTGCAGCGCTGACAAGATTCTCATCAAACTGTTCAAAGGAACCCCTGGCAGTGCGGTACATTAACGGAAAAGATACTATTGCAGAAGCAACAACCGCTCCTAACCAGGTAAATACAACACTTATGTCAACCTGTCTCAAAGCGCTTCCCAGAAAGCTGTTTCTGCCAAAAAGGATCAATAAAAAAAAGCCCACAACCGTGGGAGGTAAAACCATGGGGAGAGTAAACAGTCCGTCTATTAACCCTTTAAATCTCTTTAATTTAAGAACATAGTATGCACAAAGAATTCCTGTAAAAACCGTTATAATTGTTGCAATAATAGCTACTTTTAGTGAAATATAAAGCGGAGTAAAATCCATGGTTCTCGCCTCCCTTATATAAATCTACTGTTTTATTTAATGTCAAAGCCATGCTTTTTAAATACGGCAGTAGCTTTAGAAGTTTTCATAAAGTCAATAAAAGCACCGGCTTCTAGTTGATTTTTACTGCTCCTTATAACGGCTACCGGATATATTACAGGCTTATGTGTATCCTTTGGAGCTTCACAAACAACATTTATTTTTTCAGAAGCTATGGCATCTGTCTGATATACTACTCCGCAGTCCACGTCTCCGTTCTCAACCCATGTAAGCACTTGCCTGACATCGCTTCCAAAAACAGCTTTTCCCTTCACCTTGTCCCAAATACCCAAGGTTGTGAAAACCTCCTTTGCATACTGTCCGGCAGGTACACTGTCCGGCTCACCCAATCCGATCTTTGATACGCTGTCCGATACAGAATCCCCAAAACTTGCTAACTCCTTATTGCTCTCCTTAGGTGAAATTAACACCACTTTGTTTACTAAAAGTTCTTTTTTAGAACCTTCAAGTAGCAGGCCTTTTTCCTCAAGAGTATTCATTTGTTTCAGTGACGCAGGCATAAATATGTCGGTCGGAGCTCCCTCTTCTATCTGAGTTGCCAATGCTCCTGATGAACCGAAGGTAAATTTGACCTCCACATATGGTTTTTCCTTTTTATAAAGTTCTGTCAAATCCTGGGCTGTCTCCTTAAGGCTTGCCGCAGCAGATACAATTAGTTCTACTTTATGTGTGTTATTTGACTTATTGTTATCTATAACTCCAAAGCTGCATCCTGAAACTAAATATATCATTATAAGAAAAACTGAAACATATTTGAGCATATGTTTGTTTTTAACCATATCAAATCACCTCCGTTTTTCGTTGTCCTTCTATTGGAAATAGCACTGTTTTTGCTTTTTGACTTATAATAACCGCATCTGTGTTACAAGGCTTTATATCGAAGATTTGCCCTGCTACTGCTACAAATTGGTTTAAATCACAGTTACCTGCTCTCTCGCCTATTCCTGAAATTGTTGTATCTATGTACATTGCACCTGCTTTTGCTGCAGTCAGGGAATTTGCACAAGCCATTCCCAAATCATTATGAGCATGTATTCCCACCGGAATGTCAACATTATCAATAATTTCACGTATACATTGATGTGTTCTTGAAGGGGTCAGTACTCCTACCGTGTCCGCAAATCTTATGCTTTTAACTCCCATATCAGACAGTAAGTTTGCCATGCTTATTATGAATGTGATATCTGCCCGTGAAGCATCTTCAAAACCTACCGTTACCTCATAGCCTTTATTCTTGGCCATAAAGACACATTCCTGAAGGGTCTTTTTAAGCCATGTTTTATTTTTTTTGAGCTTTGAATATATGTGTATATATGAAATAGGGGCACTTATATGAATAATGTCCGGGTGGCAGTCAAAGGAATTATTTATATCGTCCCTGTTCATTCTGTTCCAAGTAGAAATTAATGCACTTTTTCTTTGAATCATGATTTCACATATAGTTTCTTTTTCGTAATTGCCCATTGCAGGTATACCCGCTTCTATTTGTGAAATCCCCCCATTATCCATGAGTTGTGCCAGCTTTACCTTCTGAGCCTTATTAAAAGCATATCCGGGAGTTTGTTCCCCGTCACGTAGAGTTGTGTCAACAATATATTTTTCAGCCTTCACATATTTCAACTCCCTTCGGCAGTAAGCAGTCATTTGCAATTGCAGCAAATTCCGTGTCCTTAAGGCCTCTCCCTAAGCGTATGCTTTCCTGACGTATTATGGAAAGGAGTATAGGTATTTTCTCGGTCTCCAGTGTTATTCCATATTCTTTGAGTTTCATTTCCACAGACGATTTTCCTGAATGCTTGCCTATTACTATATTTCTTGACATCCCAACCACCGAAGGCTCAAAGGGCTCGTAATTTGAACCTTTTTTAAGTATGCCGTCCACATGTACTCCTGACTCCACATCAAATATGTGTTCTCCTATAACAGCCTTGTTTCCCGCAATCTGATACCCTGATAATTCTTCATAAAGTTCTTTTATTTTACGGAATACTGCTAAATTCATATTGGGCTTGTGACGTTTTGCAATACGCAGTATCATTATTAATTCTTCAAGTGCCGCAAATCCTCCGGCCCCTGCAAAGCTTGCCACAACATTCTCCCCATCATTTAAAATCCATTCAGCCGCAAGTGCAGTTGCACAAAAATACCTGTTTTGTGGGCAAAATTCCAACCTGCCGTTGAATATTCCTTTAATCTTTTGGAATACATTAATATAATCGTGTATCATAAGGTCATCAAGCCCAATAATTCTGACGTTATTAATATTGTTATATTTAGTTGTTTGATTTAATTCCCTGATATCGTTAACCTGAATTTCGGATATTGAATTAGTGAAGATTTCAAAACTTCCCATACGGCATACATAGCCTGCAAACCCGGGAAATGAATCAATTTCACTGGAGCATTGTACCTTGAGAACTGTTTTTGCTTTGTCTACTATATTTGCCATTAATTCGAATAAAGGTATATCGATTTGAATATAGTTAATCCCTGTTTGCAAGAGCAGACTGTAAAACTCTGAAATTTTATTTACCGGGGCAGCTTTATAGTTCAATGTACACAGTGTAACATCTGTTATTCTTATCACGTTTTGCTCCCCCCTGAAAATTTGGTTTTATCAGCATTTATATCATAAGTTCTTTAACCTTCTCTCCTCCAACAAGATGCTGTTCTACTATTGTTTCAACATCGTCTTCCGTAATATTACCGTACCAGGTACCCTCAGGATAAATTACCACGACAGGCCCCTTGTCGCATATTCCAAAACAGCCTGTATTCGTTACCATAACCTCACCTGTTAAGTCATTATCATCTATTTCTTCCATAAACTTTTGTATCAGTGCAACACTTCCCTTTGAGTGGCAAAAGCCCTTTTGTGTTCCGTTAATTCTACAGCTTGCACATACAAAAACATGATATTTCGGATTTACCATAAAAACCTCTCTTTCACTAAAAGCATACTAGACACATATGGTTTCCGCCGCCTTTTTTACGGCATCTTCAATTCTGTCGTAGGTTGTAAATATTTCAATTGATTTTTCCTTAAGTTTCTGTTTAGGTGCTTCTCCGATTCTCATTGCTACTACACCTTTACAGTCCTTGACAGCTTCAAAAATGGCATCCATTTTGCCTTCTTTATTACCGCCACCCATTCCGTCACAGCTTTCGGAACCATCGCAATATTTTGAAACACTCCTTTTTTCCCTGAATCGTATGCTTTTATTTGTATATTCATATATATAAAAATCTGTCGCATGGCCAAAGTGTTGATCTACAAGTACACCACTCTTTGAAGAAACTGCAAACAGCATACTTTTTTGTTTCTCTGCTGATGTACAGCCTCTGAATTCTATTGACTGGTCATTGTCCAAGGTGCCTATTGCATCGGCTCTGCACTGATGGCAATGATACATCTGAGGCATTATCTTGCCACAGGTTTTTCTCATTTCCATTATCTCCTTGTTACTTGTAAGAGGCATATTTTCGAATGCACTTCCGGCTACAGGTATAAGCTGCATTATGTTTGATATGTCACACCCCAGTTCCTTTGCTTTTCTAATCACCTGTTGTACATGATATTCATTAATTCCTTTAAGCATAACTACATTTACCTTGCATACGACACCCAAAGCAGAAAGCTTTTTAAGTCCTGCCATCTGGTTTGCCATAAGGATTGCTGCTCCAACTTCTCCAAAATACCTATTGCCCATAAAATCAATGTGTTTGTATATTTTGGCTCCTACAGTTGCATTTACGGCATTCATTGTAACTGTTACGTGGGATACTCCCAGTGTTGCAAGCTCGTCTGCATATATTGGCAGCATTAGTCCGTTTGTAGAAAGGCAGAAGGTTACTTGTGGATCAAACTCTCTTATAAGTGCAAGGGTTTTCCTTGTGTTTTCGAAATCTGCCAGAGAATCTCCAGGCCCTGCAATTCCCACTACAGTAAGGTTTGGCATCTTTTGCTTTACGATTTTATATTTTTCCAGTGCTTTTTCAGGTGATAGTATTTCAGTTGTTACCCCTGGTCTGCTTTCATTTGGACAATCATATTTTCTGACACAGTAGTTGCATTGAATGTTACATTTTGGAGCTACGGGGAGATGCATTCTGGCATACCCGCTGCCACAGCCGTTAAAGCATGGATGTGTGGCGGATTTTTCTTTGGCAGATAAGACAGCCTCACTCGTATTTGACTTTGTTTCAAGGTTTTCCTTGTAATACTGCTTGTATAGTGAGCTGCGGAAGCTGTGTTCTTTTTGTGTAAGAAGTGTATTTGTAATTCTGTCAAGCAAGGTGATTGAGCCTTCATAACCCAATATTCTTACCCTCTGTCCGCCGATATTGTCGTGGATGGGAAATGCACATCTCACAAGGGGAAGTTTGTGTTTTTCTTCGATTCGCCTGCCGTCTGAGCTTCCTATCATTATGTTAGCGCTAAGCTCTAAAGCATATTTCTCGATTGTATCAAAATCACAGTCATCAATTATTTTAAATTTTTCAACAAATGCGTAATCTGAGACCTTTTGTATCTCGTCTATCAACAAATTGCACAAAGAACTGCATTTTGCCCCTGTGGCAGTTACTACAGGCATAATTCCGTTTTCAGCACACAATCTGACTGTTGAGTATACAAAATCCGGCTCTCCAAAAATCACTGCCCTGCCTTCGCTGTTGTATTTATGTGAATCTATTATGGAATCCAGATATCTTCCCCGCTCTTTTTTAATTTCAGCACTCATAGTGCCTCCTGCCTTTACAAGCTGGCGGACAAACATATCTGTATCCCGAAGTCCGACAGGGAGACTGCATCTCACATATGGCACGCCATAGGCCTCATATAAATATTGTGCCGGAGAGTCTTCTCCCTTTATAAAGGTAGAAAGCTCTATTGTCAGCTTGGCTCCGCCCATAAGTGAGATTTCCTCAATAGAAGTTCCCCCCTCGGGTAGCCTGTTATATATCCTTTTATACTCTCCGTCAAGATTATCGGATATGTCAGGAAGCAATATGTAATCTATTTTCATGGAATCAAGTAAGCTCTTTAAATATCGGGTGTCTGCCGGAGATATAAGCCCTGTTA
The DNA here is from genome assembly GCA_023443515.1 of Bacillota bacterium. Taxonomy (GTDB): domain Bacteria; phylum Bacillota; class Clostridia; order Acetivibrionales; family DSM-1351; genus Ruminiclostridium. Next base: position 48,011 of record JAEZUC010000158.1, read on the forward strand.
TAATGTTTACCTTGTTATTTTTTTCAGTGTCCATTTCTACATTTTCAACAATAGCTCTAAGTGCTTTAAAAAATCCCTCATACTGCGTTCCGGAGTAGCCTGCCGAGGATACGGGTATTATTCTGACATTTGTTTCAGGATGTTTTTCATAAAATTCATTTATTATTCTGTTTATATCCTCGCCGATGGTCTCAGCCAAACAGGTTGTTGCTACTCCTATTATTTCAGGGTTATACAGGGCTATCATGTTTTCAAGTCCTTTTATAAGGTTGCTTTCACCGCCAAAAACAGTGCCTTCCTCTGTAAGTGATGAAGAAGCGATATCTACCGGTTCGTTGTAATGAGTTGCCATATGTCTTCTTATATAGGTGCTGCAACCCTGTGAACCATGAAGTATTGTCATACATTTTTTTATTCCGTAGAAAGCGCTTACGCTTCCCATGGGCATACACATTTTACATGGATTTACAGTCAGGTTTACCAAATTTTTACTCATACTTCTCCCCCCTTTCGATTAAGGATTTAAAACTCCTGCTTAATGTACTCCCATACAGGACTGTTCATAGACAGGTTTATTTCCTTAGTAAAATTAACTACTCCCTCATATCCGGCAAGTGCATGTTTTCTCTCATGGTTGTGATCACAAAATGCAATCCCAAGTTTATAGGCTAAGGGCCTTTCCTTAACACCACCTACCAAAATATCTGCATCCTTCTCCTTCATAAAGGCCTCAAGCTCCGCAGGGTTTGCATCATCTAAGATTACAGCATTTTCGCCAACCAGATTTGTAATAATCTCATATTCCTCAGGTTTTCCTGTTTGTGTCCCAACGACAACTGTTTCTATTCCCATCTGGTTAAACTGCCTTATAAGTGAAATTGCCTTAAAGCCCCCGCCCACATAAATTGCGGCTTTTTTCCCCTGAAGCATGGTCTTATATTTTTCCATTATTGGTATTAATCTGTCTGTTTCTGATTCTGTAAATTGTTTAGCTTTTTGTATATTTTCTTCAGTCCCTATTGCTTCTGCTACTCTGATTAAGGATTGTGTTGTGTCCTCTACTCCGAAAAAACTGACCTTTACAAAGGGAATACTCATTTCTGCTTCCATCTTTTTTGCCAGATAAGTCATTGAACCCGCACACTGTACAAGATTCAGCCTTGCTGAAGGTGCCTTTATAAGATTGTCATAGCCGGCATCCCCTGTAATTGTCGATACTACGGGAATACCTATTTTATTAAGGTAGTTTTTGATTATCCACATTTCACCGGCAAGGTTGAAATCTCCAAGGATATTGACTCCATTTGTTTTGGAAATATTTCTGTGAGGCCCCAATAGCTCCAGTATGGCATTACACGCCATTTTGTAACCATAGGATTTGTTGCCTGAGAATCCGGGGGATTTCACCGGGATTACCCTTGTTCCGTGTTTCTTTTCCGCATGTCTGCACACGGCTTCCACGTCATCACCGATTACACCCACAATACATGTGGCATAGACAAATATCACTTTTGGATTATGCTTTAGAACAACTTCATCAATGGCAGCACTCAGCTTTTTTTCTCCTCCGAAAACAATGTCCTGTTCCGTCAAATCTGTTGAAAAGCTGTTTCTGTAAAGGTCGCTTCCGCTTGTAAGGCTTCCCCTGATATCCCAGGTATAGCTGGCACATCCTATGGGACCGTGGACAATATGAAATGCGTCGGTAATTGGGTTCAGCACTACTCTTGCTCCGCAGTATACACACGCCCTCTGGCTTACAGCTCCCGATACGCTGTTGCTTTCACATTTGATAGCTGTTGCTCCGGATTTTTCAAATCCGAATTTAATAAAGTCTTTTCTTTCATCCAGTATAAGTGACTCTGTCATTATTTCCGCCCCCTTCTCCAAAGGTTTTAGTTTGTCTTGGTTACATAACTATTTCAAATTCCTCATCACTTGTTTCCCTGTCCTGTCTGTCCATCAAGGCCCCTGCTATCATTTCCACCATTCTCAATGCTCCTCTATAGCCCAGTATTGGTGCATATGAATGAGCATATCTGTCAAGTACAGGAAAACCTGCACGTACAAAGGGTATGTCTTCAGCTTTTGCTATTTGTTTACCATAAGACGTGCCAAGCAGCAGATCAACCTTTTCGTTCTTTACCCATTGATGGAGCTCGAACAAGTCTCCCGATGCTTTTGCAGTGCAATCAGTTACACCGTATTGCTCAAAAAGCTTGTTTGCAAGTTTTACAAATGCCTCACCGGGTGTCCCTGTCAGAACATATTTAGGTATCATCCCCATTTCCAGCACCAGACGGGTAAGACCAAGAACTGTGTCAGGATCTCCGAATATTGCTACTGTTTTATCATGAAAGTAGAAATGCGCATCAAGGATTATGTCAACCAATTGTCCTCGTTCTTCTTCAAGCTCGTAAGGAATTTCCTCATTTGTTATCTGGGAAAGCTCCATAACAAATTTGTCAGTAGCCTCAATGCCTATTGGAAGCTGCATCAGAGAGTACGGAACCTTGCACTTTCTTTCTAATACATTTGCTGGCTCCTCACTTGTAAGTTCGCCAAGTGCAAGGACCTTTGTACAGTCACCCAGACCGATTATTTCAGGTATGGTAGTTCCGCCTTTTGGATACATTGCATAGTTACCCGTCATTGGAGCGTCCATTACACCGCTTTGATCAGGGAACATGATAAACGGTACTTTCATCAGCTTCAATATTCTTTTCAGTTCCCTGATGTCGCCGGGATTTACAAACCCGGGGAAAATTGCAGTTTTGCCGTTTGATTGACCTGTTGACTGTGCCATATAGTTAATAAAGCCGGACATCATATTATAAAATCCGTTTATGTGAGAGCCTACATAGCTTGGTGTGTTTGTATGTACAACGTATTTTCCTTCGGGTATATCAATATCTTGGATAAAAGCAGTCAGGTCATCTCCTATTGTCTCACTCAGACAGGTAGTATGTACTGCGATAATATCAGGACTATATATATCAAATACATTTTTTACACCTGTTTTAAGATTGCTTCCTCCACCAAATACCGAAGCACCTTCTGTAAATGAGCTTGTAGATGCCATTGCAGGTTCCTTGAAATGCCTTGACAAAAATGTTCTGTGGTAGGAGGCACATCCCTGTGAGCCGTGGCTGTGAGGCATACAGTTATGCACTCCAAGTGCTGCATACATTGCACCAACCGGCTGACAGGTTTTACACGGATTAATTCTTAAGCTACTGCGTTCTGTTATTTCCTTTGGAGTCATTGTAAGCATTATTCTTCACCTCCTGCTAATGAAGCTTTTAATGTTGATCTGTTTTTCCATGGTGGTGTAACAAATCCCCATGCCGGGGTATACAGTCCCATTGTTATATCTCTTGCAAAATTGATGGAGCCTCTGAAGCCGGCATACGGGCCGCTGTAATCATAAGAATGCAACTGTCTTGCCAGTACTCCTGACTTTTGGAGTGAGTATTTATCCTTTATTCCCGAGAAAAATATGTCAGGTTTTAACAGTTTCAGGAATTCATCAGTCTCAAACTGGTTCAGATCATCAACTACAATACTTCCGTTTTCCATATGCCTTATCATACCTGTATAGTCTTCCAGAGGAATTTTTGATTTTAACAGTTCATATTGTTCGTCAGTAAGATATGCGTGATATTTTTTTTCGTCTTTTTCTACATTGAGGTGTTCTATGTTTTTGCTGTCAGCATCTTCTTTTATTGTAGGAATTACTTCTCTTCCTTCATAGTCGTCCCTGTGAGCAAATTCGTAGCCTGCAAGGATTGTGGAAACACCGAAGTCTGAAAGCAGCAGCTGATAATGATGTGACCTTGACCCACCCACGTATAGGGCGGCTGTTTTACCTTTAAGCTTTGAATAGTAGTATTCCTTCTCTTCTGCAATGTTTGCAAGCTCGTCACTTATAACTTCTTCCGTTCGCTCTGCAAGCTCCTTGTCTCCAAAGTATGCTGCCATGTCTCTCAAAGATTGTATAGTTGACTTTATTCCGATGAAGTTTACCTTAATCCAGTCTACACCGTATTTTGTTTTCATCATTTCAGCTATATAGTTTATTGAACGGTGACATTGAACCAGATTGAGGTTTGCCATGTGAGAATTTTGAATTGCTTCAAAACTGCCATCTCCGGTAAACACCGATATTACATCGTACCCGATACGCTTCATTATCCTTTCAACTTCCCAGCCGTCTCCGCCGATGTTATATTCCCCTAATAGGTTTACGGAATATTTGTTTTTAGGAGGCGTATCATTTGTTCCTATTATTTTTTTCATGAGTGTGTTATTGGCGATATGGTGACCTCCGCTCTGGCTGACACCTTTGTATCCCTCACAGCTGAAGGCCATACAGGTGATTCCGTATATTTTTTCGGATTCTGCCGCAACCGCATGTATGTCATCTCCTATAAGTCCTACAGGGCAGGTTGAACATATCATTATACATTTTGGGTTAAAAATCTCAACCGCTTCTTTTATTGCCTGTCTCAATTTTTTTTCGCCGCCGAACACTATGTCAGGTTCCTGAAGGTCGGTTGAAAAGCAGTATTCAGTAAAATTTCTTCCGTCCTCGGTTTTTGCCTTGTTTCTTCTGGTTCCCCATGAATAGTAGCCACAACCGATAGGCCCGTGTGTTAATACAAGTACATCCTTCAAAGGCCCGAGAACAACACCTTTACAACCTGCATAGCAACATCCCCTGTTTGTTATAATTCCCGGAACTGTACGGGTGTTTGCCGTAATAGGCTGGTTTTTTGTCTCCTCGGTAACTTCCATAATGTGTTCTTTTCTGTTTTTGTAAACTTTCGCACTATATTTGTCCAATACAATATTTCTTACATTCATTTGTCTCACCACCTGTCATTTAAAGTAGGTTTTCACCGGTTCTAACCTTATAAGTCTCCTGAATTGGTATTATGAATATTTTTCCGTCCCCCGGGTTCCCGGTCTGGTTTACGTTGATAATAGTTTTTACCGCCAAATCTACCTGCTCGTCATCTACAACTAATGAAAAAAACCTCTTGGGAATCAGCCTTGCCGTCTCTGTAAATGCTTCACCGGCATTTGATACAGGCAATTCTCCGGCTTCCATAATATAGTTTAAAACAGTTGCATCAAGGCTTTTTTTACCTCTCCCAAGGCAAGGCCTGCAGGAGAAGGCCGGAAATCCGGCATTGGCAAGTGCTTCCTTGGTTCTGTTAACTTTGTTGGTACGGATAAAAGCCATAACCTCTTTCATAAGCAACACCTCCTATAAGCCTTGTTTTGCAGTACTAATGGTATATGCATCCTGGACTTCACTGATAAATATTCTTCCATCACCAAAGTTGCCTTTCTCTCCCGTACGTGCATTTCTCATAATTATTTTTACAACATCGTCTTTGTCTTCATCATTGACAACAATTAGCAGCATTTCTTTTGGAATTTCATCATATTGAATATCTCCTATGACAATACCCTTTTGCTTTCCTCTTCCATATACATCCATTTTAGTTACTGCGGGAAAGCCTGCTGCCAGTAATTCTGAAAGCACTACACCTGTTCTTTCAGGTCTGATAATCGCTCTTACCAATATCATAATTTCATCCGCCTTTCCATATAGTAGGTTAAATTCCAATCACCAGCATTTAAAATTTGAGAAATAATGGGTTTAAACTTTAAATGGTGAAGTCTGATTAAAAATATTTACCATGAATTTGTTGGTGATATTTTGTGATTTGTGCCGTAAAATCAACACGGTGTTGATTTCAGCCCACTATGAGCCACGATGGCGAATGCGGGCGACGGCAAAAGAGCTAAAATGTCACCCTACTATTCAGGTAAATATTTTGGAGACGAACCATGGAAAGTTTTAAACTCATCAAGCATGTCAAAATGTATGCTAGTGATTATATTAAATATCCATAATTCCGTGTTCCATCAATAGTTCCTCAAGTCTTTCCTGTTTTAACGGCTTGGGAATTACAAACATTTTGTTCTCGTCTATCTTTTTGGCAAGAGACCTGTATTCATCTGCCTGATTACATTCCGCATCAAAATCAATTACAGTCTTTTTATGGATTTCAGCCCTTTGAACCATGTTGTCCCTTGGAACAAAATGTATCATTTGAGAGCCTAGCTCCTTTGCGAAAGCTTCAACCAAGTCGGCCTCTCCGTCAACCTTACGGCTGTTGCATATGATTCCGCCAAGTCTTACACCGCCTGTCTTGGCATACTTCTGAATTCCTTTTGATATATTGTTTGCAGCATATAGTGCCATCATTTCACCGCTGGCAACTATATAAATCTCCTGAGCCTTTCCCTCACGTATAGGCATTGCAAACCCTCCGCAAACAACATCTCCAAGAACATCATAGAAAACATAATCAAGATCGTCTTCGTATGCACCAAGTCTTTCCAGCAAGCCTATTGAAGTAATTATCCCACGTCCTGCACATCCGACTCCCGGCTCCGGCCCGCCGGATTCAACACAATTGATTTCGGAAAATCCTTTCTTCATAACCAGATCAAGATCAATATCCTCGCCCTCTTCCCGGAGGGTATCCAGAACTGTCTGTTGTGCGAGGCCTCCTAATATCAGTCTGGTTGAATCAGCTTTGGGGTCGCAGCCTACAATCATAATCTTTTTACCCATTTCTCCCAAGCCCGCGGTCAGGTTTTGTGTTGTTGTGGACTTTCCAATACCGCCTTTTCCGTAAATAGCTACCTGTCTCATATAAATACCTCCCATTTTCCTGTACCGTTGTACATTAATTTTCAAACTATTAAATAAAAAGGTCTCAAAACAGAGCTTCCACTCTACGTTTTAAGACCTCATCGTCTGACTTTTTGGATGTAGTTCTACTAAAAAAGTCCCATTATCCACTTCATAGTGAATTAATGAGACTTCGTCGTCGCGTTTATTTATTTGTTTAGCTTACTATGAGTATAAGGCTTTATAGTTTTATTCACAATACACGAATTCGTCAATAATATCTGTTAATTTCAAGATGGTTTTTGTATAATTTTAACAAATGCGTATATTTTATTTATGGAATCGGTTGATTATTTCTTTTGCGCAACATATAATAATATTAATGCAATGGGGCGTATCAAGTTAAAAGCTTGATCGCCCCATTTTTGTATTTTCAAATAAATTAGGAGGTATATCTATGTCAAAAAAAATTGCAGTGATAATTAATGAAGAAGAAGAGCTTGCATCTTTTGAAAAAGGATCATGCATAAATATATACAATAAGAATAGTACCCAATGGCAACTGTTTAAGGAAGTCCGCTACTATATTAATAATAACATGTCCCTTTCTGACCTTAGAGAAAATATTAAAGGTCTTATTATGGAACTGGAGGACTGCAAGATAATAGTCGGCAAAGTAATGTCCGGTCTTGCTTACAACATATTTGACCGAATGGGGTTTGCAATATTTGAAGCAAAGGACATAACCAGCTGTATTCTGGATGATATCTATAATGAAGTCAGCAGCTTAAAAGCTGAAGTTGCTGTTTCAAAACAAGTTGCACTGGCACCTGTTCAAACAGAAGAAAACGGAGTTTTTTACATAAACCTTATGGAGCTTCAAGCCAAACATCCTGAAATTTCTTCAAAGAAAGCACTCAGGCCATTTCTGGAATCTACGCCTTTTTTCAGACTTGAGGTTTTATGTTCCCATGTCCCCCCTTGGTTTGACAATATACTGCCGACATTGAACCTAAGCTATTCAATAGAAGAAAAAGGAGACAACAAGTACAAGGTTTCGATATTAAATAATGTATGTTCACATTAAATGTTCTATTATAAAAAGGAGGTTGCCAATATGCTAGAAAATATTCGTGAAAATCTCTTGGGTATTGTAAGTGCTTTTTGTTTTGAAAGCGGAAGAATTAAAGAATGTATACTCTGTGAAAAAAATGTCATTGAAACTGAATACGGCAATTTGATTCCTAAATATGGCGAAGATGAAGTACGTAAAAAATACTGTCCTTCAATTTCGTTTTATGAAAGTGGTAAAGTAAAGAGTATCTCTTTAGAATCTTCAACATTAATTAAGACTTCGTTGGGTACTTTTCCTGCAGAACTGGTTACTTTTTATGAAAGTGGCAGTCTGAAACGGCTTTTTCCGCTAAACGGTAAGCTAAGCGGGTACTGGAGTCAAGATGACGAAGAAAAACTGTGTGAGGAATTCCAATTTAATTTTCCTTTTGGTAGCTTTAAGACTAAAATAATTGGCCTTTGTTTCTATGAAAGCGGAAACCTTAAATCAATGACCCTGTGGCCCGGTGAAACTGTATTCCTCAGAACTTCTCACGGCCTTCTTCCTGTGAGAATAGGATTTTCTTTATACGAAAACGGAAAGCTGAAATCAGTGGAGCCTGCCTATGAAATTACGTTACCTACTCTAATCGGGGAATTGACAGCTTATAACGAAAATGCTCTTGGTATAAATGGTGACTCCAATTCCTTGGTTTTTACAGAAAGTGGTAATATTAAATCTCTTTGCACAAGCAGCAGCAAAGTGGCTATCTTTGAAAAAGACGGCTCCTTTGAAACAATGAAAGCTATCATTAAGCCTGATCCTTTTGAAGAAGGCATATTTTCTCTGATACCTTTGGAAATTTCCTTCGAAGGTCATTATGTAAAATTAAATTGTGATAAAAAACTTATATATGACATCAACACAACAAGATTTACTGTAATAAATGATACTGTAATAAATTCCGGCCCCGGCCTTTCATGTACAGACTGTTCAAGCTGCAGTCTGTGTAAAAAAAGTAATTATATGTGATTTAAAATGTTAAAAATGCAGCGAGTTTATCCCAAAGGATAGCCACTGCATTTTTATTAAATTTAGTTTTGTGGTATTTAGTTTATTTTGCTTCCTGCAATGTTCCTTCCTCTTCCCTGCGCTTTGCCTCATCCATGATAACCTTGGTTGCTGTAGCACCGAATCTTACCGTGCCTTTACTTCTGACAGAAAGAGCATCGTTTAGTGTTCTCACTCCTCCTGCAGCTTTTACCCTGACCTTCTCACTACATGTTCTGCGCATAAGTTCAAGATCTTCCAGCGTAGCCCCGCCGGTACCAAAACCCGTGGAGGTTTTAACAAAATCAGCTCCAGCGTCTTCACAAATCTTGCATGCAATTTCTTTTAGTTCATCACTTAAATAGCAGTTTTCCAGAATCACCTTTACAATCACACCCCTCTGGTGTGCTGCATCAACCACTGCTTTTATATCTTTTTCCACATAGTCAAACTGTTTTGAAAGCAGTCTGCCAATGTTAAGTACCATATCAAGTTCCACAGCCCCATCATTGATAGCTTCTATAGCTTCCTGCACTTTTACGGATGTCTTGCTTGAACCATGAGGAAAGCCTATTACGGTGGTTACCAGAACATCGCTTCCTTCAAGCTCTTCTTTTGCTATTTCTACATCACATGGCTTTACGCAAACCGAGGCGGTAGAATATTCCTTTGCTAGTCTGCACCCTTGTCTAACATCGGATTCAGTCAGTTCCGGCCTAAGTAAAGAATGGTCAATCATTTTTGCAATTTCCTTTGCAGTAATCATTTAGTATCCTCCTGATTTATAAAAGTTTTGTTACTGGTACATTTTTATATATATGTTAATATTCGTTAGTACTAGCTAAAATCCTGCGTAATTTCAAAAACACAGGGTTATAAAAAAGTTATAACTACCTAAAAAAACTGTACCTATTATAATGAAATTATGCTTTTTTAATTACTTTTAACTAACACGATTTTTTTCTACAAACATTATATTGTAAGGAGATGATAAACATGATAACCAATGAAGTATACGAAACAATTGATGAGATTTTAGGAGACAAGGACAAAAGGTTTTTCAGCAGCGGCTTTAAAAATGTCAGACACCTTTTCAATGACATCTCAATTAGTCCTTGCCGAAATGAATTAACCGCTAAATGTTCAGCCATATATCCTGAAAACTGGTCGTTAAAAGAAGATGGGACAGTATTAAAACCACATGTAAGCACACTTGATATCTTGGTATTTGTATTCTGTTTGAATACACTCTTTGTGAGTCATATTTATCAACTAAACAATAACCAAATTAGTGATATATGGATAAAAAAGGTTACAATAAAAGCAGGCAGCGAGCCTGAATATAAACTTGAAGATATTTATATTTACACCGGATTTCTAGGCACCTCGGAAACTGGTAATGACCGCTACAGCTCGGCGTTTTCAAACGAAATTGCAGGGTTTAATGTTGTCATTGAATTGGAACATGACATTAACAATATGACTACTGAAGATATCTTCCATAGCAGCATGAAAGATGCAGGTAGTTCTATCGCAGGTTATTGCAGCCAATTGGTAGAGAAGAATAAAATATATGATTTATCGAATATTTGCATTGATAAAAACAGCCAATCACTATCTTCCGATGTAAATATAAGAAAAACGGAAACAATTTCAGACAACAATATTTATTCCATCATAGACCTGTTTGCCTGTGCATCTCAACAGATGCAGGCACTGATATACCGGGTTGACAGCATACAACGTAAATGTTCCAACAACCTGTGGATGAGAAAAGTTGAAATTGAATATAAAAAACCTGTAAGCACCCTTAAAAGCTTCAGGCAATCGGTTTATATCAGCAAGTCGAAAATTCTTCGTATGAAAGAAAGTACCTGGCGAATAGCGGACTTTAAATGTATTGTTGATTCCCCGTCGAATCCGTTGAGTGTAAGTGTAAGCCTTGCACATGAAATTCCTGAATCAGTTGCTAATACCGGACATAAAAAAGTGTCCTGATTTTGCAGTAATCTAAAAGTATTATGTGTGTGATATCTTATTTACAAAGGGGATAGTCATAAAATGAACAAGGATTTGCGAATAGCCATATCCGGTACATTTGCAACGGGAAAAACAACCTTGGCTGTAGCTTTGGAACAACTTACGGCAATACCTATGGTGTCTGTAAAAAGTATGGAAGAAGTGACGTCTGTACATTTCCACGGAAAAACCATAGAACAATGCTCTCCCTATGAATACTACCAGGCATGTATGTATTGTTTCTTAGAGCAGGTTATGAGTGAAAACCGATTACAGGGAAATTTTATAGTGGATGGAACCTTAATAGAAGCTTACATTTACGGTCAGGTTAAACTTAATTCATTGAATTATACACCATTCAGCTTTAATCTATTTGCAAACAATCTAGAAATTATTACTCATAAAAATATATATGAAAATTTTTATAAAAGCCTTGGTAATGTTTTTAAGGAATACTGTCGGAGAAACTATCATTCTTTTATACATTTGCCTGTTGAATCTCCTGCTTCCCAAGAAAACTATCATTATTATTCTGATAAAGTCCGTAAGACTTGTGACGAAATGATAATAAGTGCCCTAGAGGAGATAGGAATAAAATACTATATCATTACCGGAAGTACGGAAGAACGGCTAAAAAAAGTAATGAATATTTACGGTATCAAGCCTAAAGACCAATTACTTTAAAATTCCCTTGGTATTAATTTTCTTAATAGCCTCTTTACAATTGGCAACACCCATTTTTTTTAACAGCTTATTTATTTGTGCTTTTATAGTACCCGGTGATTTAAAAAGTACTTCAGATATTTTTGATTGGGAGTATCCTTTCTGTACGAGACTAAGAATTTCCCTTTCTGCATTGGACAAGGTAGCCACCTGTTCTTCCTCTTTCATTCTTGAGTAATCTTTTAATAAAATTTCCACGGGTGATACCTTATTGTGGACGGCACGGATAGCGGCAGGGATGTCCATATAATTACTTTTCAAAACATAGTTTACAGCACCTGCAGTAAAAGAGTTTCTAATAACCTCCTCGGACTCAATTGACGTCAGCATGATTATTTTCACTTTTTTAGCCTGACTTATTTCTGCAGTGGCATATACTCCATCCATGTTGTTTTCACTTAAATTTATATCCATTAGAATGATATCCACATCATTGTTTTTTGCCATTTCCACAGCTTCCTTCTGAGTGGAGGCCGTAGCTACAACACTCAGGTCTTCCTCATTGTCCAGAAAAATTTTCAAAGAGCTTAACCACACGGGATCATCCTCGACAATTGCTATTGATATTTTGTTCATTTATACCACCTTCTTAATCTTTTTTGATAAAAACTTCAAAATCACTGCTGTTCCTTTATTTCCATCACTTTCTACCTCTATATCTCCACCGTGCTTATGCATTACATTATAGCAATAAGATAACCCCAGACCAAAATTCATGCTGTTTTTCTTAGTAGAAAAAAACGGATCAAAAATACGGGAAAGATTACCGGGGGATATACCCGGACCGTTATCCCGAATTTCCACTGTTAATACCTTACTGCTTTTTATAACATGAATCCCTATTTCTCCGCCGGGTTGAAGTGCTTCAACTGCATTTTTCAAAATATTATTCAAAACCTCCTGAATATGTACTGCATCACACAAAAGTACAGTACCGAATTGACCGTATGAATAATAGCGCTTAATTGAAATATTTTTTTCCTTTATATCTACTATCATGAGGTTCAATGAACTCTCTATAATATCTGCTAAATTATGATATTCCTCCTTTATTTCTATCTCATGCATATAATCCTTAATTCTGGCCACTAACGTCATGAGGTGATCTGATGATGCAGTAATGTTCTGGGTATTTTCACCGATATACCTGTCGAAATTACCCTTATCAAAGTATGCTTGTGAGGAATTTATATTTCTGGTACATAGAGAAATCTTTAAAATCTCATTTTTTATTGCGTGGGTCAAAATCTGAGTTCCGGAGCTGATTGACTGCATAGTACTGTCCAGGCGGTTTTTTTCAAATTTTATTTTTATCCCCAAGAAACCATATTTTGCAACCAGCAGACAGTATAAGGCTACTACCACCAAAACTACAATTATATTGAATTTCCATAGGTTTCTTATTCCAATAACAGGAAGAAAAAAGTTTATAAGCCATCCGAATATTGTGGTAGGTATCATAAAAATACCTACAAGGAATATGTTTTTCTTTTTTTGTATGCTGGCAGTTTTAAAATACCCAACAATCAATAGTATATTTGATAAAAGTATTCCAAATGTAGACCATAGAGTCAAATATTTGTATGAAGGCTTAATTGTAGGATACATAAAATCCTTTATAGGGAGGAATATGTAAACTAAGACAATCGGAACAAGCAAAATCCACATCAGAATTTTGTTATACTTAGGTTCAAGTATTTTAGTTAACCGCAAGCTGAACATTAATAGGGTGTAAGGATAAAATACAAAAGAAATTGATGTAAGAATACAAATAATCAGCTTAATATAATTTTTCTCATTAGGTGCAGCAAGTACATTAATGCTGTCGGCCAAATACCGCAGCCCTACAAAAAAGGCTGCGGAACTGATCCATCTGTTACATTCACTTTTAAAATCGACAGTCAATATAATAATTGAAATTATCCATATTAAAATCAATGAAATAATAAATGTCATTTAGATCCCCCTTTGCTTAAAGCCGCAAGGAGTATGTAGTGTGTATTTGCAGCTGTGTCCACTAAAATGTCTATCTTGTGCTTTTTATGTCAAATTATTAAAAAAATGATACCATACACAAATTGAGAAAATTGTCATTATATGTATGGTAATATTGTATTTTTTTATAAACAACAACCCATCATAAAGTGATTTTTTGATGGGCAGACTAATTATACCATTAACCTATGTAGACTTTTTTTTATTGGATTGTATTTCTAATCATAATACAGTTACTGTTTTATCCTTTGCCTGAGCTTCAGCACAAGCCATAACCAGCTTTAACGCTCTCAAACCTTCTTCTCCCGATATAGCCGGGTTAGTTCCGTTTACAATACTGTCCAAGAAAGCATCTGCAATACCTGATGTTTCCTGTTTTTCAAAATTATAACGTATTCTCTCATTTTCAGACTTTGCAACAATCAATGGATACTTGGGATTATTGTAAATTTCTATGGTGCCTTCTGAACAATAAAGTACGGTACTTTTATCCATATCCCCATAATAAGTCCAGCTTGCTGCCAGTGTCCCGATAATCCCGGATTTTGATTTCAGCAGGCAAACACTATTGTCCGGAGTTTCAACTAATTCGCCGTTATCCCGCTTTTTATCCCTGACAGTGGAGAAAGCTTTTATTTGATCTATACGATCATCTATAAGCCATTCAATTAAGTTTAACTTGTGTACACCAAGATCTGCTAAGACTCCTGTTGAGGAACTTTCATTATCGAAAAACCATGAATCCATGCTTTGATTCACACTCCAGTGCTCCGGCCCTCTATGTCCGAAAGTGGTGCGGAAGCTAAGTACTCTTCCCATTTCACCACTTTTAACGATCTCACTTGCCTTTTTGTGGGCATACTCAAATTTCATGTCATGTGCAATCATCAGGCACTTTTTTGTCTTTGTGGCAACTTCCAGCATTTTTTCACCTTCGTCAATGCTCACAGCTATTGGCTTCTCGCACAAGACATGTTTCCCTGCCTCCATGGCAGCAATGCTCATTTGAGCATGGTATTTATTGGGTGAACATATACAAACTGCCTGCACTGCCGGGTCCTCCAGCATCTTTTCATAATCGGAATATACCTTTCCTCCGTATTGGGATGCAAGAAATTCCGCTTTTTCACTAGAGGGGTTAAAATAACCGATAATCTCAGATAATGGATTAGTAGCAAATTCCGGAACGTGACGATATCTTGCAATAGCTCCGCATCCTACAATACCTACTCCGATCATTTCTATATCTCCTTTATTGACAATTTTTTAGATAAACCCGTAACTTCTTTTTGCTTTGATACCTTTTCCCCTAACCTACGCTTGAATAATAAAATAAACGGCAGAAACATAACTACATTGACGACCAATGGTACACCCCAGAATGCAGAGTAATTAACAACACCTGATACTGATGTTTCAAACATTGTAACAGCCCTGCCGGCTGACAGGTTTCCTAAAGACGCACCTACTCCGTAGGCAAGCATAATTATTATCTGCTGAACTCCGGGTCGTGCCGTACTATCTTCGCACTGACTGTCCAGATAAATGCACGATGCCGTAAAGAAAAAGGCTGATGCAACACCATGACATACAAGAGCAGAGATTACAGCCGGAAAAGCGGGGCTTATAAACAATGCCACAAATCTCCACAAATTGCTTACAAGACCGATTATCAATACCTTTTTGAAGTCCTTGCGTACTATAAAGTAACCAAGAATTCCAAGTGCAACAGCCTCAGCTATTTGTGCCACACTCATCAAGGGCATAATATTGGATTCTCCGTAATTACTCTGCTGTAAATACGGCCCGATACCGAACAGATAGTATTGAAATGAAGTAAATGTAATAAAAACCATTATCGCAAGAAATAGATTCTGTGGCTTTTTGAAAACAGCCAAGGCTTCGCTCGGTACAAGAGATTTCCGGCTTTCACGCTTAATCTTTTTAACAGGCAAAGAAAAGGTATATATAAACAGTATAACCGAAATAGCTACTGAGATTTTCAATGCATCTGCCATCCTGTTTATGGCCATAATACCCGAGAGATTCCTCATCCATACAAAGCTGAACAGCCATCCGGCTGATATCCAACCGATAGAGCCCCACATCTGGATACCGCCGAAATTTTTCCTTGCATTTCCCTCATGATGGAATACTACTGCTGATACGCATCCATTCGTACATCCAAATGATAGTGTGTAAAGTAAATATGAAACAAGCACCCATTCATACCTTGTCTGAAACGTAAGGATAGTCATAAATACGGCGGCAAACAAATGGCAAATTCCAAGCAGGCGATTTACTGTCAGTATTTTATCTGCAAGCAACGTTCCCATAACAGATGATAAAATTGTAGTTATACCAGATACTGATAGTATGATCCCTGTTTGATCGCCGGAAAAATGCAGGCATTTTATCAAGTATAAACTCATTATCGGACAAGTTATTCCCGAAATAAAGAATTGTAAAAACATTAAGAAAGAGAGTCTTGATTTTATAAATTTATTATCTTTCATAGCACTCCCTTCTTTAAGCTGTAAGGCCCTTTGGCAGTTTTCCTTCTTTTATCCAATCTACAGCTTCTATAGGATCAAATACAGTCCTTATTTTCTGAGGTCCACTGAAGCTACGCGCATTTTCAAGTACATCAATTATCTCCATTACATGAAGTGCATGGCTCATATCCAAACGGCATTTTCTCTTATGTAAAATAGCATCGGCGAGTTCTGCTACTCCCTTTGCCCAGTCTACATTAACTTCATCCTGACTTCTGAACTTAAAATCCTCAGGCCTTTCAAATTCGTATTCTTCCTTCTCTGTTAAATATACATGTGAATTCTCACGTTCTTTTGAATCAGAAGTAATTCTCTTCTGAATATATACTTTCTGCTGAACATCCCAATATAAATCATCAGTTGTAAGTACACCCTCATCTCCCACAATCATCAGTGAATGATTATGCGGTGCAACCGAACCTATTGTCAATCTTGCTACCATACCTGATCTGAATTCAAGGCACGCTTCGCTGTAATCCGGCCCAAGGTCATCTATCCTGTCTTTATTTATTTTGTTTGGTACAAGGCAACGAGTGTATGCCTGAACTTCCTTAACAGGCCCGAAAAACGCTGTTAGTAATGTAAGGCAATACCCTGCATGTTCCAAAAGACTTCCTATCTTAAATTCATTTTCATAAGGCCATTCAGTTCCTGTTCTGCTTATCCAAGTCCAGTAACGCATATCATGAACAGCACCGTCATCAAGCTGTGCATAAGCAAGAATAGGATGTCCGATTTCTTTGTCTTTCAAGGCTTTCATAATTCCCTGTGCGTATTCTCCTAAAAGAATACTTGGTGCAGATGCAATGAATAGCTTTCTTTCCTTTGCTAAGTTCACCAGCTTTGATGCCTCATCAAAATCCATTCCCATAGGTTTTTCAGTGTATACGTGTTTATTAGCCATAAGCACTGCTCTTGAAACTTCATAATGGCTGTGCGGATTTGTGCAATTTAAAACAATTGATATCTCCTGATCCTTCAGTAAATCCTCAACAGTTTTGAAATGCTTAACTCCATAAAACTTTGCAAACTTTTTTGCTCTGTCAGTATTAATATCTGTTACTCCTACAAGCTCCAGTTCCGGGTGGTTCGGTAGTGTTGTTGCATAGTAATTAGCAATATAGCCACATCCTACAATTCCAATTTTCATAATATATAAACCTCCGATTCTTCATAGTATTTTAGTTTATTACCGGCTAACTTTAAGTAACCGGTGTTTTGTGTGTATTTTTGCAATTTAACGGCCCGTTATTGTTTACCATTATAAAGTGACCAATTTGAGTTGGGTAGTTATAACATTTTTATAACCAATACATTTTAAGCAGTCGCTTTTTACGGAATTATATATAAAAAGCTACAAGTAAGTAACCTTTTTGTAATTGTAAAGTAACTTTAATATGAATTTCATCTAAACTGTGATAAAATATTATTATTCGAAATAAAAGTTGTGTATTTTAGGGGCAGAAATAAACTTACATTTGATACATATATACGGCTATCCTCTTGTGTTTTAATTCTTTTGTCTATTCTTGGTTTATCTTAATGTTCCTAGATCTACATTTCTTTTTTTGAATAATATAAAAATTACAAAATAGGAATTGGAGAGATTATGAATTTAAAGAAGATAAAAAGTTTAATAAGTAATATACCCAAGAATATTAAGAATTACCAAAACAAATATCCATCAAAATATAAATATATAATTATTTCATGTTCAGGTGCAGCAGCCTTGGCACTTACGGCAGCAATCATTTTCACATTGCCACCCTCAAACTCTAAAATCGTTGCTACAGGTAATCCTGAAAATACGGCTGCAGTATCCAGCCAAACAACAGTACAAAGGTATTCAAAATCAACATCTGAACCGACTTCTTTAACCAGAACTTCCCGCGGAATTACTCCTTTGAATCCTCTACAAGGTGATACTATTAAGGCAGGAGTAAAAAACAGTACTGTAACTGTTATTCAAAAAAGACTGATGGATCTGGACTATCTTGAAATTGACGAACCAACTGATGAATTCGGAGAACCTCTTCAATTCGCAATAGAATTATTTCAGCGCAAAAATAAGTTACCCATAACTGGTGAAGTTGATTCCAAAACATACGAGCTTTTGCTTTCTGAGGGTGCAAAAGTATATACCGTTTCTCTAGAAGCTGAAGGAACCGATGTACAGCAATTACAGGAACGTCTGTATGAATTGGGATACCTTAACAAGGCAACAGGTTATTTTGGTACAGATACAGACACTGCTGTAAAGGAATTTCAAAAAAGAAACGGACTTTACGATGACGGAAATGTAGGTAAACATACAAGAGAATTATTATATTCGGCAAAAGCAGTTCCAATGTCTTTTTATTTAGGAGACGAAAACAGTGAAATACTTCAATATAAGCAAAGATTGTATGAGCTTGGTTATCTGACTGCAAAACCCAGCGGAAAATATGACAATGATACGGTTCTTGCGGTTAAGCGTTTTCAGGAAAATAACGGTCTGATTGCCGATGGTTTTATAGGGCCTGTTACAAAAGATTTACTTATGTCGGCAGATGCTACTGAAAATGCCCTTGATATAGGCCATAGCGGAGATGATGTTACAAAAGTTCAGTCATACCTGAAGAAACTAGGATACTTGAAAGGCGTAACAGGTTATTTCGGCTCAGATACACATAATGCTGTTCTTAACTTCCAGTCCAGAAACGGTTTGGGACAGGACGGAAAAGTAGGTTCGCAAACTATTGCAAAGCTCTTATCCCCTGATGCAAGAAAATGGACCGGAGGTACAGGAAGCGGATCAAATGGTAATGGTAACAATTCCGGAGGATCAAATAATTCAGGAGGATCAAATAATTCGGGCGGAGGAAATAATTCCGGTGGTGGTAACGGCGGAAGTTATGTAAGTCCAAGCGTTGAACGTCTTATATCTGTAGCAAAATCAAAACTTGGAAGCAGATATGTATATGGTGCAAAAGGCCCTAATACCTTTGATTGTTCGGGATTTGTTTATTGGGTATTAAAAAATTCAGGAGTGAAACAAGGTTATATGACCTCCGGAGGATGGGCCGGAAACGGTAGGTATAAAAGAATATCCAGTATGAATAGTATAAAACGCGGTGATATTATTACATACAACGGGCATGTAGGTATTGCATTAGGCGGTAATCAGATGATCGATGCATCATCAAGTCAGGGCAGAATTCGTATAACAAATATAACTTCTTCCTACTGGAAAAGAAATTTTGTTTGTGCTTTTAGAATATTCTAGAACTAAATATATACTAAGACGCTATGTAACCCGTAGCGTCTTTTTTATTATGAAAAAATCAAAAAAACCCGCCGGTTTTAACCGGCGGATAATTTAGGGAGTATTATTTATGGAAGTAATAAAATTAGTCTATTTTTATAACTGCCTTTACAACCTCCTGCTTATTGTTTATTACATAATCAAATGCATGTTCAACATCATCAAAAGCAAATTCATGTGTTACTATACCAGTTATGTCTATGATTCCTTTTGATATAGCCTTTATAGCTATAGGATATATATTTTTGTAACGGAAAACGGATTTTATTGTAGCTTCCTTTGCCATAATTTTTGCAAAATTGAATTCAATTATATCCTGTGGAGCCAAACCTACAAGAACAATGTTACCGCCGTTTTTAACAAGATACGGAGTCTGTGAAATAGTTCTTGCAGAACCAGCAGTTTCTATAACAACGTCCACGCCTTTTTTGTCGGTGAGTTTGTCTATTTCTGCGAAGACATCAGTTTCTGCTGCATTTATTATATTAGTTGCTCCCAGCTTCTTTGCATATTCCAGTCTCTTTGGTATTACGTCAACTATAGTAATGTCAGTTGCTCCGTTTGCTTTACATGCAAGCAATGTAACAAGTCCTATTGTTCCTGCACCAAGAATAACTACTGAGCTCCCAAGCTTCACATCTCCCTGATTTGCTGAGTGCATTCCAACTGCTAAAGGTTCAACCAATGCTCCTTCTTTTGTTGTTATGTTATCAGGCAATTTAAAACACATATTTTCCGGGAATGCGATATAATTCACTAACGAACCGTGGTATGGAGGTGTTGCCAAAAATTCAACATCCGGGCAAAGATTATATCTTCCTGTTTTACAGAATTCACATTGTCCGCAAGTTATTCCCGGCTCCAATGCAACCTTGTCTCCAACCTTTAAATTTTGTACGCCACTGCCAACTTCAGCAACTGTTCCGGCACATTCATGTCCAAGTATGAAATCCCCGTTTACTATAAAATCGCCAATCTTTCCATGCTCAAGATAGTGTACGTCTGAACCGCATATTCCTACATACTCAAGTTTTACAAGTACATCCTTTTCTCTAAGCTTTGGAACTTCTATGTCCCTTATCTCCATTTTGTTTATTCCGGTCATATAAGCCACTCTATTTTTCATAATAAAAACCTCCACACAATATTATCCTTTGATTTATAATTAATTCTACTTTATTTTCAGCTTTTATAAAACTCTTTTAATAACTTTATTTTTTTTTTTAATACATCAAATATTTTAAATATAGAATACAAAGATACGTGAATAAGTATTTTTTCACGTACCTTTGTATTTTTAATAGTACAAATATTACTTAATAGCTCCGGACTTCTTCAATATATCTATATATTCTTGTACATTTTCTTTATTTACAAGTGGGTTACCGATATCTGTATCAATCTGCTTTTCTCCACCTGTTAAAAGCTTGTTACTTGTTTCAAGTAATTTTGTAGCAAGGTCATATGCACTCTGCATACAAGTTGAAGTCATTCTTCCTTCCTGAATCAAAAGCAGTGCTTCTGCTGTTCCGTCAACACCATATGCAAGCATGTTTTTGAACTTAGGGTTATCTTTTACTACTTCAAGCGCTCCTGCTGCCATGTTGTCATTCATTGAAATAACTGCATCAATTTTGTCGTTTGATTGTATCCAGTCTTCCATATACTTCATAGCTTCGTCTTTGTTCCAGTTTGCAATCTGTTCTCCAACGATTTTAACATCAGGACGTTTTTCAAAAAATTCCTTCTGCCAGCTCTTACGTCTTTCATCAGCGTGGAAGTTTCCGGATGGTCCATTTAATACTACAACTTTAGCATTTTGAGGAATCTGTTCTATTGCTGCACGAGCATTTACTCCAGCCTGCTCATATGGATTTGCGTCTACTGATGATGCTCCCTCAATTCCTGAAATACGAGCGTTAGTTGTTATTGCATGTATACCTGCCTTAACCACTTTTTCAACGTAAGGCCTTTGAGCTTCTCCGTTATTCGGCTGAACAATAACCAGATCATACTTGTTTGTTATAGCATTTTCAATCATTGAGTTTTCCGTATCGTCATTTGCCTGACCATCAAATACATCAAGCTTAATGTCCGGATACTTCTTAGCTTCATCCTTTACAGCATTTGCAAGCCAAGCTGCAAAAGAGTCGGATTGAGCACGAGCTATATATGCTACCTTATAGCTCTTTGAGTCGCTTCCGCCTTTTGATGTTGAATCGGAAGTCTTAGGTGTCCCAGTTCCACATGCTGCCAAAAAGGTAATTGCAAGTGACATTGATAGTACGCTAATTAATTTCTTCTTCATCTGTGTGTCCATCCTTTTAATAGATTTTTGATAGGTTTTGATTTATTATTTAAACAGCATTGCTGCTTAATTTAAACTTGACTTATTTCTTTATTGCCTTCTTGCTTTTTGTATTTTGTTTATCTTCTATTCTTCCAAGTGTACTCTTTGTTCTACGGTTTTTGGACTGAATATCGTATATAACTGCCAGAGCTATTATTGCACCTCTTACAATCTGCTGCATGTATGAGTCAACACTGGTAAGGTTCATAATATTGTCAAGGAAGCCTACTATAAATGCACCGGCCAGTGTACCTGTTGCAGTTCCAACCCCGCCTGAGAAGCTGGTTCCACCGATAATAGCGGCTGTTAGTGCTGTAAACTCGTAACCTACTGCACCATTTGGAAGACCTGCATTAACACGTGACATAAAGAGTACGCCTGCCAACCCTACGAAAATACCATTGATTATAAAAGCAGTATACTTAACTCTGTGAACGTTGATACCTGACGCAATTGATGCTTCTTCATTGCCACCCACTGCATACAGGGAACGTCCAACCCTGGTGTGTTTCAATATATACCATGTTACTATTGCCAATACTACAAGGAATATGATAGGTATTGGAATAACACCTACTGAACCTTGTCCGAATACTACAAACTTGTCAAGCTGTAAAATGTTTTGTCCTTTGGTGTAAAGCAGTGCTACACCTCTTGCCATTGTCAGCATCGCCAGGGTTGCAATAAAAGGCGGTGCCTTGAAAGTACTAATCATCACTGCATTTATAAAGTTACAAACAACACCGGTAATTATACCTACCAGAACCGCAATAACCAGTGATCCGGTTGCTTTGTAAGCTGATATTGCAAATACTCCCGAGAGAGCCAATACGGAACCTTGAGACAAGTCAAGCATTCCCGAAATTATTAATATTGTCTGACCAAAAGCAAGAATTGTTGTAACTGCCAACTGTCTTGAGATATTGGTAAGGTTGCTGGCTGTTAAAAAGTTTGGGTTTGCCAATGAACATATTATGAATAGTACAAACAGTACCATAAAAATACTGTATTTCTTTTTTGCTGTATTCCACACGTTATTATTTCTTAAATCCATTTTATCTCACCTCATCTGATGTTAAAGTTCCAGTAGCATACTTCATAATGAGCTCCTGGGAAAAATCTTCTCGTTTAATTTCACCTGTAACTGCACCCTTTGACATTACATAAATCCTGTCACACATACCTATCAGCTCAGGAAGCTCCGATGATACCATTATTACGCCTTTGCCATCCTTTGCTAAATTTGTCATCAGTTTGTATATCTCAAATTTAGCACCTACATCTATACCACGGGTTGGTTCGTCCAATATAAGAATATCCGGGTTTCTTATCATCCACTTTGCCAATAAGACTTTCTGCTGGTTTCCTCCACTCAATGAAGCAATCGGTGTTTCCAAAGTAGGTGTTTTTACCCTCATTTTCTCAAACATATCAGATACAATGCTTTGTTCAACCTTTTTGTGATACGTTAGCCTGTAAAATACTTTCTGGAGGAATGCCAATGTAGTATTTTCTCTTACAGATCTGACCGGAATAATGCCATACCTTCTTCTGTCTTCTGATAGCATTACCAATCCTTTTTCAATAATCTGTTGTACATTTTTAACTTTGACTTCTTCTCCCTTTATATTTACTGTTCCTGATGAAATAGGGTCCAGTCCGAAGAGTGATCTCATAACTTCAGTTCTTCCAGCTCCCATAAGCCCGGCAAAACCTATTATTTCGCCCTTTTTCAGGTGAAAACTGACATCATGGTATACATTTCCGTTGCTTAGTTTTTTAACCTCAAGTAACTTTTCTCCGATTTGGATTTCTTCTTTTGGATAGGTGTTAGTCAACTTACGACCAACCATTAGTGCGATTACGGTTTCAATGTCAAGCTCTTCCTTTGGATGACTCTCAACAACTGTTCCGTCTCTGAATACTGTTATCTCATCAGCTATCTGGAATATTTCATCCAGTTTGTGAGAAATATAGATGATACAAACTCCTCTTGCTTTCAGTTCTTCAATTTTTTTAAAGAGCTTCTCAACTTCTTTTTGTGTGATGGCCGAGGTCGGTTCATCCATGATTATAATATCGGAGTTGTATGATATTGCCTTTAAAATCTCTAACATCTGAATATCTGAAACCGTCAGATCCTTTAACAGTGTGGTAGGTAAATAAGGCAGATTTTCCTTTTTTAATAATTCCTTTGTACGTGTTCTAACTTCTTTCCAGTTTACATTTCCAAATTTGTTGACTGGCAGATTTCCTAGAAAAAGGTTTTCCTCTACCGTCATTTCGGGAACGTAGTTCATTTCTTGAAAAATCATTGATATACCAAGGTTCCTGGCCTGTATGGGATTATTGATTTTTACAGGTTTCTCATCAATGAATATCTCACCGCCGTCGGGTTGATATATCCCGTTAATGATTTTCATCAATGTTGATTTTCCTGCTCCGTTTTCCCCACACAATACATGCACAGTACCTTTTTTTACAGTAAAATCGATTTTATCAAGAGCTTTAACCCCTGGAAAGGATTTTTCTATTTGCGAAACTCTTAGCTTAATGTTCTTGTCCATTTCCTTCCCCCATAAGTTTTCTTGTATAAAAACCCTATTACACTCATTACTATAATTGCCATCTTCCATCGACCGATTTATATAAGACTTTTATAAATTACTTTTAATAAGATTATATCGTAAAATTAGTAAAAGTCAACATAAAAAATTAAAAAAATTTAATTTTTATTTAGTACATTTGTACAAAAGGTAGAAAAAAATAAAAAGCAGTAAATATGCTTTAACATATTACTGCCCTTTAGGAATTGATTTTATACATTCTTTACAAATTGATCAACATGAGCAAGTGCAGCGCCTACAGCGGTTGCCTCAAGCTTGTATTTACATGCGTGAAGATAATCTCCATTAACTTCAAAAGTATTGTATCTTGCCACCATTTGCCTGAGTTCACCAATATATTCATCCATGTAAGCTCCGGCATATCCTCCTAATATAACTTTACAGTCAAACAACATACGCAGATTATTTATAGCTACTATCAGATGTGATATATATTCATTCCACAACTTTTTTTGTGGTTCTTTTTTTAACTTTAAAAGTCTGAAAAACTCTGCAATATTACCATTTGTACTATCTGAGAGTAACCTTGCAGAACAATATGCATCAACACATCCTTTTTGTCCGCAGTAGCACTCCCTGCCGTTTGGTACAATGGTCATATGTCCAAACTCTCCGCCTCTTTGGTTCTGTCCGTCATAAATATTTTTGCCTATTATTATAGATCCACCAACTGAATTGTTCAAAGACAAATATGCTACATTTTCATTTGAATCTTCGCGCCACATTTCCGCAAATCCACCTGCATTTGCATCGTTACTCAGGATAATCGGGTAAGGAATAAATTCCTGAAAAGCTTTTATACTACCACCTTGAAAGTCAATAACCGTAGCGTAACTAACCGTTTGACGATCATCAGAAAGTATGGCAGGCAATGCTATACCTACCCCTAGTATATTGGCTTCATTAATTCCAACTTCACTTACCAGTTTTGTAACAAACTCGCCTACTCCCTTAAAGTACTCCTTTTGATTTTTAAAAGGGTACTGAATTCTAAAATTCTTCAGAAGTTTACCGCTAAGGTCTATTATTACAATACTTAAATGGTTGCGTGTTATATCCAAACCTACTGCGTATTTGGCAGAGCTATTATAAGAAATAGCCTTCGCCTTTCTGCCTCCCGTTGATTCAAAAAGACCTGTTTCTATTACCAGCCCACGCTCCTGAAGTTCCTTGATATTTTGTGTTACTGTGGGCAAACTCATATTTAAGGTATACGCAATCTCCTGGATAGAAATAGGTTCATGCTTATAAAGAAAGTTATATATGGCATTTCTGTTTATTTTTTTGACCTCAATGCTATTTACCTTAGTTGCCATAATTTCAACCACCCAACTTTTATAAATGTCTTTTATTAATGTTAATCATATAACAAATCATACTTTATTTCAATAGTTGTCACCACATTATATCACAAAAATTACCATCATGTATTGGTAATTTTCTGTAAACAGTATAAATAATTTAGAATTTAGTATTTTTATGAGATATTGTATAGATTTTAGTACATTTTGTGATATAATTACTATATAAAAGTAAATATATACCACTGTCACAAGAATAAAAATTGTCGAAATGCAGAGGTGAGAATTATGTATATTCATAATAGATTGCTTGCATTATTTTTTAGGATTTTGTTTTTATTTGGTTGTGGAATAGGTTTATACTTGAACTCTGGAATTCCCAGTGGAAAATTTGCTCCTTATATGCTTATTTTCTATACGATACAGAGTAATGCCTTATGCTTTGTGTTCTTTACTATTCTGGCGGTTAAGACTCTGATTGATATTAAAAATAAAGGTATACGGGGTTCCACTCGTATCTTTCCCCACCTAAAAGGTGCAGTTACCATGACAATTTCAATGACATTTATTATCTATCACTTCGTACTGGTTCCTTTATATACTTCTCATGATGCAAACTATAGAATACTAAATTGGCAAAATATTCTGGTACATTATTTTGTTCCCATAATGACTGTTCTGGACTGGCTGTTATTTGACAAAAAACAAAATTTCAGATGGTTTGATCCCATGCTTTGGATTTCTGTTCCGATTGCCTATTTCTTTTTTATAATCATAAGGGGAAGAATCGGAGGAATAATTTCAATAGTTCAAAGTAAATATCCATATTTCTTTGTTGACGTTGATATCCTTGGATGGATTAATGTATTAAAATATGCAGGTGTTTTTATTCTGGGTTTTCTTATTTTGGGGTATGGTATTTATTTAGTTGACAAAATCTCCCTTGATAACACCAGATTCAATTTTGTGAAGCCAAGTCTTTATACAAATACTTATAAAGCTTGATCATGTTTACCGCATCATCAATGCTCCTGTGTCTGGTGCCACTATAGTTTTTGCCGATTATTTGCAGTGCCTTAGCAAGATTACAGGAGGAAGACGGAAGTGCTGTAAATGCCATAAACTTCTCCTGTAAATTTATCAGACCGTTTTTTTGTATTATGTTTACAAATTCCTTGTTTTTACTTTTGTGCTTTCTAAGGCTTTTTTTCAGCAGAAAAATGTCATAGTCTCCCCATGTGTACAGTGTAGGGTCTTCACTGCTTTTGTACTGAATTATCCATTGGTAAAAGAGGTCAATTGCTCGGTTGAAATCCATCCCGTTTTCTACATCAGTTTGGCTAAGTCCAGTAAGCTCTTTGCAGTAGTCAGATAAAACCGGCTCTATTACAGGTCTTATTACCGCTGTAAATTTGCCAATTTTTTGTAATTTTTTTCCTGTTGCCACTGCCCCGATTTCAATTATTTCTGCATGGGGCCGTTTATTTTTTTCATTTTTATCCCAACAAGTAGCTTCAAAATCGATGAATATTGGCATATATTTTCCTTATTATATTACTGATTTAGTATGACTTTCTTTTTTGTATACTCTGTACAATTTGAAATAAAAATATCCGTAAAAGAGTATTATTATGGGGAATATCAGCCAGGAAAAGCCTCTGCCCATTGCAAAAGGGGTTTCAAACTTATGATAAGGAATATGTAGAAAGTCTATTAAGAAAAAAATAAAACATTAGCACTAGAAGCAAACACTAACTTTTAAACAGAAATAGGAGCTGCCAAAAACAATATCCTTGAGAAAACATTGTTTTTGGTAGCTCCCTGTTTATTAATGTTGACTATTTTATATACGCTGGGGGATTTTTGTAGACTCCATTAACTGTCAAGCCAAAATGAAGGTGACTTCCAGTAGACCATCCTGTCGTTCCTACAGTTCCAACCTTCTGCCCTGCTGTTACTGTCGCTCCATTAGAAACTGTAATCTTTGACATATGCATATAAATCGTTGAAACACCATTAGTTCCGTCTATTCTTATACAGTTTCCCTGATTTCCACACTTTCCACATGGACACTTATCTGACTTAGAATAGTCTTCTGTACAAGTGGATACTATAGTAACCTTTCCACTATGAGCAGCTACTATTTGGCTTCCTCTAGGTGCTGAGATATCAACTCCATTATGCTTTCCATTATGTATGCTACATGTACAGTTTAATTGACATGAACCATAAGAGTAACCAGGCACTGGAAAATAGTATACACCACCTACTGACTTAACTGTAAACTTTTTATTTACTAGCGTTGTAACCCCTGAGTCATTCTGTGCAAATACTTTATATGTCTTAGCACCTTCTGTAAGCTTATCAAAGTATATATATGGGTCAAGCTTCGCTATATCGTATGACTTGGTATTAGGTTCTGCAGACATTCCTATTTCTTGGGTTCCTGATGCATTAAAAATAGAAACAGTAACCTTTTTAATATTAGTACTAGATGATATTATCCCTTTTATTGAGAAGGTTTGTCCTAAAGTAATTGTATCCGGGGGTGAATTTTGACCCGAAATTGTTGGAGCTGTAGCCGCAAAACTTGTCAGCATTGTCAGCATTGATACTAAAACAACTATTGAAATTAATCTTAAAATTCCCTTTTTCATTACATTACCTCCAAATATAATAGTTTTTGTTGAAGTCATTTTCTTAAGCAAATGACTATTCGAATTATATATCATCCGCCGAATTTAACAATATGTGGATTATCATTCATATGATTACATTTATAATTGAATTTTTAAAAGTAATTATAAATATAATATTTTTACTAAATTGAAATTTGTAATTTATTTAACATAATAACCGGATTTTGGATTATTCTGTGTAAAATGAACTTATGTTTAAGGATAAAACAGTGGAAGGCTTTTTTACTGTTATCCTCTGGATGGCTCACAAAAAGTCAAAATTGAACAAAACCTAGTAGTATAATTAGTCTCTGGAGTAACATCCTAGACCCCGCTTTTCTTAGGATGTTGAATGAGCAATACATAGCATGTAATCTTTGGGAAGGAGTTGTTAGAAGGAATAAAGCCGGGTCAATTGAGCCAGGAATAGCCAACAACTGGAGTATATCAGAGGATGGCTTAAAATACATTTTTATTTAAGAAAAAATACAAAATGGAGCAATTCAAATATTTACCAACCCCGAACTAAATTTAGTTATTTAATGGTATCCTTGAATTACCTATAATCAACATAGGTTCACGAGAATAATCAATTGTAGAATCAAACATAACACAGTATTTTGAGCTTTCATCATTTTGTGTTGGTGATGATATGGTTGCACCCATTTCTTTTAGTATGGTTCCGTCTTTATATTTTATTGAAATCTGTTGTGTAATAGGTTCACTGAGTTTTACCATTACACTCATTTGGTAAACACTAATTGACTCTATTAAAGCAGATTCAACATATGTTTTCTGAGTGGGTATTATTTCATTAGGCTTATTATTTAAGTCCACATCAAAATTTACGTTTAACGGCTCTTTAAAAGTAAATAATTGGGGAGTATTAATTACCAATTCATAATCATTTGCATTATTACTTTCAAGAGGCCCGAAGGTGTAATTATATATTCCCTCGTCTTTATTATCCGCATCATGAATACTTTGTCCGATAGCAAAATGCTCTTGTTTAAATTTTTTATTTCTAATAAGAGGGGTTAGTAAGTTGTATGCATGTGGTTTTTTTATATTTAGAGAAACACAGGAATTACTAAATTTCAAGTCGGTAATTCGCATATTTAAATTTTGATCTAAATCATAATTTTCTATATTAAGTGGTAGTATTATCTGATTTTCTATATCTGCTAAACCTATACTTTCAACAACAAACTTTAACTTAGAGTTTTTATCTTTTATTACATCTTTGTTTGATTCAAACCTAAAAATAACACAATTTTGTTTCCCATTGTATATTTCATCAGAACTGCGAACAAAATTCCTTACACCATTGATCTCAAGATAACACTCATTAAAGATAACTTTGTTTCGGAATATATGCTTTGATGTATCCGTAAGTTTATAAAACAATAAAACACCGTTATTTTCCACTAATGCTGCATCAACAGTTAACTGTATGCCGTCTTGTTCTACTGTTTTATTGACCAAGTTACCATTAACAGGGCCTGAATTACTACCAAAAATTTTAACAATATAATTACGAATATCATAGTTTACTGTGGCAAATGCCGTAACAGATATTGTTAAGAGTAGAACAATGCTCAAAGCAACTACAACAGGAGCGTAACGAATTTTCTTTATGGTAAATGTATTTTTGTTAGGTTCTACAGAAATTTTATTCCAATATTCCGGTGTAATATGCTTGGCTTCAGCTAACAAGGCTTTTTTAATTTTTCTTTCCTTTAAATAAAACATAGAATTAAGCTCCTTTCGTTGTTTCTATCTAAGTAAATCATACATATTCTTTATTGCGGTTCGGTATTTCCAAGTAATAGTTCCCATGGGACGTTCCAAGATATTGCTTATTTCCTTAAATTTTAATCCCGCCAGAACATGCATTACTACAATTTGCTGTTGTTCCAAATCCAGCTGTTTAAGTGCTTCAAGTACTATTATTTTAGTTTCAAAATCTGTTTTTTGTCTATTAACAGTAATAATATTTGGGTAAGCTGATTCGGAATCAAATCTTGTGACAATATCCCTTTTCTTTCTAAGTACATCAATAGAAGCATTCCTGGCTATCTGCAATATCCATGCTTTAGGACTAGTTCCTTTTTTATATGAAGAAGCATTTGCCATTATCTTAATAAATACTTCCTGCGACACATCTTCAGCAAGGTATCTATCTTTCAAAATTATATAAGACAGAGTATAAACAGCCTGATTAAGTTCGTCATATAAAAATTTAAGGCTATCATAATCACCTTTTGCAAGTTTTAATATACTCTGTTCTAATTTTTTCAATAGTAATTTCACCTCCTATAAATTAAACGATTTAATTGCGCTAATTTATGGGATATTTAGAAAATATTTTAGATTTTATTATAGGGATGATAATATAACACTCAATTAAATTGCCTTATACTCTGTGCTGAATATGGAATAATAAACTCTAAATTTTTTGAATCACATAGTGCTTCAATTCTGTGAAGAGATAATTCCTTGAATCCAAAAATCGGGTATTGGAAGTCAATTTAATCTATTATTTTATTCCGACTCGATCGTTGAGATGGTCTAGAGGTAATATCACATAGTATCTCATCTTCGAAATATCTATATTTGAAATCCTATCGTACTTCCTTTATTATTTATTTGCGTTAAAGTTTCTGAACTGCAACAAAAACTCTGCAGTCATACATGCTGATATGCCTGTTGCTGATCATCTTTGTAAACGGGATTACATAAATATTGCCAACCAGTCGATACCCCTGCTCAGACGCAAATTCACGGAGCTGCTTCAGGAGTGTAACCTCCAAATCCCGCCGCGTCCCTTTATAGAGATATGTTAAATAGTATGCCGATGGCGCCATAGTATAATCTTCAGGATTTTTCGGTATACAATTGCAATAACTGCAAAACCCGCTAATTCCAGATTGGGTTTCAAGGTATAGAGAGCTTTCCGGATAAATGCTTCCAACCGGAAAACCCATGATCTCTGCTGCCCGCTCATTGCAACGCATTACATGTTCGCGGAATTTCAGTTCACGATATTCTGTATCAAGAGATTTTTTAGGGTCCACCTTTGTACAAAAGATATAAAAAGCCTGCGGATTGAGAACGATACGCATTTCTGCCGTGGCAAGGTCGAGGGTAGTACGTCTGAAATGTTCGTAATAATCATACTCTCGAAGAACCTTATCGATCTGTGCCCTCTGTTTTTCCAGTTGATCTCTCTTACTGTCGATAATTGCTTGATATTCCGGTACTCCCCCGACGTATAAAAACGTCTTTATCTCATTCAGAGAGCATCCGGTGCTTTTCAGCATATCAATGAGCTGCAATGAGTAAACCTGTTCCGGTGAATATAGTCCATACCCATTCTTCTCTTTCTTACATGGCGGCAGCAGGCCAATTCTCCCGTAATATTCTAATGTGTCCCTTGAAATCCCGCATAGCTTAGCAAACTCACCGGGATAGTAAAATCCGTCATCTGTCATAAAACTCCTCTTGACCTCCGAGTTACTCGTAAGTTTATAGTTCAAGTATAATAAATTTTTAACAAACTATCAATGTTAGAAAAGGAGAGTATTCATATGAACAGATATCCTCATTTGCTTTCACCTGGGAGAATCGGTAACCTAGAATTAAAAAACCACATCATTATGGGTCCTACAGAAACACTCTACGCTTCCTGCAACGGTGAAGTTACCCGCCCCCTCATCGATTATTATGTTCGAAGAGCAAAGGGTGGCGTTGGCCTAATCGTTCTTCATTCTGCACAGGGCAATACCAAAATAGATCCAATTGACCCCTATGCAGGCTCATTACGCATGGATGACAATGCTTACATTCCAATGTTGTCTGTGCTTACAGAGGAGGTTCATCGAGCAGGAGCCAAAATTGCGGCGCTGGTTTCTCCGGGAGGAGGCGCTCAGGCCTTTGGTTTTCCCTATGATAAAGGAAGTCAGGGCATTTATCAGGAATCCAATGTCGGTCCGAGCGAAAAGCGTTCCATGGTTGCACAGCGACCTGTACGTAAATTAACCGTTGACGAAATCCATAAATCAGTAGAAGCCTATGGACTTTGCGCCGGAAGAGCAAAGGCGTCCGGTTTTGATGCGTTCTATATTCATGCGGTTGGTGGATACCTCGTTTCACAATTTTTAACACCATATTTTAATGATCGTGATGATGAATATGGCGGTAGTCTCGAAAATCGCATGCGTTTCTTACTGGAACTAATCGCTTCATGTCAAAAACATGCTGGAAAAGATTTTCCGATTATTGTAAGAATTTCCATAGACGAATATATGGGTGATGCCGGAAGGGGAATTGAAGAATCAAAAGAGATTGCTAAAAGGTTGGAAGCAGCCGGAGTTGCTGCAATTGACTGCAGTGCTGGAATATTTGAATCAATGCATATGTTGATTCCACCCCTTTACCTGCCGGAAGGAGTCCTTGTACCTCTTGCTCAAGAAATTAAAGGTGTTGTCAACATTCCGGTAATCACTCAGGGACGACTATACGATCCAGATGTAGCGGAAGGTGTTCTTGCAGATGGAAAGGCAGATTTTGTCTTGTTGTCCCGCGCCCTGGTGTGTGACCCTGACTGGGTAAAAAAGATTCAGCAGGACGATGCAAAGAGCATCAGAAGATGTCTCACATGCAACCATTGCATCGGGACACGTGTATTCAACAATCTTCCGATCCGATGTGCGTTTAATCCAGAGGCTGGACGCGAAAACCAATCCGTAAGCGGTCTACCAAAACCCGAAAGCATTAAAAAAATTGCTATTATCGGCGCAGGTCCGTCGGGATTGGAAGCCGCATACATCCTCGGTCTTCGCGGTCATCACGTGGATATTTATGAGTCCACAGACAAGCTATGCGGAGGCCAGCTGGATATTGCTATGGTCCCCCCATGTAAGGATGTGCTCAAACATATCCCCGGCTATTTTGCCGAGCAGCTGTCTCGCATGGAAAACGTAAATATACACACTAACCACCCGGTAACGGAATCAAATATGGATTCAATCCACGCAGATGTTGTACTTCTGGCTACAGGAGCAAAGGCCCTCATTCCCAATATCCCCGGAATTGATAATCCAAACATTTATACTGCAGAACAAGTACTAAAGGGGGATATTTCTCTTTCCGGGAATATCGCAATTGCCGGAGGCGGTCAGGTTGGCTGTGAAACTGCCCACTATCTGCTTGAAAACGGCTGCAAGGTATCCATCATTGAGATGATGCCTGCTATCGCGCTCAAAGAAGAACTGATTACCATGCTGACGATCACAAACATTCTTAACTCGTCTGGTGCAGAGATTCATACCGATACAAAAATTTTAGAGTTTAAGAGCAACAGCGTTGAAACGGTTAACGTTCGAACCAATGAATCAGTTTCCATACCATGTGACAGCATTGTTCTTGCATTTGGTACAGTTCCAGAAAATGCACTTTATGAAAAGCTCGCGCAGAAGTTCAATGTGATAAAAGTCGGTGATTGTGCTAAGGTCGGAAATATAGCAACCGCTATTGAGGACGGATATTTTGCCGCACTGGAGATTTAAAATCACAACGATGTAATGTTCCGAGCTTACTTTCCACCGGTAAATAATAAGAAACCGTATAGAATGGGGTCCTAATCTTTACGGTTTCTGTATTTTTAATCTATTCTGATAAAAAACATGGTTTACCGCAGTTTACAGGGAGTATCTCTATCTTGGGAGATTCCTCGGTGTAATCAAAAACAATAAGAGTTTTATTCACTTATTAAATGCTGTTAATTTAATTTCTCTAATTGCTGTTTAACAATATTTAGAGTAACGACCTTTTTCTTTCCACTTTTATCATTGTAGTAATTACTTGGTCACCAGTTAAACATTTTGTATCGATAGTTTTTTCTTCCCCCGTATGAGTATTTCCAGACAACCCTATCATACTTATCAGATACCATTCATCATTTTGATATCTACTAAAGTAATCGATAATACAAATAATATAAAAATGACAGATAATCAAAAGACTACCTGACATTTTATAAAATGTAAATTGAATTTAATTATTCTGATTAAAGGTACCCAGCTTGCTACATAGTCGCATTGCTCCTTGCGCTGCGCAATAAACACCTTCGCTTCTTCGGCCTTTGGGCAGCGCTAGGCGTCCCTAAAGGTACCCGGTTAACAAATTGTTCTTTGAAATCACCTGGTATTGAGGCTACATATCTTATAACACCCTTATTCAGTTTAATATCTCTTTTATATAAAATAGACCGTTAGCTTATACTAACGGTCTATTTGTGACGTGTTATTTTTTCTTACCTATTGAACTTAAGTTAGCAAAGTGTTTTTTTAAAAATACTCATTGATCAACATATAAAGTATATCGATAAAAAGGATCTCCACCGTTTAACAGACTAACTTTTACAGCATAAGTCTGTCCACCTGTTAAATACACACACTCAGTATCACGACTGCTTGTTGATGAGGCTATAAGATTTGTTCCATTAAAATCATAAACAAATAAATCGTAGTTTGAACCTAAAGGTATACCTCGAAGATATAATTGGTGAGAACCTGCAGGTATTTGAATGCGATACCAGTCTGTAGTATCACCATCAGAAAGTGTATCACAAAAATAGAATAAATTTGCATATGTAGTAGTAACAGTCTTTAATGTATCATTAGGCTCAAAACTTGTATTTTTCATTGTTCCTATTCTATAGCTACCGGAGCCATAATTACACATAACCCTTATATAGTATTTTTCATTAGGTTTTACAGTCATTACTACAGCCTCTTGATTATTTCCTGCACGCACCGGGTAAACTACCGCATCTAGATTCTCATCATATATTATCATTCCATAATCAGCATCACTTGGGATATTCTGTAGATAAAACCTCATTGTATTTACGTCAGATGGCACTATCACATAGAAATAATCATCTTCGTCAGGAGATTCAAGGGTATCAACTACGTCTTGGGATAATGTAAGGCGTTTTGCTGTTTCAAAGCTGTTATTATTTGATACTGCTAGTCCCACATTTGTAAAACATAAAAGTAAACTTGCAATTATTAATAATGACATAATTCTTTTCATAATTCACGCTCTCCCTTAATAAAAATTTTTATGACTTCTCTATCAATTATAAAACTATAGGAATGAAAAATATGTAATATACTGTAATTATAGTTATTTAATTACAATATTTACTTTTACCTTTTCTATTTCTATGTCAACTACAGTTGAGTACACCATTTCCCTTCGTAATATTTCTTTACACTACTTTTTCAATGATTGATTCCCATTGAACCTAATTTTGGATTGGTCAGCAGTTTTGATTTCTACGTTTCCGGTCATTAACTCGGCAATAGCAGTATAAGCTCCACTCCACATATGAGCATAGTGCTTTAAAGTTATTTCGGGACTTGAAAGCCCCATGCGTTGCGATAAAACAAGAACTGAAACATTAAACTCGTTGATCAGATATGAAGCATGAGAATGGCGTAATCCTTTAGCTTGAATTTTCTTCACATTTGCCAATTTTGCATATCGGCTAATGATCCGACCTATTGTTGATTTAATCATTGGTAACCCATCATAACTAAAAATAAAGTCATTTTCATTACCTAAGCCTATTTCTGATTGTCGGCTACGCCATTCTCTTAAAATGTTTATAGTATCATCATCTAAGGCAATTATTCTTTTCCAGTCATTTCGCGTTTTAATAATTAGCATATGATGGACTCGTAACCGTTCTTTACTTAGGTCAACATCATTCCAGTACAAAGCGGTACCTTCATTTAGCGTCTTTTCTTCCTTTTTTTCGTATTCGCTTTCCTGTGATTCTATCGATTCCAAATTCTGATTGATAAAAATAGTTGCCCTTATCATCAACGTATACACCAGGATATTTTGTTGTTTGTTGTGTTTTATTTTCCATTAGAAATTACCCACTTCTGATGTGAGAGAAACGCCTAAAATGGATTCGACTACATCTCTCGGAACGTTCTGGAGATTATATATTACCAATGCAATTCCGGATGTAAAATAAAACCAATGATAAATCTCAGTAATCTGTTCAAAATTCTTTCAAGGGATGAGGTTATTTTTGCAACTCCAAAGGTTACGGGATTAGATTGATTAATCATACTTCTTTCTGTATCAGAATCAACTATCAAAGCTCCCAGGGCAGAAGCTCCGACAGCGGCCAGTGAAATTTTACTGTTTCCCTTAATTATTGGCATGGAAGCCATAAATGGAAGGATGCAGAAAACCAGATAATACCAAGGCGATAGTGGGTTTTTCCCGCAATTTTAAATCTCCCTTTCAGGTTTAGAAGTTATTTGAATCACGATTGATTTTTAGGTAAATATAAGTATTCTTTAACTCTTGTTAGATAAGTATGCCATATATTCGTTTTCTCCTTTAAAACCAAAAAACAGGCCATCATCGTCTGTTTTTTGGGGTCTATTTGTTTATAAAGCAATGCTTTTCTCTAAATGGTATATGGATACTACCAGTTAACCATATTAATATTAACTACTAATATCATTTTACTAATGGGGGAGTCGGTGCTGGACATGGAGTAGGACCAGGTTTAACTGGTTTATATTCAAAATATATTATTCCTGATGGAAACAGTTTTTCTTTTACGCCTTGATTATCACGGATAGAATCATACAAAGAATTTAAACTTATCGTTCCCTCTCCACCCCATGATGATACTTTAAGTGTTACATCTCCCTTCCTTTTATTCTCAGTAATCCCAGTAACAACCACCCAGTGTTGCTCATATATATATTTTTTAAATGTTTTTGTTTTTGGGTTTTTCCAATCTATATTAATTGGGTTAAAAACATTTAATAGCGCAACAGGACAATCTTTTTCTAATGCTCCTCTTATATAAGTAGTAGCATTTTTGAAAGTTAACTTATTCTCGGGCCACTTTGCTTTTAGGTTTATTCCTTTACTTTTTGCAAACTTTTCTACCCCGTTAGCAAAATCTTTTATATTAGAAATACCTAATGATGACGGTATATTTAAAACATCATCGTTTTTTTTATCACTAATACTGCTAATAACGGGAACTTCAAAAGGGGTTACATATTTATATACATCCTCCATAAAGGCTGAAAAGTCTTTTTTATTAATAGTATTATATTCATATAGTCCTTTAAGTTTAGGATTAGTCATTGCCATATAAGCTAATATATTGGCAGCAGCAGTAGGACCACAACCTCCAAAACTCTGAGTATATTTACCATACCACTCTTGATCACCACCGTAATATTTTATTTTAGTTTTTTTATCATATATTTCCAGAAAATCTTTATCAGATAACGATGTTATTACATAATTATTATATTTTTTTGTAGAACGCTGTATAACATTTTCCCTATACTGACTTGACTGTCCACTTGTATTAAATGATTTTCCGCCAGTATTATCAGCTTCCATTGAACCTTGCACTACAGCTTTGCTACCCATACTATCGGCTTCCTTTTCAAGCTCTGCATCATCATTTACAAGTGTACCTGTTTTCATCTTCAATGTAGGTGATACTCTCCCTTGCTTTTGCTGTACAGCATGCCAGCCTTCATGGGCAAGATGCTTTTCCTGTCCCGGTGCAATATAAATATCTTTCCCCTGAGTATATGCCAATGCACCTACTTGCTCTGGTTTATCTGATTTTGTATGTACACTTATATCGGAAAGGTCAAAACCAGATAATTTTTCAAGCCCATCTTTCAAGTTAGCCGGAAGGCCTGTATTGAAAGAAATGCCCTTACTATCTTTTTTCGTTTGTAAGATATCTTTTTGCCTTTCTTGGGATACTGAATCTTTTTTTTGAACAACAGCGGGCTTAGTATTAACAGTAGGATCCTGTTCCCTTTTTATTAATGAACCTTTTACTCCCGTATGAATTAATCCTGCTTTTTCTAATTTCTTACTTTGCTTTCCTTCCTCTAAAAGATTAATTGCTTGTCGATATCCTATTATACTTTGAAGAAACGAAAATTCTTCATGTGTCACAGAATACGGATCGGCTAGAAATATTCCAATCATTTCCTTAGGATCAGCAGTTCTTACATTAGCTTTTGGGGACTTACTCTTCTTAAGATCTACTCTGCTGTGCTTATTTTTAGATCCAAAACCCGATGTTTGTTCTTGTTTTCTTTGCAAGAGCATTCTTGTTCGCATTTGTATCACTCCTAAAATCTTATATATATATATAGTAAATTTTAAGTATGATATAACAGCTATTTCTTAACATTTTCTATTTTAAAATGAACCACCTCCTTAAATATCCGTCTTAATGTATGATTCAAAAACCCCGTATCAAGTAAATTTTGCAGGGTTTTTCGGGCACGAAAAAAGAGTTGGCAGTAAACCAACTCTTTTTCTATGCTAGATAATCAACATTTACTCAAGATTTATTTTACAAATGATGATTATATAAAATGCATTGAGGATACTCGTCTTTTTGATAAAACAAAGTCTTCTGTAATTTATTATTTTATCACAGAGAGCTAATTCTAAAGACTTTCCTTCATATTAACAAATTCTTTACTAATTACCTTTATTTCCCTCTAGTTTTCCCTTTGTAATTTTAAATTTGCCTATTACTGATTTACCATTTGAATCATAAAGATTAATTTCTCTTTCGCAATCTTCAGAATTCATTTTTATAGCTTCTTCTGGATTCTTAGGTTGTTTACCAATAAGATCTGATTTACTCACATATCCAACAGTTCCACCTTCACCAATTGCTTGAATAAGATCCGGTTCGTTAGCTGGCGAAGTTGCTTTTAATGCAGAGCCATATGTCTTGCCAGATTCGTTCTTCGGAAACTCCGGTGCTGACATAGAACTTCGGTTTAAATATGAATTTGCTGATACGTAGCTTACTAATCCTAATGAAATACCAAACGCTAAAATAAGAGTGTTGATTAATATATGTTTTATTCGTGTTTTAATTTTCATACAACTAGCCTCCCTTAATATTCAAAAACACTATTTAACTTATTAATTACTTTGATTAGGGCTTTGGAATGTATAATGAGTATTATAACCATTACCGTTATATGCAGCAGTTATACCATAGCTATAATATGTACCTGAACCGCCACTAGCATACCCAGTTGATGCAACAAAACCATAATCGGCAGAAGAATTATACTGCATTGTTGAGTACTTATATAAGGAACCATTTTTAAATAATCGTGCTTGAGCACCCATATATCCTGAGGGTACTGTACCTGACCCAGTATAGTAAACGCTTGTCATTGCATTTTGACCGTTTCCGTCTACGTCTAAAAGTGCACGATTTTTATAACTATACCCTGAATAAGGTCCATAATACCCCCATTCGGATATAGTTGAGCCTGCAAATACCATTGTAGATACACCAAGTATGATACCTACTAAGAATATAGATACACGTATTTTAAAGATGCTTTTCATAAAATTATTTTTCCTTTCGATTAGTATTTCTTGTGCACAAGATTCTAGAAAATTTTACCATATGCAAACATGCCATGTGTGTCGAATTTCCTGTAATTACCATATTATTTAAAAATATCTAGTTATATTTACCCCCTATAGCACTACACATATTTAAACGCCTCAAATACCATATCCTCATCGGCCGTAATCAATATTCCCTCTGCCTTGCTCCTACGGTTCTTTGCAAGTATACCCATAGCAAGTTTTTTATCAACAAGAGAATAAATCCTGATGCTATCAACCTGCTCCGCCAGTCTACTGTTACATACTGTTTTTTATAACCTTTAAAGGATTGCTCCTGTATCGTTTTTTGTTCAGCCTGTCTTTGCTCAAAACCAAAGGGTGCTGTCATAAATAATCAACTCCAGAAAGAACATTTGTTCAATATGAGTGATTATATAATATTCAAATGGTAAAAATCTGTAAGGATAGATTAAGTTTTTGATATACACGCTTGCATTGTAGTCAGCATTGTTCACGAAACCTCATTTAAGGCACTGGAATTCAAATTAGGTACTTCTTTATTACCTTTTGCCGTTAATTTCAACTGGATATGCTTAGAAAACAAAAAGAGCGATAGCCGAAGCCTCACCCTTTTTGTGAAAAAATCAACGCAACTAAATCTTTTCATGTTTTAACAAATTATTAACTATTTCATATAACTTAAACCTTTAAAGCCCTTACCATTCCTACCCCACAGGTTATTCCCACTCAATTGTAGCCGGTGGCTTCGAAGTTATGTCATACACAACTCTGTTGATGTGTTTTACTTCGTTTACAATACGGGTGGATACCTTCTCCAGAATATCATATGGTATTCTTGCCCAGTCGGCTGTCATGAAGTCAGTAGTTGTTACCGCACGAAGAGCCAAGGTATAGTCATAGGTTCTTTCATCACCCATTACGCCAACACTTCTCATATTTGTTAGAACTGTAAAGTACTGGTTGATTTCTCTACCCAGTCCCGCTGCTTTGATTTCTTCACGGAAAATATAGTCGGTATCTCTTAGGGTATCCAGCTTTTCTTTTGTCAAATCACCGATAACTCTGATAGCAAGTCCAGGGCCTGGGAATGGCTGTCTCCAAACCAAATCTTCAGGAATTCCCAATTCCTCTCCGGCTTTTCTTACTTCGTCCTTAAAAAGATTTCTGAGAGGTTCAATAATCTCCTTGAAATCAACATGATCCGGCAAACCACCTACATTGTGATGGCTCTTAATAACAGCTGCATCACCAAGTCCGCTTTCTATTACATCAGGATAAATTGTTCCCTGAACAAGGAAATCAACCGTTCCTATTTTCTTTGCTTCATCTTCAAATATTCTTATAAATTCCTCACCAATAATTTTTCTCTTGGTCTCAGGGTCAGAAACGCCTTTAAGTCTATCCAAAAATCTGTCTTCGCAATTTACACGAATAAGATTTATATCGTACTGCTTTCTGAATATCTGTTCAACCTGATCTCCCTCATGTTTTCTCAAAAGTCCATGGTCAACAAATATACAAGTCAACTGCTTTCCAACAGCCTTGTGAATCAAAACTGCTGCCACAGATGAATCAACACCGCCTGACAATGCACACAATACCTTCTTGTCTCCAACCTTCTCGCGTATTGCCTTTATTGAGTTTTCAACAAAGGAAGACATTTTCCAGTCGCCTTTGCAATCGCATATATTGTACAGGAAATTCCTCAGCATTTCTTTTCCTTTAGGAGTATGCATTACCTCAGGGTGGAACTGAACCGCATACAGGTTCTTTTCAACATGTTGCATTGCACCTGTAGGGCAATTTACCGACTTTGCTATTACTTCAAAGCCCTGAGGAGGGGTATCAACAAAATAGGTATGGCTCATCCAACAGATTGTATTTTCGTCAACATCCTTAAACAAAGGCTGTGATTTATCTACACAAATTTCTACTTTTCCATATTCACGCTGATTTGCAGCAGTTACACTACCACCCAGCATTACGCTCATAAGCTGCATTCCATAGCAAATACCCAAAACAGGTATTCCCAGTTCAAAAACACCGGGGTCGCATTTTGGTGCTCCTTCATCTAAAACAGAATTAGGTCCCCCTGTAAATATTATTCCTTTTGGGTTGTATGATTTTATACGCTCTAAAGATGCATTATAAGGAATTACCTCACAATAAACATTTGCTTCTCTTACCCGGCGTGCTATCAGCTGATTGTACTGTCCGCCGAAATCAAGAACTAAGACCATTTCATTGTTCAAAACTAACCGCTCCTCTTTACTAATTAATTTTTTATATATACATTTAAATTACTTTTTTGCACAGTATTTTTATATTATATCGAATTTTATCTTTTATGCATAGCATAAAGTTACAAATTTAATCCTTAAATCTCTTTAATGCACTTCCATTCAAATAATTAAACAACCTTCCCTGATAGTTGCCGTTTTCCGCCATTCTCGCCTCAATTGCATCCTGTATTTTCCACCAGCTTGTAGACCAATTGCAAAATACCGTTCGTTCTGCCGGAGCACGGCCCATTAACCTTTGTACAACTATTTCGTTATTCAGGTGTTCCAGAAAAGCTATTGTTCTGTCAATAAATTCATCCATTGTAACAGGAACTATTTCACCTTCAGAATACATCTTTTCGAGAACAGTGTCCTTCAAAATATATAGGGAATGACATTTAACCTGCTGAACACCTAAAGCAGACAAGATTTTAGCACCCTCAACAACATCATCTATATTGTCCGTAGGCAAATCAGTAATATAATGGGCACAGGCTTCAAGGTCATATTTTTTTATTCTTACAATAGCATCTATAAATTCAGCTAAAGTATGCCCCCTTTGAAGGATTTTCAGTGAATGATAATTAACCGTTTGAAGACCAAGTTCAATTACAATATCAACACCCTTTTCCTTTTTTATTCCCGCGAGAAACTCCATATAACTGTCGTTAATACAGTCCGGCCTTGTAGAAATATATATTGCTACTATACCTTCCTGACAGGCCTCAGAAATATTTTTCTTGAAATCTTTAAAAGGAAGATATGTATTTGAATAATTCTGAAAGTACGCAATAAAAATGTCACTTCCATAGTTTTTGCCTATGTATCTGGCATTTTGGGAAAGCTGTTCCGATACAGACATTTTACACGATAGATTTTCAAAGCCTGCCCCCTCTTCACCGCAGAAAATACAGCCGGATAGGCTGAGACTGCCATCCCTGTTGGGACAGGTAACCGGAAGATTCAACGGAAGCTTGTACACCTTTGATCCATATCTTTTTTTAAGGTAATCAGAGAATTTATTGTACAGCAATGTCATAACCTTCCTGCCTGTATTTTTCACTTACCAGTTCATAAACTTCCTTTATTGGCATACCTGTTTTTATCGCAATACTCCTGCAATCTTCATATTCGGGGGCAAATTTCATTATGTCGCCAATATTTGCAACCTTCACACGAACGGCTCCGTACTGTGTATTGACCTTTACCAGCTCTCTGTCCATGCAGAATCTTTGTGAATGGCTGATCCTTATACCAAGGGTAGAAGTTTCTTTGAAAATAATATCGGAAATCCTTTTTTCTTCTCCGCATTTAACCAATACTGTCAGCATTGAGGAGGGTCTGCCCTTTTTCATATAAA
The DNA here is from genome assembly GCA_023443515.1 of Bacillota bacterium. GTDB lineage: Bacteria > Bacillota > Clostridia > Acetivibrionales > DSM-1351 > Ruminiclostridium. Next base: position 91,520 of record JAEZUC010000158.1, read on the forward strand.
TAGGTGTGTAATAAACATCAAGGGCTCCGCTGTCAAGTAACTTTTCCATTGTGTATCCCATGATTTCGGGGGACATATTGTCTATATTGGTCTCCAGTATGCTTATTTCATCATTTGGAATCATATCCTGCTGATACAGACTTCCCATGACTACTCTCAGAGCATTAAACCGGCCTGTTTCTCTTTTGCCCATACCATATCCTGTTTTTTCAATAGACATAGGTGGCATTTTACCAAACCCCGAAGATATCATTTTTATGATACCTAACCCGGTTGGGGTAACCAATTCAAAGGGAATGTCTTCTGTTATAAGAGGAATTTTACTACTGCACAGCATTTCCATTACAGCCGGAACCGGAACAGGCAGGAGTCCGTGAGCACACTTTACAAAGCCCTTTCCTTCATGAAGCTCTGATGCAAATATCCTTTCTATCCCAAGCATATCAAGACAAATACATGAGCCTACAATGTCCACAATAGAATCCACCGCTCCTACCTCATGAAAGTGAACTTCATTTATATCCTTACCGTGAACCTTTGCCTCTGCCCTTGCTATCTCTCTGAAAATCTTTGTGCTCATTGCTTTTACTCTCGGTCTCAGATCACTCTGATTTATAATACGCTCAATATCTTCGAGATTTCTTTCAGAATGGTGGTTATGGGTATGTTCATGGGTGTGTTCATGAGTATGTCCTTGCTCTCCATGGTGATGGTGGTCAGTATGGTGTACCTCCCCGTACTGATGCTCCTCACTACTATCCTGGTGTTCGGTTTCTTCTAAAACAACTCGTACATCAGTTCCACATATACCATTCTTTACCTTATTGTTTATTTCAATGGAATAACCGTCTACTTTCAGTTTTTCAAGCTCATATAAAAATACGGTTTGGTCAATGCCAAGATCAAGCAGTGCACCTAAAGTCATATCCCCGCTTATGCCTGAAAAGCAGTCGAAATATAAAACCTTCATTAACTCCTCCTGATTTACATAAATAGTTTTATATGTTAAACGGGACACATGAATATGTCCCGTTATAGTTAAAGTTTGTTGATATTACTTGCAAGATATCCTGCCCCGAATCCATTATCAATATTCACTACTCCGATTCCGCTGGCACAGCTGTTGAGCATAGTGAGCAGTGCCGACAGCCCCCCGAAGTTTGCACCGTACCCCACACTTGTAGGAACGGCCACAACCGGCTTGTCAACCAGTCCTCCTACGACACTTGCCAATGCACCTTCCATTCCCGCCACAACTATAATTACGTTTGCACGGGAAATCACATCCATTTTGGACAAAAGTCTGTGAATCCCCGCAACACCTACATCATAAATCCTGTTAACCTTGTTTCCAAGAACTTCTGCTGTGATTGCAGCTTCCTCTGCAACAGGAATATCGGAAGTTCCTGCGGAAATTACCGCAATTTCCTTTTCTGAAACTAAAATCTTTTTTCTCTTAACAACAACAATTCTTGCATCTCTATGGTATTCTGCATCACAGGTAATTTCGCTGATTGCATCATAAACCTCACGTGAAGCACGTGTAGCAAGAATATTATTATTTTTCTCCATAAGTCTTTCAACAATTTCCACTATCTGATTAATAGTCTTTCCTTCACAGTAAATTACCTCAGGATACCCATTTCGTATGGCCCTGTGGTGATCAACTTTGGCAAAGCCCAAGTCTTCATAAGGTAAATCTTTGATTTCCTTATACGCATGTTCAACGTCAACAGAGCCGTTTTTAACATCTTCAAGCAACTTTTTAAGATCATTTGAATTCATATTTTCACGTCTCCCATCAAGGATTTACTACATTATCATTCTTCTCCATTGAAAGATATGCATTGATAAACCCGTCCAATTGACCATCCATAACCGCATCAACATTTCCTTCTTCATAATTGGTTCTATGGTCTTTTACAAGAGTATATGGGCAGAACACATAGGAACGTATCTGGCTTCCCCATGCTATGTCCATCTGAACACCTTTTAAGTCCTCTATCTTTTCCTTCTGTTCCCGTTCTTTCAGCTCAAACAGTTTTGCTTTCAACATTTTCATTGCAGTATCCTTGTTCTGGAACTGTGAACGCTCTGTTTGACATGAAACAACTACTCCCGTTGGAATATGAGTTATTCTTATTGCTGAATCAGTCTTGTTTATATGCTGTCCTCCGGCACCGCTGGCTCTGTACGTATCAATTCTTAAATCATCCGGATTTATATTTATCTCTATGGTATCATCCAGTTCAGGCATTACATCTGCAGATGCAAAGGAAGTATGTCTTCTTCCCGATGAATCAAAAGGAGATATCCTTACCAAACGGTGGACTCCTTTTTCAGATTTAAGATATCCGTAGGCATTTTCACCTATTACGTGTATAGTTACACTCTTTATACCGGCTTCGTCGCCATCAAGGTAATCAAGTACTTTTACTTCGTATCCTTTGGCTTCACCCCACCTTGTAAACATTCTCAAAAGCATTTGCACCCAGTCCTGAGCTTCAGTTCCCCCGGCTCCCGCATGCAATGTCAAAATGGCATTGTTTTTGTCATAAGGCCCAGTGAGAAGAGTTTCCAGACGCAGTGTTTCCAAATTGTGTTTAAGTAGTTGAAGGCCTTCCCCAACTTCGGGAATTACACTTTCATCCTGCTCTTCCAGTCCCAGTTCAGCAAGAGTAAATAAGTCCTCCCATTGTGAGGTTATATTATTAAATCTATCTATCTTTGTTTTCAGAATTTTAGTCTTCTGCAGTATCTTTTGGGAATTCTCCATATCATTCCAGAATTCCGGCTCAGAAGCTTTATGCTCCAACTCCGCTATCTCATCACTTATTCTAGCGATGTCAAAGTGAAGCCCTCATTTCCTCTAAATTGCTTTTCAAGCCTTGAAGCTCCAGCTTGTATTCTTCCAGTTCAAGCATTTAATCATCCCTTTCAAATTAAGTAATACTTTTATTATATCCGACATATCAAATTTCTGCTATTATTTTTAACCAAGTATGAATTTTTCTATAGCCTTTGCCACCCCATCTTCGGTATTTGATGCAGTTATAAAATCAGCTGCCTCTTTTGCACAGTCCTCAGCATTTCCCATTGCAATCCCAAGACCTGCAAAGTCAAACATAGGTATATCATTTTCATTATCTCCTATGGCAATCATTTCCTGAGGCTGAATACTCAAAAACTCCGACAAACGTTCCAGAGCCTTTCCTTTATTGACACCCTTGTTAACTACTTCAAAATTGTTATAGTTGGAGCTTGTTACGTCAACTGTTTCAACAACAGACAGTTTCTTTCTTACTGTGGACAATAATTGAGAATCATCAGAAACTGCAACAAATTTAAGTACTTTGCCATCCAGTTCCCTAAGCTTTTTTTCCATGTCCGTAACTATGTCAATTTCTACTCTGTCCTTTGGAGGAAGTGCCTGGTTCCTTTCATAGTACTTCAGAGAGTTATAATCAAGTCTCTCAGTCAGCATGGTTTCTCCCGCATAAACATGAAAATATATATTGTTTTCATGAAAAATATCAAGTATTCTGAGGCAGTCTGCTGTATTCATGAAATCAGAGTAAATCACCTTGCCATCGGTATTTTCTCTGATAATTGCTCCGTTACATGCAATAATTGGGTCCATTATGTCCAGTTGTTTTGCGTAAATTCTTGCTCCTGAATATACTCTTCCTGAACATATTACAATTTTTACACCCTTTTCCTTTGCCATATGTATAGCAGTCTTATTCTTTTCTGAAATGTCCTTGTTATTATCCAGCAAGGTTCCATCCAAATCAATTGCCACCAACCTGTACATTTCATCCTCCAACTCTTTTGTACCACTGCACAAATCAATATTTATCAGCAAATTCCTTAATTCTTTTCATAGCTTCAATTATGTTTTCCATTGACGAAGCATAACATGCACGTACATAACCTTCTCCACATTCCCCAAAAGCAGTTCCCGGCACTACCAGTACTTTTTGCTCAATAAGAAGTTTTTCGCAGAAGTCCTCCGAACTAAGGCCGGTTTTTTTAATGCATGGAAAAACGTAAAATGCACCTTTAGGTTCATAGCATGAAAATCCGGCTTTTCTGAAACCGTCAATTGCTACTCTTCTTCTCCTGTTGTATTCCTTTGACATCATTTTTACGTCCTCTTCACTGTTTCGCAGTGCTTCAATAGCAGCATCCTGTGCCGTTGTAGGAGCACACATGATAGCGTACTGATGTATCTTCTTCATTTCGTTTATCAAGTCCTTATGTCCGCAGGCATACCCCAGGCGCCATCCCGTCATTGCAAAGGACTTTGAAAACCCGTTTATTACAAGTGTCCTATCCTTCATTTCCGGAAAACTTGCAATGGAAGTATGCGTTCCTTCATAAGTAAGTTCACAGTAGATTTCATCAGACAAAACCACAATATCCTTATCTTTAAGAACCTTCACCAGTTCATAAAGGTCTTCCCTGCTCATTATTGCCCCTGTAGGGTTATTGGGAAATGGGATTATAACAACTTTTGTTTTATCTGTTATTGCCGCTTCAAGCTGTTTTGCCGTTAATTTGAAGTCATCTTCCTGCTTCAGTTCTATCGTAACGGGGGTAGCTCCGGTAAAACCTGTACACCCCTTGTATGCTACAAAACTCGGTTCAGGAATTATTACTTCGTCTCCGGGGCCTACAAGTGCTCTTAATGCAGCATCAATACCTTCACTACCTCCTACCGTAACCAGAATTTCATCTTCCGGGTTATAGCTAAGGTCAAACTTTCTGCCAAGATATCTGCTGATTTCCTCTCTAAGTTCGATAAAGCCCGCATTTGAGGAATACTGTGTGTGTCCGGTTTCCAGGGAATATATTCCTGCTTCTCTAATGTTCCAAGGAGTAATAAAATCCGGCTCCCCAACTCCGAGAGAGATGACATCTGTCATTTCATTAATCAGGTCAAAGTATTTTCTGATACCTGAAGGCGGTACTTTTTTTATTTTATCCAAAATCATGTCCTTCATAATCATATGAATATCTGCTCCCTTCTGTCCACAGCCTTCTCTTCAAAGATTGTACCTTTGTCCTTGAATTTTTTCAGAACAAAGTGAGTTGAAGTACTAAGTACTGATTCCAGAGGCGCAAGCTTTTCTGAAACAAACAGGGCAACTTCCTTCATAGTCCTACCCTCAATAATAACCGTAAGATCAAATCCTCCGGACATAAGGTAGCAGGCTGTTACCTCAGGGTATTTGTAAATCCTGTCGGCTATTTTATCAAAACCAAGGCCTCTTTGAGGTGTTACCTTTACCTCTATAAGCGCAGTAACCTTCTCCTTTTGAGTTTTATCCCAGTTAATCAGAGTACTGTAGCCAACTATTACATTGTCGGCCTCATATTGTTTAATCGCTGCCTTTACCTCTTCAACAGGCAGACCCAGCATAACTGCTATCTCATCGGCAGTCGCCTTACTATTGTGCTCTAAAATTTCCAAAATTTCTTCCATGAAAATCTCCCCTTTATATATTTTTTAGAAGCCGACCGGCTTATATTTTTTTAGCAATAAAAAAAACCCGTGTCCTTGTATAAACAGGGACGAAGGTTTCCGCGGTACCACCCTAATTAATGCCATAAAGCATTCTCTCTAGTAAAGTGCGACAATAGATAATCCATTGTTTACACCATCAGCCTGTAACGTGGCCTCAACGTCTTTCTCTACTAACAAAATGTTCAAATAACATTCTGCGTTGGAAAAGCTACTCCAGGGCTGCCTTCAGTAGTATCAGTACCGGACTCTCACCTGCCTCGTTAATCGGCCACCGGCTCTCTTAAATCTGATGAATACTTACTCTTCCCGTTCACAGTATTCTTTTATTCAGTTATTAATACTATATTAACCAAATTGAAATATGTTTACAAGTAAAAAAGCTATTAGATAAATTATAGTTCAGTTTATTTGAATATTCAAGTTTTTTCTTCCTTGATAAAATCCGAAAGCTGACCTTCATACTTTTTGAGAGTATCAACAACCTCAACTTTGAGAACCTTTAGTTCCTGCTTGATATCTACAAGCTTTTCTTTTTCCTTCTCAACCTGTTGTTCCAGCTTTTTCTTTTCGTCAACAGCTTTTTTCTTGGCTTCTTCAATTATTTTTTTAGCCTGCTCCTGTGCTGTAATTAATGCATTTGCAACTCTTTCACGATTTTCTTTTATCTCAGCCAAGCTTGCACTGATTTCATCATACTTGTTCTTCATATCTCTATACTGTGTTTTTATATCAACAATTTCTCTTTCTTTTATTTTTAGTTTATCTCCGTATTCTTTGTTTATTTTTTCGAGATATGAATTAACATCTTTTTTGTTGTAACCAAAAAGTGAGCTTGAAAATATTTTTTCTCCTGACATAAATTTTATCCCCCTGTATCATGGAAAATACTGTGTATATTGGTATTAATTCCATAATAACATGAAATATCCTTTATTATCCACCTATTTTTTAAAAACGAAAAACACGCCCCAAAAATAGACAGCGTGTTTTAATTTAGTTTGTTTTATATATGAATGTTTTATATATGCTTTTGAATTAATTCTGCAAACTCGTCTTTTGACCTTGCACCAACTATTTTCTCAACAGCTTCTCCGCCCTTAAATACCATAACTGTAGGGATACTCATAATCCTGAACTGAGCCGCAAGCTCACCCTCTTCGTCAACATTTACTTTTGTGATACGGGCTTTACCGTCAAAATCATCTGCAAGTTCTTCCATAATCGGAGCAACCATTCTGCAAGGGCCGCACCATGATGCCCAAAAATCAACAACAACAGGTTTATCTGATTTTAAAACATCTGATTCAAATAATTCCTTGGAAATATTAGTAATTTTATCTGACATAAATTATTCCTCCATCAACATAAATATTTCTTAAAACTTAATTTAATAATACCCCATTATTCAAGAATTAAACATATATTTTAATACTCCTTTAATGAAGTAATATTCACTTTATTTTCATCCTTAGAAACAAGGACACCATCCAAAATCTCAATAAATTCTCCCCTGTATGAAGCCTTGAGATCATTTTTTAAGTTTATAACCCTGTTTTCATCCTTTTTGTTTATATACAGATTTCCATTACCTGTAACAATAACAGTTTCAGGTGGTGCAGTTTCTTTAAGACTCATTTTAGTCCATTTTTCTGTCATTTCACTGCCCTCTTCAATCTTCTGTGAATAAATCTGGGTTACCATGCCGTTATCATCTAAAGCACCTATATACAGAGTATCGTTTAAATCAATCCCCAGAACTGTAACATTATTTACGTTAATGGGAACTCTGCTGTTTGCTTTCTTTATTCCGTCATAAATACTAATCTGCTGTCCCTTTTCCTGATAAACAAGCTTGTTTGTGTAGGTACACTCTTTAATAACAATACTTGCATCCACAGTCATTACACGAGCGTATTGTCCCATTACATTAAACCTGATTATTCTTGCCCTTGTGTCCGAAGTCTGAATCTTGGCATAAACCATATTTGTATAAGGTGAAAGCTCAATATCTTTTACCTGGCTTTTTGCAGGAAGTCCCGACAGCTCAGGATAATCTCTTGATGTTTCTGAATCAGCTTCATACGTGGAAACCTGGACTGTACCGCTCCGACCGTTTTTTGTATCTGAAGAATAAATCACCATATCCCTGTCGGGGAGCCAGCGGAAATAAGTAATCTTGTCTTTTCCCGTCCCTGCTACTGTTTTACTCTTTCCTTTGTCTACATCAACTATACGAAGCTCCCCGTCTTCCAAATATGCTCCGAACTTGGCATTAAAGGAGATGCTTATCATTTGCGCTGCTTCCGGTACTTTAAAATCACCTGTGGAAGGTTTTTGTTTAACACCCGAATTTTCAGACACACTTACGTCAACATCTGTAGATAAAAAAACATTATTCATATACAATAACACCCCAAACTGGAATATTACTGCAAGGAGTATCCATTTATACCATTTAGAAATATTTTTCACCGTACTTCTCCTTTTCTAAGGCATTACAATAAATGCCGTAGCTACTGTTCTTTCTCCTAATGCATCAGACGGAGTATTTACAACTTTTCCGTCATAGAACATGGTAGCTGATGAACCTCCATCAAGGTTTGCCGCATTGACTGCTCCGTGTTCCAGCATAATATCCTGAACCTCTTTTAATGTTGCTCCAAAGGATTTTATACTTCTTCCGTCAATGACAAGCAACATTACCGATCCATCAGCTCTTTGGCCTATAGCTGATCTTGGAGATATGCCCCATCCTCCGTCACCTTTGTTTATTGTTGGTTTTCCGTTAACTACCAGAGGGGGACCAAAGCTTATTCCCTCTTTAATATTATATTTAGCTAATTCCGTTTGGGAATGTTTTCCTACAATTAACATGCCATCTTTAGTAAACGCTATGGTATCTCTTTTTGTATTGTTATTAGTCAGCTTCCCGCTAATGTATTTACCGTTGCTTATTACAAAACCAAGTGCAACTCCTCCGGTTCCGGCCCACTCTCTATCAAGAAACCCTCCGCCATTTATTGCGGCTACAGCACCGTTTCGTCTTGCAATACTGCTGGTAGTTTCGCCCGCTCTAGGCATCTGATTTGTATACCCAACTTTTATACGTGTAGGATCATCCACTATAATCATTTTTCCCTTGAAATTTCTGCTCTCAACATCAAAATAATCAAGGTTGTTGTTATGTTTTACATGGAAATCCAACATTTTTATATCTTCAGTATTTACATTTGATATTGCATACCCGTCTCCCAGTATATTTGCAATAGCTTTATCAGACAAGAAGGTTTTTGCTATAACCTGCTTGGTTCTTGAATTCCAGACCATACCCGTAGCGGTTCGTTTCACATTATCAAAGGGCCCGTAGAATATAAGTAGCGGTGTTGTAATTGACAAAAAGAAAAATTCAAAAATTAAAAAACCCAAAAGACTTCTAAACCTGCCTTTTCTCTTTTTCTTCTTTTTGGCAGACTTCTTTTGTATGGTTTTTACCTGCTTTTCATTTAAAGAAATAGTATCGTATTTCATTAGTCCCCCTAGAATAACCTAATGCCCCAATTTCCCAATAATACAAAAAAGTATACACATATCTGTGTATACTATAGTTATACTAATTTTATATTATAAACCTCAAGTGTAATATTTTCAAACATTTAATAAAAATGTAATAGTAAAATTCAGGATCTTTCCTTAATTACCACTCTATCAAGGGTTTTGTGAACCTTTTCAAAAAGCAGTCCGGCTACAAACCATGCAGGCGCATAATCAATTCTGACAAGCCCCTCTATAGCAAACTTTCCATAGTACTTCCATGGATAAACATGAAGTATGCTAAGCAGTATCTTACCGGTTGAATATTCGATTCCCCAGATTATGACAACCCAAATGATACCTCTCAAAATAACATTCCATTTTTGGATTATATCATGCAAGGGTTCCAGGAAAACAGCACTTCCATATATAAAAAACATCCATAGGCTTGTGTAAGCCTCAAGACTGGCAATACCATGCGTCAGGGAATATAATCCCGTCCATACGATTTCCATGCTCCAGCCAACAATACCATAAATAAAAAATCTCTTAATCATGCTATTATTATTTTCACAAACAGGTAATTTTTATTTATTAAAATTGCACTTTAGTGTTTGTATTATTTTCCAGATACTTGCAGGGTTAATTTTTTGTAAATACTACCAATAAGCTTTCCAATATGTTATGATAACAAATAAACATTTCTGGAAAAACAGTACTTAGGTTAGGAGGATGAATATGTATCTAGTCGGTAAAATCAACGTAATATCTACCTTACCAGAGAAATTTAAGAGATTGAATGATATTGCTTACAATTTGTGGTGGACTTGGAATCCGGAGGCTATTGATCTTTATAGAGAAATTGATTTAGAACTCTGGGAAAAGGTTGACAAAAACCCTGTCCGTTTCTTGCAGGAGGCAAGCCAGAAAAAACTTCAGGCCAAACTTTCTGATGCAGAATATTTAAGTCGCCTTGATAAAGTAGTTGCTTCCTTTGACAACTACATGTCTGAAAAGAATACATGGTTTTCTCAAAATCATCCGGAACTTAATGACAAAATGGTAGCGTATTTTTCAGCTGAGTATGGGTTAAGCGAAGTCCTGCCCATCTATTCAGGAGGTTTGGGCGTTTTGTCAGGGGATCATTGTAAGTCAGCAAGCGATCTGGGTATTCCGTTTACAGCAATCGGATTGTTTTACAAGCAGGGTTACTTCAGCCAGAGAATAAATAAAGAAGGTTGGCAGGAAACCTGCTTTAACGATCTTAATATCTCTCAGCTTCCAATGTTGCCCGCCCTAAATTCTTACGGCGAACAGGTTCGTATAAGCATTACCTTTGCAGGGCGCACTGTGTATGCTATCGTTTGGAAAGTACAGATTGGCAGGATAAACCTTTATCTCATGGATACAGATGTAGCAGAAAACAGTCCCACTGACAGGGCACTGACATCCAGACTCTACGGCGGAGACCAGGAAACAAGAATCCAGCAGGAGATTTTTCTCGGAATAGGCGGTATACGAGTACTTGATGCACTTGGCATACAGGCAAATGTATATCATATGAACGAAGGACACTCATCCTTCATGGGACTTGAATTAATAAGAAAACTGATTAATGAAAAACATCTGAATTTCAACGAGGCAATGGAGGTAGTGGCAAATTCCTCAATATTTACAACCCATACACCTGTGCCGGCGGGAAATGATGTTTTTCCATTATTTATGATGGATAAATACTTTGGAGATTTCTGGGGACAATTGGGCCTTAGCAGATATGATTTTCTTGAACTGGGTCTTAAAAAACCGGAAGACCAGAACTTCAATATGACTGTTCTGGCACTTACCCTTGCAGGAAGGAAAAATGGTGTAAGCAGACTTCACGGAGCAGTTTCCAGGAAGATATTCGGTGATGTTTGGCCCCAAGTACCCGAGGATGATGTTCCCATAACCTATGTAACAAATGGCATACATACCCTCACCTGGCTTTCTCCGAAAATCAAAGCTTTGTACGATAAATATCTTGATGCAGATTGGAAGAAGAAGATATATTCAAAGGAAACTTTTGAAGTTATTAATAGTATTCCCGACGAAGAATTGTGGGCAACTCATGTTGAATTAAAAAATAAACTTATAAACTTTATACGAGAAAGATTGAAAAAACAAAAGCTTGCCAACGGAGAATCTATGGAAGCTGTAAGACAAGTGGACAGCTTTTTGGATCCAAAGGCACTTACCATTGGTTTCGCCAGAAGATTTGCTACCTACAAGCGTGCCAACCTGATTTTCAGGAATCTCGCCAGAATACAGAAGATATTAAACGACCCGGAAAGGCCAATGCAGATTATTTTTGCCGGGAAGGCACATCCCGCAGACGGTCCGGCCCATGACGTCATTAAAAACATAAATGATATTGCCAAAATGGAAGGCTTTTACGGAAAAGTAATCCTTCTTGAAAACTACAATATGACTGTTGCCAGAAATCTGGTACAGGGTGTAGACGTATGGATGAACAATCCCAGAAGGCCTCTTGAAGCCAGCGGTACAAGCGGTCAGAAGGTTTGTATAAATGGAGTCATAAACTTTAGTATTCTGGACGGTTGGTGGTGTGAGGGTTACAACGGTGAAAACGGCTGGGTAATAGGCGATGAATCCGAATTTGACAATGAGCATATCCAGGACAATACAGACAGCGAATCAATTTATGATACACTTGAGCAAAAGATTATACCTCTTTTCTACAAGGTAAACGAAAATGGTGTTCCTACCGAGTGGGTACAAATGATGAAGAATTCAATAAGCTCACTTTCATGGAATTACAGTACTGACAGAATGGTAAAGGAATATACCGGGAGAATGTATGTGCCTGCAATAACAGGAAATTTAAAAATCTGTGCCGACAATTATAGTCTTGCCAGGTCCATGTGCGGGTTTAAGAACCACATGAATTCAAATTGGCCGAAGGTTCAGCTTTTTGCAGAAAAATCCTCCGGGGACCTTAAATATTACAAAACTGATTCGTGTAAGGAAATATATCTCTCATCAACGGTTTGCCTTGGTTATTTAGACCCGTCAAACGTAACTGTAGAGGTATACTATGGTACACTTTTAAACGGAAAAATAGAAAATGCTCAAACAGCGGAAATGCGCTGTGACGAAAAAACAGGCGAAGGTACCTACAGGTATTCTATAAATCTAAAAATCGAAGATGGCGGAGAATATGGCTACACCTTCAGAGTAACGCCCAAGCATGAAAATCTCATTAACAGATTCGATACCGGGCTTATAAAATGGATTGAATAATCAAATTTCATAAAAAACGGTCAGATATAAGTTATTGTTTTACATCTGACCGTTTTTTATATTATGTATTATTTTGCTGTATCCTTTTTGAAAGTAATTTCACCGGTTTTAACAAAGGTTCCTTTAAAGTCATAGTAAATACCAACACTGTCTTTTTTACCTTCTACAGTTAGAACTACCTTTTCGATGCCCGGAATATTTTGAAGTGTAACAACCAGCTCATATGTCAAAGCATCTGCTACTCTTTTGTTAGTTCCAAGAAAAGTTGCCACCTTTTGAGGAAGATCAGCCGTTATACACTTTTTTTCCTTATCCATTACTGCGTTACGCAAATATATCTCGTCCGAAGAAAAAACTTCATTTAAAACATTTAGTGTGTCATTTTCCAACTTTTCTTTATCAAAAACAAACAACTCTGTTTGGGCCGGTTTATTTGTATCTCCTACATCAAATTTATACAGTCTTATATTGATCTGCTCTGAATCTGCTATTGTTTTTGCACTTTTGCCTCCATCCACAATACTGTCATCCCTTGATTCCGAACAAGCAGAAAATAGAGTAAGACAAACCGTTATAAGAATTAAAAGCAAAGCTAATGCCTTTATTTTATTTGTCTTCATATGGTCCTCCTTTCTTTTATAGTTAATAATTCTATTTTATAACAAAATATGGACATTTAAAAGTATATTTGACAACAAAATCTACATGCTTTTTCCCCCGGTAAAATTGCTTTTTACCATTTGATTCATGCATTTTGGCATTAGAGTGACATACTACCTCTTTAAGTGGATAGTTTATTAAATGTACTTATCCGGATAATCACACAAATCACACTATATTAAGGAGGATTAATTAATGCCTTGGAAAAATCAATTTACAATGGAAAACGAACATGGAGAAATGACCGCTTACAGCGGAGAAGGGATATCATGGTACCCCAATGGAGACAGTACCTCTCTTGATGCACATTTTACAATGTCGGGGGACGTTAACACTTTTCACGTATCAGTACCCAGAGGCCCAAACGGAGGGTATAATTCACATATTTATTTCGTAATCCGTGGCACTGACGGGCCACAAAGAGTTCGTAATTTAGATGAACCTAACGTACCGGAAGGGTTTAAAATAGGTCTTGCAAATGCAAGCCAATACCTGGGATTAGCCCAGAGATTCTGGGTTTCTGCCTGGGAACCAGATGAAGAATAGATAAAAAGAAAATAATATTATAGCCGGGAAACCTTTATGTCCCGGCTAAAGTTTTTAAATATTTTCAATACAGTAATCTATACGGCTGTTCCGCTCCATTTTCCGCATCTGTCGCCCCAGGATGCAACCGGGTTGTTATCCATTATTATCTGTACTATTTCACAACCATTTGAACAGCCGTCACACTCACGGCTCTTTGCGGTATAATCTCCCATGAGTTTGTCAAAGCCTGCAAACCCTGTCTTTTCGTAGCTACTTCCCAGCCCTTCATGTGCAAGTATGGCAACACCATATGCACCCATAACAGCGTGGTTCTCAGGGATAACAATTTTTGTTCCCAAGGCCCTTTCAAAGGCCTGGATTATTCCTATATTTGCTGCAACACCACCTTGAAATACCACAGGGCCTTCAAGTTTTTTGCCTTTTCCCAGATTTGCAAGATAGTTTCGTGCAAGTGCGTCACACAAGCCTCTTACAATGTCTTCACGTGAATAACCCATTTGCTGTTTATGTATCATATCACTTTCAGCAAAAACAGCACATCTGCCTGCAATTCTAACAGGTACTTGAGATTTTAATGCGTATTTACCAAAATTCTCAATTGATATACCTATTCTTGAGGCTTGTCTATCAAGAAAAGAGCCTGTGCCTGCTGCACAAACAGTATTCATTGCAAAATCGTATACTACTTTATTTTTTAATAAAATAATTTTAGAATCCTGCCCGCCTATTTCAATAATTGTCCTTACATCTGGTATAACCTTCTGTGAAGCTATTGCATGAGCAGTAATTTCATTTTTTACTACATCTGCACCAACAATCGCTGAAGCCAACTGCCTGCCACTACCTGTTGTTCCCACTCCACATATTGAAATACACATGCCAATTCTTTTATTAATATCATTTAGTCCAGCTCGAATTGATTCTATAGGCTGACCCTCTGTCCGCAAATACAGCTTTTCCAATACATTATCCTGCTCATCAATTAGTGTTATGTTTGTGCTTACTGATCCAACGTCAATACCCATATAACAGTTTACTTTGGCCATTTAAATTCTCGTCCCTCCTCTTTTTAAGCAAATCAACAAATGCTTCTAATCTTGTTACAAAACCTGCTTCTCCAGTCATCTCATCTCTTATAATAGTCATAATTGGAATTTGATAGTCTTCCTCAATAGCTGGAAGTATTGCCTGTGAAACTATCTCGGGCATACACCCCAAAGGATAAAGATGTATCAATCCATCATAACCTTCATTCGCATGAATGACACTATTTCCAATCGTATGCTGAGAATGTCCGCCAACCATCCTACCAAGGTATGGTTTTGAGGCTTTTATATAACTCGAATCTCTTGGAAGATGCAAACCTTTTCGTATCATATCATTTATAATCCAATCACTTACTGTGACTTTTCTTTCTACTTCAACACCCTTATTTCCAAGAATCCTTTCCAGTTCAAAATTAGCATAAGGCTCTATAGTGGTATATATTTCACCAACGATGCCTATTTTTAATGGGTTTGCGTTTTTATTTATTAATATTTTATTGAGTTTATTTTCCGTTAATTTTATATGCTCCAATATATTCTTAGAACCTTTAACCTTTTTAATTTCATTTTTAAAAGTTCTATATATTTCATCAACACTTCCCGCTTCAAGCTCTCTAGCTCTCTTTTTTCTCACAAGCTTCTCAAGGTTATCTATACCAACTGCAACATTTTTAGCTGAGTTAGCAACTTTGGCAATATTGACAATATTTGAGGCTCCACTTACTTTTTTAATTCTTAATGAAAGTTCCTTTAATCCTTGCTCCGGAACTTCTAAAGTAATTATTTCCATTTTTATTCCTATATCATTAGCAGTTTTTTTCAGCATTTCACCAAAATATCCTAGCTTGCAGGGACCACAGCCACCTGTTATAAGCATTGTATCCGCACCTAATTCCTTTGCCTGAAGCATATTTCCGACAAATAGTTTAAAAGGCAGGCAATTAGCTTCTGCGCAATATTTTGATCCAATTTCTAATGTTTTATTGGTATTAAAAGGCGGAATAACATATTGAGCATTGAAATCATCTAGTAAAGCTTTAGCTACAATATATGTATTACCTAAATGCGGAAATGTAAAGTTCATTTGTCTTCCTCCTTATAATCATGTCAACAAAAGCCTCAAGTCTAGTGCAAAAGCCTGCCTCAGCAGAATGTTCATCCAATACAAGCTTCATAAATGGAATATCGCTTTCCTGTCTGACTTTTCTTTCTACCAGTTCATCTACAAAACTATCCACACCACACCCAAAAGATGTAAGCGCCAGTATTCCGTCAATCTCACCACTTTCAATCAATTGGGCAACTCCTCCATATGCTCTTGTACCGTAATCCCAGAACAACATTTTATCCAAATCTTTACATTTTGTCTTAGACTCAATATAATCAAGCATATCTAATGTGACTACCCCAATTCCGTAGTCTTTAAGCTTTTTGAATAGTTCCATATTTATATAGCTGTCATACACTGTATAACTATGTCCTATAACAGCAACAGTTAATTTAGTACTTCGTTTCTGAATCCTTTTGAGAGAATCACTTTCTAGCCTATATTCATCTGCTAGAACACCTGATTTTAAAATCTGCCTTTCACTCTGGTAAGCATTTACAGCATACTTATATGCATTTTTGATTTTTTGTTTATCATGGGTTATAAACTCACCAATACTTTTTGCCGCCAACCATGAGTTCTTACTTGACTTTCTCAAGTTAATTTCAGTATCAATAATTTTTGGCAATATTTTTGTTGAGTTTCTAATCATATCAGGTACTCCGCAGATTTCAGGACAGATGTACTGATTTTTTGATACACTTGTAAACCTAGGAATAAATATGATATCTACCTTGCTTACAAGATTCATTACATGTCCAAAGTAAATCTTAATTGGTAAGCAGGCCTCAGAAACGCATGTATTTGCACCATCTGTTAAAATATTTTTGTTAGTTTTATCAGATAATACCACTTCCGCTCCTAACCTCTTAAAAAAGGTTTCCCACAGTACAGAATACTTATAGTAATAAAGTCCTCTTGGTATACCAACTTTTATCATACATATGTCCATGTCCCACATTCTACACAAAACTGCATGACAGAAATGACATGGACTCGGCACCTCCTTTAAATGTATTAGTAATTTCTTTCAACCTTATATCCACGCCCAACATTTCGTACAAGTGCAACAGCAGGTGTGCATTCCTTGACAGAAATGGTATGAGCTCGGCATCTCCTTTTCGTATTATTAATCCGTAAAATATTAAAAACCACGTCAATAAAAATTATTGACGTGGTTTTATTTTATTATTCAAAAATATCCCACTTTATTCCATCACATTGTTAACTAGCAATATCATCTTATAATCTTTTTTGAAAGTTGATTTAGTTGCTTCAACCTCACAATTAATTAAATAACAACATAATATTGTAATCTTCCTATTGAGCATTAGAATATGCCCATTTTTCTATAGCCTTACCCAATGAATTTGCAATTTTAACCTGATTTTCATAATTTACAAGCCATTCATACTCAGATGGATTTGACATAAAGCCACATTCTATAAGTATTGCAGGCGATTGGGTAGGTATACAAACTGACAAGCTCTGCCACCTGTAACCATCATTCTCTCTTTCTAAATCCTCAGTCATCGCTTGTTGAATAAAATTAGCTGTAGCCTTTGAACCCAGCTGAGAATACAGAGTCAAAAAGCCTGTATGCTTTGTATAGTCAGCAGTTACATCCATTGAATTATTGTGAACTGAAACCGCAATATCTGGTTTTTTATTCCTTATAATATTAGCTCTTTCTGTAAGACTTACTGTAGTATCGCTTGTTCTGGTCATTATAACAGTTGCTCCAAGCGATTTTAAATATTTTCTTGCATTCAACACAATAGAAAGGTTTATATCCTTTTCATAAAGCCCATTTTTACCTAATGGCCCAATTGCACCTGATTCTTTCCCACCATGTCCTGCATCAAGCAACACCTTTAATCCCGAAAGAGGCATATTTCCGCTTTTAGCAATTTTAGGGGCACACTTTAATGAAAACACCAGCGAGCCATTTTTATACTCCGCATAATAACCAAGATAGTCATTTGACGATTTTAGATTAAATATATATTTAGCATTACCGGATACATTCTGGCACTTTACTGATGAATATATTGAACTGCTAGGTAGATATAAACTAGCTTTAATGCCATTTGTATTAAATAATGTTAAAGTAACATTGTTAGACGTAGCCGAAACATCATAAACTGTATTTACTGGCATTTTAAAAGAAATATCAGTATAATTGCTATTATCCTTAACCTTTATTGATGATATATTATTGGTCTTAAGTGCTTTATCTTTTACAATTTTAACATTGCTTGCTGACACCCATACCCCACTTTTGAGCAAATAAAAATCATTTTGCTGTCCTACAACATAATCTGTAGCTCCATTTATTAAAGGAGTTACTCTGGAATTTGAGGTTGATGGGCCTGAACGAGCTGGAACCTCTGATTCTTTCGAGCTTACAACTGCATATTTATAATACTTTGAGGACTGGACGCTTATTGTGTTGCTCAACGTTTTTGTAATTTTATTTCCGTTGTAATCAAGAACAAATATCGGATTACCTAAGCTTAAAACTCTCTGTTTCCCATTAACTGCAGGGAATGTGAATGTACCTGTGTACTTAACAGGTATGAGTGTGTTACCGCTAGTATTGATATTTGCATCATTTACTTCTTTTGTATTATTTGTTATGTTTGCACCTTTTATTTCATTTGTATCAGCGTTTGCACTATTTGCACTATTTGCGCTATCCAAGCTAGTCAAATTAACCTTATACTTTCCTATTTCAACCCATACCTTTGCTCCCTTTGGTGCCTGACATGAAAATGTTACCTTCTGACCAGTTTCCATAGTCATAGATTGTGTTGGAGTAAAGGAACCAGGTTTAAACTCAGTCTTTTTCATTGTATAAGGTGTTGAAACAGTTGTTTCCTTCTTTGTTATCTTAATTTTCGTCTCTTTGCCCTTATGCTTGAAAACAAAGATATTCTCACCAGCCTTCAAATCTACATATAATGTAAAATAGCCATCTTTAGATGTTTCTACTGGAGTATTATTTAAATATATAGGCTGGTCTGGATCACCGCTACCCAAAATACTAATCTTAGAAGCCGTGGTTTCATAACCATTTACAGGTGAAGAAATAGTTAGCTGCCTATCCTCAGGTACACTACTGCTCGGATCCCTTCCTGCAACAAAAATACCATGTAGCTTATCCTTTATACCCAAGCAATTTTCTTCCAGTTTTGCATATCCATAAAATATACTTCCGCTAACAGCTTTGCTTTGTCTGTTTAATGTAATTTGCTTTGGTATCTGCAATGGATCAAGCCACTCATTTGCTTGTGAGGTATCGTTTATTTTATAGGCTGCATGTCCAATATACAGCTTAACATTTGTTCCACTGCATACATCTTTCCACCAATCCAAAAGTACAGAATAGTCCGCAACTTTAAAACCAATATTCCAATATACTTGAGGAGCTATGTAGTCTAAATATTTTTCTTTAACCCATTTCTTTGAATCAGCATAATAATCATAATATGTAGAAATACCGCCTTGTGTATCTGAACCCTCTTGGTTTCTATCCTTGTTTGACCATATTGCAAAAGGACTTATTCCAAATTGAACCTTTGGTTTAATGCTTTTTATCGTATCATATGTATTCTTAACAAGTGTATCTATATTATTTCTTCGCCAATCATCCTTGTTGTCAAAATTACCTTTATATTTTTTGTATGTATCTTCGTCGTTGAAGTCCTGATTATTTTTAGCTTCTGTCTTTGACGGATAAAAATAATCATCAAAATGAATTCCATCAACATCATAGTTTTTTGCTATTTCTGCTATCCCATCAGTTATTAGTTTAATCGCCTCTGGACACCCTGGATTCAGATAAAGCTGCCCAGTATGTGCTGTAACCACTGCATTAGGCATCTTCCTAGCCGGATGATTATCAGATAGTACACTTACATCCTTATCTGGTTTTTTTGTTGTTCCCATCGACAATCTCAAAGGGTTAAGCCATGCATGAATTTGAATTCCTTTCTTATGCCCCTGCTCAATTATGTATGCTAACGGATCAAAGTCCTTGTCATTTGCTTTTCCTTGCTCACCGGTTAAATATTTAGACCAGGGATAGATTGATGATTTATATAGTGCATCACCTGTTGGTCGCACTTGAAAAAATATAGCATTCAGCCCCATATATTCTGCATTTTCAACTATTTTATCAAGTTCCTTCTTTTGCTCTTCTGCAGTTAACCCAGGTTTTGAAGGAAAGTTAATGTTATTTACAGACGCAATCCATACTCCTCTTAAATCCTCAACTGCAGATATGTCTTGTGCATTTGTAACGTTATCATATTGTTTATCAGCAAACAGATTGCGTCCAATTATAGGAAGCACTATTAAAGCTGTAAGCAAAATACATATCGCTTGAATTTTTTTATTCATATTAGGTCTCCGTTTCTACTTTGAGTTAATGAATTAGCATAGAAGAAAGGCTCTATAGTTTTACACATAAAAAATATCTTTTTTAAGCATTTTATATAATAACTATAAAACATTCGACTCGTAATAACAATATCTGTCAGTAGAATTTAATATTTTTTTAATATAGTGAATAACTATCGGCAAAATCTGATAGTTTGGTTTTGAGAATAGCTTGAAAAACAACTTTGCATCTGAAAATAAAAAACTCTTTAAAATAGACGTTAATCTATTCTAAAGAGCATTTAAATTTAACCAATAATACTACTTTAATTATGTAAGTTTACTATTAATAAAATTATACATAACCCACATCGGCAAAAAACGCTTGCGTTTTTTGAGACTCGAAAATGCACCATGTAAGCACCAACTATACTTTCGAGTTTTTTACATCTGTGCATTAAATAAGCTTCCAAGCTTATATACAACATCCTCTGAATCAGCATTAATGCTTGCTGCTTCATTAATCTTTGAAAGTGTTTCTAATGCATCTATATTTGCGTTATACCCAATGGTGTAAATAGGAATCTTAAATGCTTTGAGCATATCACTAACATCATCTAATGTATGTCCGTAATTTGTTTCTCCATCACTTAATACAAAAAGCATTAATTTAGCGTTAGGATTCTTTGCTTTTTCTTCAATAAGCATTTTAGATGCAACAACAATAGCATCAAACATAGCAGTACTTCCATTTGCAGTTAGGTCTTGTACTGCACCAGTAAATAAAGATCTCTGATTAATGTCAAACTTAGCTATTGGGAGATTAATATTTACATCTGTTGAAAATGAGACAAGCCCAATTGACGTATCTTTTAAAATATATTGAGACCCACTTAGTAGTGATTTCTTCAAATTGTTTAATGGTACTCCATTCATACTCCCTGATACATCTGCTACAAAAACGGCCGCTATATCATTGTTAACGTCTTTTTTTTCTTTCCAAAGACTCTGTGCTTTAGAAATAATATCTCCTGTTACAGTATCCATTTCAGGTGTATAGTCATCATAATTATTAAATCCGTACTCTGTAGCAAGCTTCTGTGATTTCTCTGATTTGCAGAATTCTATAAATTTATTGAGTATTTCCTTTTTATCAGTCGACAAATCCCCAATAGCATACATTGGGCTATCATGTCTAACACCAAAAGGAGTAAATATGTAATCAGAACTCAATTCAGGAGTATTAATAAAAGTTTGATATTCCAGAATAAATCCATCAAGTACGCCTGACTGTGCTGACTCTCTCATTTGCAAAGTTGTATATGCCACAAAAGGAATATTTGTCTGGAACTTTTCGAAGCCTTGAACTGCTTTAGCACTTAATACCTCTTTACTATCAAAGGTGCTTAATGTTGAAACCAGAAAGTTCAACCCTGTTGAACTTGCAAAAGGATTTGTATACCCCATAGCAATTTCATTTACTGCAACTGCATCTGTGATTGACTTTAAGTTTACAGCACCATATTTTTTTATAATCACATCAGATTTACTTTTAGATAGCAGAACTCCGGCAACATTTCCTGCAAGTTTTTTTTCAACAAGCGATACCTTTGTACCTTTTGCTTTCATCATTTCTCCCCAAAGCTCATTAGAAGGAGTGAAAGCATCTGGAAGATATTTGCCTGAAATTATGTAATCCATTCCCTGTCCTGAAGCGATACCTCTTATTCTAACTGAAACTTTCTCACCATTTACCTGAATATTGGCTTCATTGAAAGACTTCGCCGTGTCAACTAGCCACCCATCCTTTTTTTCTCCAGTTTTTTCTGTAGAAGAAAAGATTTCAATATACTTGTTTGTTGTATTTTCTACCTGTGGAGGATATTTGGATATATCCGGTAATGAGTCCTTTACATCTACTGGTTCAAGATCAATCTGTGCCTTTCTTGCTGTAACATTATTAACTGTTATGTCTTCGTACAGATCATTTAAAGTCTCTGCTGCATTCTCAGCTGAAACAGCCTTATCGCTTTTCCCCATATTTTTAGTTAAAGTAATTCCTCCATAAATAAGGCAAAAAACCAATACTGATATTCCAACTAAAGCACCTATAATCTTTATGCTTTTTTTGTTTTCTCCCATAAATATGTCCATGTCCCACATTCTACACAAAGCTACATGACAGAAATGACATGGACTCGGCACCCCCTTTAAATTTAATTTTAATTTCTTTTAACCTTTTAATCCTCTCTTTCAAAATATTAGATTTGTAGCAAAACTCAGAGAATAAACGTAGTCTTGGTTTAATAATGTTTATAAGCCCTCATAATAATACCTTAATAACGCCTTAGTAATACCTTAGTTTCCATTATTGATAATACTTGGACTTTTTTATCAACTCGTCTAATTCTTTGATTTCATTCATATTGTCAATTTCACCAACTTCCAGACAATCAAAATTTGATATCTCAAGTAAAAGAGCATCTAGCTTAAGTAAAATATCTTCATTATCAGACATCGCCTTTCTTATGTAAGTGATATATTCGTTATAGATAGTCCCTTTAGATGCAAGGTAATTTGAAGAAAATTTTGATTTATTCTCTTTGCTGTATATCCGCTCGTAATCATCCTCATCAAAAGCATATATTTTATTCAGAATGCTTTTGATATTAGCATAAAAAACATATTCAACATCGTTAATAGTTCCATTAAACCTTTCAAAAGCTGTATCAATTACATTAAACTTTTGTAAAAGTACATTTCGTATTTTTTCTTTCTTTTTCCAAAGACTCTCAGCCTGTTCCACCATAATAGAAATATCATTTGCAAATATTTTTTTATTGCTTGCCTGTTTAAGTGCAAGCATGCAATCCTCTGAGCTCATAATTTCCTTTATTTGAACTACTCTGTCTTTTCTAGAAATCAGTTTGTAGTTCCCGTATATAAATACTATAAAGCTCATAATTATTGCTGTTCCACCTATTGCAACATGCAGAGGATTTGGTCCACCCATTTGTATATTTAAAAGTCCGGGCGAAAACAGTGCAACGTTTATCAATGCTATCCCAATATTTAAAAATGCTAATTTTAAAATTTTAAACTTATTCACACTGTAACACTCCCCTTTTGCATAAAATATTGCTCATAACTGAAAACCATTCCAAAACAATCTCTTTATACTAATTTGTATTTAAAACATTGTTTCTTATATTTTAAAAACTAAATAGTATTCCATATTTTTGTTACCTAGAAATTTTATCATAAAGCTAGCACAAATTCCATATGTAGATATGTTTTGTTAAATTAATTCAAATATGTTTTAGTAAATTAATTCTGTAGATAGTTTATGTGAAATAATTCAATTATTCTAATAGAAATAAGGCTGCTTCAAAACCAACTTAGCTTTGAAACAGCCTTATCTATTTATTTAAAACTTATTCCTCTTTTTAATTTACAATTTGACTTTTATTTTTACCAATCAATAGAGTCAACATAAACTGTAAAGTTACCTTCTTCTAAAGTCTCTATCTGAATACCAAACTGTTGTTGTACTAAATCAGTATTTGTTGTAAGTGGAAGTGTTACAGTAAATTCGTTCCAATCACCCTTCTTCAATTGATCGTAACCTGCCCATGATGAATTCCATTCAGCAGTTCCCCATGAAGCATCATGTGGCATTACATAAGGCTGAATACTCTTAATAGGCGCATCTGCAGGTACCCAAATTCTGAATGTCATTGATTTACCTGGAGCCAAAACTGAAGTATTACTATTTACAGTTATATCAGCTTTTCCTGTTACAGCACAAGTAACATCCCATTTTAATGAATGTGCACCTTTAAATGCTTTATCTGAAGTAACTGACATTTGGGATATAGTAGCATCATTAGTTCCTACTCCCTGTAGTTCTCCATCTTCAAAGTTAATATCAGAATTATCTCCTGTAGCTGTTGTTAAAGTTACTGTATCAGTAATACTGTTAGATAAACCTTGTTCATCAGTAACAGTTAATTTTGCAGTAAATGTTCCAGGAGCCTTGTACTTGTGTGTAGCTATCTTTCCAGTGCCTTCTGTTTTATCGCCGAAATCCCATGAATAAATGTAAACGTTTCCATCTGGGTCAGTTGACGCTGAGCCATCAAATGTAATTTCATCACCAGTAAAGGCTTCTTTTGGTGATAAAGTGAAAGCTGCTACAGGTGCATTGTTTGTAGGTTGAGGTTGACCACCCTCTCCTAATGAAGGTATAATACCCAGCAAAAATTGCTTATACATTGCAAAGTCTATAGCGTCTACTGAATTATCATCATTTAAATCCATCATTTTATTATAAGTAGCATTAGGATTTAGTAAAGTCATTTTTAATAATGCAAAGTCTATTGAATCAAGACTTCCATCTTGGTTAAAATCTCCCTTGTATGTACTGCTAGTACCGTTTGTATCAAGAACGATATGGCAAACTGTTAATGCAGGAACTGTATATGTTACCTTGTTATTAGAAATATTAGTTATAGGAGCTTTTTCATAGATATTTGAGCTTCCTCTGTCAAAAGCAAATACTTTTGCTGATTTATAAGCTTTATCACTAGTTATGTTAAAATTAATATCCATTGGTGCATCATAATTTTTGTTTATCATAATTACATGCAACTTTGAATCGTCTTTTGAATCAACAGATGCGTATACAGAAGTATTTTCATTATCTGATGTCTCAGCCTTAACCTTTGTATCACCATAAGTTGAGCCGTTTCCATCATAATTTGTATACATATTAAATCCTAATGCTGTATAGAGTCCGCCACCCCAAACTGATGCCATATATATGCCATACTTACCGAATATACCTAGAACATCTGCCTGAGCAATACCACCTGTAATGTGATCATCTCCACCATATGAATACTCAGTAAATGCAAGCTTAGTACCAGGATTATAGTTATCAATTGAAGCTTGAACAGTTGGAAGCAATGGTAGCTTGTCACTGCAATATTGAGCTATCCAGCTATCTTCTGTATATGTAGAATCCCATAATGTTCTTGGAGCCTGTAAACGTGCTTTGTTACATTCAGTATTTGCAATATTTTCACCAAAGCAAATTCTACTTCCACCACCCTTAGCTTCTGGGTACCAATGTAAGTCAAGAACATCAATTAATCTCTTACCATCTGTATCTGATGCCTTTTTCATACTATCAAGATAATAATCTAGGAACCAGTTGTAATTGCCGTCTGCTTGTATAGTCTTCCAATCAGGTGCATCTTGGAAAGTATTAAATTCTGCAAATCCATATGCTACGAGTCCATATGTCTCTGCAAATGGATCAACACTTTTTACTGCTTTAGCAAGTGTAATATTTTTGTCTAATATCTCTGCACATGTAGGTTGTTCAGGATGAATTCTTGGGTGAGTGCCAGTCCACAATGCAGGTTCATTATCCATTGCATATCCCTTTATTCCTGTTGCTGTAGATGCATTTCCATACTTATTTACTAAGAAGTTTACATATTCATCCATATAAACATAGTCATCAGTTATATCTGGAGTAGTAGATAGAGTAGCACCCTTTGTTGCTTTTACAGTTTTCCATCTATCTGATGGAGCAGTATCTTCCACTGCAACTGTACCATTTGCATCTGCTGATACATATCCTGCAGCCTGTAGTGTTACAAGTGAATACTTCTCTCCAGCAGCTTGATTCTTTTCATGGAAATCACTTGCTACTATACCAGGCTCGTCCCATTGTGTTTTTGGTATTTTTGCATTATCTACTGCATAAGTATCACTGGAATGCTGCCAATCGCTTCCGGCATTTGAGAAATTATTTTCCCAGTTGTAACCTGTCTGTCTGTTACCTCCAAGTCTCTTTGCTGTTAATTTTGCATTATTGAACTCCCAGTTACCTCCATAAATGTATGGGCTGATTGAAGCTCTTTCTGCTGCAGTATCAATAGTTACATTTACTTGACTTGCTGCAGAAGCTGTGTTGATACCACTAGGTAGCATTGTTGTTACGAGCATTGCTGCTCCGACAACTAATGCACCTATACTTCTTTTGTTCTTTAACATACGCGCATCTCCTTTTATTATTTAATTATTACCTCCTGCAGAATAATGGATTTTTATTAATAATAACCTTTTATTCTACATAATTACTTTAATTATAAATCTAAATGAAAATTGAGTCAATTTATTGTATTAATTCCATATAAAAGTACTATAAAAATAATATATTTGTAACATAAAAGTAATATTATTTCCTATTATTTTAATATTTTTTAATTTAAAGTCAATTAATATCTGCTAAATATCCGATGATAAAGCGCAAAAAGTAATATTACTAATTATATTTCTTCTACATTTTAAAGACAAATTCGTGTGAAAAGCAGTTACATAAATAAAAGCCGACTTCCAAACATTAACATTCAGAAGTCGGCTTTTTTTGTTATCTTTTTAATATATTTGTTATTTTATTAAGCCTTACCATCGCAACCAAGAACATTAACAAGCTTGTTCTTAACAAG
Source organism: Bacillota bacterium (assembly GCA_023443515.1). GTDB lineage: Bacteria > Bacillota > Clostridia > Acetivibrionales > DSM-1351 > Ruminiclostridium. The sequence continues at coordinate 118,148 of JAEZUC010000158.1, forward strand.
TTCTTTTATAGCAGCTCTTGCTGGTGACAAGTATTGTCTTGGGTCGAAGTGACTTGGATTCTCAGCAAAGTACTTTCTGATAGAACCAGTCATAGCAAGTCTTAAGTCAGAGTCAATGTTAATCTTACAAACTGCCATTTTAGCAGCCTGACGAAGCATTTCTTCTGGAATACCTATTGCATCAGGCATTTTACCGCCATTGCTGTTTATCATCTGAACAAATTCAGGAATTACTGATGATGCTCCGTGAAGAACGATTGGGAAGTTTGGAAGTCTTTTTTCAACTTCTTCTAATACGTCAAATCTGAGTTGTGGTTTTGTACCTGGCTTAAATTTGTACGCACCGTGGCTTGTACCAATAGCGATTGCTAATGAGTCAACGCCAGTCTTTGTAACGAACTCTTCAACTTCAGCAGGATTTGTGAATGCTGCATCAGCATCGGATACATTAACTGCATCTTCGATACCAGCAAGTCTTCCTAATTCACCCTCAACAACTACTCCTCTTTCGTGAGCGTAGTCAACAACCTTCTTAGTTAATTCTATGTTGTCTTGGAAAGAGTGGTGTGAACCATCTATCATAACTGAAGTAAATCCACCATCTATACATGATTTACATAGTTCAAAAGTATCACCATGGTCTAAGTGTAAGCAGATAGGAAGGTTAGTTTCGATGATTGCTGCTTCTACTAATTTCATCAAGTAAGTGTGATTTGCATACTTTCTAGCTCCTGAAGAAACTTGAAGAATAAGTGGTGCATTTACTTCCTTTGCTGCTTCAGTAATACCTTGTACTATCTCCATGTTATTAACATTGAAAGCTCCGATAGCGTATCCGCCTTCATAAGCCTTTTTAAACATTTCTGTTGAAGTAACTAATGCCATTTTTAAGCACTCCTTTTAAATATTATTTTACCTTTTTTATAATAGTTATTACTTGTTAAAAATTCAGATTTTCAACAGTAATAAGGTAAGTCAAAATTACTATTACTATTTTATGCAATATTAGGCTTAAAATCAAGGAAAATTTTGATATTTATTTGTCAAACATTACAAAGCATAATTGATTTTTATAACTTGTTATGATATATTTTAGTTTGGTTGCGTATGATAATATCAATTCTCAACTTAAAGAGGATTGATAAAACAACGTATATGTTAAAAATTAATATAAATTAGGAGGCATATTATAATGACAGTTTTAAAAGGTGCTGCTATTTTTGGGCAGTCAGGTGGACCTACATCAGTAATCAATGCTAGTGCTGCTGGTGTATTTCAAGAAGCATTAAAGCAAGAAGCAATTACAGCTGTATATGGTGCAGCTCACGGAATCAAGGGTATTCTTGATGAACAATTCTATGATATGAGCAAAGAAGATTCTTATGAACTTGACCTATTAAAGACTACTCCTTCTTCAGCTTTAGGATCTGTTCGTTACAAGCTAAAATCAGTAGAAGAAGATGAAACAGATTATAAGAGAATTGTTGAAGTATTTAAGAAATATGATATCAGATATTTCTTCTACAACGGCGGAAATGACTCAATGGATACTTGTAACAAAATCAGCAAGTACATGCAAAAAGTTGGTTACGAGTGTAGAGTAATGGGAGTTCCAAAAACTATTGATAATGACCTTTTCGGAACAGACCACTGCCCTGGTTTCTCAAGTGCTGCTAAATACATCGCTACTTCAACTATGGAAGTGTACCATGATGCAAGAGTTTACAACACTGGTATGATCACCATATTGGAGGTTATGGGAAGAAACGCAGGATGGTTGACTGCTTCTACAGCCCTGGCTGCATATAAGGGTGCAGGACCTGATTTGATATACCTCCCCGAAATTGATTTTGATATGGATCAATTCCTTGCAGACTGTATTGCAATATACAAGAAGAATGGTAACTGTATAGTAGCCGTTTCAGAAGGTATCAAAGATAAGAACGGCAAGTACATTTCAGAATACGGTTCAAACCTGGCTGATACAAAAGACTCCTTCGGACATGCGCAATTAGGCGGACTTGCTGCTACTTTGGCTGCTATAGTTAAGGAAAAGACCGGAGCAAAAGTTCGTGGTATAGAATTCAGCCTTCTCCAGAGATGTGCTGCTCACTGCGGTTCTGCAAGCGATGTTAATGAATCCTATTTGTCAGGACAAATGGCTGTAAGATATGCTGTTGAAGGTATGACAGACAAGATGGTTGGTTTCAGGAGAGCTGAAGGAAAAGAATATAAGTGTGAGATTCAGTTGCTCGACTTAAACGATGTTGCCAACACTGAAAAGAAAATACCAAGAGAATGGATCAATGAAGCTGGCAATGGCATGAAGCAGGAATTTATTGATTACGCTTTACCATTAATCCAGGGTGAATCAGCTCCTCCTAAGGAAGATGGACTCCCAAGATTCGCTAAGCTAAAGAAAGTTTTAGCTACTAAATAATTGATATGAATAATTAATAA
>JAEZUC010000160.1 GCA_023443515.1 Bacillota bacterium
ATTACATATAAGGCAAACTATCCTAACGTTCAGCTAGACGTCAGCGATATTTGCAGTTTAGACGAAAAAAAAGATATTCCCGATTTTGATATTATGCTGGCTGGTTTTCCCTGCCAGGCTTTTTCAATTGCTGGATATAGACAGGGGTTTGACGACGAAAAAGGTAGAGGAAACTTGTTTTTTGAACTTCATAGAATTATTAAGAAGAAAAAACCAAAAATAATTTTTCTTGAAAATGTTAAAAATTTGGTTGCTCACGATAATGGCAATACTTTTTCAGTTATTAATAATTCTTTGGAACAATTAGGGTACTATGTTAAGCCAATGGTGCTGAATGCTTGCAATTATGGAAACATACCACAAACAAGGGAAAGAATTTATATTGTTTGTTTTAAGAATAAAACTTCTTATAGAAATTTTGAATTTCCTAAGCCTATCAAGCTGGAAAAATCATTGAAAGATGTAATTGAATTTGATAAACCACAGGATAATCGATTCTATTATACTAATAAATGTGGCTTTTACGACAAGTTAGAAGAAGGAATAAAAAGCTCAGATACCTGTTATCAATGGAGAAGAGTTTATGTTCGGGAAAACAAAAGTAATTTGTGTCCTACTCTCACAGCAAATATGGGTACTGGCGGTCACAATGTTCCTCTCATTAAGACATATGACGGAAGAATAAGAAAGCTAACACCAAGAGAATGCTTTAATTTGCAAGGCTTTCCGGATGATTTTGTTCTTCCAAACACTTTGTGCAATAGTGCATTATATAAACAGGCTGGCAACTCGGTTGTTGTCACTGTTATTGAAAGAATCGCAAATGAACTGAAAAAAGCCATAGAATAGTAAAAGGCACATATCACGGTGCCTTTTTTATCAGATTTAAATATCTTCTTCGCTAGTACTGTTAAATTCTTCATATGTTCCAGTTTCCGCAAAATCAACAGTATATTTCAAATTATCCACTTTAGTGAAAACTACACTGTCAATTCCGAACACTTCTAACATTTGATAAGTTAGCAAGGTTCCCTCTTGCAACTCAAAAACATTCCGAAGTAGCCATTCGCCAAGTACTTTGTTTGGGTTACTCATTATAGCTTTATTGTCCTGTTGGCACACCTTTGCAGGGATAGTTGAGCCATCGGGTAAAGTAAGGTCAAATACGGTATCTCTAGGAGGAAAAAATCCAATGCTACGTTCTCTGTCCTCCACTGGGTAAGGAATATATACCTCGTTGGGGTTTCTGCGACGACCCCCAGCATTCCACTGATTTAACCCGCTTTTTTCGGCAACAAATTTCGTCCCATCAGATTTTGTAGAATATAAACGCAAACAAAGTTGATTTTCTTTGTTAAAGTGCTGAGCGGGGTCTAATTGCGCATAATCCATAGTTGGTCTATTCGTGTCTGATAAATTCATTAAGTAGTTGTAGGGGTCAGCCATAATTTCAACTTCAAATGAGTCTAATACTTCGATATTCTCAAATATCATATATAAAGTGTTTTTTGAAATGCTAAAGTGATAAGTATGAACACCATCGGTAAAATAAGTATTATTTACATTACCACGACCATCGATTATGGAAAGATTATCAATGTTTATGTAACTAAATGCATACTCAATTATCTGCATTGCGTTTGGAATGCGTTTTACAATATGGTATATCATTTCATCAATACCATGTAGATTTTTCGTAACTCTAATTCGCTCGTTTCTATATTCTGATATTTTACGAACTAAATCATATCCGGCTAAGTTTCTATATGTTTCTCTCAACCTGCCAAACTCAGCTATTTTTTGGTCATCGTTCCCCATCCAAGTTTTTAGTCCTATTCCAATGCGGTTTTTCTTTGCGTCTGCGGAGCAATCAAACCGAGCTAAATTTTCAGCCTCCAAATATTTACAAAATATATTTTCATGTGCTCTATATGGGAGATAGGGGCAATTGCTCTCTGAAAACAATAATGTTAAGTTTCCGATTATGGATAACATCTTTTTATACTGCTCTCTTTGAAAAACTGGTTGATTTTCATAAAACATCAAAACACACCTCGCAACTATATCTGATTTTCACTTAATTACACTATAACATATTTTACAAAAAACTATTCATTAAACAGATGACGATATATTAAAAAAATACTTCACAAAGATTTTATCTTTTCACCAGTAAAATTGGAAAAATAATTTAAAATAATTAAAAACACACTTAAATAGTAAATATTGACATGTTTTTTATCGAAGTTTATAATAAAATTTGTATTGTGCTTTTTATTATAGTTTATAAAAGTTATTACATTTACTCCAAAAAGAGGAGGGTAAGTGATGCTTCGGCATATAACCGGAACTGGGGATTGCGGAATATTACATATTCTTCGTAAGCAAAGAAGGTTAGGTAGAAAATTTACATAAAAGCACTTAGCGGTTGTTAATCGTTGGTGGGTCACGTTAATATCCATAAGGATTATATGCTAAATTCACCGTAGCTTATTAGTTAGTAATAAGTGAAATGGCGGAGCGTTGCAATTTTAGATTGAGAGATTATGATGAACCAGAATGCGTATTGGTATGTACTCTTTACTAGAACAGGACAGGAAGAAAAAGCAGAACAAATCCTTAAAAGACAATTGGGTAGTGATGATTTTACTCCCTTTATACCAATGTTGCAGACAATATTTCGGCATCAAGGACAGATAAAGAAGGAGCTTGGTCCTCTTTTTCCGGGCTATGTATTTATTGAGTCAAAAATGACTAGTATAGAAATAATGGAGAGGACGAGAAATATTATTTCTACGTCAAAAGATTTTGTCCGATTTTTGCAATATGGCGATACCGGAGATATTGCAATGAGGGATCATGAAAGAAATGTACTGCTAAGTTTGTGCAACAACGAGGGTTGTATTGAATTATCAAGAGGAATTATTGAAGGTGCGCGTATTTATATTAAAGAAGGCCCGTTAAAAGGATTTGAAAGTATTATAAAAAAAGTAAACAGACATAAAAGGCAAGCAGTTATATGCCTGAGTTTTATGGGTGAAGAAAGGCTAGTCCGTGTAGCGCTTGAGATTGTGGAGAAGAGATAACGTTACATCTTTATATTTTATAGTATGGGAGGTTCATCAGGATAAAGGTAAATATTGACCTAAGTACTCTTGAACAATAAATAAACAATATGAAAACTCAGATGATTAATTCAAAAAAGGCTTTTGTTCTAAAAAATAAAAGGCTTTTTTTTTACAATTTCTATATAACGGATAATTGGTTTAATCGCCAATATTATATTACCGGCAATAAGCAAAAAAGAAGTAAAAGGTGGGGTGATTTTAATGGAACCATTAGGATGTTTGGAAGAAACTTGTTATACATACAATATAAGGTTTGGAGAGAACTCATTTAAGTATTTTCTGTATAGCAACGAGCTGAATGACTGTACAAGACTGCTAAATGGATTAAATGATATTGAATCAGTTGTAATCATAAGCGATAAAAATGTTGGGAATATCTACGGACAATGGTTGGTTAAGCAAATAGAAATGGAATACAAATGTGATTTAATTTTGTTTGAGTGTACAGAAAAAAATAAAAATCTTGCCGGTTTACAACAGCTAATTGAAAAAGTACTTTCTTTAAAAGCAACAAGACGAACATGTATAATCGGTTTAGGTGGAGGAATATGTGGCAATATGTCAGGAATGGTAGCTGCACTGCTATTTAGGGGGATAAAGTTTGTTCATATACCAACGTCACTGATGGCTGTACTTGATTCTGTTTTATCTTTGAAGCAGGCAATAAATTCAGATTTGGGTAAGAATCTAATTGGTACTTTTTATACGCCTGAGATGGTTATTACAAGTACCCAATTTTTAAGTACATTACCTAATAAGGAAGTAATCTCCGGTTTATGTGAAGTTATTAAAAATTCTCTTACTATTGTGCCTGAAACTATAACACGTTTATCAGGTATGTTGAGTTCAGAGTGTATTTACACACAACAGGACTTTCGTTACTTTATAGATATGTCAATACAAGCAAAAGAAAAAGTAATGAAAAACGATCCTTTTGAAAAAAATGAGGCATTGATTCTGGAATACGGACATACAATCGGACATGCTATAGAGTTGGCTGATGCCGGAGGGATATCTCATGGTGAGGCTGTAGGTTTAGGTATGCTGTGTGCAGCAAGGATATCTCACACACTGGGCTATTTATCAGAAGAAGAAGTATATTTACATAAAGAGCTTCTGGAGAAAGCAGGAGCTCCTACTACAATACCCTTACACATAGATTCCGACACTATTTTTTCCATAATGAAATTTGATAACAAAAGGGGTTATATCAGCAGTGGGCAAGGTACCATGCAACTTGTACTTTTAGACAGCATAGGCAAACCATTAAAAGACCAAAATGGTGCTTTGCTTACTTTAGTACCAGAAGAAATTGTGAGACAGGAAATAAAAAAGATGTACAGGTAATACAAAATATTTTAATAATATATCGGAAGGCATAAAAAGTATGGAAAATATAAAATATAAGAACCGTATGGCCACAAAAAAAATCAGAATAATAAATCCTGACGGAAGTGCGATAAGAAATAAAGAAGTTACTGTGAGTCAGAAAACACATAAATTCCTCTTTGGTTGCGGAGAATTTAGTTTCGTACCCTTGGCAAATAATGAGTGTAGTGAAGCTGAAAGGGAAAAAGCTGAAGAGAGGGCTCAGAGATTTCTTGAAATATTTAACTTCACGACGCTTCCATTTTACTGGGAGCAATTTGAAAAAACAAAGGGTATTCCTGATACTCAAAGGCTCATAAATGCCGCTAAATGGCTGACATCCAAAGGATGTACAGTGAAAGGACATCCTCTTTGCTGGCATACTCTCACAGCACCTTGGCTTACTGATATGACTAATTCCCAAATACTATCAGCCCAACTTGATAGGATTAAACGGGAAGTTAATGATTTTGTCGGATTGATAAATATGTGGGATGTAATCAATGAGGCTGTTATAATGCCTGTTTTCAAAAAATATGACAACGGTATAACCAGAATTTGTAAGGAATTGGGACGTATAAGTACAATCAGGGAGATGTTTGCGGCAGCAAAAAGTACAAATCCTGATGCAAAGCTTCTCATAAATGATTTTGTTTATACCTCGATTGATTCATATGAGATACTGATTGAGGCTTGTCTTGAAGCGGGTATCCCTATAGACGCCATTGGTATTCAATCGCATATGCATCAGGGATACTGGGGTGTTGAAAAGACACAAGAGATACTTGAACGGTTTTCACAGTTTAATTTGCCGATACATTTTACTGAAAGCACATTGGTTTCAGGACATCTTATGCCGGCAGACATAATTGATTTTAACGATTATGTTCCTGAAAGTTGGCCGTCTACTCCTGAGGGTGAGGAGCGACAAGCCAGGGAAATAAGTTCGCACTATAAAACCCTTTTCAGTCATCCAAGTGTGGAATCCATAACTTCATGGGAATTTGTCGACGGACAATGGCTTGGTGCTCCTTCAGGTTTCATTACACAGGAGAACAGGATAAAACCTGCCTACGAAGAAATCCGTAAGCTTATTAAAGGGGAATGGTGGACAAAGACGGAGACCAAGGTTACTGATGAAGACGGAGCTATTAATGTTTCAGGATTTCTTGGAGAATATGAGGCAGTATGCTGTGGTGAGAAAGCAAGCTTTTCTCTAAATAATTGCAACAGTGAGGATTTGGTTATAAATCTTTAAAAAAAGGCTATGGGCAATTTTGCCCATAGCCCTTTTTTATAAAGTTTTACAGTTTGAAATTTTTTATAAGGCTTGATAGTTCTTCCGACATTTCTGCCATTGCTTTTGAAGAAGAAACTATTTCTTCTGTCAAGGCTATCTGTTCTTCGCTGGCTGCGGATACCCCTTCGGCATTAGCGGCAAAATCACGGCTTGTCTCATTTATTTGCTGCATTGTTTGATCAAAGTCACGGCTACTTTCAGTCATTAGTTTTACGCTTTGAGTTACATCAGATACTATATTCTTTAGCTGTTCGGCTTGTTCATAAATCACGGAGAAAGTATCTCCATTCTCCTGAATGGCTTTTACACTTGTATTTACAGATTTTATACTGCTATCCATTCTGGTAACGGCTGTGTCAACTCCACTCTTTACTTCTACAATGAGTTTGGCAATCCTTCCGCTGGCATCAGCAGACTCTTCAGCCAGTTTTCTTATTTCATCGGCGACCACGCTGAAGCCTCTCCCTGCTTCTCCCGCTCTTGCTGCCTCAATAGCTGCATTTAAAGCAAGTAAGTTGGTTTGTTCAGCTATACCGGTTATTAATTCAATAATCTGCCCTATTTGGTTAGAAGTGCTCCCCAAATTGAAAATAACCTTGGAAACTCCCTCTGTATCAGCTTTAAGATTATTGATACTATCAATGGATTCGTTAGCCGTCTTGCTTCCTTTTGCAATATGATCTATCATGTGCACGGTAGTTTTTTGCATAGTATGTGTACTTGTATTTACTTCATTGATTTGGTTTATTAAATTGCGCAGGTTTGACAGTGCCGAATCAATATTAGCGGATTGTTCTTCCGCACCAGTGGAAATACCAAGAATTGTGTTGCCTACATCCTCGGCCGCCGTACCAACCTGCTCACCGGATGCATACAATTCCTGACTGGATGCAGCCACTTTGTCAGACGTTTCGTTTATCTGAGTAATTATTGTTTTAAAATTCTGGATCATAGCCGAGAAAGAATTCGCCAGCATACCAAGCTCGTCTTTCCTTTTCAGAGAAGCTTCCGGAATATTAACGGTTAAATCTCCATTTGCCAATCTCTCTGCTTGTTTGGCAGTTGCAAGTATAGGTTTTGTTATTTTTCTGGTTAACAAATAAATAATAATCGCTGCCAGTATAACACTTAATAAAATAACTGAAAATAATACCAATTTTATGTTATTTATCAGTTCCGTATGTGCTGAAACCGGTTTGTAGGTTAATATGTACATACCGTACTTATCACTGTTTCTGTACGCAGCAATATACTTATTTCCATCTAGGGTAAAATCACCAAAGCCTGATTTATTAGCTTTAATTGTATTATAAAAATCCTGCAATCCTACTGCTTTATCCTGAAAATTTAAAGATAAAACTTGCTTTTGATCTATTGATGAAATAACAAGTCCTTCTGAATTTAAAATAAGTGTTTTAAAATCACTCTTAGAAGAATTACTATCAATGACATTTTTAGCTACATTGTTCAATTCTATTGCCATAGCAACTGTACCCAGATGTTTGTCATTGTTTTTTACAGGGGTTACTATTGTAATAACAGGTCGACCGGTAGTAGGTGATGCTTTTGCTTCGCGTATGAGTAGTTTATCAGTACTACCCATGGTTTCATTTTCCCAGCCCACAGATTTGCCCCCGATTCCATCAGCAATATCTTTGTTTTTGTACATTAAAAATACATTCTCAAAAAGGCCGTTTGACAGTTTGAAGTTGTCCTCTAGATTTTTTGAAATCTTCTGTACCGCCGTTTTGTCCGGATTAGAGGAATTGATAGAGGCTTCTGTTAGAGGATCAATTATACTTGGTTGCATTGCAATTGATTGGGCCTGCTTTTCAAGGTCTGACAAGGCCAATTCAATTTGGTTCGTCTTTTCGACAGCAAGATTTAGTAACGAATTACTTGCTGATTCCCCCAAATACTTCTCGGATAAATAACTGGCTATAAACAAACTTATCAGCATAGGGATTAACATACAAAGAACAGATGCTGTGAATATCTTCCGACTTAACCCCATAAACTTAATTGCACTTTTGCTACGCATTTGTTACCTCCTGTTTAATGAAGAATAGTATATAATTTACGCCTGATAAGCAAGTACTGATTTGTTTATCGGCAGTAATTTATCCTTATAATCCTACACTTGTAATTACGTGGTAAAAGCATTTTGAATTTATAACAAAGTATTTTCTGAGAGTACTGTGCAGCCTAAGTTTAAATACATAACAACTGAATATTTGTATTACCATGAATCATTATGTTATAGCATACTATTTGTAATTCGACAAAATTTCTCAAATACCTTCATATATTTACAGTATTCTCAAATTTTATAATGGATAAAATTGAATTTGAAGAAATATCTTGGGACACTCCTTTTATATTTCACATAATCTTCACCAAACGCAGATAACAGATGCTTTTCCTCTTGCAAAATCAGCAAATGAAAAGCAAGTATATTTAGAACCAATACACCTAAGGTAACAATGCCGGAGTAGGTAAGGAAAACACCGATAAACATTAAATTGAAGCCCACAAAAGCTGGATTTCTGCTAAACTTGTAAATGCCATTGGTAACAAGAGATGTCTGTGTAGTTTTATCTATACCTACCCGCCAGGAAGTTTTCATAGAAACAGTTGATAGAATAAAAACCCCTGCACCCAGTGCTGTTACAATAATTCCTATATATGTAATAAACATATATTCAAAAAAGTGGCCGATTATGGAAGATATCTGATTATGATAAAATACTTCCAAAAGCCATGTCAGCAACCACAACAAACTTGATGTCCTTACAAACAATTCTGTCAAATAAATTGAAAATTCTTTATTGCCTTTAGCAAGTACATTGGCGTTAATTCTGTTATTTTTATTTAACAATACCAGTTTCAGGACATAGCTTAGTCCAAAAATAATGAGCAACATCAAAGAAATAAAGTCAGTAATCTGCATACTTAAAATCCTCCTAAATGATTATATGAACAAATGTTCATATAACGTATTATAAAATAGCCATGGTAAAAAATCAAGAAAATACTAAATTAATGTTATAATGTAACAAAATAACTAAAAGGAGGAACATAATGAAAAAGCTAGCATACCTGCTATCAATTATTGTTTTGGCTATGGGATTAAACTTAGGTGCC
>JAEZUC010000030.1 GCA_023443515.1 Bacillota bacterium
TAACCAATATTAAATTTCTTTCTTCCATTTGCTCTTACCTGCCTAAATCAATTTATGTATTAAGCTACTTACATAGTTTATCACTATTTTAAGCTATTACTCCTTATTTACTGTAAAGACATATAAGCAGCATTATTATAACATATCTTTTTAAGGAGGCATCAAAAAATAAAGGGTAGCGGGAACGTCTGTGAAAAAGCGTTCCTACTACCCGTATTTAGAGAATAATACATATATTTGAGTCTTACATGTCCGTATTTTACGATATTATCATAAAAGCTTTCCCTGAACTTCATTTTCAATTTTCATTACTTCATCCACATCAATCTCACCCTTCTCAAGTTGCTTAAGCAGAAGCCATGTGAATTCTGAATTTTCCTTGTTTTCATTTACAACACTGCTTGCTTCTACTTTCAAATTATTTGCAGTAATGTATTCATAGAGTTTATTTACGGTATTATTTTCTTCCAAAATGCAAATGTCTATTGGACAACTATACAATTCCGTTATATCCTGTGTAATCTTTAACCCTAAGTAAGAATCCAAGCCATAAGTGTTGAATGACACATCATAATCAAGTATATCAGCTGAAATTCCCAAAGTACTTGCAATAATATCCGCAATCTTGCCACGCTCACCTAATAATTGTACTTCATGTGCCGCTTGACTTTGATTTATAGATATATCCGTGGCATTGCCCTCTTTTTTGCAGTTCATAATAATTTCTTTAGGCAACCAATACCTTTCTTTTGCAAAAGGATATTCAGGTAAAACTACTTTCTTTGGAACAGCGGATTTGTATAAAGCTTCCCAATTGACATCTTTATACTCAAGCCATTCACTTATGAGATTATTTAATTCATTGTCACAAGCTGACCTATCCTCAGCCCCGTAATACACACCGTTTACCTTATCCTGAGTACTGCTTTGCTGGATTGCAGATAACAGTTCTTCTACTGATTCTGCTACAAACACCACTCTTTCAGCCATACTTTCTCTTCCTTGCTGTAGAGAGTATGCAATCTGTTCTAATTTAATACCATCCTCTTTAATGCTATTACAAGGAATATTATCAGCAATGTCTTTGACTGTTAATAAGTTTATAAAATCTTCATATTCCATACTTAAATTAAATACTTTGTTAATCTCATTCAGTAATTCAACATAATTCTTATCAGAAAGGTTTAATTCAGCCAGTATACTTGCTTCTGTTAAAATACTGTTTGATACACCTGTTACAGTACATATTATTTTTATTACATCTTCTACTATGCTGCTCCTGCTAGTATTATTGCTAAAGAGTGATCTGATATAGTCTTCAAAATTCTGAATCATTTGTTTTAAAACGTTTTTATTTTTACCGGAAAGTATAAATGCATTTTGTCCCTTTCTTATTTTCTTTGCTTCCTTTTCCGGCTCAACATATTCCTGTAATATGAAATGTACGTAGGAGCCACCGCCGCCAAAACCATTCAAACCTGCTGTCAGCGGATACTTTTCACCATTTTGACTATATGGTTCCCACACACAAGCTTTCTGTTGAATATAAAATGGTGAATTTGCTAATGGAAGTTCTTCATTTATCTCTTCATCATTCAAAATTCCGGGTATCAAATGGTTTTTCATTTGCATAGCTATTTTGGCAATTGCTAAAATACCTGAGGCTGCTTCTGTATGGCCAATATGATACTTAGCACTTCCTACGGAACATATCTTCTGTTCCTTTGTAAAATTACCAAATGCTGCAGACATACCTTTTACCTCGACTGCATCACCAACCTCTGTACAAGTTCCTTGAGCCTCAATATAGTTAATACTTTGAATTGGTACATTTGCTTTTCTAATTGCTTTTTCAATGACCTGAGCTTGTGCTTTTGGGTTCGGTACCATAAAGCCTCCGCCTTTACCGGAGTGTACCATCTCATTTGACTTAATTACTAAGTGAATATTATCCTTATCCTTAATAGCTTGAGATAAAGGTTTTATCATCATTAATCCAAGTCCTTCTGCCGGAATATAGCCATCAGCTCCTTTGCCAAACGGTTTGCACCTTGAATCTGTTGACAATAATCCTCCTTGTGAAAGATTAATATATTTACTTGGATGTATTGAGGTATTAACACCAGCTACAATAGCAGAACTGCATTCTCCATTCCTAACACTGTTAATAGCAAGATGCAAAGCAGTTAATGAACCCGAACACATAGTATCTAAGGCTATACTTGGCCCACTTAAATCATAATAACTGGATAATCTATTTGCCAAATTTGAAAGTAGAGAAGGAATCATTCCTTGTGCCGGCCCATTCGTAAGAAGCATTTGATATTGCTGCCACATTGCTCCGACGAACACACCTACATCCCTGTTTTTTAAATTTGACACCGGGTAACCTGCATTTTCAAAGAGATGCCAGGTTTCCTGCAGCAGTATCCTCTCTTGAGGTTCAATAAACGCCGCATTACTTGGTGCTATATTGAAAAACAGTGGATCGAATTTATCGATATCCCTCATAAATCCACCATATTTGCAATACGTTTTACCTATTTCACCTTTAGTTTCACTATAATAAGGTTTATAATCCCATCTTTCCTCTGGCACCTCTGTAATACAATTCTTATTCTGAAGAATATTCTGCCAGTATTCATATATGTTATCTGCTTCAGGTGCTTTTGCTATCAGTCCTATAACTGCAATATCCTCATTACATACAATGTTTACATCAGGTATTACCTCATTTGTATAATTGCTGAATATAATTTTCTCACGCTCAGTGGTATATTCTAAATCATTAGCATCCTCACACTCTTCTGCCACCACAAGTTCTATGTATTCTTCTTGTATTACTGAGGATGTAGCAAACAACTTATTATACTCTGCACTGTAATTTTTTTGTAAATATTCATTCAGTTCATCAATGTTATGGTTTTCATACAAAAGTGTCTTAGGTAATTCCCCAAACTCTTTTTCCAAGCTTACTGTTATGTTCATAATCATTACTGAATCTAATCCATACGCATCGAAAGCTTCATTGTTTTTAATTCGGTTTACTTCTATCTGAGTCTCTTCTGATATAACCTTTTTTAAATAGCCTATAGCTGATTCTGAAGCTGATACGCCTTTTATTTCTACGTTCTTCTTAACAGCAAGTTCCTTTGGTTTACTAATATCCTCTTTTACCGTTTTAACTTCTTGACTTTTAGTTACGTTATCTGATGCCAAGACAAATAATTGGTGGATAGAGCTTAAATTTGAAAGGGCAAATTCAAAGGCTTGTAATCCGTCTTTTGTTTGTAACGGCACCATATTGTTACGCTTCTTCATACCTTCAATTTCACTATCTTTCAACCTCATACCGCCATCTAACCAATATGGCCAGTTAATTGATAACATGTTCTTTCCATTAAAGCCTTCTACTGTTGCATATGCATCTAAATAGTTATTGGCATATGCATAGTCACCTTGTCCCATATTACCCATTAAGCCTGCTAATGAAGAGAATGTAATAATGAAATCAATTGGCTCCTCACCTAATGCTTTGCATGTATTTTGGATGCCTAGTGTCTTTGTTTCAATAACGCGGGTAAACGTTTTAGGTGTCTTGTTAATAAGAAGTTCATCTTGCTTTATCCCCGCACTATAAATAATTCCATCTAAACGCCCGTAGGTATTTCTGATAAGGTCTATAGAATTTTTCATATCCTGATATACATTTACGTCTGCTTGTATATACAAAACTGACTTACTTACCTTTTGTAAGTTTTCAATATGTTTTTTGTTCTCTGCACTTAGCTCAGTTCTGCCTGAAATCACCAGATTGACTTTATATGTAGTCGCTAAATATTCTGCAAACTTTAACCCTATTCCCTTTAATCCGCCTATTATGTAATATACACCGTTAACCTTCAACGTGCTTTGTTGCGGATTAGTCCTGGTAAGCTCCTTCAGTTTTCTTATGAGTCTTTTATCCTCAATAGAATAATAAACTTCTTCAACATTTTCTGCCCCCAAAGCTAATTCATCCCGTAAGTAACCTGCAAGTTTTAAGCTGTCCTTTGCAATACTTTTATCAAAAGCTATATTCTTGCAAACCAGTTTTGGCATTTCCATCACAGCAGTTTTAAGCAAACCTGCACAAGCTAAATACATAGGGTTTACACTTAATTTGTTGGCAGTTTGTATATCCCCGCTAAAAATATGGAATAACTTTATACTACTTCTCAAGCCACTGCTTACCACAGCTTTTACAAGCACAAAAAATTCTGCAGCATAGTTAATATCAAAATCCATCCCCCGGTCATGGTTCATATTGTAAATTATGCATGTGGAGCCTGAATTATTGACTGCATTCTGGAAAAGCCACTTATAATCCTGTTCTTCACAACTGCAAATCTCATACTCAGTTTGAGATATTTTGTTTTTTGCATTCCCCGGCCTGACTAATACTGCGTCTAGTCCAAGCTGTTTTACACTGTCATACAGCTCTTGTGTGGTATCCAAAATAATAAATTTGGGCTTTTCATTATTAACAGGCAGTTTTGCAGTTTCTTCTACTAGTGTTGTGAAGTATTGGATTACATCTTCCTTTTCAGCCACTTTCTGTTCTTTTACCGTTAAATGAACAAATTTTAATAGTACTTTTCCGTCCTCGTCCACAAACTCCAGGTCGAAAGAAATGGTATCCGATTGAATGCTCATATCATGAATCAATACATATTTTACGTTATCCAATGAATCAAGGATTTCCACCTTTTCAACACTATGAGGTAAATATGAACGATTATATGAATTTATCAATGCGGCAACCGATTGAATTCCGCTGTCTAGTATTGCAGGATGCAGTGTATAATTTTCTCTTTCAAATAATTCGTTAGTATCATGAAGTACAGTTATTGCACATTTTGAAGATTCTGATACTAATACTCTGTCAATAAATTGAAGTCTCTTTCCATAAACAAAATCTGTTTTTTCAAACTCTTTATAAAAATCGCTTCCGTCTACATTTACTGTACATATCTCTTTGTAAAAGTTCAAATCAATCCTATCATCAGATCTCCACTTTGGATCATATTTCACTAACTCAAGGTTACCTGTGCAATGTACTAAGTGAACTCCCAACTGATTTACAGTTTCAATTTCACATTTTACGCTGTCTCCCTGTGGAATTAAATTTATATATGCATCAGTAGTGTTACTGCTGTCTAACATTAATGGTCTTAGCCATACAACATTTGTAATTTGTGACACAACACCCTGGTGAACGGAAAATGTGCCTGAAGCTCTGAGCATTTCCAAATATGCAGCTGCCGGGAGTATGCTTCGTCCTTTAATTATATGATCCTTTAAATAAAATTCATTTCCGGTAAACTGTTTTACAAATTGCTGATTTTGTATTTTTGACACATTATTATCAACCATGCTATGTAGTGCAACTCTTCGTTCTTGCAGCTCATTTTTGACTTTTGGCGGTTTAATTACACGTTTTTCAAAACAATACGTAGGCATTGAAATTTTTCTGTATTGCTCTCCAACAAATGCATTGTAGTCAAAATCTACATTGTTAACCCAGAGCTTCGCTATTTTCTGCAAATTCTTCTTTTTCATTAATGTTATTAAATACTGTTTTCCATCCTCATCTTCAAAGAAATCATCTACTATACTATTTGCATCCATTTCACCTATAAATAGATTTCTTTGCTGCTCACCTGATAAATAAGCCTCTATTTTACTAAGAATTTCACCTATTTTCTTTGCAACAATAGCTATTCTGCATTTAAAAAATTGGCGTCCTACCAGCAAATTGCTTTCCAGGTCATACATAAATCTGTTTTCTTCATCCTGGCTGGCAAATTCCTGTTGTTTTAAGAAATGAGTATATTTCTGCAACAATTCCTCTAACCGCTCTTTATTTTTTGCAGAAAATACGAAAATTCTGTCTGTTGATTGGATGTTTCTCAGATCTTCTTTTTGCTTATTTTCCTCCAAAATAATGTGAACATTGGTACCACCTGCTCCAAATGCGCTTATTGCAGCTCTCCTGGGATATTCAACCAGCTGTCCGTTCTCACTTATAACAGGTTTCTTCCATTCTTCATAGTCATGCTGTACATAAAAAGGTGAACCGGCAAAATCTATTTTACTATTTAAAGTCTCAGAGTGAATTGATGGCACTAACTTTTTATGCTGCATTTCCAGTACTACTTTTGTTAAGGCTGCAATACCTGCTGCCGATTCAAGGTGACCGATATTGGATTTAACCGAACCTATAGCGCAATATTGTTTATCTTGGGTATAAATTCTATAAGCTTTATTAAAGCCTTCAACTTCAATAGGATCACCCAATGCTGTTCCCGTTCCATGTGCTTCAACCGAACTGATTGTTCGCGGTGAAATATCTGCACTCTTCAATGCTTCTACAATTAAATTTTTCTGTTCAATTACATTTGGCACAAAATAAGCATTGCTTCTACCTCCGTGATTAATGGAGGTTGCTTTTATTACCGCATAAATATGATCCTTGTCCTTTTCAGCCTGACTGACTTTCTTTAGCAGAACTGTACCTACACCCTCGCCAGGAACATAACCGTCTCCACCTTCACCAAAAGATTTACATCGTCCATTGGTTGATAAAAATTTACCTTGACTCAAGGAAATATACTTGTCCGGATGCAGTGATAAATTGACACCGCCTGCAATAGCCATATCAACACTGCCATCATTTATTGCTTTGCATGCAAGATGAATTGCTGTTAATGATGATGAGCACATTGTATCTACAGTCATACTCGGACCGTGTAAATTCATAATATAAGAAACCTTATTTGATGTGCTGGCAAAAGAAGAACTAAGTGACATAACATTTCCTTTTAAAGTTTCTTCTACACCTATCTTCTGATAGCAGCCCCACATTTCTCCCGTATAAACACCCACTTTGTAATTTTCAAGTGCCTTAACAGTATAACCCGCATCTTCAATACAGTTCCAAGCTGATTGGAGGTAAATACGTTCCTGGGGATCCATTATAGCAGCCTGAATTGGTACAATACCAAAGAAATCCGCATCAAATTCCTCGGCTCCATTAATAAAGCCTCCCCACTTGCTGGATATTTTACCCTTTTCATTTTTATCAGCACTATACAGTGGCCTGTAATCCCATCTGTCTAATGGTACTTCTTCAATACAGTCCTTCCCATGAACCAAGTTATCCCAAAATATATCTAAGTTGTCAGATTGAGGATATCTTCCATCAATACCGATTATCGCAATATCCTCATTGCTATGACTATATTTACTGTTATATAGCCTATCCTCATCCTTTTGGCCTGCTTCAAGATAATCCGTTTTTTCAGTTTCTTCATTTTGTGTACTTAGTTGAATACTATCCTCGCCGAAATACTCAATAGCAATATCATGATAGTCTGAAAATAAAAAGTCGATCAGACTTCCTATTAGTTTATGTTCAAATAAAAGTGTTGCCGGTAATGTTTTAAACACTTGATTTAATCTATCTGTAATTCTCATTGTAATTACAGAGTCAATGCCGTATTTCTCAAAATCATCACTTTCTTTTAAGGTACTGCTGTCAATACCAATTTCTTTTGAAATGCTATGTTTGACAAATTCAGCTACTTTTGACTTTATCTCACGGTCAATCTCATTGCTATTTTCTGTACTGCGCACTGCTACTTCCTTATTTGTATTTTCCGGCTTACTATATGTTTCAATTGTATAGTTACAAATTTGAACACAAATATTTCCTTGAGCATCATATATTTTTATGTTAAATACATACCCTGATTTTGAAGAAGATACAGTTTTAACAACAGCTGTACAAGCATTTGTCATACTGCCGTATATAATAATATTTTCAATTTTACTGGGTATAAACTTATTTCCATCCTCTTCACTTTTTAACAAGATTGAAGCAGACTGCAATGCTGAATCCACTATTGATGGTTTTAGCTCATAAAAACTATTTTCGTTTGCTATGTCCTCTTCAATTTCTAATTTTGCAATAACAGTATCATCAATAAGTGATATTTTTTTAATACATTGATAGTATTTTCCGTAGCTGAAACCCGCCCTCTTCAACATTTCATATATTTCATTTGTATCAATACCGGAATCCTGAACCTCGTTTATTAGGCTGCTTTCTTCCTCAATATAGTCCCCTTGTGTTCCAAAATAGCTGACTTCTCCGGTACAATAAACTATGTTTTTTTCGTTTTCATCTTTTATCTCAAATAGAAGTCCTCCCTTCTTAGGGTAACATTCCACCACTATATCCGAGGGCTGTTCTACTACCAGCGGTCTCCTAAAATTTATATTTGACATGGTTTTAACTGTGCCAATACCTGCTAAGGCCAGTTGTCCCGCCGCTCTTGAAAGTTCCACGAATCCTGCTCCCGGCATTAGTACTTTGCCATTAACAACGTGATTTGACAAATACGGCTCATGCCCTAATAATCGTTTTTTGTATATCTGTCTGTTTATAGTAGAATTATTTACATCAATCATGGGATGAATTAAATCAACATTTATCTTGGTACCGGCTTCATTACCATAATCTAAAATCCAAAACCTGTCCTTCTGGAAATTGTAAGTAGGTAATGCTATTTTCTTAGGTTTAAAGACCTCTTTTGTATACAACATTTCCCAATCTACATATTTTCCGCTTACCCACTCTTGCGCTAGTTTTTTCATGTCACGTTTTTTTATGCAAAGCTCGGTTTCAGCCTCCATACATAGATTGCCTTTTGCACCATTCTTCTTTTCAACAAATCCCGAATAATATTTTTCAGACTCCTTGCCCTCTATGTAGCAGGTAAGCTCATTACTGAGTTGATCAATTGAATTAACTAAAAATGCTACCCTGTATGGCATTACCTCACGTCCTGTTTGTAAGGTATAGCACATATCAACAAAGGTACTGCTGCTCATATTTTCTTTTTGCTGAACGTATTCTTGCAGACTGCAAATATTCTCACGTAGAGCCTTTTCAGATAAGGCTGAAATTACAATTAACTGCTCATTCACTACAAAAGCGCGCTTATCAGTTTCCTGGGCCAGTTTCCCTAAAATGGTAAAAGAGTTGGAACCCCCTGCACCAAAGGAGCTGACTGCTGAGAATAATTCTATTTTTCCATTCTTATGTTCTTCTTTTAGCTTCCAAGGTTGTAACTGTTGAACAACTTCAAAGGGAAGTGTATCAAATTCAATTTTTTTATTTAAATTTTCTGAATGAAGTGATGGCACAATTGTATTATGTTTCATTTGTAAAATAACTTTAATCAATCCTGATACTGCCGCTGCAGATTCAAGATGACCAATATTGGATTTTACAGAACCTAATAAATACTTATCAGAGTAATTTTCCTTAATGTTTAATCCTTTTGACAAGCCTACTATTTCAATAGGGTCTCCAAGACTGGTACCTGTACCATGAGCTTCAATGTAGGAGATATCAGTAGGTTTGATTTTAGCCTTTTCTATTGTTTTCCGGATAAGTTCACCTTGTGAGTTCGGACTTGGAACAGAGTAACCTGTTGCCTTACCACCGTGGTTAACACCTGTTGCTAAGATAACAGCCTCAACATGATCTCCGTCACTGATAGCTTTTGATAAAGGCTTTAATAATAATGCACCAACACCTTCTCCCGGTACATACCCATCTCCACCTTCACCAAAACTTCTGCACCTTCCTTCAGAAGAAAGATAGTTTTTTGTTGACAGTACTTTATATTTTGCAGGATGAACCGAAAGATTTACACCGCCTGCGAATGCCAGAGTAGATTCACCGCTTCGAATACTCTCACACGCTAAATGGATAGCTGTACCGGAGGAAGAACACATGGTGTCCACAGCCATGCTTGGCCCTTTCAAATCTAAGAAATAGGACACCCTATTTGCTATTGATGAGAAGGAGGACACTGGTGATAATGTATAATCCTCAACTTTTGTTTCATAAAATTGATAATGTCCCCACGCAATACCCACATAAACACCAACAGTTTCTTCTTTCAGCTTATTACGTGTATATCCCGCATTTTCCATGGTATTCCACACAGTTTCAAGGAATACTCTTTCCTGCGGGTCTATCATAGTGGCTTCTATTGGTGAGTAGTTGAAAAATTCTGCATCAAAATACTCCGGCTTATTCAAAAAACCTCCCCATTTACAATTGGTCATGCCCGGTCTAGTATCCTGTTGGGAATAAAAAGTATTATAATCCCAGCGTTCCTTAGGAACTTCGATTATACAGTCCATACCCTCGAAAAGCACCTTCCAATATTCTTCCATATTATCCGCACCCGGAAATTTACCATCAAAACCTATGATTGCGATTGGTTCGTTCTCATAAACAAATTTAGTTTGATTATCGCTTTCTAAAACCACAACTTCTTGTTCTTTATCTGCCAAATCAGCTTGTATTTTCATTACAGGTTCAGGAACTACAGGTTTAGCAGCTGTTTCTTTGCGGTTAAATAATTGTGCATATTCTTTCTCTACAAATTCCGCCAGCTGATCCAGTCTTTCGTATTCAAAAAATAATGTTTTGGGCAATGAACCAAGTTTTTCTTCCATTTTTGCAATAATACTTATCATTTTAATGGAATCTATTCCCAGATTTTCAAAAAGTTCGTAATCATCAATATCCGTAACCTGGTGTTTTGTAATTGAAGCTATAGATTCTTTCAAAAATAAATTGATTTGTTCTTTATTATTGCTATTATTGCTTTCTAAATAATTATCGTGCTTCATAAAACTGTTACCCCTTTCATTACCCTCTTGTTTTAGTCCTACTAGATCGATGATTTCTCTCTTATTGCCATGAAAAATTATGAACGTTCCTGACCTTCTGCTGTTTAATACTGTCTCAAATACTTTCATTCCCTGTTCCTGAGATAAAACATCAAATCCTTGTTTCTGCATTTTGTTCTTAACAAGTTTTCCGGCATTCATTCCTTTGCTATCCCATAAAGGCCATGCAATACTGATAACACGTATATTTAAATCCCTTCGCTCTTCAACATAATTATTTAAAAAACTATTACCATAAGCATAATCGCATTGTCCTACAGTTCCCACGTATGCGGCAATGGATGAAAAGTAAAGAATATAATCACTGCTGCACTCTTTTGCTATCAATTCTACCTGCTTAACAGAATTTATCTTGGGATTAATCACATAATCAAAATCCTGTTTTTCCTTTTTTATTATCATGGAATCCTTTGAAGTTGCCGCACAATGAATGATTCCATTTATTTTACCTTGTTCAGATATATCAGCTATAAATTTTTTTGTTGATTCTTCAGAGGTAATATCGCATGAATGGAATACCAGTCTGTCAGCGTCTCCACCCTTTTTTGTGATTTCAGCTTTCGCCTCTTCAATCAAGTCGTAGTTATATTTTCTGCTGCAAACTATAATCTTTGCATTATATTTGGTAATCAGATGACTAGCCAAAATGGTTCCCAGTCCTCCAAGTCCCCCGATAATTACATAGCTTCCTTCCCATACAGCCAATTTATCATTACCATCTATCAGTTCTGCCAGTTCTAATTTTTTTATATATCTTTTTTCGTTCACATATTTTACTTCAATATTTTTACTTGATCGCTCATTATTAATCAAATCTATACAAAGCTCATTTATTGAAGACAACTCTATACTGTGGCAGCAAACCCTTGAGTTCTCATTGGACAATACTTTAAAAAATGCACTTGTTGCTGCACATGTCGCATTCCATACAGGATTCTTTTTAGTATAAAAGAAGAATATGTCCCAACTCTTTCCTCTCAGCACATGCTTACTCATATAAAAGAAGAAATCCACCGTAAATGCTGATAAATCCTCATTCAAAATCTCGTTTTCAGATAGACAAAAACAATTCATAACTGATTGAATCTCTATATGATTAGTCGCTAACCAATCGTGTAGCTTCATATATGAGCTTTCATCCAATAAATTTAATTCCAATTCATGTGGATTAATTTGCCTGAACTTACTTCCCGGATGAATTTTAATTACAGTTTGTCCCAGACTTTGGAGTACTCTTTCCTTTGTAAAATCTTTATAGCAGAAAACTAAAGCACCATTAAGCTCCTCTGCTCTTTGTCCGGTTTTATTAAGCTCTTGTTCTTCCCAGTTTTCAATGCAGTATATGCTTTCTGACACATCTTCAATTTGCGAGGAATAAAAATTATCAGCATTATTCAGTTCTTCAACAATTTCAAAAAGTCTATTTTTGCTCATTTGATTCTCCATTCTAATTATTGTTGTTGATAATTTTTTGAACCACATATTCCTGGATTACGACATTTACATTTCCGTATAAATCCATAATAAAAATATCGTAGCTGTCCGATTTACTGCTTATTTTTTTTCTCTTTGCAAGGATAAAACCTCTTTCCATCGGCTTGTTAACAACAGTGAGCTTTTCCATATAAAACGGTACTCTGATTTGCCCGCTGTTAAATCCGGCTGATATATTGCCTACAACACTTTGGAATGCCGCATCTAATATTCGTGGATTCAATGCATATTCCTCTGCCTTATCATCATTCTCTATTACATATTGAACAACTGAGTAATCATTGGCACACCACATTGCGTTTATTGTTTTAAATGTTCTTCCAAACTTCATATTAGCAGCTTCAAACTGTCTGTATACATAATCTCTGCTAAAAGGTTTTTCACATGAGTCAATGAGGGTGGCGATATCCGGCTCTTTAAATACTGCATCATTGTTTAATACATTACCTTTAGCAAGCAATTTATCCGAAGTTATACTTACGGTATTGATGCTATCCTTTTTATCTATTGATATGGATAGCTCAATTGGCTCCGAGCCGGCTTCAAAATTACCTAACCAAAACATATCCTGTATGCAATTAAACTGTTTTTCTTCTGCTTTACAAACAGCATTAAGAATTATTTCCGAATAAACAGCACCGGGCAGTATCATCTTTCCATCTACTATATGATCTCTCAGAAAAGCATCCTTATCTGAAAATACTATAGTTTGCTGCGCCCCGGAACATTCTTTGCTTTCATTTAATGAAGTTTCCTGACTTATATTTGTCTCAGTCGTTGATATAGAATAGTATTCAGGAATCCAATATTTCTCTTTCTTAAAGGGATATGTCGGTGCATGTATTTTTCTTGGTTTCTCTAGAGAATAAAGTTGATTCCAATCAACATCTATTCCATAACACCACATCTCTGATAAATCCTTTATTTGTCCTGTTTCAATCATACGATTGGTCAATTCTGCCTCAGAACCTTTTTCACATTTCTCCTTACACCAGGAAGAATATTTAGCAATATTCTCACACAGAATATACCTTTCATCTGCCTGATCAGTAATTACTTTATCAATCATTTCCGCTAACTCCGACAGAGATGCTGTATTAATAGCACACCTGCAGTTAAACCTATCCCGTCCCACTTGGAAGGTATAACATAAGCGTTGAAGCAAAATATTATCTTGCTTATCAATTCCTGTTCTCATTTTATTGATATTATCTAATACTAATTTCAGATACACTTTTAATCTGTCTACATTATGAGCTGACATAGTGAATATAAAATTATCTTTGCTCTTTGACTCCAATAACTCGGCACTTGGATTTTCATGTTCTTCAAGGACAACATGGGCATTTACTCCACCTATACCGAATGCACTGATACCTGCTCTTCTTGGCAAGTATTCATCGTCATCCGCGTTATAATACGGAACATATTCTGTCAGCTCACGATTAACATAAAACGGGGAATCCTTTAAGTCTATATAAGGATTCAGTGTTTTAAAATTTATTGTTGGGGCTATCTTTTTATTTTGCAAGGATTTAACAGCCTTAATAACACTGGCAATTCCTGATGCTGCTTCTAAATGTCCAATATTAGTTTTAACAGAACTCAAGGCGCAAGCATTTGTATTTGCAATAGGTTGACTGCTAATTGATGTTTCAGCAAATGCCTTCTTTAAGCCATCTATTTCAATAGGGTCACCTAATTTTGTTCCGGTGCCATGTGCTTCTATATATGTAACTGTACTCATACTAATCCCGGCATTATCATATGCTTTTTTAATTACACTTGCCTGCGCTTCTGCATTAGGTACCGTAAGTCCTGTAGATTTACCACCATGTTGTACTGCGCTTCCGCATATTGTTGCATATATACTGTCTCCATCTGCTATTGCATCCTGCAAGCGCTTTATCAGGATAACACCTACCCCTTCACCACGAGCATACCCGTCTGCCGATTCATCAAATGTCTTACATTTCCCTGTTGGTGATAAAGCCTTTGAAAGACATTCATACACATATGTATTAGGCGATAAAATCAAATTAACGCCTCCTGCAAATGCCATTTTGCTTTCACCGTTTTTCAGTGTTTCAATTGCTCTGTGAATTGCAAGTAAGGAGCTGGAACAGGCCGAATCACAAGGTTCGCTTTTCCCTGTTGTTTCCAGCACAAAGGATACCCTGTTTGTAACCATGGAATGTGTAAGTACTGTTGGTATTTTTCTTTGTACAAGAAGCTCACCATAATCAGCATTTGATATTCCTATAAAAATCGAAGTATCTGTTCCCTTTAAATCTTTTGAGCTATAGCCTGCATCCTCCATAGCTTTCCATGTGTGTTCCAATATCAATCTTTGCTGCGGGTCCATTATGGCTGCATCAAGTGGCGATATTTTAAAGAATTTTGCATCAAAGCAATCTACATTTTCAATAAATCCTCCAGAGTGAGTATAAATGTTATATGCTCCATACTCGCTGTCGCCGTCATACTCTTTCCAATCCCATCTATCAGAAGGAATATCTGTAATTAAATCTCTTCCCTGGCATATGTTATCCCAAAATTCATCGATGTCTGAACTTCCCGGAAATGCACCACTCATACCGATAATGGCATACTTGTCTGAATTTTCATCAACCTGATAATTACTATCACCATTAGAAAAAACCGATGTAAAGTCATATATCGGAAATGCCTGACGACTTACGCTGCTATGGCGTGCCGGTTTATAAGCCTCTTTTATATGAGTATACTTTTCCAGAATATGTTCAACAATATTGTTAACCGTATTACGTTCAAAGAAAAGCACCGGATTTGTATCTATATTCAGTTTCTCATTTATAGCATTGGACAATTCAGTAAATGTAATAGAGTCAAACCCGTATTCTAACAAACTTGTATCCGGATCAATATTTTTTCTCAATTTTAAAGTCTGAGCGCAAATATTTATTATTATTTCAGTTATACTATTTTCCTGAACAAGTTCAATAGTTTCTTGTTCATCACTTTGGTTTTCTACCGATTCTTCGGTTAATATTTTACTGCTAACATCACCATTTACCGCTAGTATAGTGTAATTACTAATGCGAGCCAGCATATTGCATGCTTCACTATAATACTCTACTGTGTACTTCCACTCGGAAGGGTTTTGTGTTTTTCCTGCTTCAGCAATAACATGAATGTATTTTATAGCTGTCCCTTTTTCAAAAAATTCTATATTCTCAGTTACAAAGGGCATAAAAATCGTCTCTGCATTTGCTCCCATTTTATACGCAAGTGCAACAACACTTTGAAATCCGGCGTCCAGCAACGTTGGATGGTAATTAAAATCTTTTCTCGTTGCATCTAAAATGTCAACTATACCGGCTTCGGCAAATGCCTCTTTATCTCTGAAAAAGAAGGATTTTATACCTTTAAATCTATAACCAAAACAAGAATTCAACCGTTCTAAATGGCTGTAATATTCCTCTGCTTCGTGTTCTCCGCCTGTCATGCTGCTAATGCAATCCGCAGTATTTAGCTTCTTGTTAGGAAGTCCGGCTCGTTTACCTAGTATAATATTACACTGAGCATAAACAACTTCACCTGGTACATCACTAAATACTTGTGCAGAAACCATTTCACGCTGCATAATAAAACGAACCTTTAAAACTCTTTTTTCTTCTCTTACAACAAATGGCCTCATAAGTACTAAGTTTTTAATACCAATTACATTATGACCTTTACCGGAGGACATAATGCCTTGATAAATCATTTCTATGTATGCAACTGCAGGTAAAATTCCCAGGTGGTCTTTTATAAAAAATTCTTCCCCTGTAAACAATTTTGAAAAACAAACATTGCCTAACGTTGATACATTTGCATCAATCAAACTGGAAACTTTCCCTACACTATCTTGGATACTAGCAATATTTTCTGTTCCATCTGTAATCCAGTAGCGTTCTTTCTCGAATTCATAACATGGCAAATCAACTTTATTGAATCGGCTATTTTCGCCATATAATTCACTCCAATTAATGTCAGCTCCCATAGTCCATAAATACGCCAGTTTCTTCATGTCTTTTTCTTGATATATGGCATTTATAAAAGCTTTTCCAGCCTTGCCGCTATATAAACTTTTATCGATAGCATTTAATTTAAGCTCTTTATTATCATAAACGCCATCAATTAATTTCCCTTGACAATATTCTTTTATCTGTTCCTTTAATTCAGAAACGGAATTACATACGAAGGATACTTTGTTACTAAAACATTCCCTTTTTAGCTTAAGCATCATACTGGTATCATATAATGACGTTTCAGAATTCTCATTTAACCAATTTAAAAATTTAATCAAATACAAATTTAGTGCTGTTTCAGATTTTGCAGATATATTTATTATATAAGGGCCTTCCGAATAATTATGTAATGTATCGGATGAGTATTCTTCTATAATTGCAGATGCATAGGAGCCTCCTGCACTAATTGAATTAATCAGCACCCTTCTGGCAGTATCCCTTTTTTCAAAGTCTTTTGCTTCTGATGTAATAAAAAATGGTGAATTTTCAATATCTATTTCAGGATTAATTTTATCTGCTAACAAAGTAGGAACAATTTTATTATGCTTAAACTGCATTAAAGACTTAATTACTGCAATTAAACCTGATGCTGATTCCAAATGTCCTATATATGGCTTAACAGAGCCAATTGCACAACTTCTCTTTTGGATATTATTCTTTTTAAATGCACTGTTTAATGCCCGGAATTCTATTGGATCACCGATAGTACTTCCTGTTGTGCCCATCTCTATGTAATCGATAGTATTCAGACCAATCTCAGCTTCACGTGCTACTTTTTCAATAAGCTCTTCCTGCAGTTCTGAGCTTGGTGCAAAAAAAGTAATTGTCTGCCCGGAATGATTAATGCCAGTGCCTTTAATAACTCCGTATATCTTGTCATTATCCTCTTCTGCCTTTTCCAACGGTTTAATTAAAATAGTTGCAACGCCTTCACCAGGAATAAAGCCATCTGAGTCCTCGCCAAGAAAAGTATATTCATTATTAGAAGAAAGCAACCTTAATTTACTTGCTCCTATATAAGAGGTTGGATGGCTGTATAGATTTACACCACCAACAACAGCTATACTGCTTTCACCATTTATTATACTTTTACAAGCCAGATGCAATGCAGTCATAGATGAGGAGCAGCCTGTATCAACCGGTATGCTCGGACCATTAAAATCATAAATATGTGATATTCTATTTGCAAAAGCCCATTGCCAGGAGGATGGTATTGTATAATTCCCTTTATTCCACTCACTTACGGCACTTAATGCATATGAGTGATTGGTTGCACCAATAAATACACCAACACCCGGCTGGTTATATTTCCTGTACTTTCTTTTCAGCTCACCTCTGGTATATCCCGCATCTTCTAATAACCGCCATACTGATTCCAATAGTATTCTCTCTTGAGGATCCATTATTTCAGCTTCTTTTGGTGAAATATTGAAAAACATTGCATCAAAACAATCTGCATACTCCAAGAATGCCCCATATTTACAATAAGATTTTCCATAAACAGTATCATTTATATTTGAACTGTAAATTTTATCATGATCCCATTTTGCTTTGGGAACCTCAGTAATTGACACCTTTTTCTTAATAATATTATTCCAGAACTCCCTTACGTCTTTTGCGCCGGATACTCTTAAATCTACTCCGATTATTGCAATATCTCCATTCGGGGCCGTAACTTTACTATTACTATTACTATGAGCACTTACCGCCTCTTTTAAAATCTCTTCTTTTTTTACTTTTACAGGCTCTGCCTTCTTTTGCGTTTGTTTCACATAAGTTATGTTCTTAATGCTATTAATTTGGTTCTCTATCATATAGTTGGTTAACTCTGACAAGTTGTTTTTTTCATACATAATTGTTTTAGGCAAACTGATTCCATCCTCTTCAAAACGAGTATGTATCTTTTCAACTAGTATTGAGTCTAAACCCACCTCAGTAAATGAGGTATCATCCGCCAGGCTGTTTTTATCAATTCCGGTTACCTGACAAAACGTATTTTTCAAGTAATTTCGTATTCTTTGATATTCATTTTGTTTATTACTTTGTTTACCAAACTTTTTATCTGTAAAATTTCTGTGGTTCTCTATAATATAATTACTTAAAGCCCTATTTGTTTTCTTTTCATAAAGAATTGTTGAAGGTAAGTTAAGAGAATCGCTTTCAAAATAGTTAGTAAGCCTTTCAATCATAATAGAATCTAACCCGAATTCATCAAAGGAACAATCCTCGGACAATGTTTCAACATCTATACCAGCCACTTCAGTCAGGGCTTTTGAAATATATTTACTAACCAGGTCATAAAGCTCACCGTCACAATTATCTTGTACCATATTCACATTCTCTGTAATATCATTGTCGTCTTCATCATTTAGTGGTAAGAGTGTGTCTGCATTTGTTTCTTGTTTATCACAAAGGGGAGCAAGCATTTTCTCAATCTGATTATTTTGTCCATATAATATAATACTTCTGGGTATTTTGTTGTCTATTATGGTATCGATTACTAATAAGGCTGTAGAGGTTAACAATGGAACCATTCCAGTTGCATTTATCATTAATTGAACTCTGTCATCATCCACCTGCATTCCCCCGTCTTTCCAAAGAGGCCAATTGACAGAATAAACTTTTGTACCTACACCATTATTGGCTTCGAACTCTGCATAATTGTCAAGAAAAGCATTTGCAAAGCCATAATCACTTTGTCCCATATTTCCGGTAACAGAGGCTAGTGATGAAAACAGCATAACAAAATCAACGTTCAGCTTCTTTGCAGCATTAATAATATTGATTGTTCCTTTTATTTTAGGTTCCAGTACTTTTTGTACATTTTCCTGCTGCTTATTTAAAGCTAACGAGTCTTTAATGATTCCTGCAGTATGATAAACACCATGAATTATTCCATACTGTTTGTTCAAAGAGTTTAACAGTTTCGATACTTGGGAGGCATGTAAAATATTGCATTTTTTGTAAGTAACGATTTCAGCCTTACCGTTAAAACTTCTAAGCATATTTTCTTCTTCATTTGTCATAGCTCTTCTGCCCACCAAAACAACGTTAGTGGCACCGCAACTGACCAAATGACTTGCAAGGTTTTGTCCTATCCTGCCTAATCCACCGACTATAATATAACAGCCTCTTTGCTTTACAATATTGCCGGTTGTATAGTTAGGCAATACTCTTTCTATTACATTGACCTCTCTGAAACCATTGCAATAAGATACTTCCAGATAGTCACCCATTGAACAGAATTCTTTTTTAATCAATAAAGCCTTTTCATTTATATCTGAAATATCTCCTACATCAATTGATTTGCATAGAACTTTGCTATTCTCGATACAATAATTTTTAAACAAACCGGATATAGAATTTAATAAGATTTTCTTCTTATCTTCTTTTGTTGAATAAATATATTCAATATTAATTCCCTTAACATTTTTTAGCTTAGAGAGCATTTTTATTAATGTATATACTTGTTCTGTAAGCCCCTCTAAAACTTCTGATATGTGTTCACCAGAGTCTCGAAGCTCTATATTTGAATTGTCAATTACAATAGATAATATTGATTCATCATAATTTCTTATTTTTTCCGTTATTCTTTCACAAGACTCACTGGTAATATCCAGTCCACAATTAATCAAGCAAACTTCGTCACCTGATTGATTAACCAAAGCTTCTCCTAATTGTTGTTGGGGTGAAAAACATATTATCGTTCCTAAAGAATTCTTCTTTTCTTTTTCAATATCTTTTTTTAACCACTTAGGAGTGTATACAGCTAAACTGGAATTGTCGTTTTTCTGTATTAACTTTAAGCTTTGGATAAGAGTATCGCTGGATATCTCTTTATCATTATATAATTGAACCAGTTTTTTCTTATCTGTAATTAAAGTATCCTTAATAAACTGTATTGTTTTTGAATTATAGTCTATGTTACCTGATAAGTCATTTTCAAAATCAATGAAACCGTTTAGTACATCGATATCTCCATTATCCTTATTAAGCAAGTCTCTAACAATTTGATCCAAATATGCCTGTTCCATTTTTCCTCCTTAAAATAACTTTTCTTGCTGGTATTTTTCTTGCTTTATCATAGACAAACATGCTCCTATACCAATGCTGTACTATATCATTCTTTTTATTATTTCATCAGACAACTCCAGAAAACTGGTATTACAAATACTTTTTTTCTTTAGCTGAAAGGTTGTTACATAGTTAAGTGCTGCTTGGTTGATATGTGTACTATGGGGAATTCTTGTTTTTAAAAGTGTATCTCCTATATTCTGTTCCAAACTGGCAACAATTTTCTTTGAGGTATTTGTCCTGTTATCAATATTATTTATGAGTATACCTAATTCTTTAATATCAGGATTGGTTCTCTTTATATCAATTACAAATCTACGTGTCAGGTTAATCCCCTTCACACTATCAATACTTGGGACTACCGGAATTATGTAATAATCACTTGCTATCATTGCAGATACAAATAAATAATCTAACATTGGATGTGTATCCATTAAGATGTAATCATATTTTTTACTTATTTCTGCCATTCGTTCCTTTAGTATATATAATCTTTTGCTTATCCCTCTTTGCTCTAATATCCTTCCTATTTCTCCAATATTAATTTGAGATGGTATGATGTCTACATTAGGGATTCCCGACTGATGTATACATTGTTCGGTATTAATATTCGTATTTGTTAAGAGTTGATATACTGAAT
The DNA here is from genome assembly GCA_023443515.1 of Bacillota bacterium. Lineage (GTDB taxonomy): Bacteria > Bacillota > Clostridia > Acetivibrionales > DSM-1351 > Ruminiclostridium. The sequence continues at coordinate 21,079 of JAEZUC010000030.1, forward strand.
TGCGTTGCTGTCCATTACTTGAACGATCAGATAAATTACCCTGCATATCTAAATCAATCATTAAAACTTGTTTACCTTTTAAGGATAATGCGTGAGATAGATTATGCACGATTGTAGTTTTGCCTACACCGCCTTTAATATTAGCAATACAAATAGTCTTCGTCATATTAACCGTCCATTCCCATTATTACTTAATGTTCATTTTATCAATGGTTTCAATCTTCTGAATAATCCGGGCTATATCACCCTTATCGCTGGCAAGCTCTTGAAGAATCACTTCTAAATCATCATCAGCAGCAGCTTTAACTTCCGGCTGGACTATCATGGTCTTGTTTACTGTCTTGACCCAGCATGACTTTTGTGCAAAAGGATAGGTTGGTAAATCAGCAAGGTCAGGCACCAATCGGATAGTCTCATCCCAACTGATTTTGCTTCCCTGCACCCACAACTCTGCAATGCTGCGTGCCGTTTCCATATCTGTTATTGCAGTTTTTGAATGCTCTTTTTCCCTATTCTTTTTAACAATACCGCTAAAGAAATACTTGCTATTCTTTTCATTTAAATAATCACTCATTAACTGTATTAAACCGTCAAGGGTTTTTGTTACAAATGCTGCGCGGTATTCCATTTCATTACGACATCGCTGAAGAGTGTATGCAACAGCCGAAATTTTTAAACTATCTTTGTTTTTAGTAATATACTGATACATTAAATCGACATATATTCCTAATTGGGCCTGTGTCTTCGCTGAAATCGGAAGTATATATATCTGTTCTTTTTCATTATGAATTGATTTATTTTCTTCTTCATATTCTTGTACTAATATATGTCCATTTGCACCACCTGCTCCAAAAGAACTGACACCGGCAATCCTTAGACACTCTTTTTGTACACCATGGTCTTCAACAAGCGGTTTATTCCATTTGACAAGTTTTCTTTGTACATAAAATGGGGAACTTTCAAAATCAATTGCAGGAGAAAGCTTTTCCGAGTGTAAGGACGGTACTAATGTTTTGTATTTCATTTGTAGCAAAACCTTTATAAGTCCTACAATACCGGCAGCTCCTTCCGAATGTCCAATATTTGATTTAATAGAGCCAATAGAACAAAACTGGTTTTCAGAGGTTGTTCTTCTAAAGGCTTTACTTAGTGCATTTACCTCAATTGGATCTCCAATAGGTGTACCTGTTCCATGAGCCTCAATATAACTGATTTCTTTGGCTGATATTCCAGCCTTCTTAATAGCGTTACTTATTAACAGCTCTTGTGCTTTTGGATTAGGAGCCATATAACCGTTTGAATCTGCATCATGATTAATTTCACTTGCTTTAATAACCCCATATATTCTATCATTATCCCGTTTTGCAGCTTGTAAAGGCTTTAGCAACACGCAAGCCACACTTTCACCGGGTACAAATCCATCGGCTTTGTCACTGAAGGCATAACATTTACCGGTTTTTGACAGCATTTTTACTTGACTTAAGGATACGTATTTATATGGGTGCAAATACAGATTTGCTCCTCCAACCAATGCCATTTTACACTCATTGTTTTTTAAAGAACTAATTGCCTGATGTATAGCAACAAGCCCGCCTGCACAAGCAGCGTCTACAGTATAGCTGGGTGCTGAAAATTTCATAAAATATGAAATTCTATTTGATAATGACCAGGGCAAGCTATTCGGGACAATATAATTGCCTTTTCCCCATTGCTCTACTCCTATAAGATTGTATGTATTGGAGGCAGTGGACATAAATGTTCCTACTAATGCATTTCCGTTTTCATCACTGATTTCTTTTAATCGTTCATATGTATATCCTGCATCTTCAAATACTTCCCATGCCACCTCCAGCATCAACCGTTCCTGAGGGTCAGTCATAGCAGCTTCTATTGGTGACATATTGAAAAACTGCGGATCAAATTTATCAGCATCGGATAAAAAGCCCCCCCATTTGCAGTAGCTTTTTCCTTCCGGTAAATTCTTTATCTCGCTACTGTAATAATAATCTACATCCCAGCGTTCTTTTGGTATTTCTCCGACACAGTCAACTCCGTTTTTTAAAATCCCCCACAGTTCTTCACAATTTGAAGCATTGGGGAAACGACCGCTGATACCAATCACGGCAATATCATCACATTGTTCCTGAACCTTTACAACTATACTTTCAGTGGTCTTTTTGCTGATGTGTGCATTACTTTTTATGGGTGAAACAGCAGGTTTGCTTACGCAAAACAGTTTCTCCAGCTTATCAGACATAGTTTCCACTAAATAGTCCGCTATTTCATCAATATTTTTTGTCTCATATAATAAAGTTTTTTTAACAGAGCCCAATTGCTTTTCCATTCTCACCAGAACTCTGTTAAACCCAACTGAATCAATTCCTAATTCACTAAATCCTGTACTGGTATCAAAGTCATTTATACCAAAGGTGTCTTTAAATACTTTGATAAGCCACTCATTTGTTTTACTTTTTAAATCCTGTGTACTATATTCAGCCAATACTGCATTGTCAAAAGACTCAGCAATTTGAACCTTCTCCAGAACCTCTCTGAGTTTTTTTTGTGCTCCATATAATACTGTGTAGGACCCGGATCTTGCATTTAGTACCTTGTTAAAAGCTTCAATCCCGAATTTGTTTGTCAGAGGTACTGCTCCCAATTGCTCATACATTACGTCAATTTCATAATCATCAATTGCCATCCCCCCTTCACTCCAATAGGGCCAGTTGATGCATATTGTCTTTCCGCTGCATCCCCCATGGGTACGCAACTCTTCTCTATATGCTGTGAAATTATCCAAAAAACAATTTGCATAAGCATAATCTGCTTGTCCTATTTTCCCAAGCACACCTGCTATAGATGAAAACGTAATAAAAAAATCTAATTTTTCATTAATAAACTCTTGATGTAGTGCAATTGTTCCGTTAATTTTAGGTGCTAGTACATCAGAAATATCATTTTCTTTTTTATTAATTATGAATGAGTTATTAAAAACACCGGAGCAATTAATTATTCCCCTGATATCATATCCATTGTTTTTAATAGCTTCATGAACTGTTTTTACTTCTTTGCTTATGGCGATATCAGCTTTGTGGTACTGTATCTTACTTGCATTTTCTCCAAACCATTCCTTGAACTCTTTGTCTGATATATCAGAGCGACCTATTATTATAACTTTATAGGCTTCCTTCTCAATTAAGGACTTCACAATCTCCCTTCCGATTACACCATGCCCGCCACTGACAATATAAGCAGGTTTTCCGCCAAAAGAGATTTGTTCAGATTCTTCAAGTTGTTCGAGAAAATAAAACCTTTTGACCATTCTTCCATTTTTATTATATGTAACTTCAAATTCTTTCGAAAAATCTGACGTTTCACTCTCGATTATCTTGTCTAAGCCGGAAAAAGCTACATTATCCTCTTCCTCAATACAAACTGTTCTTAAAATAATATTCTGCATTTCTTCAAAAGCAGTTTTTGCGAACCCCTTCAGGGCCTTGTGAAAGCAGCTGTTTAACTCCCTGTTTTTATACAGCCACAAACACAAAAATGAGGAATTTTGCTTTGCTGCTGCTATGGCTTTAACTAGATTATAGGCTTTTAAGATAGTATCATCCTTACCATTACTACTATGTACTATAATAGTGTCTATCTCTATATTTCTCTTATTTAAATCCGCAAAAAGGTGCTTGTAATGTTCCGGATTTTTAAAATCCATCACTACTTCTTTGTTCTCACCAAATTTGTATGTAGATAAATTCCTGACATATACGTCACAGGGATGTTTAAAGTTTTGTATCTCTTCTTCAACAAAGATAAGTACTCCTTTTGCTTTCCGATTCTGAATCGCCGGGGCAGCTACCCATCTTTCTTGAAAATAATTCAGGGTCAAACCTACATTGTAATTGCAATTGGATAAAAAATTGTATACATTTAATGCTGAATTTTCACCGGATGACAGTTGACTTAAATATTTTTCAATATTAATGTTTTCCATAATTAATTCCCTCTTTGTAAAAAGCGTATTGCGCTATTAACTGTCATTGTTCCGCTTTCTACCTTCTTAATTATTTCATATAAATTTAGTTCTTCGCTATTTTCATTCTCTGCATAATTCCCTTTATTATGGCTAATAGCAAGTTGTGCAGATGGAATTTGTTCACCTGAAAACGGGTATGTCGGAAGGGACATTCTCCTTCTTCCTTTAGTATTACTCACTTTTTTCCATTCCAAATCTATTCCTTCTACCCATAGTTGGCCTATATTATTTAAATCACCGCTATCTATCAGTGCTTTTATAAAATTAACACCCGCGTTTCCTTTAAACATTGATAGTAAGGTACTTTCTTCTTCCTTGCTTTGCTTCAACATAATATTCTCATGGTTTTGGTTTTGAAGAAACATTTCCAAATATATAAGCAGTTCTTCTGTTGTAGAGGCAATAATGGCTAACCTTTTCTTCATATGTACCCGGCCTGTCTGCAAGGTATATTCATAAGAGTCTAAGAACTCAGCTTCCTCCTCATGTGGTATTTGGCTCTCTGTTTTAGCCTTGCAACCCGTTTCTTTCCAATTATTTTTAGTTTTAATTAATTGTCTCAGTTCCCCGATAGATTTACATACAGCGGACTGTTCCACTGATGGTGATTTTATTCCATTTCGTTTCAACACTTCTTCCAACTTAACAATTTTATATAAATCAAAATTTAATTCATCAAGTAAATAAATATCAAGCATCTCATTGTTGTTTATTCCAAAGAAATCAATAATTATTTTATCTAAGCCAGCCAAGTCTGCAATACCTAATGGAATGTCATTATAGTTGCCGCGCTGACTTAAAAAAGCTATATGTTTCTTTACATAATTTAATAATATATCCTGATTATATGCTGAAAATATAAATAGCTTTGGTTTATCACCTCTTACCTTACTTTGGCTTGGCTCATATTCTTGGATTATAATATTCGCATTAGAGCCTCCTGCTCCAAAAGCACTAATTGCAGCTGCCCTTAACCCGTCAGAGTCCCAATTTTCATATTCCTGCTGACAATAAAATGCTGTTCCCTTGAAGTCTATATTTGGATTAATCTTTCTTGAGTGAAGACTTGGAACAATTTTTTTATACTTCATCTGAAGTAATACCTTGATTATTCCGGCAATGCCTGCTGCCGCTTCTAAATGTCCGATATTAGATTTAATTGAACCTATGGAGCAAAATTGCTTCTCATTTGTATATTTTTCAAATACACTTTGTAAAGCTCTTATTTCTATAGGGTCACCTAAGGCTGTACCTGTTCCGTGAGCTTCTATATACGAAATATCCGAAGGCAGAATATTTGCAGCTTTTAATGCACGGTCTATTACCTTGCTCTGATATTGTACACTTGGAACACTGTAGCCTCCCGTTCTTCCTCCATGGTTTATCTCACAGGCTTTAATAACTCCATAAATATGATCGCCATCTTCTACTGCCTTGTCTAATTTTTTAAGTAATAATGCCCCAACCCCTTCACCCGGTACATAGCCTGAGCCATTCTCACCAAAAGACCGGCATCTGCCATCTTGGGAAGTAAAATTATTTTGTGCTAATACAATATATTTTGCGGGATGAATTGATAAATTTACTCCCCCCGCAATTGCCATTTCTGCTTCATTATTATTAATACTGTCGCATGCCATTTTTACTGCCGTCATAGCTGAGGAACACATTGTATCAATAGCAAGGCTCGGCCCATGCCAATTAAAGTAATAGGATACCCTGTTTGCAATGGATGCAAAAATTGACGAGGGCAATGCAGGCTGATTATCCAGCAATGTACTGAACATTTGGTACTGCCCCCACATTGTACCTACATATACACCTATATCTTTGTTCGTTAATTGCTTCATGGAATAACCCGCATCTTCTATGGTTGTCCAAACAGTTGATAAAAACAACCTTTCTTGGGGGTCCATCATTTTAGCTTCCGATGGGGTGATATGAAATAGTCTGGAATCAAATTTATCGATTTCCTTAATAAAACCGCCATAATTACTTACTTCTAATGTACTATCCTCACCTATTATGGCTTTAATATCTTCCTTCGTCCAACGTTCTTCCGGCACTGTTTGAATACAGTCTTTTCCACTCTTTAGATTTTCCCACAACTCCATTACATTAGCTGCCATAGGAAATTGACCGCCAATCCCGATAATGGCAATATCTTTTAACTGTGAATATGATTCTGACATGCTCTTACTCTTTTGCACATCATTTTTCTCAGTTACCTTATAATGTTTTGACATAAAAGAGTCAATTTTTGTTCTAACTCCATTTAACATAATCAGCTGTGATGAATTATCATAATTTGCACACATCAATAAATCAATACCATTATTGTGATTCATCTTTTGTATTCCGGTTGCATTATAAATGTGCTGATAATCATATCCCACATCCATTCCATCTAATTCCCATAATGGCCAATTAATGGAAATTGTTCTTCCGTAACGTAGCTTCTTATGAGCCAGCTCATTTCTAATATATGAAAAGTTATCCATATACGCATTACCATAAGCATAATTGGACTGCCCCAGATTTCCAAAAACAGCGGATATTGAAGAAAACAATATCATATAATCAATTTTTTCTTCACCAATTGCACTATCTAAATTATTGATACCGACTACTTTGGTAGTAATTGCCAGTTCCTCTTCTTCAGCCGAAATCTTCTTTGACATAACAATAGCATCTTGTATGTAACCTGCTGCATGTATAATACCATCTATCTTTCCATGCTCCGCCAATACCCATTGGACTTCCTTATGAACGACTTGTTTATTACATATATCTACGCTATGGTACACCACTTCTGCTTTACCACTATTAACCCTTTGAAGCCATATATTCATTTCATTTGTTATACTGCTTCTTCCAAGTAAAATGATATTACATGCATATTCCTTATATATTCCGGTTACCAGGCTTTTCCCAATTGCACCCATACCGCCGGTGATAATATATGTTCCATTGTCTTTAAAAAGGAGATTAGTGCTCTCCTTATATTCCGTCAAACACAATTCCTTGACATATCTCACATAATCCCGATACTTTATTTCATTTACAGGTAACTCCTGTTTAGAAAATTCATTAACTATAAGCTTCCATACATGTTGACTACTATATAGTTTTTTATCAAATTCTAATGTAATAATGCTTGAAGTAATCCTTGCTTTTTCTGTTGCCAAACACTTATAAAAACCGGCTAATGCCGAAGTATAGCAATTATTTGCGTTATCGTGAAACCCAAGATTAAGAATTCTGATTTTACTGTTAGCATTAGCAAATTTAATCAAGGACTGACAAAACAGTGCATTAAAAATATACACTACCTGCTCCGAGTAGTTGGAAACAAGCTCCTTTAAACAGTTAAAATCAAACATATTAACCACATTAACATTTGTATTTCCAGGTACTATCTTTGAAAATAACTGCTCCATTTCCTCCTTATTCAGAGGATTTATACAGTAGCTATTACTATCGTCAATTTCCTTATAAATTGTATTTAAACATATATGTATTACATTTCTAAGCTGTTCTTTAGCCTGCTTGTAAATCACTGTGTCATTTGTGAAAATTATAGTTAAAGCCGTACTATATTCCTCACTTTGTTCTTTTTCTTCAATAGCTTCCTTCCAACATGCTTCAAAAATGACATTCTCATTATTCTGATTGGCTATTATATCCGCTGCTTCTTTTACCTTTTCCCTCTTTTGATTAGCTACAGGGGTCTGGCTTTGTGTAAAATATATGTTAAACTGTTCACTGAACTGACCCTTTAAATATTCACTTAACTCCTTTATATTAGAGTATTCAAACATAATTGTAGGGTACAACTGTATATTTATTTGATTTTCAATATTCTTAACTACTAAAATTAGATCCCTTGAATCAAGTCCCAGTTCATAAAAACCTTTTTCTAAATCTGATTCTTGTATACTGACTTTTTTTAAATCTTCTATTTTTTTAATGATATAATTTTCAATACTATTGTCCGTTAATGTTAATTTTTCAAAACTTAACCCCGGCTCATCGGGTTTTATCTCTTCGGTACAAACAACCTGTTTTGTTGCCATACCTACTTCCCGAATCTGTTTTGATGACAATCTTTCAATATCAGCAGCTAATTGGCCTTGTTCATTAAATATTTTCCAGCTGGCATTTGTAACATCACCACTGCTGGCTACAGATACATCTTTATTTTCAATATAAACATATGCTTCACTATAAAGTGGATTAAATGCCCTGAATTTTTCAATATGTATCGGTATAAAAGCTTTATTTTCAACTTCGCTTATTTTATTATCCCTAATGCATAAATAGGGTATTATGGTTGATGAATCCATAATGGAAGGCTGATGAAAAAAACCATCCTTATATTGATTTGCTTCCTGACTTAATTTGCTATGAGTAATTATTTTATCTTTAAAGCAATAAACTTTACCCTCCGCTTTCATAAAAGATTTATGAGTAATTCCAACATTTCTCACAAACTTATATGCTTCATCCATATCTTGAATATACTCAGCGGATTTAGCCAGTTCTTCTGATATATTTATCTGCTCATTGGCAGCTGGAGAGACCTGGCAAATTTCACATTCAAAATGTTCCACCAACTCTTCTGTATTATTCTGCTCTATATCAGCAATATAACTTTGACCCGTAATAAAGCTTTTTTGCCCAATATTTTTGAGACTGATTATTAGCTCTCTTTTTTTGCATGATAAGAGTTCAATTGGTGTTTTAAAGAGAATATTTCGGAATTCTATTGTTTTATAATCAATGTTTTCAGACAGCAATACTTTTACACATAAATCTAATAAAACAATTCCCGGCATTACTTTGGCACCATGGACAATATGATCTCTTACAACTAAGTTATTCTCGTCTATAATGAGGGAATACCCAAATTCTTTAAACAATATAATTCACCACCCGAATTTTTATTTATCTTAAAACATCTTTTTTAATCCAAACATATTTGCCTCACTAGTTGTATTTAATATTGTTGTAGAAGTTGGCTCTTTTTTATCAAACCAATAATATTTCTTATTTAAGGCTAAGGGTTGCAAAGGTTGTCTAAAGACTTCATGATGTCCGGTATACTCTGATAAAATAACATGCGCATTGGTTCCGCCAAAGCCAAAACTGCTTATTCCCGCAATACGTCTTCCGTTAATACCTTCCCATTCTCTATTATCTGTACAAGGAAAGAATGGGGATTGTTCAAAATTAAATCTTGAATTTGGCTTATCACAATTTAAGGTCTTTGGTAACATTTTATTCTGCAAACACAAAATAACCTTAATTATGGAAGCCATACCCGCTGCACTTAAGCAATGTCCTATATTTGTTTTTACGCTACCGATACCACAGTAGTTCTTTTTGTCTGTATATTCTCTAAAAACACTTGTTAACGCCTTTAATTCAATTGGGTCCCCGATAAATGTTCCCGTTCCATGTGCTTCTATGTAACTGATATACTCGGGATCGATGTCAGTTCTCTCAATTGCCCGCTTAATAACATCCATCTGCATATTGTAATTTGGTGTTGTGATTCCCATGGTATGTCCATCATTGTTGACTGCAACAGACTCTATAACCGCTAAAATATTATCCCCATCAGTTATTGCTTGTTCGAGCTTTTTGATTACAATAGTTCCACAGCCTTCTCCCGGCACAAAACCGTTTGCCTTCTCATCAAAAGCACTACAAGTGCCGGTAGGAGAAAGAGCATCACTTAGTAAAAGTAATGTGTTCTCACACAATATTAAATCAATGCCACCTACAATTGCCTGTTCACATTCACCAAAATGTATATTTTTACACGCTTCACTTAAAGCAACCAGAGAAGATGAACATGCTGTATCAATTACCATAGAAGGTCCCTTCAAATCTAAATAATGTGATGTGTAAGCAGCTATGAAATTTTGCCCTAACCCGGTTATTTTTGCTTTTTGCCCCTTTGGCATCAAGGAATGAAAATCCCCGACCCTGCTTCCAATAAACACCCCTATATTCTTACCTTTTACATCAACCTTGTCATAGCCTGCATTTCTAAGTGCATTCACACTTGTCTCAAGTTGTATGCGTATCAAAGGGTCCATTGTCGCAGCTTCAGCTTCAGGGATTTCGAAAGTCTTAGGATCAAAATATTCAATATCCTTTACCATGGCAGCCCATTTTCCTATTGTTTTATTTGCTTCTGGTGTAGGTGAATAAAAAGGTTCCATGTCAAAACGCTCTTTTGGTATTTCTTTTACACTACACTTCTTTTCCATCAAATTGGTCCAGAACTCAACACAATTGTTAGCGTCCGGAAAGCGACAATCCGCTCCTATAATAGCAAATCTGGGATTTTCATTTTCGTTGCATGGTTTTATTTCAATGCTTTCATTCTTTTGAAAAGAAATATTAACAACACCTGTTAACGCAGTGCTGATTTTCCTTATTGTATTGCATTCAAAGAACAACACAGGGTCTATTACGGTGTGAAGCTTCTCTTCTAATTTTTTTATTACTTCACCCAAGAAAATAGAGTCCATGCCATAATTTTCAAATGCCTCATCCAAAGATATTTCATTTATATTAATAAGTAATACATCTGAAATTACCTTTGTTATTATTTTGGTGATTTCATCTACTTCTGAAGACAACATTTGATTATCTCTGGATTGCTGAGTAAAATCTGACTTATTCTCTGATTTATTTTTTGATAAAACAGACAGTTTTTCAATTTCAAAAGTCTCATTATGCTTTACAGGTACAACAACTCCGGATACTTCCTTTTGTAAGATACCAAACAGAATATCTATACCTTCCTTGCAGTTAATTGGAATCAGGCCATTTTCTTTACCAATCTTTGGTTCTGGCACCATGAACCCAACATCTGACCAACTTTGCCAAACCACAGACAAAATCTGTGAATTTGTAACGTGCTCTCCGTATTTAGGCATGTTATTCAGGTAATTATTAGCCATTGTATAATCACTTACCCCTTTTGAAAGCCAAGGGCAAATGGAAGATATGGAAGAAAATAGTACTGTTTTTTCCACCTGTAACACCTTTGTTGCATCTAACATATTAAGCAGTCCGTTTACTTTTGGCTCCAGGACATCCTCAATTTCTCGCTCTCCTTTGTGAATAAAGGCAGCATTTTCTGTTGAGTACCTGCCCGCACAGTGGAACATAATATGTGCTTGACCAAACTCTTGGTACACCTGATTAAAAAAGTCAGCCAAGGCCGTTTTGTTGTGTAAGCCTTGTGAATACACCATTACTTCTGCGCCAAGGGATTCTAAGTCCTTTAGCAGTTCTTTCTTTTCAGGTGTATTTATATCTGTTCTTCCTAACAATACAAGCTTCTTTGCGCCAAGTTCTGCCAGACTTGATGCTATCCGGGCACCTATTCCCCTTGTACCGCCGGTAATGATGTAACACTTGTCCTTCTCTACTTTGAAGGAATTATCATTTTTCCAATTAAACTCTAACTGCTGATATCCTGTTATATTTCTTGTGCCTTCTTTATATAACACCTCACTATTACCATCAAAGATGAATTCGTTTTTCAAACTATTAAATATAGAATCCATTGTATAGTCCATTGTAAAATCAATAGTTTTACTTTGAATCCAATCGTATTCTGCACCTAAATTCTTCATCAATCCAGCCGTAAGAACGCCATTTTGAGTGATGCCTTCATTTACGCCCTGGGTACAATGAAGGATATCCAGCCCTGATTGTCTTGTTTGTTTTATAATATATTTATACAAATTCAATTTGCCATGAGGTATTTCAAACACTTCTTTACTTCCTGTTTGTAAATCAGATAAATCAATGACCACTGTTTTACTATTCAAACTCATTTCATAAACAGTACAATCATCATTCACTTCTAAGAATTCTGCCCTGTCTAAATTCATTACTTCTATTGCAGCACTTTTTAACAATCTCTGTTCCTTTTGAATCAGAAAAACTATGTTTGCATTACATATTTCTGTCGTACTGCTTGAAGCTTTAGAATTATTCCATTGTTTCTTAAACAAATCAATAGTGATTGAGTCAGCTTCATTTTTCATCTTATAAATACGTGATTCACTAAGGGGTGCCCAATGCTTTATCTTTTCAAAGGGATATAATGGCAAGTTAACAATAGCCATTTTTTCACTATAAAATTTCTCCCATTCCACTTCATAGCCATCTACCCAGGCTTGGGCTATTTCTATAGCATTTGCACTTAAATCATATTTTAAAGTCTCGATGTC
>JAEZUC010000086.1 GCA_023443515.1 Bacillota bacterium
TAACCAAATGGGAGGAATTACTAATGAATAAATCTGAATTAGTAGACAAAATGGCAGAGAAGTCAGGCCTTTCAAAGAAAGACTCTGATAAGGCGTTGAATGCAATGCTGGAAAGCGTAGAAGAAGCATTAACCGGCGGAGATAAGGTTCAACTTATTGGTTTTGGATCATTCGAAGTAAAGCAGAGAGCAGCCAGAAAGGGTAGAAACCCGCAAACAATGGAAGAAATAAATATTCCGGAGAGTAAAGCTCCTGTATTCAAGGCCGGCAAAGACTTAAAGGAAATGATTAACAAATAATTACTTGCAAGTTTCAACATAGGGGAAGCAATCGTCAGGCTTCCCATGTTGAACTTGTATGTCCTTTAACGAGTGGCGGGTTTACTTCACAATTGAGATTTGTGCAACAACCGTATTGATACATATAAAGAATATGTGGAGGGTCAAAATGAGAATAGACAAGTACTTAAAAGTCAGCAGACTAATTAAAAGGCGTACAGTTGCCAACGAGGTTTGTGAGCAGGGACGCGTAAAGATAAATGAAAGAGTAGCAAAGCCCGGTTCAGAAGTTAAAGTCGGGGATATAATAGAAATTCAATTTGGCAACAACATAACTAAAATAGAAATAACACGTATAACCGAACATGTTACAAAAGATGATGCAAAGGAAATGTACGTTTTGATATAAATAGTAAAATTTAAAGGGTTTAACCTACCGATAGAGGTGGATTAAATCCTTTTTTAATGTTCTTTTTCATTTTGTACAGGCATATATAATTAATGGGATTTATGCAAGATACAATAGGGAGGCTGGATTTATGGAAGAGAAAAAGACTATAAAACCTATGAATCAAACTATAACTCTAGATAATAGGGAGAAGTTATGCATCACAGGGGTAGTTGACGTAGAGAGCTTTAATGAAGACAGTATTATAGCTGTAACTGATTTAGGCGTCCTCATTATCAGGGGGACAGAACTGCATATTAACAAACTGAACCTTGACTCTAATGAGCTTGTTGTGGATGGAGATATTTTTTCACTTGAATATAGTGATGGGGAAACCGGCAAGTCTAAGTCCTTTTTTGGTAAGATGTTTAAATAAAAAATAAAGGCTTGTGGTAGCTAATGAATTTAATTGTTGAACAGGTATACATATTTTTTTATGCTGTTTTGGCAGGTGGAATTTTAGCTTTTTTATATGATATTTTAAGAATAAAAAGAAGAGCAATTAAGACAAATGTTGTAATACTAAGTTTAGAGGACATAATTTACTGGCTGCTATCGGCAATTATAGTTTTTTTAACCGTATACAACAGTAATGACGGACAGATGAGAGGTTTTATATTTCTAGGAAATATACTTGGAATTACTTTATATTTGTCCCTCTTTAGCAAAATAGTAATTGCGTCTTCAATGATGATTATTAATTTTATAAAAAAAGTATTACTATTTATATGGAAGGTGGTAACGTATCCTTTCAAATTAGTATTTAAGATATTTTACAAGATATTTTCCGTTCCCTTAAGGTTTCTGGGACGGTGCCTCGGGAGATTGGGTCGTCTGCTACTCCGTATGGTTGGAAAAGTGGTACATAAGGCAAAAGGGGTAGCGTGTACAAGAGTTAAAAAGGTGAAGGTCTGGGGCAAGTTTATAAGAAAAGTTCGAAAAAAGACTTAATTTTGAAGGAGTTTTAGCCGACATATAGAATATAACAAATAAACGTATCAAGACTATATCTTACGAGGAAAGACAATGAAAAAACAAAAGAAATTCAGAGTATGGACCTTCATCTTAATTGCTGCCTTTTGTTACTTTGTATATACCGTGTACCACCAACAGTCTTTGTTGGAGGTAGGTAATTCTAAGTTATCTGAATTGAAAGCAAATATTCATTCTGAGGAAGTAAAAAAACAGCAATTGGAGAAACAGAAGTCTCTGATAGATACAAATGAATTTGTCGAAAAGATTGCGAGAGATAAGCTTGGGTATGTTAAAGACGGTGAGAAAATTTACATAGACACCAATAAGTAACTATTGCTTGACGGATTATTTTCTATGATATATAATCGAATTGCTTTTAAGCATTGTACAATAATCGGTACAATATGATTGCTTATCTATGGCTGTTGTTGAGGAGGATTTCTTATTTTATGCCACTTGAAGTAGGTAAGATAGTTGAGGGTAAGGTGACTGGAATTACAGCATTTGGAGCGTTTATCCAACTACCCGAAGGAAAAACAGGACTTGTTCATATCTCTGAAGTAGCTCAAGAGTACGTCAAAGATGTCAGTGCTCATCTTAAAGAAAATCAGATGGTAAAAGTAAAAGTTTTATCTATTGATCCAAATGGTAAGGTAAGCTTGTCCATTAAAAAGGCTATGGAAGAACGTCCTGCTGTAGTTAAATCCAGACCGCCAGTAGAGGTTGATTGGAACGCAGGGAAAAATAATGTCTCAAATGGTTCCTTTGAAGACCGTTTAGCAAAATTTATGAAAGACAGCGATGAAAAATTGCATGATCTTAAAAAAAGTGTTGAATCCAAGCGCGGTAGCAGTGGATATAGAAAGTCTGCACAATACTAAACTGTGTGACTTAAAAAAAATGGACAAATAGGTGTTGACACCTGATATGATATAGTATTATAATAAGCTAGTCGCCGGTTGATTTTGATATGCCGAAGTGGCGGAACTGGCAGACGCACAGGACTTAAAATCCTGCGGGACTAAACTCCCGTACCGGTTCGATTCCGGTCTTCGGCACCAAATAAAGGATTGAGATTGTATCTCAATCCTTTATTTATTTTATTTTGAGAAAGCAAAACAATATCAGCTTTTATTTTTTAGGTAGTTTGCATAGTTGAATAATTCTTTTTTGGCTTCCTCATTGAGAGAAGCGAACACTTCCGTAAACTCGTTTGTACTAAGTTCCGTCTGCTTTGTATCAGTTAAGCCTCCAAGCCAATCAAGGCTTACATTGAACTTCCTGCAAATCAATACAGCCAAACTCATAGGCACATCTCTTACTTCTTTTTCGTTTTCTCCTTCGTATCTGTAAACGGAACTTCGGTGAATACCAAGTATTTTTGAAAATTCATCAACTGTAAAACCCAGTGATATCCTCAGTTCCTTTATTCTTTCATTGATAGTTGACATCCTTAAAACCTCCTGCGTAAGTCGTAACAATTACATTATACAACTTTTGTTCCCAAATGCAAATTAAATTTTCCGAATGGAGAATTTGTCGTTGACATTAACTAATGGTAATGATATTATTTTATTGTTCCCAATATGAGACAATGATATATTGAGAAGTGATTAGAACCTTCATAAATACTTGAATTATGCTTTTTAGTCAAATTTTATAAATTTTATGTTCCCAAATGGAAACGGAAGAGTAGTTTGAAATCATAAAAAGGAGACCAATATGATAAAAGAAGAATTAAGTCAGATAATTAAATTAAAGAAGGAAATCAAACAGTTAAATCAAAAGCTTGAGGAATTGAGCTACGGTGACAACGAAACGATTGTTACAGACAAGGTAAGAGGCAGTATGTCACAGTTCCCCTATTTGCCAAGATCCTTTACAATTACAGGACGTGAAGAGATGTCTGAGGAATGTATCAAAAAGAGAAATGAGGTGGGAATAAGAATAAGGACAAAAACACAGAGTCTGATGGAAAAGATAAATAAGGCCTATGAATTCATAGAAAGTATTGAGGACAGCATCATAAGACAGATACTGGTTTACCGCTATATAGACGGATTGACCTGGGAGCAGACAGGAGAATGTATGAGTTACTCATGGGAGACCGTAAGAAAGAAACATGATAAATTTCTAAAAACAATACCAACCAATACCAGTATATATGATGTAAAATAGTATTTGTAAAAAGAGACAACAAAATAATTCAAAAGGAACTTGTAGTTGAATGGGGAGCGGATAATTTTTCCGGCTCCTTTTTTGTTTCCCATTAAATCAAAAGCTTGTAAGGAGGGATTTTTATGCTTATTGAGGTAATTGATGCAATTGCATCCAAGCTAAGCCGAGATTTCGGCAGTTCTATTGCAGTATATAAAGAGGAGGCAGAGCAGGGACTGACAGCACCTTGCTTTTTTATTTCTCTTAATAATTTCAGTCAGAAGCAGATAACAGGGAAGAGGTATTACAGAGAGCAACGATTCACTATTAAATATTGTCCTGCAACGGCAAACAAAAATACAGAGATTTGTCAGGTTGCGGACCGTCTCTATGACACATTGGAATCCATTTTCATGGATGCCGACATGTTCAGAGGTTCTAAAATGAGCTGCCAGGTTGTGGAGGGGGTACTGCTTTTTTATGTAAATTACAATTTCTATGTTTATAAGGAGATACCATCAGAGGAAGCCATGGATAGTATAGCCGTGGAAGGCGGACTTAAAAAGGAGTGACAAACAGCAATTACCAATCTTTTTAAGGTGCAATTTATAATATGCTCCTTTGACCAGATTGATAATTTTATAAACAAATTTTTAGAGAGGAAAGGTGAATTATATGGCACTTGGAGGAGGCACTTTTTTAAAACAAAACAAGGTTTTACCCGGAAGCTACATTAATTTTGTAAGCACATCCAGAGCAACAGCAACACTTAGCGAAAGGGGGTATGCTGCAATGCCACTGGTTCTTGACTGGGGCGTTGACGGAGAGGTTTTTAAGGTTGAAGCAGACAGTTTTCAGAAAGATTCCCTAAAGATTTTCGGTTATGAATTTAAGGATGAAAAACTAAAAGGACTCAGAGATTTGTTCAGACATATTAGGGCCGGATATTTCTACAAGCTTAATAAAGGTCAGAAGGCGGCATGTAAATATGCTACTGCAAAATATGCAGGAACCAGAGGCAACGATCTTAAAATTGTTATTGCACAGCATGGAAATGATGCGAACAAATTTGATGTTCAGACGTTCCTGGGAACAACCAGAGTAGATTCCCAAACAGTTACAAGTATGGCTGAATTGATACCAAATGATTTTGTTGATTTTATCGTTGGTGAAATTGCATTAACAAGTGGTATACAGCTGGTTGGCGGTACTAATGGCGAGAATGCTGCAGTGGAGGATTACCAGGTATTTCTTGACAAGATTGAGTCCTATTCCTTCAATACTCTTGGATGTCTGGAAACATTACCTGAGGTTACGGATTTGTTTGTTGAGTTCACAAAAAGAATGAGAGATGAGTCAGGAGTAAAGTTTCAGACTGTTCTCTACAGAACACCGGCAGACTATGAAGGTATTATCAATGTTCAGAATGATGTTACGGGAGGAATTACTCCTTCAGCACTGGTTTACTGGGTAACAGGTATGTCAGCAGGCTGCCCTGTAAATAAGAGCAACACAAACAAGGTTTATGACGGAGAGTTTACCGTAAATGCGGACTTCAGACAAATGGAGCTTGAAGCTGCCGTTTCAGAAGGTAAATTTATTCTTCACAGGGTTGGGGATGAAATCCGTATACTTGAGGACATCAACAGCTATGTATCCTATACGGATGACAAAAACAGTGATTTCGGAAGGAATCAGACAGTCAGAGTTCTTGATCAGATTGCAAACGATATTGCTGTTTTATTTAACACTAAATACAACGGCAATGTGCCCAATGATGCAGCAGGAAGAATTTCCTTCTGGAATGACGTTGTAAAGCACCACCAGGAGCTTCAGAGCATAAGGGCCATTGAAAACTTTAAGCCTGAAGATGTTGTTATTTCAAAGGGAGACAGCAAAAGAGCAATTGTAATTCAGGACGCTGTTACCATTATGAATTCTATGGAACAGCTTTATATGACAACAGTTGTACAATAATAAAATATAAAAAAGGAGCGGATGAATATGCAGACAATGAATGGAAAGGATGCGTTAAGTGCATCTTTAGCGGAATGTTACGTTACTATTGAGGATAAAAGATATAACTTTATGCAGGCTATAAATCTTGAAGCAAAGGTTGAAAAAACAAAGAGTGAAGTACCTATTCTGGGCAGAACCGGGAAGGGTAACAAAGCCACAGGCTGGAAGGGGACCGGTTCTGCTACCTTCCATTACAATACCTCTATTTTCAGAGACTTGCTGGCAAGATACAAGGACACAGGAGAGGATATATATTTTGATATTCAGGTGACAAATGAGGATTCAAGTTCCAGTGCAGGCAGGCAGACAGTTATTTTAAAGGG
>JAEZUC010000079.1 GCA_023443515.1 Bacillota bacterium
TTACTCACTCCTTACAATATTTACAATATTGGTAGCCAGCGTAATTTTCTCAGTATACAAGTCAAAAAACGATGAAAAGAAGAAAAAAGAAATTGAGCTTAAAAGAGTAGACCTTTAAGTAACATAAAATGGCCTAAGAAGCTTATGTAGCTTCTTAGGCCATTTTCATCAGCAGTCATGCTTATTTCCGCAGCAACACGCAATAATGAAAACAATAATAAGACCCCATATTACTCTTTCGTCGATACATTCACATCCACCAAAGAATCCCTTTTTGTTAGACATAGGTATACAACTCCCTCCAAAGATTAATGTTAAACTTTTTAGCTTGGTAACTAAATGGCTAATAACATAGTATTCATTGCATATAAATTGTGTTACACATCTTTTAATTTGGAAAATATAATAAAGTATATAAATTCTTTAAGTTAAACGGAGGCACGTATGAGTTTAACCCCAAGAAAGAAACGTGAGGTCAAATCAGAAAACGTACAAATCATGGCTTCTGTAAAAAGTCCATCTATCAATAAACAATATATAGATTACCGTGAATATACGGGACAGACGGTAACAGTATTTGTAAATTCAGGGGGAGTTGCCGGAAATGGCTTTACAGGTGTTTTACTACTTCAAACGGATTCATACCTGAAGCTTCTGATACTGCCCTCTGCACCGCCTGAATGTTCCTTGGAAAATGCTTGCAGTGGTAAAGATATTAATTTGTTATTCTGTTCGTTATGCCCCTACAACCTTAAGATTGGATCAATAGCTGAGATTCCCCTTGAAGCAGTAACAGCCTTTGTACATAATAGTATTTGATGGTTACCTGTGGGTTAATTTATGTATCATAAATGAATATTGTGATACAATTACTATTAATGTTAATAAATTAAAATACGATAAAAAAGGTAAATGTATGAATTTATGTGAAAAATTTGAGTTCCCGGAAAATGCGGGTTATGTTATAAAAAAATTAAACGAAGCCGGATATGAAGCATATTTTGTGGGAGGTTGCGTAAGAGATAGTATCCTTTGTAAAGCGCCCTATGATTGGGACATAACAACAAATGCACTACCTGCTGATATAAAAGCACTATTTGACAAAACCTATGATACAGGTATAAAACACGGAACGGTTACTGTACTTGCAGGTGAAATGAGTCTGGAAGTTACAACATATAGGATAGATGGAGACTACAAAGATTTCCGCAGGCCGGATAAAGTTGAGTTTACATCCAGTCTTAGGGAAGATCTGGCAAGAAGAGATTTTACCATTAATGCCATGGCGTACCATCCTGAACACGGACTTGTGGACTTTTTCGGCGGTTTTCAGGATTTAAAAAAACAAGTGATAAAAGCGGTTGGTGACCCAGAGCAAAGATTTAGGGAAGATGCTCTGCGTATGATGAGGGCAATAAGATTCTCAGCACAGCTGGGGTTTTCCATTGAAGAAGCCACATTTGAAGCTATAAAGGACAATTCGGCACTTATAGCCAATATCAGCAGTGAGAGGATAAGAGATGAGCTGAATAAAACCTTGGTATCTGAGAAACCTGTGAAATTCAACTATTTGCACAAGACAGGGATACTACCCTATATTCTGCCTGAGTTTGAACGGTGCTATAAAACTGAACAGGTAAATCCCTATCATGTTTACAATGTAGCAGACCACACAATGTTTGCGGTAAAAAGTATTGAAAATGATCATATTCTCAGGTGGACGATGCTCTTGCATGATGTTGGTAAACCGCCAAGAAAGACAACTGATGCAAAAGGCATAGACCATTTTTACGGTCATCAGGAAGTGAGTAGTCAAATTGCGGAAAAAGTACTTAACCGACTGAGATTTGATAAAGAATCAATAAAAAAAATTGTTTTGCTTGTAAAATACCACGACATGGATATAGAAGATACGCCAAAATCTATACGGAAAGCAATAAATAAAATTGGCGATGAGTTGTTCCCTTTACTACTGAAGGTACAGAAGGCAGATAAAATGGCTCAGAATCCGGATTTTCTTGCTGAAAGGCTTGTAAAATGGAACAAAATAGAAAAAATTTATTCGGATATAAAAAGTGAACAGCAGTGCCTGAATAAAAAGGACATGGCGGTTAACGGAGATGACCTGATACTGCTACTCGGAATGCAACCTGGTATAGAAATACGTGAAATGCTGGATTATTTGTGCGATTGCGTGCTGGAATGTCCGGAGCTGAATGAAAAGCAAAAATTATTGGAACTTGCCAAAAAACGAATAAAATAGGGGAGAAGATATGATAGGGGTCGGAACAATTGTAAATGCAGGTGCCGTAATCGTTGGAGGACTGGCAGGGACAGTACTCAGAAATGGTATATCTGAAAGGTATAAAAAAATTGTAATGCAGGCTATAGGTCTTTCGGTGCTCTTTATAGGAATATCCGGAACGATTAAAGAAATGATAACCATAGTTAACGGCAATAAGCTGGACAGGCAGTATATAATGCTAATGATTTTCAGCTTTGTTATAGGTGGACTTATAGGTGAGTTCTTAAAAATAGAAAAAAAGCTGGAGAGTTTGGGGACATGGTTTCAGAGTAGAATTCCTGATAAAGGAGGTTCTTTTTCAGACGGATTTGTGACTGCAAGTCTTGTTTTCTGTGTCGGTACAATGGCCATAATGGGTGCATTGGAGGATGGTCTCTCAGGTAACCCGTCTACATTGTTTGCAAAATCAGTCCTGGATGGAGTTACAGCGTTAATATTTGCCTCAACTCTTGGTATAGGAGTATCCTTTTCTGCAATACCTATTCTTGTGTATCAGGGAGGTATTACACTGCTGGCGGGCGTAGTAAAGCCTTGGCTGACCCCTGAGGTTGTGTCACAGATGTCTCTTATAGGGGGAGTATTAATATTCGCCATAGGCATTAACCTTTTGGAGATAAAGAAAATCAATGTAGGCAACCTATTACCAGCAGTCTTTGTGCCGATATTTTACTATATAATAAAAATAATCTTTATGTAGAAAAATTATTTTTAAATAAACGGTTGACAAATCAGTTGTCGCTCGGTATAATATCTCTTGCAGTCAGTGATGCGGGTTTAACTCAGCGGTAGAGTGTCACCTTGCCAAGGTGAAAGTCGCGAGTTCAAATCTCGTAACCCGCTCCACTCTGCGGGTGTAGTTCAATGGTAGAACATCAGCCTTCCAAGCTGATTGCGTGGGTTCGATTCCCATCACCCGCTCCAAAAGAATTGTTTTCTTACTAAGAAAACAATTCTTTTTTTTGTGATTTTTGTCAACATGAAATAAGCTTGTATCAGCTATTTCACCAATAAAATTCTTAAAAATCAGAATGTTGGGAATACATAGCCTATAAAATAGTATATAGAATTTTTTTAGCCGTTTACGGTAAAAGGAGGTAATATGTATTCACAGCAAAAACAGTTGTGGAAGAAGGCATTGAGAGTACTATTGATAAGTTTACTGATGATAGCTTTTTCACCTCTTTATGTTTTTGCGGGAGAGGGAGATCTCAAAACCCCACCGCTATCCTCAACTCAGAACAACATACTATATATAGGCATACTGGTGTGTGTGCTGGGGATGTTATTCGGGGTATTACAATTTCTGCAGATAAAGAAAATTGCCACACATAAAAGTATGTTGGACGTTGCAGATACCATTTATCAGACCTGCAGAACCTATCTGGTTCAGCAGGGGAAATTTCTGGCGTTGCTGCTGGTTTTCATTGGGGTATGCATAGCCTTTTACTTTGGCTTTTTGCAGAATAAAGGAGCAGGAGGAGTGGCTCTTATACTGTGCTTTACCATAATAGGTATTTTAGGCTCGTATGGTGTTGCCTGGTATGGCATAAGAATGAACACCATGGCAAACAGCAGAATGGCATTTTCTTCTCTGGAAAGAAAACCGTTAAAGCTTCTCTTTATACCTCTTGATTCGGGAATGAGTATAGGTGTAATCCTTATTTGCGTTGAGCTTGTAATGATGCTCATAATATTGAGGTTTGTTCCAAACCAACTGGCAGGTGCCAGCTTTATCGGATTTGCAATAGGAGAATCTCTGGGAGCCAGTGTACTGCGTATAGCAGGGGGTATTTTTACCAAGATAGCTGATATTGGGTCTGATCTCATGAAAATTGTTTTTAAAATTAAAGAAGACGATCCAAGAAATCCGGGTGTTATAGCAGATTGTACAGGTGATAATGCGGGGGACAGCATAGGCCCTACGGCGGATGGCTTTGAAACATACGGAGTTACAGGAGTTGCACTAATAACATTTATTATGCTTTCTGTAACAGGTGAGCTTCAAAGTGATATGCTTATATGGATATTTACAATGCGTATTCTTATGATAATAACTTCAATAGGATCATTTTATATAAATAAAGTGTTCAGTAAAGTCAGATTTGGAAACAGAGAGAATATTGATTTTGAAAAGCCACTGACAAGCCTTGTCTGGATTACTTCACTTTATTCAATAATAGCGACCTTTCTGGCAAGCTTCTTTATGATAGGCCCGGGAACCGTAACAAACGATACTTCCGAAGGACTATGGCTTGTCTTATCTTTAATTATAAGCTGTGGAACTCTGGGAGCTGCGCTTATACCTGAGTTTACAAAAATATTTACAAGTCCCAAATCTCTTCATGTACAGGAAACTGTTACAGCCTCCAGGGAAGGAGGGCCATCCCTAAATATTCTTTCAGGACTGGTGGCGGGGAATTTCAGTGCCTTCTGGAAGGGTATGGTTTTCATTGTTTTGATGTTTCTGGCATATGTTGCAAGCAGAATGGGACTGGAAGATATAATGAGTTACCCTTCAATATTCGCTTTCGGTTTGGTGGCCTTTGGCTTTTTAGGAATGGGGCCTGTAACCATTGCAGTTGACAGTTATGGCCCTGTAACGGATAATGCTCAGTCGATATATGAGTTATCCTTAATAGAATCTATACCTGAAATTGAATCCCAGATAGAAAATGACTTTGGCTTTAAGCCTGATTTCGAAAAAGCCAAGTATTATCTTGAGGCCAATGACGGGGCAGGCAATACCTTCAAGGCAACAGCAAAACCTGTATTGATAGGTACAGCAGTGGTAGGGGCCACAACAATGATTTTTTCACTGATACTGGTTATCAAGAACAATCTTGGCGTAAAACCCGAAGAAATCCTGAACCTGCTGAATCCTTTCACTATCCTTGGTTTTCTTTGCGGAGGAGCTGTAGTCTATTGGTTTACCGGAGCATCCATTCAGGCTGTTTCAACAGGTGCATACAGAGCAGTAGAATATATAAAGAAGAACATATATCTGGAAGAGGATGCCAGCCCCAAAGCAGCAACTGAGAAGTCAAAAGAGGTTGTAAAAATATGTACACAGTATGCCCAAAAAGGAATGCTCAATATTTTTGTGGCGATTTTCTCGTTCTCATTGGCATTTGCATTTTTGTCGGCTCCCAAAACCGGAAATGAATCAGTGTCACTTTTTGTGTCTTATCTGGTGTCTATAGCAGTTTTCGGTCTGTACCAGGCTATATTTATGGCAAATGCCGGAGGGTGTTGGGATAATGCTAAAAAGGTTGTTGAAGTGGATCTGAAGCAGAAAGGGACGCATCTCCACGATGCCACAGTAGTAGGAGACACTGTTGGAGACCCCTTCAAGGATACTTCTTCTGTATCTCTTAACCCGATAATCAAATTTACTACACTTTTTGGATTGCTGGCTATGGAAATAGCTATTTCAGACACCTTCTTGGATGTTGCACCATATGCTGGAATAGCATTTTTAGCATGTGCATTATTCTTTGTATGGAGATCCTTCTACAGAATGAGGATAAACAGCAAAAACTAGGTCAAAGCACAGTTTTGTTCCAGCCCATTTCCTTTTTATCTCCATTATAATATAATAGTAAGGTATGTATCAAAAAGAAGAAAACAGGTGCATTGTGCTAGCCTAATATACAACGAATTGAGGTGTTTCAGATGTTTTCTGTAACCATAAGAGAGATAATGGAAGAGTTTCAGCTAGAAGAATTAACCGGTACCCCGGACTACGAGAATGTGGAAATCTCATCAGCCGATGTTAACAGGCCGGGATTACAGCTTGCCGGGTATATGGAATATTTTGGAACAGATAGAATGCAGATAATCGGTAAAGGTGAAACCGCCTACTTGATGCAGCTAACAGAGGAAGAACGGTATAAGAGACTGGATAACTTCTTTAAATGCGGATTTCCGTGTATGGTTGTAGCCAGGGGCTTAGGGGTTTTCCCTGAAATGATAGAAGTAGGTCGTAAATATAGGATTCCTGTTTTAAGGACCGATGATGTAACCTCCAGATTTATGAGTGGTGTCATAAGATACCTGAATCTCCAGCTTGCACCAAGAACAAGTATGCACGGGGTGCTTGTAGAAGTATATGGTGAAGGTATACTTATACTTGGAGAAAGCGGAGTTGGAAAAAGTGAAATAGCTCTGGAACTGGTAAAAAGGGGACACAGGCTTGTAGCCGACGATAATGTCGAAGTCAGAAAGGTATCCGATAAGACCCTTGTTGGTACTGCTCCTGACATAATACGCCACTTTATAGAGATAAGAGGTATTGGTATTCTTGATGTAAAAAATCTTTATGGTGTAGGCTCTGTTAAAATGACAGAGAATATAAATCTTGTAATAAAGCTTGAACACTGGAACGACAAGAAAGTATATGACAGACTTGGTCTTGAAGACGAATTTACTGATATATTGGGCCTTACGGTGCCATGCCTTAATATTCCGGTCAGTCCGGGAAGAAATCTGGCAATTATAGTAGAAGTGGCTGCTATGAACAACAGACAGAAGAAAATGGGATACAATGCCGCAAAGGCTCTTAGTGAGCGAGTATTGGGCAATATTAATAAGGACATATAAATACATTACAAACCCGGTTGGAGGATATACTATTGAAAATCGTAGTTGATACGCACACACATACTGTTTCAAGCGGACACGCATACAGCACAGTTCAGGAAAACGCAAAAGAGGCTTATACAAATGGAATTCGCATGATTAATATTTCAGATCACGGCCCGGCAATGAAAGGAGCTCCATTTCTTTATCATTTCGGTAATCTTGGAGTTATACCAGACATACTGTACGGGGTGAGGATTGTACGTGGTGTTGAATCGAACATAATAGATTATAATGGTTCGGTAGATATGCCGGAAAGATATTTAAAGAAGCTTGAGCTGGTTCTGGCCAGCTTTCATGACATATGTATAGAGCCTTCAACAGTTGAAAATCATACCAATGCCGCAATTAATATATTAAAGAATCCATATATAGATATTTTTGCTCATCCGGGGAATCCTCAGTTCCAGATAGATATTGAGAAGGTTGTTAAAACAGCAAAAGAGTACAATAAGCTTATTGAGCTGAACAACCATTCTTTTGCAGTACGCCTGGGGAGTGAGAGGAATTG
The DNA here is from genome assembly GCA_023443515.1 of Bacillota bacterium. GTDB lineage: Bacteria > Bacillota > Clostridia > Acetivibrionales > DSM-1351 > Ruminiclostridium. The sequence continues at coordinate 7,455 of JAEZUC010000079.1, forward strand.
CAGGGAAATAGCACGAATGTGTAAAAAATACTGTGTAAGGATAACAACAGGTACAGATTCTCATATAAGCTTCAATATCGGCAGATTTGATAAAGTCATGAAGATTCTGGAGGAAGAGGGAGTACCGGAAGACCTGGTAATAACTACTTCTGTTGAGAAAATGGAAAATTATCTGTCCGAAAGGAAGAGACGTGTTGAAAAATAGAAATGCTGACAACAAGGAGGAATGCGCTATTCTACAGAATGAGGAGTTTGTTCAGAAACTAGTGTCCGTTACCGGAAAGGACGGAGTGTCAATAAATGAACCTATGGCTGACCATACCTCCTTTAAAATAGGCGGGCCTGCTGATATAATGATTTACCCCAAAAATAGCACCCAACTGGTAAATATTACAAGGGAATGCATGAAATCCAATGTACCATTTATGGTTATGGGAAACGGAACTAATTTGCTGGTATCAGACAGGGGAATCAGAGGTGTCGTAATCAAAATTTATGATAATATGGCAGCCTTCAGGGTTGATAATGATACCATTGAGCTGGAGGCTGGAATACTTGTTTCAAAGGCATCCAAGCTGGCTCTTGAATATTCTCTTTCAGGGTTGGAATTTGCTGAAGGTATACCCGGAACTGTGGGTGGAGCTGTAACCATGAATGCGGGAGCCTATATAGGCGAAATGTGTATGGTAGTTTACCAGACCGAGTATATGGACCGGGAGGGTAATATCAGAACAATCACAGGGGAGGAACACTGTTTTTCATATAGAAACAGTATTATACAGAAATCAAAAGGTATTGTTCTCAAAACAAGATTAAAGCTTCAGAAGGGTGACAGTTCAGAAATAAAGAAGCAAATGGATGAGTTCAATTTTAAGCGAAGGGATAAGCAACCTTTAGAGTGGCCCAGTGCAGGGAGTGTCTTTAAAAGACCCCAGGGACATTTCGTTGGGAAGCTCATTGATGACAGCGGGCTCAGAGGGTACGGAATTGGCGGGGCACAGATATCAGATAAACACAGTGGCTTTATAATAAATCGTGGAGGCGCTACCTGTAGTGATGTTTTAGCCTTGATAAAGCACATACAGGATACCGTTGATGAAAAATTTGGAGTTCAGCTTGAGCCTGAACTAAGAATTATAGGAGACTTTAACCAATAAGACTATCACATACAAAAGATTTGGGGGATTAGGATGAGATTTGTAATAGTAACGGGAATGTCAGGTGCGGGTAAAAGCCTTGTTACCAAATACTTAGAGGATATAGGATTTTTCTGCGTAGATAACCTTCCTCCTGCACTGATTCCCAAATTTGCCGAAATCAGTGCCCAGAGCGAAGGCAAAATGGAAAAAATAGCTTTGGTAATAGATATAAGAGGCGGTGAACTTTTACACGACCTATTCCCGGCTTTGGCAGAGGTCAAAGAATCGGGTTTCAGTTATGAAATAATGTTTCTTGAAGCCGATGATGATGTTCTTGTAAAAAGATACAAGGAAAGCAGAAGACAGCATCCCTTGGCACCGGAGGGCCGTCTTATTAAGGGAATAAGAGAAGAAAGAAAGGCACTTGAGACTATTAAATCAAATGCAAACTATATAATAGATACATCAACTCTTGTTACCAGGCAACTAAAGCAGGAAATAAATAGTATATTCCTTGAAGGTAAAACCTTTAAAGGGATAGTAATCAATGTGGTATCTTTTGGGTTTAAATATGGGATTCCAACAGACTGCGACCTTGTTTTTGATGTCAGGTTTATCCCGAACCCTTATTATATAGCACCTATGAAGAAGCAGACAGGAAAGGATCAGATGGTCAAGGAATTCGTACTAAATGCATCCGAAACAAAGGAGTTTATATCAAAGTTGGATGATATGCTGGATTTCCTGATTCCAAACTATATAAAAGAAGGGAAATCCCAGCTGGATATAGGTATCGGATGTACCGGGGGAAGACACAGATCGGTTGCAATAGCCGATGAAATATATAGAAGACTGGAAGAAAAAATGCATAGGGTAGTAATTGAACACAGAGATATAGAGAAAGACGGTAAAGGGGTTGGAAAATGAGTCGGTTCAGTTGGATGAAACCTGGTGCCAGAATCAAAAGATGGATAGCATTACTTTCAGCGGGTATAGCCTTAATATGTTTCAGTATATTATTTACCATATATAATTACGACAAGGGAATCCCCTACATTATTGAAATGGCTACTTTAGCCTTCTTGGGCCTGGCAGGTACTTTTGCGGCTTTCAGGCTACTTGCGAAAAATTTTGCAGGTAAGTTAATGAACTCACAGGATATAAGTAGCCTTCTCCATGAGAGAAAGTTCTCGGTAAAGGGCCCTAAAATAGTTACTATAGGAGGCGGTACAGGCCTTTCTACAATGCTTCGAGGACTTAAACAGTATTCCTCAAATCTTACTGCATTGGTTACCGTAGCAGATGACGGAGGCGGTTCAGGGGTATTGCGTGAGGATCTGGGAATGCTACCCCCGGGAGATATCCGTAACTGTATTCTTGCATTGGCAAATACTGAGCCAATAATGCAAAAGCTACTGCAATACAGATTTCAGGATGGAATGCTAAAAGGCCAAAGCTTTGGAAACCTGTTTCTGGCTGCTATGGATGGAATTTCAGACAGCTTTGAAGAGGCAGTAAAAAAAATGAGCGATGTTCTGGCGGTAACAGGTACGGTTTTACCTATTACACTGGAAGATGTAAGACTTTGCGCTGAAACGGACAATGGAAACACAATCCTCGGTGAGTTTAATATAGGTCACAGAAGTGAAACCGACAAATCTAGAATAAACAGGGTTTTCCTTAATCAGACAAAGGTTAAGCCTTTAAATGAAGCAATAGAAGCCATTATGGAGGCCGATATTGTTGTATTAGGCCCCGGAAGCCTTTATACAAGCATAATACCGAATCTTTTGGTTGATGGGGTATGTGATGCCTTGGGTAAAACAAGGGCTGTTATTGTATATGTATGTAATGTAATGACACAGCCAGGTGAGACAGAAGGCTACAAATTGAGTGACCATATAAAAGCAATAGAAAAACATTCTCACAGAGGATTGATCGATTACTGTATTGTAAACACCACAACAATTCCTGAGGATATGAAGGAAAGATACCGCAAAGACGGTGCGGAGCTTGTCAAGGTGGACTCTGACGTAGTAAAGAAAATGGGGATAGAGATAATTACAGGAGATTTTAAAAGCATTAATAATGGTTATGTAAGGCATGATTCAAACAAGCTGGCGAAAAAGGTTATGGAACTGGTAACCGAGCTTGTTCTGGCAAATGACAGAGATAGAATACTTGACTATTATTATGCAAAAGATAAAATCAATAAAATCGGAGGCTGATAACATGGACTTTGGGAAAAGCTGCTGGTACAGCTACCAACAAGGCTGTCAAAGAGAATGGTTAATCACAAACGGGATTGGCGGTTATGCGTCTTTATCACTCATATGTTCCAACAACAGAAGATACCATGGTTTACTGGTTTCGGCATCAGTACCTCCGACAAAAAGGCAGCTTTTTCTCTCCAATATACTTGAAGAAATGGATTTTGAAGATGGCAGTACTGTTTCCCTCAGCTCTTTTCAAACAGGCAGCGGATATATAAATAACGGCTTTACACATCTGCAAAGGGTTGAATACAATTATCTTCCGGAATTCGTATATTCTTATAAGGATATTTTTATAAAAAAGAAAATATCAATGAAACAGGGCAGTAATACCGTAATTGTACAGTATGAGTTACGAAACGGGCATAAAGAAGCGGTATTCAAGTTAACTCCACTTATAAACAATAGGGATCATCATCATATCAGTAAAAGCCATCATTTAAAATTCAGCATAAAATATGAATCAAAAGCAATCTGTATTTCAGGGAACGAGGAAGCACAAATCAGGTTACTGGTGGATGGAGGAAATTTTAAAAGCTACAATGACTGCTATTTTTATGACATGCTTTATGAAGTTGAGAGGGAACGGGGCTTGGACTTTACTGAAGACCATTTTATGCCGGGCTACTTCAACATAAAAGTAAAACCCTGGGAAACAAAAATCGTTTCATTTATAGCAACGACTGAAAACTATGACCTTGAAAACATAAATGCTTTACGGGTAATCCAATGTGAAGAAGAAAGATTAAAAGAGCTCCTGGATAGAGCCGGTCTTCAGAACGAGCTATGCAGAAGGCTGGTACTTGCTGCGGATAACTTCATTGTATACAGAAAATCAACAAATTCAAAGACGGTTATAGCCGGGTATCCCTGGTTTACAGATTGGGGCCGGGACACCATGATTGCCTTCAGCGGACTTACATTGGCAACTGGAAGATACGGTGATGCAAAGGATATATTATTGACATTTTCAAAATACGTCAAACATGGACTTATACCCAATATGTTTCCCGATGACGGAGAAGAACCGGCCTATAACAGTGTAGATGCTGCTTTGTGGTATTTTGAGGCTGTAAACAGTTATCTTTCTTACACAGAGGAGTATGCTTTTATTGAGAATAACATATACCCTTGTCTCAAGGATATATGCAGTGGTTTTGTAAATGGTACTATCTATGATATTAAAATGACCGATGACGGCCTTGTAACAGCAGGTAGTAAAAATACACAGCTCACATGGATGGATGCAAAAGTAGGAGACTGGGTAGTCACGCCTCGGCATGGAAAAGCTGTGGAAATAAATGCTTTATGGTATAACGCTTTGATGGTTATGTCGAATCTTACTGAAAAGTTTGGGGATTCAGATATATACTCTCCTTTGGCATCCAAAACTAAGGAGTCCTTTGAAAGGGAGTTCTGGAACGAAAAAGATCAGTGTTTGTATGACGTTATCAGTTCAAAGGGAAAGGATGCGGATATCCGTCCCAACCAGATTCTGGCTATTGGACTTTCTTATCCTGTTGTTGATGGGGAAAGGGCTGAAAAAATCCTGAATAAAGTTTGGGAGGAGCTGTATACGACTTATGGTCTCCGATCGTTATCAAGTGCAAACAGAGAATACAAGGGAATCTATTGCGGAAATTCTTTTGAGAGGGACGGTGCATATCACCAGGGTACTGTTTGGACCTGGCTTCTGGGAAGGTTTATAAAGGCATATATCCTCATAAACGGTGGAACTGAGCAGGCCAGGCGTAATGCACTTGAATTTATAAGCCCCTTTTCAGACCATATTAAAAACGGCGGTTTAGGTAGTATTTCAGAAATATTTGACGGGGATAATCCACACTATCCAAGAGGGTGTTTTGCACAGGCATGGAGCGTATCCGAGATATTAAGGGCGGCGGTAGAAGACATAGGTATTGACCAGCTTGGTCAGAGAATAAATTATTAGCGTGCGGGAGTTGTTGTTAAGTGTCTTTTTCAACTATAGTAAAAGATGAATTATGCAGGATTGAGCTTCATGAAGAATGTTGCATGAAATCCGAAATTTTAGGGGTTATCCTTACAGGTAACCTTTTTTCCCATGAGAAAGTATTAAGAAATACAAAAGTGGTTACCGAGAATGCCGCTTTTGCCAGAAGAATATATTCAATATTCCGGAGAATATACAGTATATGTCCGGAGGTTTCCATAAGAAGAAGCAGCAAGCTCAAAAAGCATATATCCTATTCACTTGCACTGGTACCAAATCAGATGATTAACAAGATACTATATGACTTTGGAATAAGTGCTTTTACAGAAGGTGAATACATTCCTACTGCAAGTACTCTTGAGAAAATTTGTTGCAGGAAGAGCTTTTTAAGGGCAGCATTTCTTTCGGGAGGTTCAATAAGCGACCCTGAAAAGACATATCATCTGGAAATATCGACTCACAATATCATGTCTGCGGAGATTATAAAGGATTTACTTGATGATTATGACATAAACACAAGGATAATAAAAAGGAAGGGTAGCTTTGTGGCTTATATAAAAGAAGGAGAGCAGATAGTTGATTTTCTGAATATCATCGGTGCACATGGGGCACTTATGGAACTGGAAAACGTAAGAATACTAAAAGATATGAGAAACAGTGTAAACAGGATAGTAAACTGTGAAACTGCCAATCTTGAGAAAACAGTAAATGCTTCCATCAGACAAATAGATAATATAAAGTATATTCAATCAACTATAGGAATAGACAAGCTTCCCGAGAACCTTGCAGAGATAGCCGAAGTGAGGCTGCAATACAGTGATGCAAGCCTGAAGGAGCTTGGAGAGATGCTTCATCCAAAACTTGGTAAATCAGGGGTAAACCACCGATTAAGAAAATTGGATGAAATCGCTGATGAGATTAGAAAAAATAATCAAAGGTAAAATCAGGGAAATATAGAATCTGTTACTATATGAATATAAATCATAGGGAGGAAACAGGTTTGGATGTTAAACTTTCAAAAAAAGGGACAACCCTTGTGGTCAGAATAATGGAAGACATGGATCATCATTCTGCACAGTATCTCAGACAAAAAATAGACGGTGAAATTACCAAGGCAACTATAAAAAATATTGTATTTGATTTTACCAATGTAAACTTTATGGACAGCTCAGGTATAGGTGTTGTTGTAGGACGGTATAAGAATGTATGTAAATTGAACGGAAAAGCAGCCATAGTTAACGCTAATCCAAAGATATTGCAAATATTTGAGATGTCAGGCATATTAAAGATTATACCTGTGTACAACAGTTTGGATACAGCTATTTCAAGCATGTGCGGTTAATATTGTAACATCATGTTAAAGAGAGTGAGGAAGAAAAATGCAACTGGTTAATGAGATGAAGCTTGAATTTATGAGTAAATCCAATAATGAATCCTTTGGAAGAGTTGTTGCTGCGGCATTTGCGTCTCAGCTTGACCCTACTGTAGAGGAATTGGCAGATATAAAAACCGCTGTTTCCGAGGCTGTGACAAATGCCATTATACATGGATATGAAGATTCTTCAGGAACAGTAGAAATGATCTGCAGACTATACGACGAAGGTATTCAGATAATCATATCAGATAAAGGAAAAGGGATAGAAGACATAGAGCTGGCACGTCAGCCTCTTTACACTTCAAAGCCGGACATGGAACGCTCAGGAATGGGTTTTACAGTTATGGAGAGTTTTATGGACAGCGTCGAAATAGTTTCTGAACCCAAAATAGGTACAACTGTCACAATGTTTAAAAAATTAAAATCTTAAATTAGTTTTCATAGCAAAAATAATACCGGGGCGCAGGAGATTTTTATTTTTATATGTAAATAATTAGAATTTATGTATAAAAATATATGTTGTAGTTAATAATTAGACTATATAAGATTTCATTCCCAGGACAATCAAGATATGGCCTGCGACAGGCAAAATATGTGACAGAAAGGTTTAGGCAGAAAATATGAAGGAAACATCAGATGATGCTGTTATAACTCTTATAATAAACGCCAAGGCTGGCGACAAACAAGCCCAATCCGTTCTGGTTGAAAAGAATGTAGGCCTTGTGTGGAGCATTGTAAAGAGATTTCAGAACAGAGGATATGAAGTTGACGATTTATTTCAGATAGGAAGCATTGGGTTAATCAAAGCAATAAACAAGTTTGATACGTCTTATGATGTCAAATTCTCTACATATGCTGTTCCTATGATAATCGGTGAAATAAAAAGATTTATCAGAGATGACGGAATAATAAAGGTAAGCAGATCTCTCAAGGAGGTTTCCTCAAAAGCACGTATAACCAAGGAGATTATGAGCAAGGAACTTGGTAGGGAGCCTACAATTAATGAAATTGCACAGCGTATGAATATTTCACCGGAAGAACTGGTAATGGCTATTGAAGCAGGATGTACACCCGAATCCCTGTATAGTACCATAGGTGATGGAGAAAATTCGCCAATACTACTTATTGACAGGATAGATGCTGCTGATAATAACAGCTGTGAAGTTGATCTTATTGATAAAATTGCTATAAGGCAGATATTGGATACATTAGATACAAGAGAGAGACAGATAATCGTATTAAGATATTTTAAGGAAAAGACACAAGTACAGATAGCAAAACTACTTGGGATTTCCCAGGTACAAGTTTCCAGAATTGAAAAAAAGATACTGAGAGATATTAAATCAAAAATGATTGCAAATAACAATTAAAGTTCAGCGGTTTACACATCAAAAGAGGTGACTTTTTGATATGATTAACAACTATAAAACCCGAAAAATAAGCTTTAATAAATTCAAGGCATTTATAGTAGTTTTAGTGGCACTAATTCTGGGAGCTATAATAATTGCGTTGGTACTGACAGGCTTTCCATCGTCTAAAAAAGTTCACAACAAAGGAGTTTATGTATTAGAACGTAACCTGATTGAATCAAGATTATAATACAATATAAAATTTTACCATAATAATTAGAATGAAAATGTAAAGTATATTAAATATAATTACTTGCATTTTCATTTTTTTGTATGCAAATGGGAGGTCTTTTATGAAAAAAAGTTTTACCAAGGATCAATACTCAAAATATGTTGAAGAAGTCTCGCCGAAATCCAAACTGTTGTCAAATGTTCTAAAGGCTTTTTTGGTTGGAGGTATCATTTGTGATATCGGCCAGTTATTTATAAACTTGTTGAAAAACAGAGGCTTAGATAATGATGCTGTATCCGCCATAACCAGTATTATAATGATTTTTTTGGCAGCACTTTTAACAGGACTTAACGTTTATGACGAAATAGGCAAATTTGCGGGAGCAGGGTCGATAGTACCAATTACGGGATTTGCAAACTCGGTAGTATCTCCTGCTATGGAATTCAAGTCCGAAGGATACGTCCTCGGAATGGGTGCAAAAATGTTCATTGTTGCAGGCCCTGTAATAGTATATGGAATTTGTTCATCAATCCTTGCAGGTATTATACACTACCTTATTACTTAATAGCCCAAAATAATTAAAAGCTATGGCTAAAGGAGGCTAATAAAACGAACATGGCAGAAAAGCATATTGGAAAGCAAACTGTATTCTTAAAAAATCCCCCTTCTATCACAGCAACAGCGTCTTTTGTAGGGCCAAAGGAAGGTATGGGGCCTTTGAAAAATGACTTTGATTATATTATTCCCGATGAATTATGGGGGGAGGACAGCTGGGAAAAAGCTGAAAGTAAGCTTGTAAGGGAGGCCTTTTCAAAAGTTCTTCAAAAGGCAAAGCTCACTAATGACAAAATAGATTATGTTCTGGCTGGAGATCTCCTAAACCAATGTATAGCAGCAAACTACGGACTAAGGGAAACTGAAGTTCCATTTTTGGGTTTGTACGGTGCATGCTCGACGATGGCTGAATCAATGAGTGTTGGCAGTCTTATCGTTGAGGGAGGTTTTGCGGAAAACGTAGTCTGTATGACTTCCAGCCATTTCTGTTCGGCAGAAAGGCAGTTCAGGTTTCCTCTCGAATTGGGAAGTCAGAGAACTCCTACTGCACAGTGGACTGTAACCGGTTCCGGGGCGGTAATATTGTCTGCCAATGGTGCGGGCCCGTATATAAAGCATATTACAACTGGGAAAATTAATGATTTGGGAATAAAAGATGCAAATAATATGGGGGCGGCTATGGCTCCGGCAGCGGCGGATACCATATTTGCTCACTTTAAGGATACGGGCCTGCAACCTGATTACTATGATCTTATTGTAACCGGTGATTTGGGTAAGGTAGGAAAACAAATTTGCCTGGAAATGTTAAAGCAGAATGGATTGGATATAGAATCCAGATTTAATGACTGCGGTGTAATGATTTTTGATGCGGAGAAGCAGGATACTCATGCGGGGGGAAGCGGATGTGCGTGTTCAGCAACGGTGCTTGCAGGACATATATATAACCAGATAACACAGGGGAACTTAAAGAGAGTGCTATTTATTGCCACAGGGGCATTAATGAGTCCTATCAGCTCTCAGCAGAAGGAATCCATACCTGGTATAGCACATGCTGTGGCTATTCACAGAACATTAAACTAATGAGGTGAGACAATGACTTACGTGAGTGCTTTTATAGTTGGCGGAATTATTTGTGCCATTGGTCAGATACTGATAGACAAAACAAAATTAACATCCGCACGAATTTTGGTAGTTTATGTGGTTGCCGGGGTGGTACTGGCATCTATGGGCATATATCAAAAAATAGTTGATATAGGGGGAGCAGGAGCCACTATTCCCCTTACAGGGTTTGGCTACAATCTTGCAAAAGGCGTATTCAGGGAAGTGGATGAAAAGGGCTTGCTTGGAATATTTACGGGAGGATTCACAGCAGGTGCTGCCGGCCTTGCTGCAGCTGTATTTTTCGGATTTATGATGGCTGCTATATTTAAGCCAAAAGCAAAAAAATAAACAGCACAGAGGAATATTTAAGGTCAAGGCTAAAGTTTATTTTTAGCTATTGATTAGTTAAATATTCTTCTTTTTTTACTTTTTAAAAAAATATATGGAATTTTACCTTAAAATTGTTTATAATTGAAGAAGATTTTTTTATACTCATCAACGAAATTTTGAATGTAGAAGAACAATACATAAAAACAAGGTGGATGAATTATGAACATAGAGTATATAAACCCATTTATTGAAGCAAGCCAGACAGTTCTTAAACAAGTTGTGAACGTTGATGCCAGGTTGGGAAAAGTTTTCTTGAAAAATTCTCCTTATCAGGGAGAATCAATACTTATAATTGTGGGAATTACTGGTAAAATTCGCGGACAAGCTATTTTTACAATGTCCAAGAATGTAGCTTTTAAAATAGCTTCAGCTATGATGATGGGAATGCCTGTTGACGAATTAAATGAAATATCAAAAAGTGCATTGTCTGAGCTCACAAATATGATATTGGGTAATACAGCCACTTTGCTTTATAATAAAGGGATCGGAATCGAAATTACACCTCCTTCTTTATTGCTTGGTGAAAATTTACAAATATCACAGTCTAAAATGAAGACTATATGTATACCCCTATATCTGTCGGATAACGAGATTCTTGAGATAGACATATCCGTTCAGGATTGAGATATTATAAGTAAAATGATAAAATAAATAAACATACAATAAAAAGATGGTTAGTAAAGCCATCTTTTTATTGTATGTTTATTTTAGCAGATTCTTAAGTTATCGAAAGGAATGTGATTAATTATGGCACTTAATATAGTACTGGTGGAACCGGAAATTCCACAGAATACCGGAAATATAGTGAGAACCTGTGCAGCCACGGGAACTGTACTGCATCTTGTGGGGCCTCTTGGATTTTCAATTGAGGATAAATATCTTAAAAGAGCCGGACTTGACTACTGGGAAGAGGCAGATGTGAGGTATTACAACAGTATAGATGAGTTTTTTAAAAAATATCCGGGAAAAACCTTCTACTATTCAACCACTAAAGCAGTAAACAACTACTGTGACGTACAGTTTGATGACGACTGCTTTGTTTTATTCGGAAAGGAAACCGCAGGCCTTCCCGAGGAGTTGTTGAAGAACAATAAGGAGTATTGTATCAGAATACCTATGAAAACCGGTATCAGGTCTCTTAATCTTTCAAATTCCGTTGCAATTGTGTTGTATGAGGCACTGAGACAACAGGATTTTAAAGATATGAAGCTTGAGGGACATATGGTAAATTACCAGTGGTAGAATACGTTTACAAATTTATATATTATTGAATGTTGTTTTTTTAGAAATAGTGGGTATATTAAAAAGGTATGATTTTATCAGAGCAATTGAGGAGAGGGTTAAAATGGTTAATAGAACCAGACTTGTAGATGAATTTTTAGAATTGGTAAAGATAGATAGCTTGTCGGGAAAAGAAAGACAAATGTGTGATACATTGAAGCGAAAGCTGGAAAACATGGGATATATGCCTGTGGAAGATGATGCAGGAGAAAAAACAGGCGGGAACAGCGGAAATATAATATGCACCGTTAAAGGAAATAAAAGCGTTCCTGCAATTTTGATTACAGCGCACATGGACACTGTGGTTCCCGGAATTGGCAAAAAAGCCATTGTGGACGGGGATATCATCAAAACTGATGGAACAACCATTCTGGGAGGTGACGATGCTTCCGGGATAGCAATTATACTGGAGACTATTAAGTTACTTAAAGAGGAAAACATTTCTCACGGTGATATTCACATAGTATTCACGGTAGCTGAAGAAATAGGGTTACTTGGTGCAAAAAATCTGGATTACAGCAAAATACACGCAAAATACGGATTTATTCTGGACAGCGACGGCAGAGTAGGCTGTGCAGCTGTAAAAGCTCCTTCACATAACAAGATAAATGTGGTAATAAAAGGTAAAGCAGCTCATGCCGGCATGGAGCCTGAAAACGGAATAAGCGCCTTTTCGATTATGTCTCATGCTATTGCAAACATGAAGCTTGGGAGGATTGACGAGGAAACTACTGCAAATATTGGCATTATTCATGGTGGAACTGCTACAAACATTGTTTGCGACAGAGTTGAGATTGAAGGGGAAGCCAGAAGCAGGCAACAGGATAAGTTGCAGGCGCAGACTGAGCATATGAGACAATGCTTTGAACAGGCAACAGAAAAATTCGGCGGACAGGTTGAGTTCAACTATGAAGTGGAATATCCTGCTTTCAATATACCCTTGGATTCAGAAATTATCAACATAATGAAGTCAGCAGCAACAGACTGTGGCATTGAATTTGAGGCAGTAGTAACCGGAGGCGGAAGCGATACAAACGTTATAAACTCAAAAGGAATTGAAGCAGTTGACCTGAGCATTGGTATGACCAATGTACACAGTGTTAATGAACAGATATCAATAAAGGATATGACGGATGCAGTTACTTATCTTATAGCAATCATACAAAATGTAAAATAACTGACAAACAAGCTGCTAACAGGGGGATATCTATGGTGCAAACTATTTTAATAGATAAGGAAATATCTATTAACCACAAGGAGTGTTTCGATAAGTTTTTTGAAACAGCCCATGTCCTTGCATCTGAAATGAGTTTTACGAATCTTTTCATGTGGAAGGAACACTACAAATTAAAATTCGGAATAATTAATGATTTTTTATGCATAATGTCAGTGAGAGATAATTTAAATCCTTTTTGCTTTTTCCCTGTAGGGGAATATAAAAAAGCAGAAGAATTAAAACAGACAATAGGAACATTAAAGGAATACTTTAATTCAGAGGGATGGAAATTAATTTTTTCCAGAGTTACAAAACAGCAGGTGGAAATTCTTGACCAACTGGGAGTCGGTTATAATTCTACAGAGGATAGAGACAATTCTGACTATGTGTATACTGTAAGAAGCTTGTCAACATTGGCAGGAAAGAAGCTTGACGGAAAAAGAAACCATATTAACAAGTTTAAGAAACTTTACAGCTATGAGTATGAAGAAATAACACCTGCAAATATTAAAGACTGCAAGAACATAGTAGAAAAATGGTACCGCCATAGAGGACAATCAGGTGGCGAAAGCCTTGTCCATGAAAGAATCGCAAACCTTAAACTCCTAGACAATTATGGAATACTTGGTTTAAAAGGCGGATTGATCAGAGTTGAGGGAGAAGCTGAAGCCTTCACGGTTGGAGAACAGCTTAATAAAAACACAGCGGTTATACATGTTGAAAAGGCAAATGCTGAAATTCAAGGGCTTTATACAGTGATAAACCAGCAGTTTATATGCAACCAATGGTTGCACCTGGAGTATGTCAACAGAGAACAGGACATGGGAATTGCGGGGTTAAGAAAGGCTAAATTATCCTATAATCCCGATCATTTAATAGAAAAATACACAATAGAAGTTTGTTAAATATTTATTAAATTAAGCGTATATACTATTGAAAATGTTTTTGAAATATTATAGAATTATTTTGGTTTAGGAAAAGGAAACCAATTATTTTGTCGATAAGCATTAATTTGCTTGACTAATTAATAAAAAAACTTAGGAGGTAACACCAATGGCAGTAAAAATGGGTATTAATGGTTTTGGACGTATCGGTCGTCTTGTTTTCAGGGCTGCAATAAACAACCCTAATGTAGAAGTAAAGGGAATCAATGATCCATTCATCGATCTCGAGTACATGAAATATATGCTTACTTATGACACAGTTCATGGAAAATTCGAAGGAACTGTAGAAGTAAAAGATGGCAAATTAGTTGTTAACGGAAAAGAAATCGCAGTATTCGCAGAAAAGGATCCTACAGCTATAGCTTGGGGAGCTTGCGGTGCTGATTACGTTGTTGAATCAACAGGTGTATTCACTACTACTGAAAAGGCTTCAGCTCACATCAAGGGCGGAGCAAAGAAAGTTATTATCAGTGCTCCTTCAGCTGACGCTCCAATGTTCGTAATGGGCGTTAACAATGACAAGTACACTAAGGACATGACAGTTGTATCAAACGCTTCATGTACTACTAACTGCTTGGCTCCTTTAGCAAAGGTTATCAACGACAACTTCGGTATAGTTGAAGGTCTTATGACTACAGTTCATGCTGCAACTAACACTCAGAAGACAGTTGATGCTCCTTCAATGAAAGACTGGAGAGGCGGAAGATCAATCCTCGGAAACATCATTCCTTCATCAACCGGTGCTGCAAAAGCAGTTGGAAAGGTTATTCCAGAATTGAACGGAAAATTAACTGGTATGGCGTTCAGAGTTCCTACAGCTGACGTTTCAGTTGTTGACCTCACAGTTCGTCTTGATAAATCAGCTACTTATGAAGAAATCAAAGCAGCTATTAAGAAGGCTTCTGAAAATGAATTGAAGGGTATCCTCGGATACACTGAAGATGCAGTTGTTTCAACTGACTTCACAACTGATGCACGTACTTCAATATTCGATGCTGAAGCTGGTATCGCATTAAACGGAAACTTTGTTAAGTTAGTTTCATGGTATGACAATGAATGGGGTTATTCAAACAAAGTTGTTAACCTTATTGAGCATATGGCTACTGTTGATGCTAAATAATTAAAGCTTTTACACAGCACTGTTTTAGATGTGATAAATCTATCTAAAAGCAGTGCTGTTTTATTATGCGCATATGTAAATATATGTAAAAAATTAGCAATATATAGATAAATGAATTAATGGGGGAAATGTGTGAAATGAAAGAATTTCTAACTTCAATATTTCTAGGACTACTTATAATAATACTTGGTTTTATTGTATCGGCAACATTAGGTAGTATATTTGATGGGGGTAATCCAAATAATTCATTTTTATCTGCTATAATGTTTGCAATCTTATTTTTATGTTCTACAATTACTGTCTGTACTAGAGCTATGATTAAAGCGTTTAAAGCTAAGAATTGATTGTCTATTATGATTTTGCATACTATGCAGAAATAAAGAGTATTTCCGCCATAATATCTTAAAATTAAAGATATCCTTAGATATATAACTTGTCTAATTTCCATTTTTTGCTTATACTTAACATAATGATTTAATAAATACTGATTCAGAGCTTTTAAGCCTACAGGTTTATGCCTGCTAGGCTTAATATTTGTCGGTGCAGGAGGAACAAATGAAAAAAACAAACTTAATCAGGCTTATTTGTATTATATTTATCTTATGTGTATTTTTTAGCTTTACAGCTTATGCGTTAACCGGTTCGACTTTTTCAAGCAGTGGAAACCATTTAATTTATGTAAATAATCCTGAGTCCTTTGGCCTTAATTCGGAGGATTTAGTATATTTGTACGGTACAAACCTTGGTAATTCCTATAAAGATGTTGAATTTTATCACCATTTGTATAACGCTTGGTCCAATGCAGGAGCTTGCAGGGTGGGAGTGGCGATTATGAACAAAGGCCCAAAGCCTGCTAAAATAACTTTTAAAGGTAGTTGCACTGCAACGCTGGATGGATATAATTTCGCTGTTATTGAAGACACTTCACAGGTGCTTAGAAGCTTTCAGAATGCGAAATATCAAACTATTATCCTTAAACCCGGAGAAAAGAAAATCGTATGGTCGGATGACTTTAGCTTTACGCCAGGATTTTCTGAATTTGTGTACGGAAGAGCTCGGTTTAAATCAAATCAGAAATTTGGCGTTTGGTTGAGAGTATTTGCAGCCGGACAATCTAAAACCGCTGAAGATGTATTTAAAGAACATCTTCCTGTAAAGGGTATAGGACATGGTTTTTGCGGTGAACTGGGTTATACAGAGAAAAATGTTGTACTTGATGCAGATTCAAGTAAAATAACAAATCTGTGCGAATGGCCTCAGTCACTAAATACATATGAGTACGACGGTGTAATAAACTCAAAACCCGGTGCATCAAAATACCATGCAGGTAACTACGGTGTTGTTTATAATATAAAAATAAACCATGCGGCAAATAAAAGGATTATAATAAGTCCCAAATGGACACAGGACAGACCATATGCAACCATTGTTTACAGTGTAAATAATGGCCCGTGGATTGTGGGTGAAAAGATTACAACGGGAATGTTCTGGATAGAAGAGCTTGGGGACAGCCAGACTGCAAATGTCAGGTTTATGCTTCCGGGAGGCAACTGTGGAAGCTATTTTGTCTCATTTGAATAAGTTAAGGCGAAATTGATTAGTACCAAGTAATAATATCTAGTTTTAAACCGAATCATATTGTGCTATAATATACAGTGGAAAACAAAAAATAGTATGTTAAGCATTAATTGGCTTATTATATAAAGCTCAAATTCAAGGAGGATTTTATGATAGTTTCGCCTAAATTCAGAGGATTTATTTGCACAACATCTCATCCGGCAGGCTGTGAATATAGTGTCAGTAAACAGATTGAGTATGTTAAAAATCAAAAAAGAGTAGATGGTGCTAAAAAAGTACTGGTTATTGGTGCTTCAACAGGGTACGGACTGGCATCAAGGATAACAGCTGCATTTGGTTGCGGAGCTGCTACAATCGGTATATTCTTTGAAAGGCCTGCAGCTAAAAATAAAACAGCCTCTGCAGGATGGTACAATTCGGCGGCTTTTGAGAAAATGGCAAAAGAAGAAGGCCTGTATGCAAAAAGTATAAACGGTGATGCCTTTTCAAATGAAATCAAACAGAAAACTATTGATTTAATAAAAAAAGACCTTGGTAAGATAGACATGGTAGTTTACAGTCTGGCTTCTCCAAGAAGGACACACCCTGTATCCGGTGATGTGTTCAATTCAGTTATAAAGCCTATTGGTAAAACTTATACATCAAAAACGGTAGATTTCCATACCCAGCTTGTTTCTGAAACTACCATTGAACCGGCCAATGATGATGAAATCAAACAGACTATTGCAGTAATGGGCGGTGAAGACTGGGCAATGTGGATGGATGCCCTGAAAAATGCCGATGTTCTTGAGGAAAATGTAATTACACTGGCATATTCCTATGTAGGCCCTGAAATGACTCATTCTGTTTACAGAGAGGGAACTATCGGAAAAGCCAAGGATGACCTTGAGGCTACTGTGGCAAAAATTGACGAGAGTCTTAAGGGTATTGGCGGAAAAGCTTATGTCTCCATTAATAAAGCTGTTGTAACACAAGCCAGTGCAGCTATACCTGTTATATCTCTTTATGTCAGTGCCTTATTTAAAGTAATGAAAGAAAAAAATATCCATGAGGGATGTATTGAACAAATGTACAGAATGTTCAGCGACAGGATATATTCAGGAGATTTGAAACTGGACAGCAAGGGCAGAATCTGTATGGATGATCTGGAAATGCTACCTGAGATTCAGGCTGAAGTAACAAAACTCTGGAACCAAGCCAATAACGAAAATGTGAAAGACATTACTGATATTGAAGGCTACAGAAAAGAGTTTTTCAGACTTTTTGGTTTTGAATTTGAAGGTGTTGACTATAACGCTGATGTTAATATAGAAGTAAGTATTGATGGAATAAATTAAACTTACTGTTAAAAGCATAAACCCGGTGAAATTCTGCATAGTGGAGTTGTTTTGGGTTTATGCTTTTTTTATTGTTCTGAAAATTATTATATAAAATAGTAAATTATTCTATAAAACATTGGTATAGTGATATATAATAAAATAAACAATCACAATACACATTTTCGTTGCAATAACTAACGGACTATAAAGGGGCAGCTTAAAATATTAATGGAGGTGTTTATGTTTTTTAAAAGAAAAAAAGGCATAAAACCTGGGCAATATAAAACGCTGGTTAACATAATTAATAATAACAACTATAAAAGCCTTTCGGATAATGAACTTCAACAATTAATTAATAATTATAAAAAACGCTTAGATAATTTTATCATCCGTGACAGTCAACAATTTGTTAATGAATATATGACAGATTGTTTTGCAATAACAAAAGAGATAAGCAGGCGTGTATTAAATCTTGAACCATATGATTCGCAACTTCTGACAGGTATTGCATTATACTTAGGAAAAATTGCAGAATTGCCCACAGGAGAGGGAAAAACATTAGCAGCTGTTTTTCCGGCAGTATTAAACGCACTCTCCGGCAAAGGTGTTCACATTTTTACCTTTAACGATTACCTTGCAAAAAGAGACGCGGAATGGATGAAGGGGATATATGAATTCTGGGGATTAAAAGCGTCATATATTCAGGAAAATATGGACAGGCCTCAAAGAAGAAGGGCATATTTGGCTGATATAACTTATGTTACGCCAAAAGAAGCTGGTTTTGATTATCTAAGGGATTCTATAGTCTATGATAAAAATGAAATTGTACATAGGCCATTCAACTCTGTAATTGTTGACGAGGCAGACGCAATTCTTATTGATGAAGCCAGGACACCTCTGGTCATAGCAGGAAGTATGGGCTTGCAGCAAAAAATTGACAACCGTCTGGTAGAACTGGTGGGATTACTGAGACGGAATATTGATTATGCAATTGATGAGAGCAGCAGAAATGTTTATCTGACCGAAGCCGGCAGTTCTGTAGTTGAAAATTATCTTGACTGTGGGAACCTGTATAATCCCAAAAATGTAGAAACGCTTACACATATAAATAATATGCTTCATGCTAAAGTCCTTTTAAAACGGGATATTCATTATATTATTAAAGATGGGCGTATCGAAATCATAGATGAATTTACAGGAAGGATTGCAGACAGACGAAAGTGGGATTATGGACTTCAGATGGCTCTTGAAGCTGTTGAAGGAATAGACTCCATACCAAGTAATAAAATACTTGGAAAAATAACAATTCAGAATTTTATAAGCTTGTATCCGCATATGTCAGGAATGACGGCAACGGCAAAGTCGTCTGAGGAAGAATTCCTAAGTACATATGAACATGATGTCTATGTTGTCCAGCCAAATAAAAAATGTATTCGTGTTGATTTCGATGATTTTGTTTACACACATAAAGAAGCAAAATACAATGCCATAGTTAATGAGGTTCGCGCTTCGCATAACCAAGGACGGCCTGTATTGATAGGTACTTCAAGCATTAAGGAATCTGAGATGTTGGCAGGTATGCTGAAACAGCAAGAAATAGTATGTGTGGTATTAAATGCAAAAAACGATGCAGAAGAAGCAAAAATCATTGCGCTGGCGGGAAAACTCGGGGCCGTTACTGTGTCTACCAATATGGCAGGACGTGGAGTTGACATAAAACTAGGTGGAGAAAATTGCCCTGAAGATACAGAAAAGGTGTTGGAATTGGGTGGACTTTATGTCATCGGAACCAACAGAAACGAATGCGTGAGAATTGACAACCAGTTGAGGGGCAGGGCTGGAAGGCAGGGTGACCCCGGCTCTTCACGCTTTTTTATAAGTTTGGAAGATGATTTATTGGTGCAGTTTGGTATAGGAAAGGTTATACCAACCAAATATTATGGCATAAGGCAGGCCGAAAAGGTTGATGACAGCAAACTTTTAGCATTGATATGCCATATACAGAGAGTAGTCAACGGTCAGAACTTTGAGATAAGAAAAACACTGGGCAAATACTCGTATCTCCTTGAATGGCAGAGAAGAACATTTTTCAAAAACAGGTTTGAAGTTTTGTCCTGTAATACTCCGGGGATTTTGTCCGTAGAGAAAAAGGAGTTATACAAAGAACTGTGCGATAAGTATGGAAAAGAAAGAGTTGATGAAATTCAGAGAAAAGTATCCCTTAATTGCATGGACGAATTCTGGTATGATTTTCTTGAATATTGTGAAAATATTAAGGAAGGAATAAATCTGGTTTCGGCAGGAAGAAAAGATCCTGTGGACGAGTTTAACAGACTTAGTATCAATAAATTTGAACAGCTGCATGAGGAAATCAATGAAAAAATATTGAATACCCTCCAAGACATAGATTTTTCCATGGATGACTGCCAGTTGGCAGATAATGGATTTCAAACACCTTCAGCTACCTGGACCTATATAATTAACGACAGCATAAAAGTTAAAAATTTTACACTATTCAGCAGATTATAATTTAATGGTTATGTGACATAACAAAAAATATTCAGTATATCAGTAAATTATGGTACAATTATACATAATATCTTTTTTTTGCAGGTGATTGGATGATACGGATTTCCCTTTGCGATGATGAAAACCAAATTACTGGAACATTAGCCGCCAACCTAAAAGGCATAAGGCCTGATATAGAAGTACTTTCCTATGATAGCGGAGAGAACTTGCTCGAAAGTAAATATCTGTATAACGATATAGTATTACTGGACATTGAGATGAACGGAATAAACGGTATTGAAACGGCCATTGAGCTTCGCAAAGGCGGCTATGAAGGAATGATTATATTTCTAACATCTCACAAGGAAATGGTTTTTGATTCTTTTCGGGTCAAGCCGTACAACTATATTGTTAAGCCCATTGATATAAATAAAGTTAACAATATACTCAACAATGCCATAAATGAAATTATAGACAGGAAAACTACCCATTTCGAAGCCGTGTGCAACAATCGTACTTTCAGAATACAGCTAGAAGACATTTATTACTTTGAGTGTAACGGTAGAAAAGTTGATATTTATTCAAAAAACGGGACAATTACTATTTTGGGAAAAATGAATCAAATAGAAGCCTCTCTCAGAAATAAGCAGTTTTTCAGGTGCCATAAGGGTTATCTTGTAAATCTAGAGCACGTTTGCGAATTTTCAAATAATGAGATTATTTTGACCAATAACCAGAAGGTTTTAATCAGCAGACTAAAAATTAATTTATTCAAGGAGGCTTTTAAGGCGTTTATGAAAGGAAATATAAAATGCTAGTGATTTTGGCAAACAGCCTAATTGATTTAATTTCAAGTATATTTGAAATACTGATTTTTGTTTTTATGATTTCAATATTTTTAGACTTTACCGAAAGAGCCAATAAAAACGTAATACTATATTTTGTTATATACGGATTGCTTAAAGTTGTCAAAATTATTTTTCCTATTGTATTTTTAGTTGACTTTATCACTTCTGTATTTGTACTGATTTTTGTTTTTATTGCTTTCAAAGGGAACATTGCACACAAATTATTTGCATTTTCTACAGCGGTTTGTCTTAACTATGTTGTTGATATTTTTATTATCTCCTTTACAAACATGGGATTTAATTATAATTTGTTTTTCAGCACATTATCCGGAGGAGTAAGGGGTATATGGGTTACCATAATCAAAATTATACTGGTTATTCTTGTATACATACTACTGAAGAACTTTGCCACTACCACAACATTAAAAATAAATATACTTTCATCTGTTCAGACCTTAATTCTCATCATGCTTCCTGCCTTCAGCTTTGCTACAATCACAATTCTTGACTGGGGAGTAAGGAATTTTGTAGATGTACCTGTAAATACTTCAGCATTCCTGCTTATAGCATCCTTATGCACAATAATATATAACGTAATAGTAATGATTTTAATTGATAAGATGATTCTTAATAAAAAATATAAACATCTCAATGAAATGTCAGAAGCTCAGCTTAGAACACAGTTCAATCATTACGAACAGATAATGAGTAAAAACCAGGAAACCAGGAAGCTAAAACATGATATGAAAAATCATCTTAGATTAATTAGAACCTTGATAGAAAATAATGACATAGATGAAGCAAAGGAGCTCCTTGACGAGATTGAGGATACTATGCGCGGACTTGACCTTGAAATAAGCAGCGGTAATAGTATCACAGATGCAATATTAAACGAAAAGAACAAGATGGCACATAATCTGGGAATAAAATTTGAGTTTTCCGGGATATTGCCAAGGGAGAACTTTATAAATCCCTTTGATATCAGTACAATTTTTTCAAATGCTTTGGATAATGCTATAGAAGCAGCTGTGAAGTCCGATGACTCTGAGAGGTTTATCAGGGTTTTCACATACATTCAGGGCAAATGCCTGTTTATTTTAATTGAAAATTCAGTTGAAAAGGATATTAAAATTACAGGAAAAGAGATTGAGTCTACAAAACAAAACAAGGAACATCACGGCTTTGGCCTCAAAAATATTAATGACAGCGTGGAAAAGTACGGAGGCGGACTGAGTATTATTTGTGAAAATAAAGTATTCAAACTGGAAATATTACTTAATATAAAAATATAAAACATGCATTTTGTGACATTATAGAGACATGTTATGTAAAAAATATTGAATATAACTGTAAATATAATAAACTGTATTTGGTTGAAGTTATGACATTGCCAAATACAGTTTTTTTTAAGGAGGATTTTTATGAGTAAGAAAAACGTTTGTATGGATATTAAGGCAGATCAATTTGTAGATTTAAATAATGAAGAGGCTATGCAGATAGATGGTGGGATTGATTCGCCAAGGCAATGCGTTAATACTATTATTATAGGTATAATTAAGATTATAAATTATTTTTAAAGGCTATCAATTTTTGTAAGAATAGAAGGTGGAATTAATTGTAAGTTTGTCTTTTTTAAATAGCGAACCGGATTGTATGGATAAAGCCCGTACTTCGTTTATTTTGGGTATAGTTGATACCGTGGCTTGGCTATTGCCTATTATAGGGATTCCGGTTTCAATTGTAGGACTGATATTAGGGATACTTGGTATAAAATCAACTAAAAGATGGATGGCAGTTGTAGGTATTATGCTTTCTAGTATTTTTCTTGTTGCGGCAATAATCAACGTAATAATAGGAGCATTAAACCAACTTGGTAAATAAGGTGTTTTATAAGCTCAAAGGAGAATTTAAATGGCACTATCAGCAGTAGAAAAGGACTATCGATTGAGAAATGTCCTTACTTTAAGAAAAAAAATGACAAGCCGAGAAGTCATATTGGAGATTTTGAAGTTAAAAAAATTTCTTAAAGACAACGGGCTAAAAAAGAATGGATTCATAACAACGGTAACATTTTCAATAGAGATGCAAGACGGAGTACCTTTAATAGATATGGAAATACTTGTTCCGTTACCAAAAAGAGTAACCATAACGAATGAATATATTTTTAAACCTATTTTTCATGTGGTTAATGCGGTATGTATTTCAAAAGAAAGTGATAAGGAAACAAGCAGAATACATAATTTATTGTGTTGGAATATCTACGACAAAATAATGGGAAGCAAACAGCAAAAGGATTTTCTTCTAGCTTGATATATATAGTACTTTTTAATTTTATTAGCTTTTCCGAAATATCGGTTTACCGATATTCATTTCTATTTACAATTTATATGTAATCTTTGAAAAGGCGTTCAAGCTTCTAATAGTAGAAGCTGAATGCCTTTCATCTTTCTATCTCTGTAAAGAACAAAGAAGTAGAAGATAGAGAATCAATATAACAGTATATTTACAAATTATGATATAAATGTATAATATATTTAGATTTTAATATTTTTAAGGTGATGCTATATTGAATAAATTTATATCCGAACAAATAGACAGATTATCTCTCCGACAACTACATAAAAGAAAAAGTTTCGTTTCACATTTTATAGCACCAAACATGCAACCCGTAAAATCAGGCGAGTTTTCTTCATATTTTGATACTCCGTCCATCCCGAAAATAAAATTACAGGAGGAAAAGAATTCATATTATACTACAGGAACATTTTCATATGACAGTCAGATAAGAAATAACAACAAAAGTAATGAAAAAGTTTTTGGATACTATCACAGAAATTCAAACGATGAGGATTCAACCAATGTAATTCTTGTTCATGGATGGAGAATGGATGATTACAAGAACATTGACAGTATTTATTTAAAAAGCTTTTTGGATTCAGGATATAATGTTTATCACTTTATAATGCCGTATCATTTTCAGAGGAACTCAAATGAATCCACATATAATGGGGAACTGTTTGTTACCTCTAACATTGATAGGACACTATTATCAGTAAAACAGGCTGTATCTGATTTAAGGGCATTGGTTAAATGGCTTAAATCAAACACACAAGGTAAAGTTATACTAATAGGAGTAAGTCTTGGAGGCTTTTTGACAAATCTGACAAGTGCTGTAGAGAGGGATATTGATATACTGATATCCGTATTTTATGCAAATAGTCTGGCAAACGCTGTCTGGAATACAATACCCGGAAAGTACATAAAGAACGATTTTATTAAAAGTTCATTTTCATATGAACAATTATTGAACTATTGGGTCGTTATCACCCCCAGCTTATACCAGCCCGCTATTCCTAAAAACAATATATTACTGTTAAGTGCTGCTTATGACCAATACATAAGCTTGGAAGATTCCAACGAATTATGGTCAAAATGGGGAAAACCTCAAAGGCATATTTACAATTGCGGACACTCAGGCATTGTACTTTTGAGAAATATAATAAGAAAGGATTCTTTAGAGTTTATTAATAGCAAACTATAGGTTGGTGGATTATATATGTTGGTTTTATTTATTGCATTATGGGTAATAGCAGGTATACTCATAAGAACTGATCCCCATAATCGGGCCACAAGGTGGGGGAGTGCCCTTGCTTTTTTTTCAGGTTTTGGAGGTCTGGGAATTTTTCTAAGAGAATATTCTTTCACGCTCTCGGACACTAATACTAAATTTATAATTTATTCGGCAACATCGTTCATGTTCACATTGTCTACCCAAATAGCTCCGTATATTGTTTTAATATATAGTATTATATATACAGGAACATTAAATAATTTTAAATTTATTTCTAAATATTGCCACGTCATATTTTTTATTCCGGTAATAATAATGTATTTGATTTACCCGTCTATACCGGATTATAGACCATCATTTTTAATTCTTAGCCTATGGGTTGTACCCTATGTACTTTTTGCAAACTACCTGTTGATTTATTCATATAAAGCTGAGAAAAATGCACGTAAAAAGCAGCAAAGATTGCTTACTTGCATATTAATTACGCCTACAACCCTGTTTGCTATTACGGCTAATTATATTTTAAGAGCATTCCGGATTGAGAGTATATGGAGATATAATGCGATTACAATATCGGTCGCTTTCATAATATTCGTATATGCAAGCTTCAGGTATGGAGTTATGGGGGTTAGAGTTAAATTTGAAAAATACCGTTTGGACAGTACTATTAAGGCTATAACCTCAGGAACATCAATTATGAATCATAGTATAAAGAATGAGATTATAAAAATAGGAATGTGTACAAATACGATTAAATCCAAACTTAAAAATCAAAATATCAATATCCCGGATATTGACGAAAATATTGGATTTATTCTTGATTCTAGTGATTACCTTACAAAGATGGTTAAGCATATTCAGAAGCATATTCAAGAGATTACCTTGAATGAGCAGGTTAATAATGTTAAGGATATATTTACAAACTCTATAAACATGGTAATTCCATTTATAAAAAATAAAGAAATCATACTGGAAAACAATTTTCACAATGACATTTTTATAAAATGTGATAGCCTTCATATTCAGGAAGTGTTTCATAATGTATTAAAAAATGCCATAGAAGCGGTGGAAGAGGCAGGTAAACTCAAGATAGATGCTGTTTCAAATAAATCAACATTTATTATTGCTATAAGTGACACTGGATGCGGAATATCAAAAGAAAATCTTCCTTATGTATTTGATCCGTTTTTTTCCACTAAACGAACCAGTAATAATTTTGGACTGGGGCTATCATATTGTGTTAACGTTATGAACTTACATGGTGGTAAATTGGAAGTAATCAGCGAAAAAAATGTGGGAACAACGATACAAATTATTTTTCATAAAAGTAGAGTATCCGGTTTGCTTGATAAGCAAATCAAAAGGAGTTTGGTCAATGGATAAAATACAGGTAATGATAGTTGAGGATGATCCTGCATGGATTAAAATATTAAATTCTTTTCTTTCGCAGGAGGAGGATATATTTGTTAAGGCTTCAGCAAACAGTAAAGACGAAGCTGTACGGCTGGCGATAGATATCAAAATAGATGTAATAATTATGGACATTAATTTGTCTGAAAACCTTAAGGATGGGGTTGTTGCAGCACTTGAAATAAAGGAATTTTCCGATTCCAAAATAATCATGTTAACATCGTATAATGACGATGAACTAATCAAAGATTCCTTTGAAGTTGGAGCTGTAGATTATCTTCTAAAAGAGGATTATTTGGATTTGCCAAACACAATAAGAAAAACATACAACAATCGCTCGTCAATACAGGTAATTCTTAATGACTATGCAAGACTTAAAAAAGATGAAAGGTTAAGGGAATTGACAACAGCAGAAAAGGAAGTATTTGAACTTATAGAACAAGGACTTTCCCAATCACAAATTGCTACAAAATTATCAAAGACAAACAACACGTTGCGTACACAGGTCAAGAATATACTAAAAAAACTTGGAGCTAAAAATAGTAAGGAAGCTGTAAAAAAAATTAAATACAAGGATATTTTCCACAAATATAAACTATAAAAAGGGGTTATAAAATATAACCCCTAACTCTCAGAATAGTGGTATGAAAAATAACTGTAGTAGGAAAAAAGATATTAATATATAATACACGTAGACATTAATTTACAAATAATAATCAATTAGGGGAAAATGTAAAATACATGATACAATCAGGAAAAGAATTTAAACTAGAAAACGTTTTATCTCTAAGAAAAAAAATGACCCAGGAAGAAATAAAAAATGAAATGGGTAAAATAGGTAAGTTTTTACAGGATAATGGAATAAAAAAAGCCGGACCGATTGTTACCGTAACTTTTGATATTGAAGAAAATTGTGGGCAAGCTCTTATGGATATGGAACTCCTTGTTCCAATAGATAAGAAGTTTGATTTTTCAGCAGAATATATATTTAAGCCATTTTTTTACATATTTGATGCTGTATATGCAAGGCATGAAGGTAATCCTGCAACATTACAAAATACATATAATGAGATACTTGCATATATACAACAGAATAAATTACAACAGATAACGGCAGGTTATAATGTTCAGGTTAAAGATTTTTTGCCAGGAATGACAGATGATGAGATGGTAATTGATGTTTACATAGGTGTAAGTCGCAATGTACTGTAATTACCTGCTGTAAGCCATGGGACAGTAGTTAATATAAACTATGAATGTAAAAACTTTATTATTGAAGTTTATGCGCAGAATGGAGAGAAGAGGATACATTTGTAGAAAAATTAGATAAAAGTGAGGTAGAAATTATGACATATGCTATGAGTTTAAACAATGTTGGTTTTGCTGAGTTGACACAGGATGAAATGATGTGTGTTGATGGAGGAAACCTTTTTGGTGATGTTTGCAAAGTTGTTACTTGTGCTACTGTAAGTGCGGTAATTGGCGCTGTAGTTTCTCCATATGCTACACCAGCAGGAGGATATATAGCAGGAGTAGTATCATATGAGATAATATCCCAGGCGTGGGATAAAGCTTTCAAATAGGATAGGAGGTGCAAGTTATGGGAGACTTCATTGAATTAAATTATGAAGAAATTCAAGCTATAGAAGCTGGCGGATTATTGTCTGCGGTTTGTGGAGCAGCAGCAGGTGCCATTGTTGGATTGTATGTTGGTGGTACCGCAGCAGCAATAAGTGGTGATTCAAAAAATATTGTCCAGTCTGTAATTGCGGGTGCATCAACAGGATTATGGGTGGGGTTGGGCTGCCCTATTCCGTAGATAAATAATTTAAGAACCAGATATGCGGATTAAAATTATTCTGCATATTTGGTTCTGGATTTTTACTGGTACTGT
Organism: Bacillota bacterium; assembly: GCA_023443515.1. Classification (GTDB taxonomy): domain Bacteria; phylum Bacillota; class Clostridia; order Acetivibrionales; family DSM-1351; genus Ruminiclostridium. The sequence goes on from JAEZUC010000079.1 coordinate 35,530, forward strand.
ATTAATTACAGGCACTGAACGCATTAGCAAGAATTAATATATATAATAAATATAAATAAAATGTCTAGGGAGAATTTTATTATGAGTATTAAGAATAAGTTATTTGTAAAAAAGATATTTAAAAAATTCATACCAATGTGTATTGCTATATTAGGATTATATCTTTTAGATATATATTATTTTAGACGGGATGAATTCAGGATCAGTTATGTAATAATTATAGTAATAACTTGTTTTGCTGTTGTGACCATATCAAGTATTGTAAATACAAAAAAAGATAATAATGGAGTTAGCTAATGCAAACCCTATTCAAACATTTCTACTGTGTCAAACAACATGACATAACAGATTGCGGAGCAGCTTGTCTGGCTACTATCAGCAAGCAGTACGGTTTTAAAACTTCAATAACAAAAATAAGAGAGATTGCAGGAACAGACAAACAAGGTACAAATGCATATGGAGTGATAAAGGCAGCTGAGAGTCTTGGTTTCACAGCCAAGGGAGTAAAGGGAAATCAGGAGGCCTTTTTTTCTGAGTTTCCTTTGCCATGCATAGCACATGTTGTCGTCGAAGGTACATTGCTTCACTATGTGGTTATACATAAGATAACAAAAAAGCAGGTTATCGTTGCTGACCCCGGAAAGGGTATAGTCAAGTATGTTCCGGAGGAATTCTTTAAAATCTGGACTGGTGTACTTATATTGATGGTTCCTAATGTTACTTTTAGCAAGGGTAATAATACAAAGGGCCTTTTTTCCCGTTTCTCTAATTTGCTGATGCCTCAGAAGAAGCTACTTGTAAATATATTTTTTACATCTCTCATATACACTATTTTAGGTATTTTGGGATCTTTTTATTTTAAATTCCTTTTGGATGACATTTTGCAGTACAATCTGGAAAAGACCTTGCATGTTATATCCATAGGCATTATTCTGCTCTACCTTTTCCAGACTCTATTGGGAGCATTTCGTTCTCACATGGTTCTGTACTTGTCACAAAAAATTGATATACCTCTTATACTGGGGTACTATCAGCATGTTCTGGGACTTCCAATGAATTTTTTCGGAACAAGAAAGGTTGGAGAAATCGTATCCCGTTTTATGGATGCCTCAAAGGTAAGAGATGCCATATCAGGTGCAACGCTTACCATAATGATAGATACCCTGATGGCTGTGGCAGGAGCTGTTATTCTATACATGCAGAATTCTACATTGTTTATAGTTGCGGTAGTAATAGCGACTATATATGGCATTATTGTTTTTGCATTTAATAAGCCAATCAAAAAAGTAAATCAAGAACAAATGGAAGAGAATGCACAGCTTACCTCCTACCTTGTAGAATCACTGAATGGAATTGAAACAGTTAAAACCTTCAACGCCGAGGAGGAAGCATCCCTTAAAACCGAAACAAGGTTCGTAAAGCTACTTCGCTCGATATTCAAAGGCGGTGTAATTAATAATTTTCGTTCATCAATTACATCCTTCACTGCATTGGCGGGAGGAACAGTCATATTGTGGGTGGGTGCATGGAATGTAATAAAAGGAAACATGACAGTAGGTCAATTGCTTGCATTTAATGCTCTGCTGGGATACTTTCTGGAACCTATCAAAAACCTCATCAATCTCCAACCAATGATACAAACAGCAGTAGTAGCATCAGACAGACTAGGTGAAATATTTGACCTGGAATTGGAAAAGAGTGAAAAAGAGAACGAAAAGATTAAACCCCTTGATTTAAAAGGTGACATAACCTTTAAAAATGTAGATTTCAGGTATGGAACACGTTCCCTTGTACTAAAAAATATTAATATTACCATAAAGCAGGGCGAAAAAATTGCATTGGTAGGGGAAAGCGGGTCGGGTAAAACCACTCTTGTTAAGCTTTTATTGAACCTGTATACCTGGGAAAAAGGCGAAATAGCAATAAAAGACTATAACATAAAGGATATATCCTTTGAGTCCCTGAGAGAAAAACTTGCATACATATCCCAGGATATATTCATGTTCAGCGGAACAATACGGGAAAATCTAACCCTTGGTGACAAAAATATTAGTATGGAAGAAATTATCGAGGCTTGTAAAATGGCACAGGCACATGAATTTATAAACAAGCTTCCATTGCGGTATGAGACTTATTTGGAGGAAAACGGTGCAAATTTGTCTGGAGGACAAAAACAAAGGCTTGCTATAGCCAGAGCAATTTTGAAAAAACCCGACATATTTATAATGGACGAGGCAACCAGTAATCTTGATTCAATTTCAGAGAAGGCCATAGAGAAAACACTGGAAACTGTTTGCAGCGGAGTAACAACGATTATAATAGCACACAGACTAAGCACTATAAAACGATGTGACAGGATTTTTGTAATGGAAGACGGCAGTATTATGGAACACGGTAGCCATCAGGAGCTTATGGCACTTGGAGGAAAGTATTTTGAGTTATGGAAGGAGCAATTAACTGAAAAAGAGGAACAAACCATAGGAGGGAAGGTTTAAAATGAAGGAAATTTTAGTTGACATAAATGAACTTACGGACAGCCGTGAAATGTATCATACAAAACCTCACCCATTTGTATGGATATTTACATATATTTTACTGGGGTTGGTTATAGTAGCTGTAACATGGGCAGCATTTGGAAAAAAGGAAATAGTAGTAAAGGCCTCCGGCCAGGTACGGCCTGAATCCGGAATAAGTACTGTCAGGAATATTGTTGAAGGGGAGCTGAAAAGTACTAATTGTAGACAGGGAATGTCAGTAATGGCGGGAGAAATTTTATACATAATCAAACATGACAATCTTCTGGTGGAAAGGGAGTCGGCGGAAGTAAAGCTTAAAGAGTTGGAAAAAGAGTTGGAAAACCTTCAAATATATAGAAAATGCATTTCGTCAGAAGAAAACAATTTTGATCCTGCAAAGGAGCCTGTATATTATGAAAAGGTTAGAAAGCTTTTGATGGATATAAAATTTTCGCAAACTGATACGGCCTATAAAACTACAAGGCTTAGTGAAGAAAAGCTTCTGAACAGTACACAACTGAGCAAAAATCTTAAAGAGATAGAATTCTTAAAAAAGTATATAAAATCCTTGGATAACAATAGAAATTATTTAAATTCAGGAAATGAACTGGAAAAGCAGTACAAACAGAAATATGATAAGTATCTTATAGCAAAAACAGAAATACAAAGAAAATATGACCAACAAGCTAATGAAATAAAGAGTAACAGCCCTGAAGCCATGAAACAGTCACTGGAGGAGGAAAAATCCCAGTTAAGGGCATATGAGACACTGAAAAAGAGCATCGGCGAAGCAAAAAATAATTTTCAGTCCGGGGATAGGTATTCATATCTTTATACGGAATATGAAAATAGATTTAACTTTCTGAAAAATACATACGAGGAGAAAAAACGATTATACGAGGCATACCTTTCATTGAGCGGAATAGCCATTACAAAATCCGAGCTGGAGGATGCACGAGTGCAAATGCAGAATGCGCAAGGAGAATATACATCCTATAAAAGCAAGTTTATGTCTGAATTGGAAAATAATATAAATAATATACAAATCAGCATAAAAGAAAAAGAAAGTAAGGTTTCCGGTACACAGGACAAACAGGGGTTTCTTAATTTAAATGAAAAGGACAGAAAAAACAGCTTGAAAGCACTGTATTTGCAGGAGAGAAATGATGCAGCCCAAGCAATAGACAATTTAACGGATACGGTGGGAACGCTGAAACAAAAAAATGTCCTTTCAGATGCAGAACTAAAAACCATAACCGAAGCAGACGGTCAAAATGAAGACTCCTTGAACTACTCACTGGTAGAAAGAACAAAGGTTCAGGAAGTTGTTGTCACTGATGAAAAGATTAAAGCAGTAACAGATAGTATTACAGGAGTTAGAGAAAATATTAAAAAACTGGAACTGAGTATAAACAATGCCATTGTAAAGGCCAGTGTAAACGGAACCGTTAACATAATCGCGGAAATGTACCCCGGGGATTTGATGCCGGCAGGAGCTGAAATATTAACGATAATCCCTAACACCAATTCAGCTTTTAAAATGCAGATGACTGTCAGCAATAAAGACATAGGTGAAATAAATACAGGGGATACGGTTAAATATAGCTTTGCAGCCCTACCTTACAGGGAATACGGACAGGTAGCAGGAAAAATAACAAGTATATCAAAGGATGCAGTCAATAACTCAAGCGGTCAAAGCTATTATGTCGTCGAAGCCACCGTTCCCGTAACAAAACTGGTCAGCAATTCGGGGAGACAGGGAGAAATAAAGGCAGGAATGATATGTGAAGCAAATGTAATAACGAAGCAAAAGAGCTTTTTACGCTATTTTCTTGAAAAAATAAATTTGCTTGATTAAATCGCTGTAAAGGTTAAATAAATTATAGGAGTGAGATTAAATGTTAAAGAAAAAGTTTAGCATAGTTATATTAGTTTTATTTTTGCTGGCTGCACCGATTAATGCCGTGAGAGCCGCTTACGTTGTTCCACTTGATAAATGGAGTTTGGGAGATAGCTTTACTCTGCAATACGGTACGGGAAATTCAACAAAGTACACATATGACGAAATGCAGAATCTGTATTTAAATAATTACTATAATGTTCAGAGCACAGAAATTGATATAGAAAACAGCAATCTGCTTTACCATCAGTATTCTTTGGAGCTTGATAAGGTTAATAATGATATTGTAAACATAAAAAAACTCATTGAACAAAATAAGGACGTCGATGAATATCAAAAGCAACTGGCTGATCTAATAACACTAAAGGCAGAATTGTACGTGGAAAAGGAAACCAGTAAGTTTATGTATAATAATTCAGACCTGTATCGGAACATTAAACGTACTTCACAATTATCCTTATTCAGAGACAATATATATAATACGAAACTTTTGTACGAAAAAGGCTTGGTTCAGAAAACACTGGCCGAGTATGCAAGATTACAAGCAAATGCAAGAGAGATAAACAAATCAAAAGATATGGCCTTCCAGTCAGATATAGACTTATATACTGCTGATTATGACTATTATATCAGTCGGCAGGAATTACTTACCCAGCAAGTCAGCGCAAATATGGAGAATCTATTGAGCAGCAGCGGGATGGACACAGCAAGGGCGGTAACAATCAGCGTTCCTGTAGCACCACTTAGGGTTATTCCACTCAAAAATTATTCAGACGTAGAAAAAAGCAGTTACTTTAATGATTATAAAAGTATGCAGTTAGGAGAAAAGCTACGGATTCTGGACGGAAAGATAAGCATATTGAAAGAATACTATAAGGATTCATCCAACGAGGTAAAGCTGGCTTTGAACGAAAAAAAACAGGCAGAGCTTGAGGCAAGGAGATGGCTTGTTCAAAGAAGAGCTATACTTCAGAATTATTACTCTGCTTATAAAAACAAATATGTTGAAGCAGGAATAAAAGAAAAGAAAGCAAATGCACTCTACCACAAGTACCTGATAATAAAAAATAAATACAACTACAACCTTGCAACCGAGCTGTCTTTAAAGAAAGCTGAAGTAGATTACAAAACAGCAGTGCAAGAAGCCTGGGACATTTTTTGCGGATATGTGGAACAACTTGGTAAAATTGAAAAGGCAATAAGTGGAAACATAGAATAGAAAACTAGATTTATTCTTTAATGATTATGCCCAACAGCTTTGACAAGGAGAGGGCTTGAAATTCATTGACTATGGCTCCCTTTAGTTCAGGCCCCTTGATAAGCAGACCTTCCATTTTACAGGAAGTAAAATCAATGCCTTTTAGCATGGTTCCTGTAAATTCTACTGATACCAGAGTACATTGTTCAAATTCCACATCCTTTAGCTGAGCTTCCCATATGTAGCTGTTAGAAAGGTTTGAATTCTCAATGCGACTCCGGGTGATATATGAGTTTGTTAAATTTGAATACTGCATATTGCAGGAGCTGACAGATATATCACTGAGTCTTGTGTGAGAAAGTATGATGCCGGTAAGATTACAGTTGATAAATTCAGTGTTTCTGAATACCGCATCACTGAAATCCATATTTGAAATATCACAATCCCTGAATATAACATTGTCAAACACAAAGTTCTGCACATCACATTTATTGATACTGCATTTTTCAAGAATACATTTGCTAAATTCTACAGAAATGGAAGAAATGTCATTCAGACGGCAGTTTTTAAAGTGGTAGTTTTCAATATCATAACCCGATGAGGTTAAGTTCATAACTACTTCTTTCATATTTTCAGATTCTAAGAGGCTATCAGGTATTTTTGGTTTTTGTAGTTTCATTGTTAAATCTCCATTGAGGTACTTTACAAAAAAGTATAGCATCCGATAAAAATTTATTCAACATAAGCTGAAATCTTTACTAAAGGTTTGGTCTATCACGTTTCAAAACTGTTAATTTACTAACAAAGTATTGAAATAGCAACTAAAAAGAGGTAAAATTACTTTGGTTATTTGAATGGAAATTTGGATATTATACATATTGCAATCATTTCCTAAATTTTGACTCATCTTTAAATAAATAAAAATATATACAGGAGCGTGAAGTTATGAGCATGATGAACAAAAAAACAATTGAAGACATTGATGTTGCCGGCAAAAAGGTAATAGTAAGAGTTGATTTTAACGTGCCATTGGACGCAGACAGAAAGATCACTGATGATAAGAGAATAGTTGGAGCACTTCCTACAATCAAGTATCTTGTTGACAAGGGAGCCAAGACTATACTTGTATCCCATTTGGGAAGACCAAAGGAAGGTTTTGAAGATAAATTCAGCATGAAGCCGACAGCTGTAAGACTTGGCGAACTTCTCGGAAAAGAAGTAATAATGGCTAAAGATGTTGTAGGCGAAGATGCAAAGGCAAAGGCTGCTGCATTGAAAGACGGCGAAGTTCTTATGCTTGAGAACGTAAGATTCCACAAGGAAGAAACAAAGAATGATGCTAACTTTGCAAAAGAACTTGCAAGCATGGCTGAAATATTTGTAAACGATGCTTTCGGAACTGCTCACAGAGCACACGCTTCTACTGCAGGATTAGCTGACTATCTGCCTGCTGTATGCGGATTCCTTATAAAGAAAGAAATCGAATTCATGGGTAAGGCATTGGCAAACCCTGCAAGACCATTCGTAGCAATACTTGGTGGTGCAAAGGTTTCTGACAAAATCGCAGTTATCGAAAACCTCATTGACAAGGTTGATACTTTGATAATCGGTGGTGGTATGGCTTATACCTTCTTAAAGGCAAAAGGATATCACATCGGAAATTCAATCTGTGAAGAGGAAAAAATTGACCTTGCTAAGACTCTTATGGAAAAAGCAGAAGCAAAGGGCGTTAACTTGATGCTTCCAATAGGAAGTATGGTAGCTCAGGAATTCAAGAACGATACTGAAATCAAATACGTTCCATCAGATGCAATGCCAGACGGATGGATGGGTATGGATATCGGTTCACTTACAATAGAAAAATTTGCAAAAGAAATAAAGAAAGCAAAAACAGTTATCTGGAACGGACCTATGGGTGTATTTGAATTCCCTAACTTCGCAACAGGTACAAAGGAAATAGCAAAGGCAGTTGCAGAATCAGGAGCACTTTCAATAGTTGGAGGCGGAGATTCAGCTGCTGCAGTTGAACAACTCGGTTTTGCTGATAAGATTACACATATTTCAACAGGTGGAGGAGCTTCTCTTGAATTCTTAGAAGGTAAAGAGCTTCCTGGTATAGCAGTACTTATGGATAAGAATCCAAGAAAAGTTATTGCTGCTGGTAACTGGAAAATGAATAAGACTGCTTCAGAAGCTGTTGCATTTGTAAATGCATTAAAGCCTGCTGTTGCTGATGCAAAAAATGAAGTAGTAGTTGGTGTACCATTTATATGCCTGCCTGGAGTTGTTGAAGCTGCCAAGGGTTCAAACATAAAGGTTGCAGCACAGAACATGCACTGGGAAGAAAACGGAGCATTTACAGGAGAAGTTTCCGGCCCGATGCTTGCAGACCTTGGTGTTGACTATGTAATAATCGGTCACTCTGAAAGAAGAGAGTATTTCGGAGAAACCAACGAAATGATAAACAAAAAGGCTCATGCAATATTCAAATATGGTATGACTCCGATCGTTTGCTGCGGTGAAACACTCACTCAGAGAGAACAGGGAGTTACAGCTGACCATATCAGATATCAGATAAAGGTAGCATTACTCGACTTGACTGCTGAGCAGGTTAGCAAGCTAGTTATTGCTTACGAACCAATCTGGGCAATCGGAACAGGTAAGACTGCAACAAATGAACAGGCAAATGAAGTTTGCGCAATTATCAGAGAATTAGTTGTTGAGCTTTATGGCTCAGAAGTAGCTGAACAGGTTAGAATCCAATACGGCGGAAGCGTAAATGCTAAGAATGCAGCTGACTTGTTTGCAATGTCTGATATAGACGGCGGACTTGTTGGTGGAGCAAGCTTAAAGGTTGAGGATTTCTCAATAATAGCCAAAGCGTAAATCTTACCAGTCTGTAAAAAAATTAGCTAAAGAATAATGAATTATCTGACCCTCCGGTTAGTACTGGAGGGTCTAACTATAGTAATAATAAAAGAGGGAGATAACCATATGGAAAAGAAATTAGTAACATTAATGATCCTTGATGGCTTCGGAAACAACCCGAAACAAGAAGGAAATGCCATACAGGCTGCAAAAAAGCCAAATCTGGACAGCTATCTTACTAAGTATACAAACACCATTGTTCATACAAGCGGTATGGATGTAGGACTGCCTGAGGGTCAGATGGGAAACTCTGAGGTTGGTCATACCAATATCGGTGCAGGAAGAATTGTTTATCAGGAATTAACAAGAATAACTAAATCAATACAGGATGGGGATTTCTTTGAGAAAGAGGAATTCTTAAAGGCAGTAGAAAACTGCAAAAAGAATAATTCCAAACTTCATCTGTTCGGACTTTTATCTGATGGTGGAGTACACAGCCACAACACACATTTATATGGTTTAGTTGAAATGGCGAAAAGGAATGGCCTGAAAGATGTATTTATACACTGCTTCTACGATGGAAGAGATGTTCCTCCGGATAGCTCAAAGATATACACAGAAGAGCTTGAAGCAAAACTGAAAGAAATCGGAGTAGGTAAAATTGCGTCTGTAATGGGCAGATACTATTCCATGGACAGAGACAACCGCTGGGAAAGAGTACAGCTTGCATATGATGTAATGGTAACCGGAAAAGGTTTGACTGCAAATTCTGCAGTTGAAGCAGTAGAGTCATCTTTTTCCAAAAAAGAATTCGATGAATTTGTAAAGCCTACTGCAATAATTGAAAACGGTAAACCCGTTGCTACAATAGATGCAAACGATTCAGTAATATTCTTCAACTTCAGACCTGACAGGGCAAGAGAGATAACAAGAACCTTTGTTGACCCTGAATTCAAAGGCTTTGAAAGAGAAAAAGGCTTCTTCCCTCTATTCTTTGTTTGTATGACACAGTATGACAAGACAATGCCGAACGTTGTGGTTGCGTTCAAGCCTCAGACTTTGGAAAATACCTTCGGAGAATACGTAAGCAGACTTGGCTATAGACAGCTTAGAATAGCAGAAACAGAGAAGTATGCGCATGTTACCTTCTTCTTCAACGGTGGTGTAGAAACACAGTACGAAGGAGAAGACAGGGCACTTATACCTTCACCGAAAGTAGCTACTTACGACTTAAAACCTGACATGAGTGCATATGAAGTTGCTGAAGAAGCGGTTAAGAGAATTGATTCAAAAGAATACGATGTTATAATTCTTAACTTTGCTAACTGTGACATGGTAGGACATACGGGTGTATTTGATGCTGCAAAGGCTGCTGTTGAAGCAGTTGATGAATGTGTAGGAAAAGTAGTTGATGCTGTTACTGCACAGGGTGGGGTGGTATTGATAACTGCCGACCACGGAAATGCAGAGCAGATGGTTGATTATGATAACGGAGGAGCATTCACTGCACATACTACAAACGTAGTACCACTTATAGGTATTGGTTTGGGAAATGCAACTCTTAAAGAAGGAAGACTTGCTGACTTGGCACCAACTATACTTGACATAATGGGTGTTGATAAGCCTGCTGAAATGACAGGAACTTCACTTCTACAGAAATAAAGAGCATAATTGTTCAAAGTGCTGTTATAACTACATTTCGAGAAAATCCACCGGTATGAAGATAAAAAAAGGTGGATTTTTTTTAATCTTTTGGAGGATAATTTTACCATATATAGAATATATTATGTAAAAGAGGAGGTGCACTAAATGAAAAAACCCTCGAAAGTGATTTTGCATCTTAAAAAGTTTGCAAACAATTACAAAAAGCTGGGTTCTGTGCTTTATTACTTTTATAGATTGCTGAAATCTTCGTATTTCAGAACCTTTGTAAACTTTCTTTTTACATTTGTATTTGCTTTTCAGATGCAACTTACCGACTTTAAGACATATAATATCTATGAAAAGGAATTTTACCGGGATAAACTGCATATACTGGTAACATTCGTGTTTATTATCGGGTACAATTGGGTAACCTTAATGATAGATAATTACCAGAAATACAAGAATCGCAGGGTAAAGTGCCTCAAAGAAGTAATAAACAGGGAAGCCGTAATAAATCAGACAATTAGCAGAAAATTGAACGGCATAACCAGAAGTGTCGGTGTTAAAGCAGTTATGATACCTTCAAAAGCCGACTTCAGCACTCTCAGCTATCAGGATATTGCCTCACTGGTATGCCACAACATTTATGATGCTATAAAAATTTCAACAGAAACAGACACTCATCAGGTTTCTCTTATACATAGATTCAAAGAGAAAAAAACCGGAAGAGAATACGTTAAAATGATTAGCTATGGTAATTCGAATCAGATTTCGCCAAGCATATTTGATAAGCACTTCTATCTTGACAGTGATCTGAATTATTATCATGTAAAAATATTTAATGAACAGCAGAACGATATTTATATATTAAAAAATTCCGGCGAGATAAAAAAAGAATTTGTATATGGTAAAAAGTGCACCGAAAAAAATATCGAACAATACATTGCTATCCCTGTATTCTGCGAAAATGAAGGAATAGTTTCACTTTTGCAAATTGAGATATCAGAAAAACAAATGTTGGGAAGAACTACTGAAGAAATAAGAGAATTTGTAAAGCCATTTATGGCCTATGTACATATCCTTATGGTAAATTACTACAGGGATGAACTGTTTAATGTATTAATTAAGAAATTTGATATTCTAAAGAAAAGTAAAGATAGAAGAAAGAGTTATCTGGAAGGGATGAGTAAGTATGAGCAACACTATGGGGAAAATAATTCATATATTGCCCCAAGGGACTAATGATAACGCACATAATACCGGATTTTTGCATGAAGACACGGATTTTATTCAGGATCATGGTACTTTTGAAGACAGAAGACAACAGCTTATAAGCGAGTATGAAAGGGAACTGAGGATATTTAAAAATAATTCTATGCTAATGACATAGAAAAAAATAATAATTATATTTACTCCCGAGTGACTTTCCGGGAGTTTTTATTTTTTCTTAGGAGAGTTGTTGCTGGATTTGTATTTAGTTTTTATTAAGTCTATATATTCCTCAACCTTTTTCAGAGCTTCATCAGGAAGACCCTTAACATCAAGATTATAAGGGATTTTTGATTCTGCTACAAAATCATCGGAAAAATGTCTGATTTCGGTACGACCAACAAGATAATCCACAGACACATTAAAGTAATCAGCGATGGTTTTTAAAACATTTTCATCTTTTGGAAATCTGTCATTAGCCTCATAATAACCAATAACTCTGGCAGAAACGTTTATTAATTCACCCAAATCCTTTTGGGTAATATCACGTTCTTCCCTTAGTTCTCTTAATCTGTCACCAAATCTCATAAATCTGCCTCCAAATATAAATATAACAGGCAAAAAAAATCATTTGATAAAATAGAATAAAATATTCTATAAAAATGTTGAAATCGAACAAAATATGCGATATAATAATAGTGTAAGGAAAAACCTCAAATTTATACTTGAGATTTATTCTTTGCAAAGAAGGTCAAGAAATCCGTTTTACCTGATGATATCCTTTTATATGAGGTGATTAAATGGATATATGGAATAAGATAAAAACCGTTGAGAAAATGCAGAACTACATTGAGAAGCCATATTTCAGAACCTATCTCGCTTCACATGCTAGCTAGAGAAGCGGGTTACTCCCCTTGGTATGCTGCGAGGATATTTAAAGAGCTTACCGGTAAAGCTCCCTTCTTAGTATATCAGGTTGTTGAGATTGACCATGGCTGCCGAGAAACTAGAGGGATGAAAATATCAAAGTTATTGATGCTGCTTTAAACTTTGTTTTTGATTCTCATGAGGGGGTTCACCAGAGCCTTTTCTAAGCAGTTTGGAATAACACCTAAACAATACGCTAAAATAAAACCTGAAATAAAACTCTTTATTCCAGAGAGAATCCGTGAATATTACCTTAGAAGACAAAAAGGAGAGGATAATATGGCTGAGAATCCTAACTCATGTGCCGAAACCATATTTGTACAAGTAGTTGAGAGACCTGCACGAAAGCTTATATTAAAGCGAGGACAAAATGCTGAACATTACTTTGATTACTGTGAAGAAGTTGGTTGCGGTATATGGGACATATTATCAGGTATAAAGGAAGCAATTTACGAGCCCACAGGAATGTGGCTGCCGGAAAGTATGATTAAGCCCGGCACGTCACGATATGTTCAGGGGGTTGAAGTACCCCTGGACTATTCCGGAGATATTCCGGATGGTTTTGAGATTATAGACTTAAATCCGTGCAAGATAATGATTTTTCAGGGACAGCCTTATGAAGATGAAAAGTTTGAGGAATCTATATTACATCTCTGGAAGGTAATAAATAACTATAACCCTGAAATATACGGTTTTCAATGGGCAGATGATGAAGCTCCCAGGTTTCAGCTTGCTCCAATGGGATATAGAGGGTATATTGAGGCAAGGCCTGTCAAAGAATTGAATCCGTAAAACTGACAGTTCAGTCAAGCGGAAGCAGTGTTCTTGATATGCACTGTTTCCGCTTATTAGTTTTTAGGTGTTTCAAAATTATTCCCAGTGGTAGGTATATATTAAATAAATTTTAAAAAGGATACCAATTAATGTTAAGTTATATTTTGTATTTTATCTGAACATCTACATATAATAAGCAACGATAGGTAAATAATGTTCAGGGAAATATTTTACAATAAAGCAAAACAAATGGTATCCTAATTAAGAATAACTACCTTGAAGGGAGAATTAAGTATGAAACAATATATACCAATTGAAAGCGTTTTCGCTAGAGAGATTCTTGATTCCAGAGGAAATCCGACTGTTGAGGTTGAGGTTATTGCCGAAGGTGGTTTTATCGGACGTGCTTCTGTACCTTCGGGAGCATCAACCGGTGCGTTTGAAGCTATTGAGCTGAGAGATGAAAACAACACCAGGTATATGGGAAAAGGTGTGGAAACAGCAGTAGACAACGTCAATAATACTATAGCACCCGAAGTTGAAGGAATGAATGTGTTTGATCAGGTTGCAATAGATAAACTTATGATTGATCTGGATGGAACACCTAACAAGGAGAGATTGGGTGCCAATGCAATACTTGGTGTATCCCTTGCTGTTGCAAAGGCTGCTGCTGAAGCATTAGGACTTGGGTTGTATCAATACATCGGTGGAGTAAATGCTAAGACACTTCCGGTACCAATGATGAATATAATAAACGGAGGAAAGCATGCTGATAATAGCGTAAACATACAGGAATTTATGATAATGCCGGTTGGCGCTGAAAGCTTTAAGGAAGCACTCAGAATGTGTGCCGAAGTATTCCACAATCTCAAAAAAGTATTGCACAGCAAAGGCCTTAGTACCGCAGTAGGCGATGAAGGAGGTTTTGCACCAAATTTGGATACAGATGAGCAGGCAATACAGGTTATATTGGAGGCAGTTGAGAAAGCCGGTTACAAACCAGGGGATGATTTCAGAATAGCCATTGATGCCGCCGCAACTGAAATGTATCAGGAAGACGGTTCATATTTCTTCTGGAAAACAAACATAAGAAAGAGCAAAGCCGAAATGGTAGACTACTGGGCTGATTTGGTAAACAAATACCCAATAATTTCCCTTGAAGACGGTGTATCAGAAGAGGATTGGGAAGGTTGGAAATTGTTGACTGAGCGATTGGGAGACAAGATTCAGCTGGTAGGTGACGATCTATTCGTAACAAATACAAAGAGACTTGAAAAAGGTATAAAGCAAGGTGTTGCAAACTCTATCCTCATAAAAGTAAATCAGATAGGCACACTTACTGAGACACTTGATGCAATACAAATGGCAAACCGCGCAGGTTATACTGCAGTTACTTCTCACAGATCAGGGGAAACTGAGGATGCAACTATAGCGGATATAGCAGTGGCAACAAATTCAGGCCAAATAAAGACCGGAGCACCTTCCAGAACAGACAGGGTTGCTAAATACAACCAATTGTTAAGAATTGAAGAAGAATTGGGAGAAGTTGCAGAATTTCCGGGTATAAAAGCATGGTTCAACCTAAAGTAACATTAATAAAAGCCAGATAAAAACATATCCTTCCTAGTTTATGGGGTACGGCTTGGCGTTAAAAACACTTTCTTTATGCCTTCTAAAATGAACCATTACAAGGTAACGAGAAATGCTAAGTGGAAAGTCATATATCATAGAAAAATGCTCCACGCTAAGCTTGTACCCCACAGATTTTTTTGATAGAGTGTTTTTATAAAATAAATAATAAAAACAAGTCTTCGGACTTGTTTTTTCCATTTAAGTATGATAAAATTTGACTTGTCTATTTTAGGAGGTGTTTAAGTTGGAAGCTGCAAAATGGATTGTTAATATACTTCACATTATCTTTGCTGTTTCAATCATTATTATCGTATTGCTACAGTCGGGAAAACAGGCTGGTTTGTCAGGCTCAATAGCAGGAGGAGCAGAGACATTCTTCGGCAAGAACAAGGGTCGTACTATTGATGCATTGCTTGGAAAGTATACTGCTTTTGCTGCGATTGCATTTCTCGTTACATCTATTGCTCTTTACTTGTTGATAGATAGAGTTGGTTAATTTGTACTTATAAATTAAGCCTAAGTGTATATCGTACACTTGGGCTTTTTGCATGTTAGGCATATTTTCGCATATAATATGGGTATAATATACTGGTTGTTATTCCAGATAATACTATGCTAATATAAAAAAGAGTTGTGGAATGCACATTGTTATTGCATACTACAGTTACATTTGCGGCTTCTGGGGGGTTGATTATGAATAGAGATGAGGCATTTGAAGAACTCAAAGTCCGTTTGTACGATAAGGATCTTCTTAGGCACTCTTTAGCAGTGGAAGCAGTAATGAAAGAGTTTGCGAAATACTATGATGCTGATATGGAGATGTGGGGATTGACAGGTCTGCTTCACGATATTGCTATTGAAAAAACGGCCGGTGACCCGGAGAGACAAAGTATAGTAGCTGCACAAATACTTGAAAATTTCGATATAGACGAATCAATTATATACTGCATCCGGGCTCAAAGCGACCACCATAAAATACCACGAAAAAGAAAAATGGATAAAGTCTTATATGCTACAGATCACCTTACTAAGTTAATAACTTACTGTGCCGATAAACTGCCCGATAAGAACATTTCAGATGTCACAGCCGAAACGGTAATTAATAACATTGAAAGGCGGAATGTAAAAGGAATAAATTTCGATCATATAAAGCATTATAAAGAACTGGATATTACTTTGTTGGAATTTGTAGAAATAACCTTACGTGCGATGCAAAGGACTTTTGACAATATAAAAATATAAAAGGTTACTCATTTGTAACTTTTTTTTTGTTGTTTTGTAACTACTCAAACAAAAAATAAATATAAAATAAAGATAGTTGAAATGCATTATAATATAATAAAAAGGGGTATGGGTGATACTAAATTGAAAAAATTTTTTGGGGTAACAATTGTCGTATTATTAGCGATAGTGTTAGTAGCAGCAATATTTATGAAAGAACGTAAAGTATTAGAGAACAATAACAGTGAGAGCAGTATTGAAACAAAAATAAGCAATGACTCAAATGTAGCTGATGATAAAAAAGAACCTTCAAATAGTACTGAAAAAGCCGATAATACCGGGACTAAAAAGGAGAATCCTGCAGCTCCATCCAATACAAAACAACCTGAAAAAGTAAAACCAAAACAGCCGGCACCTGTTAAAAGTAAACCTATGATTGCACTTACTTTTGATGACGGTCCTCATCCACAATACACACCACAGATACTAAGTGCTTTGAAAAAGTATAATGGTCATGCAACCTTTTTTGTAGTAGGAAACAGGGCTCAAAAATATCCCGGTGTTATAAAACAGATTTCTCAGAATGGGAACCAAATTGGCAACCACAGCTATAGCCACAGCCAATTAACAAAGCTAAGTGAATCAGGTATAAAGAGCGAATTGAAAAAAACATCTGATATATTGCAGAACATTATCCAAAAAAAACCGTCTATAGTAAGACCGACGTATGGAAGTGTAAACAATAGGGTGAAATCAGCCTCAGGTTCGCCACTAATTCTGTGGTCTATAGATACTTTAGACTGGAAGACAAAGAGTAAGACAAAAACAGTAAATAAAGTAGTTGGAAAAGTAAAGGACGGGGACATAGTGCTTATGCATGACTTGTATAAACCAACTGCTCAGGCAACAGAAGCAATAATACAGAACCTGACGGCAAAGGGTTATAAACTTGTTACCATAGATGAGCTTTTTGCTACCAGAGGGATAAAGCTTCAGAATGGACAGGTATATAATAACGCATACAAGAAAAAGTAGGAAGGAATTCTTTTGTATGGAAAATAAAGTTCTTATAATAGAAGATGAAGAAAGTATAAGGGGTTTTTTGAAAATAAACTTAAAAAAGCATAATTTCATTGTTGTGGAAGCTGCTACAGGAGAAGAAGGCTTGCTAAAAGCAAGACAAGAAAATCCTGATGTTGTGTTACTGGATGTTATGCTACCCGGAATAAGTGGTTTTCAGGTATGTGAGACGCTTAGAAAAGAGTTGCCCGGAGCAGGAATTATTATGCTCACAGCCAGGGGACAGGATATAGATAAGATAAAGGGTCTTGAGTATGGTGCAGATGACTATGTTGTTAAGCCCTTCAATACTACAGAGCTTATACTGAGAGCAAAATCCCTTTTGAGGCGGTTGGGAGGAAAAAGTGCAGACAGTAAGGAAGATACCCTGAAAAGTGGCGTTTTCAAGCTGGAGCTGTATTCTCAAAGAGTATTTAAGGAAGACAAGGAGATTCTTCTCACACCTAAAGAATTCTTCTTATTGAAAATTTTTCTGGAAAATAAGAATAAGGCATTTACCAGAGATGAGCTTTTGGACAAGATATGGGGCTATGACTATATGGGAGATACAAAGATAGTTGATGTCAATATAAGAAGACTGAGAAGCAAGATTGAAGATAAGGATTCCCACGGTATGTTTATCGAAACAGTGTGGGGTGTTGGGTACAGATGGCGGAAGGAATGACTTCTATGACATTTAAAAACAGTATTCAGGCCAGATTGGTAAGAAATTTCATACTGATTATCCTTATAAGCGTTCTTGCTTTTGAAGCACTGCTTGTTTATTTTACGCGTTTTTATTTCTACAATAATATTGAGAGTATTTTGACAAATCAGATCAAGACAGCTTCTGATTTTTATACCAGATATTTTTCTGATGTACCTCTGGATGTTAACATTATGGACAATGCTGATTTATTCTGGAAACAAACTACAGGTCAGGTTCAGATAGTAAGGAATAACGGAGAAGTACTGTTGGATTCCCAAGGACTTGAGTCGGGAGAATATGTGTCCGGAAACGACTTTAAGCAGGCTCAGCAGGGCAAAAAAGGTGTATGGGTAGGAAGACTCAACACTGGCAGTGAGCAAATTATGATTGTATCTTATCCTTTGAAATCAGACACCGAGCAGGTTGGAGTAGTTAGGTTTATAACATCGTTAAAAGACGTGGACAAAATAATATTCAATATATCAATGATATTCATTATCATTGGTATTGTAGTTATTCTGGTTGCGGGGACCATAAGTATAGCCCTTGCACACAGTATAGTATATCCTTTGAAAAATGTAACAGGTGCAGCTGAATTAATGGCTGAAGGAAATCTTGATGTGCGAATAAGTAAAAGCAGAAACGACGAGATTGGTAAGCTTTCAGACACATTGAATTACATGGCATCAGAGATTCAAAAAAGAGAAGCAATAAAAAATGACTTTATATCTACAGTTTCACATGAGCTTAGAACACCACTGACATCAATAAAAGGCTGGGCAAATACCATAATCGATGATGACTATAGTGACAGGGAAATTCTAAGTGACGGATTGAATATCATTGTAAAAGAAAGTGATAGACTTACAGACATGGTTGAGGAGCTTTTGGACTTTTCCCGATTCGTATCCGGAAATGTTGAGCTTAAAAAAGAAGAGACAGATGTTTGTTCGATTATTGACCATATAGAAAAACAAATGAGCGACAGGGCAAAAAAAGAGAAAATAGCTTTTAGTGTTAAATGTGAAAAGATGCCAATCGTAGATTTGGATAGAAATAGAATAACACAGCTTCTGATTAATCTGCTGGGAAATGCCTTCAGTTTTACTCCCCAGAATGGAACGGTAGCTTTAAGTGCTTTTTTGGAAAGTGAGAATATTATTTTCAGGGTTGAGGATACGGGTTGTGGCATAAGCCCGGAGGAATTACCTTTGGTAACAGAGAAATTCTACAAGGGAAAGAGCAGTAATTCTCATACCGGACTAGGGCTTTCAATATGTGATGAGATAGTAAAGTTGCACAATGGAAGCCTTGACATTGAAAGCCAATTGGATAAAGGAACAATTGTAACAGTAAGGATTCCCTATGGAGGCTGATATTTTGGCAAAGAAAATAAGAGTATTTTTAACCATATTTTTATTGGTTACTGTATCCTTGTTTACAGGCTGCAGTTCCATTAATTTCAGTATTGAGGATACCATAAAGCCACCGGAAGGTGAGAACATTGCTGTAAAAGGCACATGGAAGATACAGAATTATATTTTAACTGAAAAGAATTTGGTGACAGACAAAAATCAGGAAAAGTATTCTCTATTTATAGGGAAGGAAGCTGTTTTTGATAATGAGGTCAGTGCCATATATAAGGATGTCTGCATAAATCCTCAGTATAAAAGCATAAGAACATCTGCCGGGACTTTTATACAAAATAAATACCGTATAAGTGA
Source organism: Bacillota bacterium (assembly GCA_023443515.1). Taxonomy (GTDB): domain Bacteria; phylum Bacillota; class Clostridia; order Acetivibrionales; family DSM-1351; genus Ruminiclostridium. The sequence continues at coordinate 54,911 of JAEZUC010000079.1, forward strand.
AGACGTTCTTGGAATTATCTCTGAGAATGTGAACGTAGTCACAATTACAACAGATAACCAGCTTTTTCATGAACTTATAGTTACAGATGCAAATACTGCATATGTCTACATGGAAGGTGGTTTTTTAGCATTGAAAAGAATTTCTGTGGATATAGATGAGAAAATCAGAGCAGAAAGTCTTGGAAGTGTAGGTTTGGATATAGACACCGGGGATTATAAGGAAGACCCCCTGCTAAGGTCGGGCGTTCTTCTGGGAATAAGATCTGCGGATAACAAGTACCGTACACTATGGTTATATTTCAAAAACCGTGAAACCAAGGCAAAATTATATACAAGTCAATTGGTAGTTCCAAGGGCAAAGGGGTTCTGGGAGATTGGCTCTGTAGCCACCGACAATATGATAAATATTTATGCTGAGCCTTTTACTGACGAATCCCAAAAGCAACAATCAAAGATTATGAGTAAAATAAATATGATAAATAAAAAGCCTGACTCAAAAATACTTTTTGTAGGGAATGACTATATAGGTATTGAAAGCGACCTGAGACTTGGAGTTTTGCCTATAGACAATCTGGCAACCAAAAATCCGGTGCTTCTGTCGGATATAATTGAAGGTGATTCTGCCAATACCTTAAAGCAATCTGCAGAGGTGTTTATTTCCTCGTTGGATAGCAAAAGGGCAAACAAACTGAACCGTCAGCCCCAAGAAGACAATTTTACTTTACAGAGAAGAAATGGTCATTGGATAATGAAAAGCCGTCTTTATTATAAGGATAAATCCAGTGATAAAAAGTATGAAGATTTCGATTTAAAGCAGATGGTTCCGTCAAAGCTGATACATTATGACGAGATGAATATTCCCTGGAATGAAATTAAATCAAGAACACCATGGACAAGAGATGCTTACATGTCACCTAATAAGGAAATCATTTTATTGGCATCGGAAGATAATATAATTGTTTATACTGTTCAAAACAAGAATACAATAAGCAAGCAGTTGCTTAAAATACCTCTCAAAGAAGGAGAGTCCATTATCATGACCGAATGGGCCACCGGAAAGTATGCCGATATGTGGAGTGAATTTGCGGATACGGCTTTTGACAATAGCTATGACATTGGTGAATTTTAATTGAAATACTTGGAATAATATATTAGTATAAGGAATAAGTAGAGAAGTACCTGAATTTACTAAAAATGACGGAAAGGTAATTAATACATGGCAGAATTGGAAGAACGGAAAGAACGAATAGTCGCATTTATGAGGGATAAAGCATACAAACCTCTTTTATTTAAGGAACTTATAATGGTACTTGACGTACCGGAAGAAGATATTGAGCAATTTACTCAGGTAATGGACGAGCTTGAAGAAGAAGGTAAGATTTTTAAAACACATGGGAAAAGGTATGGTGTACCTTCGAGGTTGAATCTGGTAACGGGAAGGCTGCAGGGTCATGAAAGGGGCTACGGATTCCTCATACCCGATGATGAGCTTATGGAGGATGTATTTATCCCTGCAGACAGCCTTAACGGGGCCATGCATAATGACCGTGTAGTGGCACGGGTAAATAAGAAAAGCTCTTCTGACAGAAGAATGGAAGGAGAGATAATACGTATACTGAAAAGGTCTAATACCACTTTGGTTGGAACCTTTGAAAACAGTATGAGTTTTGGTTTTGTTGTCCCTGACAATAAGAGGATTTCAGGAGACATTTTTATTTCAAAGAGTGAGTTTCACGGTGCAAAAAAAGGACAAAAGGTCGTTGTTGAGATACTAAAATACCCGGAGGCCAGAAGAAATGCCGAGGGAAGAGTAATTGAAATAATTGGTGACAGGAGCGAAACGGGTGTCGATATCCTGTCCATTATTAAATCATATAATCTTGAAGAGGATTTTCCTGAGGATGTTCTAAATCAGGCGAATTCCGTAAATGAAACAGTAACAGAGGAAATGATACAAGGAAGGCGTGATTTAAGGGGTCTCCGCATGGTTACCATAGACGGAGAAGATGCAAAAGACCTTGATGATGCGGTTTCGATTGAAATACTGGAAAACGGCAGCTACAGGCTGGGTGTTCATATTGCAGACGTAACAAACTATGTTACGGAAAATTCACCCCTTGATATGGAAGCCCTTAACAGAGGGACAAGCGTATATCTGGTGGACAGGGTTATCCCTATGCTCCCAAGAAAATTATCCAACGGTATTTGCAGTCTTAACCCACATGTTGACAGACTGAGTTTTACCGTAATGATGGACATAGATAAAAACGGTAAGGTGTACAATCATGAAATATTTGAGAGCGTAATAAATATAGATGAAAGAATGACATACACCAACGTATATAAGATACTGGTGGAAAATGACCAAGAACTTATACAGAGATACAGCCATGTGGCTCCTGACTTTTACAAAATGCAGGAACTGGCCTTGATATTAAGGAAGAAAAGATTCCAGAGAGGTGCTATTGATTTTGATTTTGACGAAGCAAAGGTAATTCTGGATGAAAAGGGAAGGCCTATTGACGTTAAAAGATATGAAATAACCATAGCCAATCAGATAATTGAAGAATTTATGCTGGCTTGCAATGAAACTGTTGCAGAGCATTTTTTCTGGACCAATACACCGTTTGTATATAGAATACACGAAGACCCGGATGAAGAAAAAATACACAATCTGAACGAATTCCTTTACAATCTGGGATACAGTATAAAGGGCATAAATAAGATACATCCAAGGGCTCTGCAGGACCTTTTGGAAAAGGTAAAAGGAACCAGGCATGAGAGAATAATCAGCACAGTTATGCTACGATCACTGCAAAAAGCCCGGTACAGCAATGAAAGTACGGGTCACTTTGGTTTAGCTGCAAAATACTACTGTCATTTCACTTCGCCCATAAGAAGATACCCCGATTTAATAATTCACAGAATAATGAAGCTTTATCTGAAAGGCGGAATGAGCGAAGAAAAAATCAGTCAATTGGAAGGAATTCTGCCTGAAATAGCAAAACAATGTTCAGAGCGTGAAAGAGGGGCAGATGAGGCTGAAAGAGAAAGTGAAGACTTAAAAAAGGTAGAATATATGAAAGCCCATGAGGGAGAAATATTTGAAGGTATTATCGCAAATGTAACTTCCTTTGGTATGTTCATAGAACTTGATAATACAATAGAAGGTCTGGTCAGAATGAGCAGCATGGAAGATGATTACTATAACTATGATGAAGCTCATTACTGCCTTGTAGGTGAACGAACACGCAAAATTTACAGAATAGGTGACTCAGTCAAGGTTATTCTTGCTAAAGCCGACATATCTGCAAGAAAAATTGAGTTTATACTGGTTGAATCTGATGATGATTTTGACAGCATAGACGAGGAAGCAGAAGATGAAGTAATATTTACAAAGCGCAAAAATGAACCTTCATATGCTAAGAGGAACAGCCGGAGCATAACACCTGATAAAACTGAGGAAAAGGGCAGAAGGAATTCTTCTTCAGGTAATAAGCCGGGTAAAAAAGGAAAAATAATTGATAAAAAAGTATATGAAAAAATAATGGGAAAAAGAAAAAGGAAAAAAAGGTAGGGGTTAAATGATATTGGTAAGTGCATGTCTTGCCGGACTTAACAGTAAATATAACGGTAAAAGCAACTATAACGAGTATATAGAGAAACTTGTCAAGGAAGGTAAGGCAATTATGGTCTGCCCTGAACAGATGGGCGGGTTGCCTACCCCAAGGGATTCTTGTGAAATTGTCTGCGGAGACGGAGGAGATGTCCTTTCGGGGAAATCAAATATAATGGACTCTAAAGGCAAAAATCAAACAGAGAAATTTATAAAGGGTGCTGAAGAAACGCTGAAGGTTGGCAGACTCTATAACATAAAAAAAGCAATATTAAAATCAAAAAGTCCATCCTGCGGTGTTGGAAAGATATATGACGGAACCTTCAGTGGAAAGTTGATTGAAGGAAACGGTGTCACAGCGGAACTTTTAATAAAAAATGGCTTTGAGGTCATATCTGATAAGGATCTTCCGGAAAATAGATGTAAATAATAAAAAGCGAGTTTCAGAACTCGCTTTTACTTTTTCGATTTATTAATAGTTAAGTACTCGTTAATAAATTAAACCACAAAACGCTTGATTTCATCACAGAATTTTTCGCTGTCATCGTTCTGAACTTCAACTTTAATCGGCTTGCTGAGGTCAAGGCTGAAGATTCCCATGATTGACTTTGCGTCTACGATGTAACGTCCTGATGATAAATCAACATCAAAGTCATATTTGTTAACGATATTTACGAAATCCTTTACGTCGTTAATAGATTTTAAAGAAATATCAAATGATTTCATATTATACATCCTCCTTATAATTAAGGTAAAAAACAATTATTTTTTTTACATTTTAATATTACCCGCTTTTCAAATATTAGTCAATGAAGATGTTTGAAACTGGGGGAAATATTTACATCTAAATACCACCAAATGCCACTATATAAAGGGTTTGCGAGATTGTTGTGCATTTCTTACAAACTTTGGGTAATGTTTTCATTCAATAATTTCTTAAAATCATTGTTTTGATTAACACGGAAGTTGGTAGTGAATTTATAGGATATGAAGCAACTCATTTGATAAAAGATTTCAGTGTTGAAATAAAAGCGTTATTAATGTTATACTTTTCTAATATGTATGAAACCATAATAAATATAAAATAAAAATGAGGATTGAAAGCATTAATGAAAAAAGTAGCTTTTTATACGTTAGGTTGCAAGGTAAATCAATATGAATCCGAAGCAGTTTCTTCAATATTTGAGCAAAACGGATATGAAGTAGTTTCGTTTGATAGGGATTCAGATGTTTATATAATAAATACATGTACGGTTACAAATCTAAGTGACAGAAAATCCAGACAGGCTATCAGAAAGGCAAAAAAAACAAACCCTGATGCTATTGTTATTGTTATGGGTTGCTATGCACAGACATCCTCAGAAGAAGTTTTGAAGATTCCCGGTGTAAACATGGTTATCGGTACCAAGGACCGTGGCAGAATTATGGAATACGTTGAAAGAATTGAAGCTGGTGAATGCAGAATAAATGCTGTGGACAATATAATGGCATCCAGGTCTTTTGAGGAGCTTAAACTAAGCACATATAAAGAGAGGACAAGGGCATACCTGAAAATACAGGAAGGGTGCAGTCAGTTTTGCGCATATTGTATAATTCCATATGCGAGGGGGCCTATACGAAGCAGAAAGCCGGATGATATAATAGAAGAGGTAAGGCAACTTGCAGATGGTGGATTTTTAGAGGTTGTATTAACAGGTATCCATCTTGCTTCATATGGCAGAGAGCTGGAGGGCACCGACCTGCTTGATATTATTGAGAAAATACACAGTATTGACGGGATTAAAAGAATACGGCTTGGTTCCATAGAACCGACTACAATCACAAAGGAATTTGTTGAAGCTACCGGTAGGCTGCCAAAGCTTTGTCCGCATTTTCATTTGTCATTACAGAGTGGTTGTGATAAGACCCTTGCAGAAATGAACAGAAAATATAACACTGATGAATACAGAAAAAGCGTAGAGCTACTTAAAAACAATATTCCTGATGTTGCAATTACTACCGATTTGATGGTAGGTTTTCCCGGTGAATCGGAAGAGGACTTTTTAAAGTCCCGTGATTTTGCGGAAGAAATGGGTTTTTCCAAAATACACGTATTTAAATATTCACCACGAAAGGGAACACCTGCAGCAGAAATGAAAAATCAGGTAAGCCCTGAAGAAAAGGAAAGAAGAAGCGAAATAATGCTGACCTTATCGGATGAGCTTGAAAAAAATTATATGGAATTGTACGTAGGAAGGAATATGGAAGTTTTATATGAGCAGGAGATGCAGGCTGAAGATGGCTATATTGAAGGGCTGACAAATAATTATATTCGGGTTATGGCAAAAGGTGATATTAGCCTTAAGGGTAAACTGGCAGAAACAAAACTGTCAAAGATTAAAGGTGTATTATTCGAAGGAAAAATTGTTGCAAATGACTGACGAATGAGTTAGTATATATAGTATATAACCTTATATAGTTTTAGAAAAATATGGATATTGGTTAGAGGTAACTGGGAAGGTGATATAAATGGGAATTAACGAGACTATGATGTTTAAAGTGGATAATGAAAAAGAGAACGAAGCAAAAGAAATCTTAGTTTCTGTTCATCAGGCACTAAAAGAGAAAGGATATAATCCTATAAACCAGATGGTTGGGTATATTTTGTCTGGAGATCCTACTTACATCACAAATTACAAGAACGCCAGAAGTATTGTCAGAAGACTTGAGAGAGATGAATTGCTGGAAGAAGTCCTTAAATTTTACCTGGAAAATCATAATAAAGTACCTGAATAATTGATTAAAAACAGGCACTCTCAAATGGGAGTGCCTCTTAATTTTATCTGCTTTTGGAGGAAAGAATGAGAATACTTGGAATTGACTATGGAGACTCACGAATAGGTGTAGCCATAAGTGACCCTATGGGCTGGACAGCCCAAGGGTTAGAAATGATTAAAAGTAAGGATAGTTTGAAAAAAGCTGTCTTACGTTTATCAGAAATAATAAATGAATATGGTGTTACAGACATAGTTATAGGGTATCCTATTAATATGAACGGAACAAAAGGACCCAGAACTGAAAGAACAGAACAATTCATAAAAAAGATTTCGGAAATGGGTCAATTTAATATAATAAAATGGGATGAGAGGCTCACTACCGTTTCAGCCCACAGAACTATGAATGAACTGGGGATAAAAGCATCAAAAAAGAAGGACATTGTGGATACAATGTCAGCGGTATTAATCCTTCAAGGGTATCTTGACCGAATGGCGGGTAATAAAAAAAGTTGATATTGGAAATCATCTACATGTATGTTATTATAAAATTAATGCATTCCGATTTCTGATGCATTATAGGGCATTCAAAGACTTATACTAGGAGGAAGTATATATGAACGATGAAGAAAGAGATGATATTGTAGTACTGTTAGGTGAGGATGGAGAGGAAGTTGAATTTGAGCATCTTGATACCATAGAAATGGATGGTAACGAATATGTAATTCTGCTCCCCCTTGACGAACAGGAAAATGAAGAAGTAGATGAAGTTGTTATTCTGAAAATTGAACACAACGAAGATGGTGAAGACTCGTTTATTACTGTTGATGACGAAGAAGAACTTAACAGAGTATTTGAAGAATTCAAAACCAGAATGGAAGATGAATACGATTTTGATGAGTAATCATTACTCAGTTTAAACGAATAGATAAACCCTGATATAAATAGGACTTCAGCTTTTTAAGGCTGGGGTTCTATTTATTTTTATGTTTACCGTATATCATTATGGGTATTAAATCATTGATAGTACTATTAATTTGTTTTAACACTCCCTAAATTTAAAAAAGTATTGTAAAATATAATTAATTATGTTAACGTCACAAATTATACATACTAACTATACTCTACACTAAAGGAGAACATATGACTATCAGGAAAAAACTTACCTTATTTGTTGCGGGATTAGCGATTCTTTCCATTGCAACAACACAATTATTTTCTTTATTTAAATCAAATGACATTATTGTAAGTCAAACAAATACAATGTCAAAGGATTTAAGTTCAGCGTACGCGGATAACATTTCTAATCTGATTGAAATGGAAAAATCAGTCGTAAGTGCGCTCTCATCTCAAAAGAGCATTATTGAATTGCTTGAACAATCTCAGTCAGGATCAACAGAACCAAGCCAACAGCTAAAAAATGAATGTATGGAACTCTTAAAAAACACCGAAAAAAAAGAATGGAATTTGGAACATGTTTTTGTGGTTAACAAAGACAATGTAATAATTGCAGATACAAACGACAAAACATTGGGACAAAATCTATCTGACCGCGACTATTCACTACAGACCTTATCGGAAGGAAAGCCCATGATAAGTGATGTACTTTCATCTAAGGCCACCGAAAAAAATGTAGTCATATTTACATATCCTGTAAGGAACTCCGGTGGGAATTTGGTAGGGTACGTTGCAGCGTCAGTTTATACCGACACTTTTAATGGCTACCTTGAGGACAAAAAGATTCTTGGTACTAAATCAAGCTACGTATTTTTAGCAGATAAAGCAGGAAACATTTTATACCATCCTGACAAAAACAAAATAGGAAAGCCGGTTGAAACACTTCAAATAAAAGATATAATCAAAAAACCGGGAGATAAAATATCAGATGTTCTAAATTATCAATATAAAGGACAAGAAAAAATAGCAGCCTACAAATTTATAACTAAAACGGGCTGGCTGGTTGTGTTATCAGGCACAATCGATGAGGTTACTGCACCTGTAGCTGCAATGGAAGGGTTTATTCTTACATTAAGTCTGATAATGATATTAATTGCTTCTGCAGTGGGATATTTAATAGCAATTCGCATTTCAAAGCCTATAGAAAGAGTAACACATCTTATCCAAAAAACATCCAAGCTAGACTTAAAATATGATAACTCATTTGAGATATATCTGAAGGGCAAGGATGAAATAGGAACCATAACCAGGGCAGTTGCAGAAATGCGTCAGGTTCTGCGTGGCATGGCGGGTAAACTTATTGAAGTATCCGAAAAGATAAATGACAATGCACAGCAGGTAAGTACTCTTGCAACTGAGGTGAAAACAGATTCACAGGATAACTCAGCAACCACACAGGAGTTGTCGGCAGGAGCAGAAGAGTCTGCTGCTTCTACTGAGGAAATTTCAGCATCAATTACCGACGTTGAAAATAATGTAAACACTATTGCAAAAAGAACCAAAGAGGGTGCTGATGTATGCAGGCAGATTACTGAAAGAGCATTAAAACTCAAGGAAGACGCTCTTAAATCCAGTGAAAATGCAAAATCGGTATATGACGAAGTAAAACAAAAAATAGAAAAATCTATTGAGCAGTCCAAGAGTATACATCAAATTAACCTTTTGGCAGACACTATCCTGCAAATTACCGATCAGACAAACCTACTGGCACTGAATGCTGCTATTGAAGCTGCCAGAGCAGGAGAATCAGGAAAGGGGTTTGCGGTGGTTGCAGATGAAATCAGAAAACTGGCCGAGCAATCATCAAAAACTGTCGGTAGTATTCAGAGAATGGTTGAGGAAGTTAATCAGGCAGTTAGGAGTATGAATGAAAGTTCAACCTCGATACTATCCTTTGTGGATCAGGATGTACTGACAGACTACCAGAAATTAATGGACATAAGTGAACAATACAATAATGATTCAAAGCTGGTTAATGGGTTGATGTCTGACTTTATTCATACTTCGGAAGAGCTTAATACCACTATAACAAGTGTATCAACTGCAGTTAATGAAGTTGCACAAACTGTTGTTGAAAGCGCCAGAGGAATTGAAAATATTGCTTTAAAGACATCATCCATTGTTGAAAAGACTGAAGAGGTTGATGAAAAAGCGGTAGAAAACTTAGATAGTGCCAAGGAACTTTATGATATCGTATCCAAGTTTAAGTTGTAACAAATATAATACCAGTAAACCACCCTGTTTGTAAGATAAAGCGGGGTGGTTTTTTTATGATAAGGTACAAAAATTTTACCGTATCCATAATTAATTAAATTTTTAACAATCTTGTTGAATATGTTTTCTGTATTTGTTATAATATTAACATAATTTGTGAATATATTAACACATATACTAAAGGGAGGTTTGGTTAATGAGTGAAAACAGGTGCTGCTGTGGCTGCACAGATGAAAATAGCTTGAAACTCGGAAAAATCATTGATAAATATAAAGGAACAAGAGGTGCTTTGATTCCAGTATTACATGAAGTCCAAGAAGTATATGGCTATTTGCCCGAAGACGTATTAAAAGAAATATCCGAGAAGCTTAATGTTTCACTTGCTGAAATATATGGGGTAGTTACTTTCTATACTCAATTCTCATTAAATCCAAAAGGTCGATTTAAGATTAATATCTGCATGGGTACTGCATGCTATGTTAAGGGATCAGGAGACATTCTGGATAAATTTAAAGAAAAACTGGGAATTGATGTAGGACAGTGTACTGAGGATGGAAAGTTTTCACTTGATGCATGCAGATGTATTGGAGCGTGCGGACTTGCACCTGTAATTACGGTAAATGAAGATGTTCACGGCAGATTGGTGCCAGATGATGTAGATGGTATATTGGAGAAATACAAGGACTTATAATTGTACATTTCGAGGTTAATAATGAGGGATTTATCGCTTCATATTCTTGATATAGTTCAAAATTCAATAACTGCTCAGGCATCAAAAATCAAAATACATATTTCGATAAATTCCAAGGGAGATTATTTATTACTAAATATATGTGATAACGGGGTAGGCATGGATTATGATACCTCTAAAAACGCACAGGATCCCTTTTTTACGTCGAGGATAACAAGAAAAGTAGGACTTGGAATACCATTATTAAAAGAAGCTACAATAAAATGCAATGGAAATTTCAGCCTCATTTCTGAAAAAAATGAGGGTACAAAGATAATTGCTGCGTTTTCAATCAATCACATTGACAGGCTTCCCATTGGTGAAATAGGTGAAACCCTGGTAGCAGCAATAATATCAAACCCACAGATTACATTTATTTTAGAACTTAACAGCGAAAAGGGTTTATTCAGAGTTCATACTAATGAAGTTATCAAAACCCTTGGTGATGTGAATATTACAGAGCCGGAAGTGCTTAAGTGGTTGAAAGAGTATATTGATGAAGGTATAAAGAATATTTTTGGAGGTGTACTTAATGAAGTCGATAGCTGAATTGGATGAGATCAGAAAGAAAACTTTAGGCCAGTTATCTATCAGATCCAATGAAAAAGGCATCAAAGTGGTTGTTGCAATGGCAACCTGCGGAATAGCAGCCGGAGCAAGACCGGTAATGAAGGCATTTATTGAAGAAATAAATAAAAGGGATTTGGAAAATGTTACCGTATCTATTACAGGGTGTGTTGGAGTATGTAAAATGGAACCTGTTGTGGAAGTACTTGACAACGACGGAAAAAAGGTAACATACATAAACATGACTCCTGAGAAAGCCCAAAGAGTAGTTCTTGAGCATATTGTAAACGGAAATGTATGTACAGACCTTACCATAGATGCCCAGGAGGGTGTGTAATAAATCTTAGTATATAACTCAAATAACTGTAAGGAGGTTTTTATAGATGCAATTATATAGAGCACATGTTCTGGTTTGTGCAGGTACCGGTTGTACATCATCAAATTCCTTAAAAATTATGGAAGAAATGGAATCTTTACTTGTAAGCAACGAGCTGGACAGTGAAGTTCAAATAGTTAAAACAGGTTGTTTCGGCCTTTGTGCTGAGGGACCTATCGTAGTTGTATATCCTGAAGGAGCAATGTACACAAGAGTTGAGGTTTCTGATGTAAAAGAAATCGTTGAAGAGCATTTGCTGAAAGGACGTATAGTAAAGCGTTTATTGGCTGGCGAAAAGGAATCTGAGGATATTTCAAAGTCACTGGAAGGTGTGGATTTCTTTAACAGACAAATGCGTATTGCATTAAGAAACTGCGGACGTATAAATCCTGAGGATATCAACGAATACATAGCTTTTGACGGATATAAGGCACTTGAAAAAGTATTGACTGAAATGACCCCTGAAGCTGTTATAGATACAATGAAAAAGTCAGGGCTCAGAGGAAGAGGGGGCGGAGGCTTCCCTGCAGGTATGAAGTGGGAGTTTGCTGCAAAGCAGACAGCTGATCAGAAATACGTATGTTGTAATGCCGACGAAGGTGACCCGGGAGCATTTATGGATAGAAGTGTTCTGGAAGGGGATCCCCATTCTGTAATAGAGGCTATGGCTATAGCAGGTTTTGCCATTGGAGCAACACAAGGTTACATATATGTAAGAGCCGAGTATCCTATAGCAGTTAAGAGATTGCAGATGGCAATTGATGAGGCTAAAGAATACGGCATATTGGGAGATAATGTACTGGGAACAGGACATGAATTTAATCTGGAAATAAGACTTGGTGCGGGAGCATTTGTTTGCGGTGAGGAAACTGCGCTCATGACATCAATAGAAGGACACAGGGGTGAGCCAAGACCAAGGCCTCCATTCCCGGCGGTTAAAGGATTGTGGGAGAAGCCAACAATTCTCAACAACGTTGAAACCTATGCAAATGTACCGGTTATTATATTAAAAGGTGCTGAATGGTTCTCTGGAATAGGAACTGAAAAGAGTAAGGGAACAAAGGTATTTGCTCTCGGAGGAAAGATAAACAACACAGGATTGGTTGAGGTTCCTATGGGTACTACTTTGAGAGAAGTAGTTTACGATATAGGTGGCGGAATACCTAACGGCAAGAAGTTTAAGGCTGCTCAAACAGGAGGGCCTTCAGGTGGATGTATCCCTGCAACTCACTTGGATACGCCTATTGATTATGATTCACTTATTGCACTTGGCTCCATGATGGGTTCCGGCGGACTTATTGTAATGGACGAAGACAACTGTATGGTTGATATAGCTAAGTTCTTCCTAGAATTTACAGTTGATGAATCCTGTGGTAAATGTCCTCCGTGTCGTATCGGAACAAAGAGAATGCTTGAAATATTGGAAAGAATAACCGAAGGAAAGGGCGAAGCCGGAGATATCGAAAAGCTCGAAGTGTTGGCTAAAAATATTAAGGCATCTGCTCTGTGTGGACTTGGACAGACGGCTCCAAACCCAATTTTGAGTACTTTGAGATATTTCAGGGATGAATATGAGGCTCATGTATTTGACAAAAAATGTCCTTCAGGTGTTTGTAAATCAATGATGAAATATACTGTGGATGCTAGCAAGTGTAAGTGCTGCGGAATCTGTGCAAAGGCCTGTCCGGTGGGATGTATAAAGGGCGAAAAGAAAGTTCCTTACGTTATAGATAATGCAAAATGTGCAAAATGCGGTATTTGTATGGAAAAATGTCCGTTCAAGGCAATTACAAAGGGATAAGGGAGGAGAGTGAAATAAAATGTCAACTGTTAATATTACAATAGACGGTAAGAAACTTCAGGTTGAACAAGGCATAACAATTTTAGAGGCAGCCAGACAGGCTAATATAAAGATACCAACACTTTGCTTCCTCAAGGATATGAACGAAATAGGTGCATGCAGAATGTGTCTGGTTGAAATAAAGGGTGCAAGAGCATTACAGGCATCTTGTGTATATCCTGTTGCAGAAGGACTTGAAATCTATACTCAGAGTCCGTCTGTAAGAGAAGCAAGAAAGGTGACCTTGGAGCTTATCCTTTCAAACCATGACAAGAAATGTCTTACCTGTGTAAGAAGTAAAAACTGCGAGCTTCAAAATTTGGCAGAGGAACTAAATATAAAAGATATAAGATTTGAAGGTGATTCCACAAATCTTCCTTTAGACGATTTTTCACCTTCTATAGTAAGAGACCCAAATAAATGCGTACTTTGCAGACGTTGTGTGAGCATGTGTAAAAACGTTCAGACCGTTTCTGTTATCAGTGCAGCTGAGAGAGGCTTCAAATCAACTATTTCTTGTGCTTTCGACAGGTCATTGGCAGAGGTACCGTGTACAATGTGCGGACAGTGTATCAGCGTTTGTCCTGTAGGAGCTTTGAGAGAGAAGGATGACACAGAAAAGGTGTGGTCTGCTTTGGCTGACAAGGAACTGCATGTTGTAGTACAGACAGCTCCTGCTGTTCGTGTTGCTCTGGGAGAGGAATTCGGACTTCCGATAGGAACCAGAGTTACCGGTAAAATGGTTGCTGCTTTAAACAATATGGGTTTTGCTAAGGTGTTTGACACAGATACTGCTGCTGATCTTACAATTATGGAAGAAGGCACTGAACTGTTAAACAGAATTAAAAACGGCGGAAAGTTGCCTGTTATAACCTCCTGCAGTCCGGGATGGATCAAGTTCTGTGAGCATAATTATCCGGAATTCCTTGAAAATCTATCATCATGTAAATCACCACATGAAATGTTTGGTGCAGTGCTGAAAACTTACTATGCCGAAAAGATGGGAATTGACCCTAAGAAAATATTTGTAGTGTCAGTAATGCCATGTACTGCAAAGAAGTTTGAAGCACAAAGACCTGAGCTTTCTGCAACAGGCTTGCCGGATGTAGATGTAGTTATAACTACCAGAGAACTTGCAAGAATGATAAAAGAAGCAGGAATTGATTTTAATAATCTTGAAGGTAAGGATTTTGATGACCCAATGGGCAATGCAACCGGAGCAGCTGTAATATTCGGTGCCACCGGAGGAGTTATGGAAGCCGCTTTAAGAACAGTATCTGAAATAGTTGCAGGCAAATCCTTTGATGATATTGAATATACTGCTGTAAGAGGCATAGAGGGTATCAAGGAAGCAACAGTTGCTATCGGAGATATGAAAGTAAAAGCAGCTGTAGCAAATGGTCTTGGTAATGCACGAAAGCTTCTTGACAGTATAAAGGCGGGAGAAGCCTCATATGATTTTGTTGAGGTAATGGCCTGTCCGGGCGGTTGTGTAAACGGAGGAGGACAGCCAATACAACCTTCTTCCGTAAGAAGCTGGACTGACTTGCGTACAGAACGTGCAAAGGCTATTTATGAAGAAGATGCAAGTCTTCCAATCAGAAAGTCACATGAAAACCCTGTAGTAAAGGAAATGTATGATAAATATTTCGGAGAGCCGGGAAGCCACAAGGCACATGAGATTTTACACACACATTATACTGCAAGGGAAAATTATCCTGTAAAAGAATAAAATAATTCCAATAAAAAAGATGCCAGACATTAGTGTCGGGCATCTTTTTTATTGACAAAATATATAAAAAGTTATATTATTAAATTTAGCGATTTTAATTGAAAAAATAAACCTACCCAATTATACTATAGCATAAAATAACATGGTTGTCAAGGCCTTTTTAATTTAAAGGAGGATTTTTATGAAAGATTTTTTACAAATCCAAAAACTATTATCTCAGAATGCTTCTGAGATAAGTCAAATTGAAAAATGCAATAACTATTCGTCTAAATTTGGATTATTGCTTACAAATGCTCAAATCCGAACTCTTTCGCAGGAAAGATATGAGACGCTGAAAAGGTACGGACGAATAGAACTGGGGAAGGGGATTATAGAAAAGCTTATATTCGAATTTTGTGATTCGCCATATATTTGGCAGGAAAATTACACGGATACTCTATCTGAACTACAGGATATTTTTTATTATTTTAAAAACGAATCCCTTGATGAATTTACAGATGATGAGTTGATACGCTACATGAGAAAGAGCTTTGACAACGAGTGCCAGGGCTCACTTGAATACTTGAGGGAGACCAGCTTGGAAGATGTGTGCAGAAGCATAAGATACGGGCAGGATGCGTATAAGTATATTGATTCTTACGATGATGAGTAACAGATGCGTTAAGGAGGAGAACCTATTATGGATGCATTACAGAAATTTGAGCATATACAAACTGTGAGGAGCGAGTACTTTCAGTCTCTTTTACAGGGTGTATCAAATGAGGGTATAATCGGTTCCGAACAGGTAAAGAAAATTCAGGTGGGGCTACTAGGTCTGCTTTCTAAGCAAATTGAAAAGTATACTTTTGGAGAGAGCAGTTCCGTAACAGAGGAAAGTGCAGAAAGCCTACTCAAATCAATTTGTTTTTCTATAAGTGTGGCATTAAAGTCTCAGCATAATTTAGTTATTGCCTCACAATTACTTGAACAAGAGGGTATTGAGGAATTATTTGAAAAAGGAAATGAGCTAATCAGATATTATTTTGAAGATGCAAAAAGACTCTGGATAAAAATAAAGAAAGAAGGTCTGAAAATCAGTAATTTAGCGTACAACGATACTGTTTTCATTGGACTCAAGGAATTCTTTGATTGGTATGACTACAGGTTTTCAGCACACGAAATGAAGGGCAGTTTGGACTATCCTCTTTCCTATGACGAAATGGATTTAACAGGAATAGAGTATATTCATGAATATTTAACTCATCTGGATATGGAAAATATTTTTTGTTCACGGTATGATGCACATAGCATTGAGTGTCTCATGAGGGGTTACAGTAGTAATTTCAGGGAAGACCTTGTAAATGTTTTTGAGTTAATACTGGCAAACTTACTGGGGCGAAGCATACTTGGATATAGTCTTGATAGACTGGATATAAGTGAGGAAGACAGAGAAGGGCTACTAAAACAACTTAAAAAGGTTGATAAAACGGGACTTGTTCAAAAAATGGAGCGGGGGTTTTATGAAATTTTGGCATTTATGGAAGTGGAATCACAGGTTACAATGGAGTATTTTAAACTAACTTTAAAAAATATTATCTCAAGAGTAAAACATAATATAAAACTGGGGAAGCTGGACAAAGTATTTATTACGCTGTATGAAGAGGAATATAAAGACTTATTATCTGGATATATTGATGGGGATAGAATGAATGATGAAGATTTAAGAGTGTTGATTGATGAAATGAAAGATTGCAGATTTTTGGATGATAAAATTTCGATGGTCTCACAGAGTATAAAAAGTCTGGAGGATTTATCGGAGGTTCTTAATGAATGTTTCTTTGATGGGGAATACGAAAGAGTGTTCAAACTACTTGACAAACAAGAAATACAGGAACTGAAAAAGAGGATTATTGAAAATAATACTGATCCTTCTTCCCTACATGATTGGGAGGATGCATTTCTTAAGTTTGCAGCTGACTAAAAGAGTTTATTCATTTTTAACTATATTACTCACTTATTTAATACAACTTTACCATAGATTTACTATACAAAGTAATACTATAATTAATAGTAAAATAATTCCAATTTATGGAATCAGAAAGGTGATTAGTATAAATGAGTATAATTTCAACTATTAAATTCGTGGTAGAGGCCCCATTTTCTTTGCTAATGCCATTATTCCATCTTCAAGAACCCACAGGTCCGTATAAGGTTGGTACCACTACGTATGATTGGACAGATATGTTACGCCCAGAGGAGAAATGCAATAGAGTTGATGCCAAACGGGAACTAATGGTTCAGGTATGGTACCCGGCAGAAAATACAGAGAACTTAAAAGAAGCACCGTATTTAAAAGACACACCTGAAATCATTAGAGGTCTTGAAAAGTATTTTTTTATTAAACCTTTTCTGTTAAGAAGGCTAAAAGATGTACAATCCAATTCATTTATTAATGCAAAATTATCAAGTAAAAGTGATAAGTATCCGGTATTGATATTTTCACATGGTATGGCAGGATTTAGAAATCAAAATACATTTCAGGCAGAAGAACTGGCAAGCCATGGTTATATAGTAGTTGCAGTTGACCATTCGTACTATGCTGCAGCAACAGTTTTTTCTGACGGCAGGGTTGCAGAGTCTATAATAAGCACTGATGTAAAAAGTAATGATTTTACTCTGGAGTTTGGTGACAAGAATAACGAAACATGGGTAAAAGACATTCAATTTGTTTTGGATAAGCTTGAAGAGATTAATAATAAGGGTAATGATAACCTTTTTTCAGGTAGGCTTGATATGGAGAAGATTGGCCTGTTCGGACATTCCTTTGGAGGAGCGACAGCAGCTCAGTTACTTTTGAAGGACTCCAGAGTAAAAGCTGGCATTAACATGGATGGTGCTTTTTATGGTTCAGTTATCCCGGAGACAGGGATTGAAAAGCCTTTTTTATTAATGCTTTCGGAGCAGTATATGATGTCTACTGATTTAGAGAAACTTGAAAAGAAATTAAAAATGTTTGGAATAAAGGGTGAGAAACTTAAGGAGTATTTGGAACTGTATGCAGAGTACGAAAGAAGAAGAAAAAAAGCTATGGCTGGAGGAGCCTATTCCCTTATTATCAAAAAAACCACTCATTTAAGCTACAGTGATATACAACTTTATACTCCGTTGATGGCCATAATTCATAAACAGAAAAAAATACATAAAGTAATAAATGATTTATCACTTACTTTCTTTAATAAATATTTGAAGGAGGAATCAACTGCTTCTTTGGAGAATGTAGCACATAAATATAATAATGTAGAACTTGGTGAAACCAAAGAGAAATTAGTTTTTTGAATATAATTAACATAGATTTACAAATGATTAAGACATTATAATTACTATGTAAGTTATTATTTTTATGTTGTAAAAGTTATCAGGGGGATCATAAAATGAGATTGTTTGAAATATTACTTATTATTATTAACTTTTTTATGCTGGGATGGCTGTTATTTAGTAAAAAGAATAACAGGAGAATATCATATATTTTATTTGGAATTTCATTTGTATTAACACTTATCCAAATAATTGTAGAAGGTTACCGAATTCAAATGTTACCGGCATACACCTGCCTCCTGCTAAATGTACTGATTTTCTTTCGTAAAGGTAAAAAACCCGGAAAAGTATGGAAAATTGTTCTTGGGTCAATATTTTCATTCCTATACTTAGTAATAGCTGTTGCACTTCCGGCGCTATTGCCTGTTTTTTCTCTTGAAAAACCAACCGGGCCATACCAATTAGGTACAGTTACCTATGATTGGAGTGATGAAAACCGTTTGGAAGAGGCAACAAAAGACCCTGGTGATAAACGGGAGCTGATGGTACAGGTATGGTATCCTGCTGACAAAACTGACAACTTAGAAAAAGCACCATATATAAAAGATGTCCCGGAGGTAGCGAAAGGGTTTGAGAAGGAAATTGGTATACCATCCTTACTATTTAGCCACTTAAAGTATGTAGATAGTAACTCATATTTAAGTGCCAAACTTTCCGTTAAAAAACAGAAATACCCACTTTTGGTATTTTCTCACGGCTTTGGGCTTACCAGAAATATAAATACATTTGAAGTGGAAGAATTAGCCAGTCATGGTTATATTGTTGTTGGAATTGACCATACTTACGATGCAGCTGCTACAGTGTTTTCAAACGGAAGAGTTGCTCCATATAACAGTGATAATAATAAAATGATCACAGAAGACTTTGAAAAAATGGATGATCATAATGAAATATGGGTAAAAGATGTACAGTTTGTACTTAATAAAATAGAAGAGATTAATAAAAAGGATCCTCTTAATAATTTTACAGGAAGGATTGATTTGGACAAAATAGGTATGTTCGGACACTCCTATGGAGGTGCAACTGCAGGACAAATAGTTATGCGTGATTCAAGAGTTAAAGCCGGTATAAATATGGATGGTGCTTTTGCCGGTTCACCCTTTTCAGAAAAGGGGTTAGGGAAGCCATTCCTGATGATGGACTCTGAAAATACTTTGAACACTTATAAAGGTGATTATACTACTCTGAACAAAAGCGGAATAAAGGGTGATTTACGTAAGAAGTACGAAGACTATTTTGCAAAAATGTATATTAAAAGAAATAATGCTATTGCAAACGGAGGGTATTCTCTCTTAATAAATAACACGCAACATCTTAGCTATACCGATTTAAGTCTTTTCACTCCGGTAATAGCTATTGGCTATAATCCACATTATGTACATAGAATAATAAATGATTTTACTTTGACATTTTTTAATAAGTATTTATTGGGAGATTCGTCTACTTCACTGGAAAATACCGCAAAGAAATATAATAATGTTGAGTTCAAGCAGACAAAACATAACTAGAGTTATATATACTTAAGCCTAATTAATAAAAAATTAATACATTCTCTTCCTGAATAATATATAATAGATATTGCTTTGCAATTAATTGTCCAAAACTAAATAATTAACACACAAAAAAATGAGAAAGAGTGTTTACTAATGAATTGGAAAAATACAATTATAAGCCTTACCCTTGCAGGCAGTTTTATTTTTACAATGAGTTCCTGTGCTTCTAAGCCTGTAAGCGGTGATGTTTCAGAAGTAACAAATCAGGTAGCTTTAAATCCGTCTCAGAATTTAAAAGTTGAAAACGAAATTAGTGATTATATACATATAGACCAACTGGGTTACAAGACACAGGCAAAAAAGATAGCTGTTATTAAGGGACAATATAAAAAATTTCAGTTAATTGACAGTAAATCAGGTGTGGCAGTTTTAACAGGAGAGTTGACCGGGAAGCCAAAAGACGAATCCAGCGGAGATACTGTTTGCTATGCGGATTTTAGCAAAATTACAGTACCGGGTAAGTACTTTATTTCAATATCCGGATTAGGTAAATCGTATGATTTTTTAATAGATGACAATGTATATACAAAGATTGGAGATGCTATGCAAAAAGCACTGTATTACCAACGGTGCGGAACTGCACTTACAAATGATTTCGCCGGTGAATACAGTCATGCGGACTGTCACAAATCATTAGCTAAATTCTATAATGATGAAAAACGTGAGATTGACGTAAGCGGTGGCTGGCATGATGCAGGAGATTACGGAAGGTACGTTGTACCTGCATCTGTGACAGTAGCTGGTTTACTTTTGGCATACGAATTTTATCCACAGGCTTTCACAGACACAACACGTATTCCTGAAAGCGAAAATAAGACACCGGATGTTCTTGATGAAGCAAAATACGGAATAGAATGGCTTCTCAAAATGCAGGACGTCGAGTCAGGCGGAGTATATCACAAAGTTACCTCCAGGGTATTTCCCGAAATGACAACAATGCCTGACAAGGATGTTGATGATCAACTTGTAGCGTGCATATCGACTAATGCTACTGCAGATTTTGCAGCAGTTACGGCGATGGCTTCAAGAATATATATGACTATTGATACCGTATTTGCTCAGAATTGTTTACAAGCCTCTATGAAAGCATGGGAATGGCTTGAAAAAAACAAGGATTTTGTCGGCTTCAAGAATCCTTCGGATGTGGCATCAGGCGAATATGGAGACAGTTCAGGTAAGGATGAGAGAGCTTGGGCTGCTGCAGAACTCTTTAGAGCTACCGGAGATGAGAAGTACAACGAATATTTTACAGACAATTATCAAGTTGAAGGCTTTGGACTTGGATGGCAAAATGTAAGCGGGTTTGCGGCAATTGCATATATGTTTTCGGACGTATCGGGAACCGAGCAGAAAAAAGTAAATGAAATCAAAAAGTCATGGCTTGATAAAGCGGATATGTTTGCTTCTACAGGTCAAAAAGACGGGTATCTGGTTGCAATGCATAAAATGGAGTATAACTGGGGAAGTAACATGAATGTTGCAACACATGCTATGCACCTGCTTATAGCAGACAGAATTAAAACGGATGAAAAATATACTCAGGCAGCGGAAGAGTGTACACATTATCTGTTGGGTAGAAATACACTTAACCAGAGCTACATAACGGGTTTTGGCTCAAAGCAGGTCAATACGCCTCATCACAGACCGTCGGCTGCTGATCTGGCATTAAAGCCTGTTCCCGGATTAATGGTAGGCGGGCCTGACTCGGCGTTAGAAGACGACGTAGCAAAAAGCAAACTCATAGGAAAATCTCCTGCAGAGTGCTACATAGATGATGTTAATTCTTTTTCAACAAACGAGGTTGCTACCTACTGGAATTCATCTGCAATTTTTGTTTTGGGATATTTAAACTCAAACCGATGACTTATTATGGTATTAAATAAAAAAATAACTCATAGTATATTAATATTGACATTTTTATGATTTGAAATTTAAGGAGGCTGCTATTTTGGCGAAACAAGTTTGGAAACCATCTACGATGTTGAATCCTGTACCGGTTGTAATGGTATCATGTACAGATAATGAAGGAAAGCCTAATATAATTACCCTTGCATGGACAGGGACAATCAATTCTGACCCTCCCATGGTCTCAATATCTGTAAGAAAAGAACGGTATTCCTATGAACTTATAAAAGAGAAGGGTGAATTTGTAATAAATCTACCTACAAAAAAACTTACCTTCGCAACTGATTACTGCGGTGTTAAGTCGGGCAGAGATATAGACAAATTTGAAGCAATGGGGTTGACAACCGAAACTGCTTCAAAAGTACAGGTTCCACTTATAAAGGAATGTCCCTTGAATTTGGAATGTGTAGTAAAACAGTCCATAGAGCTGGGTTCACATGTTTTGTTTCTGGCCGAAGTCGTTGCTACAAATGTTGAAGAAACTTTGCTGGATGAAAAGGGTAAACTGGATTTGAAGAAAGCGGAATTGATATGTTATTCACATGGTGAGTACTATCCCCTTGGGAACTCCTTGGGTTACTTTGGGTATTCAGTAACTAAAAGGAAAAACCTTAAGAGAAATCAGAAATAATATAGCAGGTCAAAAACTAAGCCTTATCAATAAAAACCAAATTTATGGCTTTTATTGATAAGGCTTTTAATTATAAATTTTACATTGCCTCATGAAATGTCCTTGAGATTACTTCCAATTGCTGTGCTTTTGTGAGCTTTATAAAATGCACCGCATACCCTGAAACACGGACTGTAAGCTGATTATATTTCATAGGTTCCTTCATGGCACTTTCCAGGGTTTCCCTATCAAGTACGTTTACATTTATATGATGGCCACCGCTCATAACATAACCGTCAATCATAGCGGATAGATTTGAGATTTTAGTATCACATTCCTTACCCAAAGCATTAGGGATTACTGATAGGGTAAGGGATATTCCGTCACTGCACACACTATAAGGTATCTTCGCTACTGAGTTCATCATAGCAAGTATCCCGGACTTATCTCTATTATGCATAGGGTTAGCACCCGGTGCAAAGGGTTCTCCTTTTTTACGACCGTCAGGAGTGGAGCCGGTTTTTTTACCGTAAACAACGTTTGAGGTTATAGTAAGGATTGACAGAGTATGCCTTGCATTACGGTACGTAGGATGTGATTTCAGACTGTTATAGAAGCTTGTAACGACTTCTTTTGCAATATCGTCGGCTCTATCGTCGTTGTTTCCGTATTGGGGGTAAGCGCCATCTTGTTCAAAGTCAGTAATAATGCCACGTTCATCTCTTATAACCCTAACACGTGTATGCTTAATGGCACTCAAGGAGTCCACAATTACTGATAATCCTGATATGCCAAAAGCCATAAGCCTGTTGACATCTGTGTCATGCAGAGCCATCATGAGACGTTCATACGCATACTTATCATGCATATAATGTATTATGTTCATTGTATTAACATATAAGCCTGTAAGCCAATCCTGTAACTTGCGAAAGTTTACCATAACCTTTTCGTATTCAAGATATTCGCCATCATAAGGTTTTATTTCAGGTGCTACCTGATCGCCGCTAATTTCGTCACGACCTCCGTTTAAGGATAATAGAAGAAGTTTTGCAAGATTGCATCTGGCACCAAAAAATTGCATGTCCTTTCCAAGACGCATAGCAGATACACAGCAGGAAATACCATAATCATCTCCAAACTGAGGCTGCATAAGATCATCGTTTTCATACTGAATTGCACTTGTTGCAATAGACATTTTGGCACAAAACCTTTTGAAATTTTCAGGTAACTTCACAGACCATAGAATAGTAAGGTTCGGTTCAGGCGCGGCTCCCAGATTCTTTAAAGTCTGAAGGAATCTATAGGAGGTTTTGGAAACCATGTGTCTTCCGTCACCGCTCATTCCGCCAAGGGATTCAGTCAGCCAAACAGGGTCTCCTGCAAAGAGTTCATTGTACTCCTTGGTGCGCAAGTGCCTTATAAATCTAAGCTTTATTACAAACTGGTCAATCAGCTCCTGTGCGTCTGTTTCTGTCATGGTACCATTATTTATATCACGTTCAATAAATATATCAAAAAATACATTGAGTCTGCCTAAAGAATTTGCTGCTCCATTGGTTTCTTTTAAGGCACCTAAAAATGCCAGATATGTCCATTGAACAGCTTCAAAAGCATTACTTGCAGGTCGTTTTAGGTTAAAACCATAGGAGCTTCCAAGAACAGCGAGATCATTAAGTGCGGAAATCTGATCGTGAAGTTCTTCCCTGAGTCTTATGACGCCATCAGTCATGGTGCCTCCAAGACTATCCAGATCTATTTGCTTCTGATTTATTAAAAATTCCGTGCCGTAAAGGGCAACTCTTCTGTAATCGCCTATTATGCGACCTCTACCGTAAGCATCGGGTAGTCCCGTTATAATTCCGCATTTTCTGGCCTTGCGCATTTCATCGGTATATGCGCTGAAAACGCCATCATTATGCGTTTTAATGCTTTTACTGAAAGTTTTGTCAATCTCGGGAGAAGGCGCAGTGTCAAATTGCTGGCAGGCCTGTTTAGCCATTCTATAGCCGGTTTTAGCAAGAAAGGCTCTTTTCAGGGGTGAATCTGTTTGAAGACCCTTTATTAATTCGTACTTCTCGTCTATAAAGCCTGGCTTGTGACTGGTTATACTTGCTACGGTTTCTGTGTCGATATCAAGAATTCCGCCGTTTAGATGTTCTTCAACTAAAAGACTTTTACAGGTTTCCCAGAGCTGTCTGGTTTTGGCAGTTATACCACAAAGAAAACCCTCATTGCCGTCATATGGAGTGTAGTTTTTCTGAATAAAGTCTTGTACGTCAATTGAATTTTGCCATTTACCCGGTTTAAAATCAGAAATGTTTAGATTCATATTAGTACCCCCTCGGAAAATTTCTCCCCGGGAAACATTTGTTTTGCATGTTTTTGAAAACAACAAAATAAATGCCGCCTGGGCAGTTATGTGCCCAGGCGGCCGGCTTTAAAAGTCATACTCCCATGTGGTAATCTCCACTTCCGCCAGTTGTATGACAGTTCGTTCAGTTAAATGTTCTTATACTTTTAGTATAAAATATTTTACGGATATGTCAAGAGGTGAATTTATTGATAAATTATATATTTGCTGGTTCTCAGGAATCGGCGGGATTACTAATGTAAAAATGAAAGCCAGCGTCTTTAGGCGCTGGCTTGTCATGATTGTAAGTTATATTATTTTGTTGCAAGAACTTTTTTAAGCTTTGCAAATCTAGGAAGACCATCTTCCTTAGGAGGAGCGGATTCGCCCTGGATTAATGGTAAAGCGTAGTCAATAAACTCTTGCTTTAAGCCATTTCCTGCTTCGTTAATCCATTCTCTAGGAATCTTCTTTTCAGTATTTGCAACATCGTTCAAATCTAGCAACTGAATTTCGCATTTGTATTCGCTTCCTTCAGCTCTCTTGAAACCAACCATTTTGTCAGTCATACCTTCAACAGCATATCTTACTGCCATTTGACCTGACATGTAGGATTCGTTTACGTCGCTTGCAGAACCGCAGTGAGCAGCACATCTTTGGAGAAGGCTGAATTCGATTCCACGAACCTTAGCTCCGGTTTTTTCCTTAACAATTGCAGCCAGAGTAGCAGCAAGTCCGCCTAACTGTGCATGACCGAAGGAGTCTTTCTGATCAGCAAGGTTTGAGCCGTATTCTGAAATGTATTTACCGTTTTTGTCTTTGATACCTTCTGAAACAGCAACAATACAGTTTCCGTTTTCCTTGTAAATTCTAGTACAGTCAGCTAGGAACTGATCCATATCGAAGTCGATTTCTGGGAGGTATATCAAGTCAGGACCTGCACCCTTGTAAGCAGCAAGAGCAGTTGCAGCTGTAAGCCAGCCTGCGTTTCTTCCCATTACTTCAAGTATTGTAATCATACCTGTATTGTAAACTCTTGCATCATGATAAACTTCCATAGTTGATGTAGCGATGTACTTAGCTGCACTTGAAAATCCCGGGCAGTGGTCTGTTCCGAAAAGGTCATTGTCAATAGTCTTTGGAACACCCATTACTCTGCACTCGTAGCCAACCTTCTGCATATACTTGCTAACCTTGTTGCAAGTATCCATTGAATCATTTCCGCCGTTATAGAAGAAATATCTGATATCATATTTCTTGAAAACTTCAACAAGTCTCTTGTAATCTGTTTCGTCTTCTTCTACTGATTTTAGCTTGTAACGAACGGAACCGAGAGCTGAAGAAGGAGTAGTCTTTAATAGGTCAAGTTCATAAGCATCTTCTTTGCTCATGTCATAGAATTTTTCATCGAGAATACCTTTGATACCGTGGGCTGCACCATATACAGCTGTTATTGCATCTTGCTTTAATGCTTCCTGAAATACTCCGCAAGCACTGGCATTAATTACTGATGTTGGTCCACCTGATTGTCCGAAAATAGCGGCGCCTTTTAAAACAGTCATTTTATATACCTCCTGATATTTATATTAAGTATAATATATACGTTGCTCTTACCAGACCTTTCTTCAAAAGGACTGATATTACAATCCGCAATCAAATTAAAATATAGCATAACAAGTTGTAAAATGCAATTCTACTTTACGTAGGTTTGTCAAATAAATATCAAAATATCCCTTGATTTTAAAGATAATATTGCATAAAATAATAACGGTGAGTTTTTATGTTGGTTAATATTAGAATTACCTTATTGTTATCTGATAAAAATTGGATAAACAATATATAATATAAAGGTAAAATTATTACTTATAAAGGAGTGCATAAATATGCCATTAGTAACTTCTACCGAAATGTTTAAAAAAGCGTATGAAGGCGGCTATGCAATAGGAGCTTTCAATGTTAATAACATGGAAATCGTTCAAGGAATAACTGAAGCTGCAAAAGAAGTAAATGCTCCTCTTATTCTTCAAGTATCTGCCGGAGCAAGAAAGTATGCAAACCATACTTACCTTATGAAATTAGTTGAGGCAGCCATTATTGAAACAGGTTTGCCAATCTGTCTCCACCTCGACCACGGTGACACTTTTGAGCTTTGTAAATCATGTATCGACGGCGGATTTACTTCCGTTATGATAGACGGTTCACACCACTCATTCGAAGATAACATCGCACTTGCAAAACAGGTTGTTGAATATGCTCACCCAAGAGGAGTTGTTGTTGAAGCTGAATTGGGTAGACTTGCTGGTATCGAAGATGCAGTTAACGTATCAGATGCTGACGCAGCATTTACAAACCCTGCTGAAGTTGAAGAATTCGTTACAAAGACCGGTGTTGATTCATTGGCAATCGCAATTGGTACAAGCCATGGTGCTTTCAAATTCAAGCCTGGACAGAAACCACAGCTCAGATTTGACATACTTGAAGAAATTGAAAAGAGACTTCCTAACTTCCCAATAGTTCTCCACGGTGCATCATCAGTTATTCCTGAGTTTGTTGAAATGGTCAACAGTAACGGCGGAAAAATGCCTGATGCAATAGGTATTCCTGAAGAAATGCTTCGTCAGGCTGCTAAAATGGCAGTTTGTAAGATTAACATTGACTCAGACTTAAGACTTGCTATGACAGGTTCAATCAGAAAGTACTTTGCTGAACATCCTGAACACTTCGATCCAAGACAATACTTAAAGCCAGCTAGAGAGGCTATAAAGGGTCTTGTAAAGAACAAGATTGTTAACGTTCTTGGTTGCGACGGTAAGGCTTAATAGTTAAATAAAATTAACATTGAATAATTATTCCCCCCGACCTAGTCGGGGGTTTTTTACTTTTAAGAGTTCAAAAGATTTTATACTATATTTTTGGAGTTAAGTCATTATAATCAAAACTAGAACATTACTGTGAAATGCTATAAATTTATAGTAATTCTCATAAGATTAGTTTTTTGTAGATAGTAGCCTTAATTCTTTAATTCAACATTTTCAATACATACCCCAAAATTTGTAATAACATTAATTTCATCATAGTTATAGGTATTTACACTTCATGAAATATTTAATAAAATAATAGTAATAAAGGTAAATAATGGAGGGAAAGTGATGAAATTTCTGAGAAATTTCAAGAGTAGAATAATAATAATTATATTAATTATCTTAATTTTTTCAATTACTATATATTCATATATCAAGCCAAACTCAAAAGTTAATGAAGTTATTACTTATTACAATAGCGTTTCGTCACTGATAATTATGATTTTGACAATTGGATATGTGTATACAACAATTGGACAGTTATCTTCGATGAAAAATCAACTAAATCTTATGGATAAAAGTGTAAATCTGCAAGTTCAACCTTTGCCAGTTCCTAAGATAGAAGAAATTTATCTTGAGAAAATTAATGCATACAAAAGCCCAGAAGATGGTTTTTCTTCAATACATGTAATATATAGATTTCACTGCAAATCAAACTTTATAAATGCAGGTAATGGTGCGGCACTAAATGTAGCTATATATTCTAGTCTTGTTTTTGACGAATTAGAGGAAGCTGTTACTACCCAATCAAGCAGTCAAATATATTGTATAAGCGACAAAAACATGGAAAAAGACACAATTATATATACAATGATATTGGATAGAAAATATGAAATACTAAATGCTCTTTTGGAAGGTTCATTAAATCTTAGAATGGATATATATTATAAAAATATATTTGGAGCAGGTTTTAATGAATGTGCCGTGTATAGCTTATATTTAAAGGATGAAGAAGCCGAATTAGCAAAAGGTTGGTTAGAATATATAAAAGATTTTGTAAAGAATAATAGTGTTGATTTTAAGAGGCATAAAGCACTTGCAAGTTCTGTTCCCTCTGATGCTGAAATGATTTTTAGTAGGATCAGGAGTGATTTAGAAAATAACTTCAAAAGCAATTTACATATAAATTATAGAATAGAGCCAGAGTCATTTGAAGTAAAACTAGTTAATTACGATGAATCTATTAAAATTATGGATAAAAAATATAAGGAGGCTTTTGATAAATTTAAAAACTGTGAAAGCCAAACAAATAACCCTATTATTGAGGTGGCAATTTCAGAAAAATGATTCCTAACTTCTTAATTAATTAAAATGAAAAATCTATTCATTTTAATTTCTAAAATGTTGTCCTCTATAGCAACTATTTTACCCTATAATGAATTGTATTAAAAAAATATTAAATTTTGGTACACTTGTTGTTAATGTTACTATAAATGCTTTATATTTATTATAAGAAATATATAGAATATTGTTTTATTTTTGGTTATTTCTAAAATTATGTGGGGTTTCTGGGGGTTAAAATGAATAAAAAAATAGGGGCAATATGTATTTTGCTGGTATTTCTGATGATTCTGCCCATAGCAGGCTACAGGCTTTATTCAGACAAAAACTATAAGGGAAATGTCTCAAATGCACA